>JAJYYO010000001.1:129923-156272 GCA_021800795.1 Pseudomonadota bacterium
TTAAATACCTGAAAGGATCAACATGAAAGCGCTCGACCCCTGTACGCTGGTCATATTCGGTGCAGCCGGCAATCTGAGCCGCCGCAAACTGATTCCGTCGCTGTTTCGTCTGGAGATCGCGAAGCGCCTGCCGGAACGTCTGATCATACTCGGCTGCGGTATCGAGCTGGTCGAGCGCGGCGAGTGGATAGATTCGGTTGCCGGGATGTTGCAGCAGGCCATGCCGCAAGGGGTGGATGAGGAGGCTCAGGCGCGTTTTTTTGCACGCATGCATTATCAGGCCATCCCGCCGGGCGATGAGAACGCCTATCTGAATTTGCAGCAACTGCTGGAAGGAAATGAAATATTTCCCCCTAACATGGTGTTCTACATGGCGGTGCGCCCGTCCGAATTTACTGCCATCATCGAAAAGCTGGGCAGCGCAGGATTGCTCAAGGAGAGCAGCGGCTGGCGGCGCGTGGTGATTGAAAAGCCGTTCGGTTACGATTTACTGAGTGCGCAGACCCTGCAGAGCAGCTTATACAGGCATCTCAATGAACCGCAGATTTACCGCATCGACCATTATCTCGGCAAAGGCACGGTGCAGAATGTGATGGTATTCCGTTTCGCCAATCTGCTGCTCGAACCGCTGTGGAATAATCATTACATCGATCATGTGCAGATTACGCATTCCGAAACGCTGGGCGTGGAAGGGCGTGCCGATTATTACGAAGGCGCAGGCGCATTGCGCGACATGATCCAGAGTCATCTTTTGCAGCTGCTGGCGCTGGTGGCGATGGAGCCGCCGGTGACGATGTCGGCGGAGCACTTGCGCGATGAAAAAGTGAAAGTGCTCAAGGCGATCCGTCCCATCACGCAGAACGCCGTGCATGCCCACGCTTTTCGCGGCCAGTATGCCAGCGGCAGCATAGACGGTAAAACGGTGCCCGGTTATCTGGAAGAGCCGGGTGTGGCGGCAGACAGCACGACGGAAACTTACGCTGCGCTGAAACTCTTCGTCGACAACTGGCGTTGGGCGGGGGTGCCGTTTTATCTGCGCACCGGCAAGCGCATGCAGGAGAACAGCTCGGCGATCTGCATACGCTTCAAGAAGCCGCCGCAGGACTTGTTGCGGCATACCCGACAAGGCCCCTCGCAGCCGAACTGGATCATGCTGGGCATCCAGCCCGATGACTGTCTGAAAATGGAAATGCAGGTCAAGGTGCCGGGGCTGGATCTGCACACCCGCAGCATCAGTCTGGATGCCACCTATCGCAAGGGCAGCGATGAGGATTGCGACGCTTACGAGGGTTTGCTGCTGGACGTGATGCAGGGCGATCATTCGCTGTTCTTACGCATCGACGAGGTGGAAACAGCCTGGCGCGTGGTCGATCCTATCCTCAAGGTGTGGTCGATGGAACGGGATTTTATCAACACTTATCAGGCAGGAAGCTGGGGGCCGCGCGGTACCTACCGTCTGTTCGACCGCGATGACCAGTTCTGGCGGCATTCCTTGAATCTGGATGGCGCAGATTTACAGGCGTACTAAGATGGCAGCCATTCTCGCGGGCGATATCGGCGGCACCAAGACGCGTCTCGCGACCGTCGAAGTCACAGGCAGTCAGGTGCACATCCTGCGTGAAGCCGGCTATGCCAGCCGGGATTTTGCAACGTTCGAGCTGCTGTTGGCCGATTTTTTGGCGGGTGCTGAATCACCTAACGGGCATGCCCGTTTCCCTCACCCAAACCCTCTCCCGAAGGGCGAGGGGACAAACGTGTCGCTGCGCGGGTTTCGAGGCATAGCCGCGGCTTTTGGGGTGGCGGGGCCGGTCGAAGGACGTGTCGCGCAAACCACCAATCTGCCCTGGCGCATCGACGCCGACGCCTTGCAGCAGCAATTCGGCTTTTCGCACTGCACCCTGCTCAACGATCTTGAAGCGACTGCATACGGTTTGTCGGCACTGTGTCCGGACGATCTGCTGACCTTGCAGGCAGGCGGAGTTAACGCAACCGGCAATGCCGCGGTGATTGCCGCCGGCACGGGATTAGGCGAGGCCGGGTTGTACTGGGACGGGCAACAGCATCAGCCGTTTGCCACTGAAGGCGGACATGCCAGCTTCAGCCCCGGCAATGAGCTTGAAATGGCGCTGCTGCGCCATCTGCAACAACAGCACAGTCACGTCAGTTGGGAGCGCGTGGTATCCGGCATGGGATTGCTTACCCTGCATGAGTTTTTGCGCCAGTATCGGCAAGTGTCCGTGCCAGGCTGGCTGGCGGAAGAAATGCGCCACGGCGATGCGGCTGCTGCGATTTCCAAAGCCGCGATGGCAGGGCGCGATGAGATTTGCTCCGAGACGCTGCATTGTTTTGTCAGTCTGTACGGGGCGGAGGCCGGCAATCTTGCGCTCAAGGTCATGAGCTGCGGTGGTTTGTATCTGGGGGGCGGTATCGCGCCCAGGATTTTACCGCTGCTGACCGATGGCGTATTTCTGGAAGCGTTCCTGAACAAGGGCCGTATGCGTCATTTACTCGAAGCCATGCCGGTCAAGGTGATCCTGAATGACCGCGCAGCCCTTTACGGGCCGGCCCTGCGCGCGGCCCAACTCGCGGGTATGGAAATAATCCACGATATGCCGAATGCACAGGCGGTGTTTGTTCATGATGATCCCATGCTGCTGGGGGCTGCGGTCGCAGAGCGTATTTCCAGGCTGGCGGATGAGGCGATTAGCGAACGCGGGGTGTTTCATCTGGCGCTGGCAGGCGGTGAGACTCCGCGTCGCTGTTATGAGCAACTGCGTCACCATGCCATTGACTGGCTAAATGTTCACATTTATTTCGGCGATGAACGCTGTTTACCCAAGGGGGATGCACAGCGCAATGACAGCATGGCGCGCAATGCGCTTTTCGAGCATGTTGCGCTGCCGGAGGGAAATATACACGTCATGCAGGCAGAATTGGGTGCGGCGGAAGCGGCGGCGCGCTACATGATGGTGCTCAATGGCATTCGGCTAGACCTGGTGTTGCTGGGGATGGGTGAGGACGGGCATACGGCCAGCCTGTTTCCGGGGAACCCTGCAATCGCAAGCGCTGACGCTGTTGTGCCGGTATATCAGGCGCCCAAGCCGCCCGCTGAACGGGTGTCGCTCGGCATGAGTACACTCAACGCAGCCCGTGCAAAGCTGTTTCTGGTGGCAGGTGAGGGTAAGCGTTCTGCTCTGGAACGAATATTGCTCGGTGAAACTTTGCCTGCTGCACAAGTTGCCGGCGCCGAGTGGCATTTCGACCGCGCGGCATTACCGATAACAACAGAGGAGTACTAAATGCAGATAGGAATGATAGGGTTGGGGCGTATGGGCGCAAACATGGTGCGCCGCCTGCAACGGGCAGGACACCGGTGCGTGGTGTTTGACCGCAGTGCGGATGCCGTGCAGGCCTTGGTAAAGGAAGGGGCGGTAGGTGCCGTCAGTATGCAGGATTTCATGGGCAAGCTGGAAACCCCGCGCGCAGTCTGGCTGATGCTGCCTGCCGCCGTGGTGGATGCCAGCATCGCCGAGCTGACACCCATGCTGGATGCAGACGACGTGTTGATCGACGGCGGAAATTCCTACTACAAGGATGATATACTCAGAGGTCGTGCGCTTGCCTCCAAAGCGGTTCATTACGTCGATGTGGGCGTGAGCGGCGGGGTATGGGGGCTGGAACGCGGTTATTGTCTGATGATAGGCGGCGACCCCGTGGCGGTATCACGTTTGCAACCGGTGTTTTTGTCGTTGGCGCCCGGCGTAGAGACCGCGCCGCGCACCGAGGGCAGAACGGGTGCGCCCGGCAGCGCTGAAACCGGCTTTCTGCACTGCGGGCCTTCGGGTGCCGGACATTTTGTTAAAATGGTGCACAACGGCATCGAATATGGCCTGATGGCAGCGTATGCCGAAGGGTTCAATCTGCTGCGCCATGCCAATGTGGGGGCGATCGAACGACAAACCGATGCTGAAACCACGCCGCTGCGCGAACCGGACACACTCCGCTTTGATATCGATGTGTCGGAAGTGGCTGAGCTGTGGCGGCGCGGCAGTGTGGTGGGTTCCTGGCTGCTGGATTTGACCGCGCACGCCTTGCAAGGTGATGCGGATCTGACCGGCTTTGGCGGCAAGGTATCCGATTCAGGCGAGGGGCGCTGGACCAGCATTGCGGCCATCGAGTCAGGCACCCCCGCACCGGTGTTGACCGCTGCCTTGTTCAATCGCTTTTCATCGCGAGGCGAAGCGGATTACGGCGATAAGTTGTTGTCCGCGCTGCGTTTTGAGTTCGGCGGACACCATGAAAAGCGCGGTTAATCGATAGCCGGGCGATTGCATCTCGTAATCGTCCCGCTTTAAGTTTTATCAATAATTCAATAGGCATAGCTCATGAGTTCTCCAAAAAAATCCAGCCCGGGGACGTTCGACCGCTCCGATCCTCTCGTGTTTCAACGGGTGCTGACCAATCACCTGATTTTCACCGAGGGAAAATCCATCAAGACAGCCACCGAGCGTGACTGGTTCGAGGCGTCGGCGCATACCGTGCGTGATCAACTCATTGAAAAGCAGTTGAAAACGACAGAGATGTGTTTGGAGGAAGATCCGAAACGCTTGTATTACCTCTCACTGGAATTTCTGATCGGCCGCACCTTGTCAAATGCGGCGCTCAATCTGGGCATGGAACAGCCGCTGCGTGAAAGTTTGCAGGCATTAGGTCACAGCATGGAAGCAGTTGAAGAAATGGAAATCGACGCGGCCCTGGGCAACGGCGGCCTGGGACGGCTGGCTGCCTGTTTCCTCGATTCACTGGCTACGCTTGATCTGCCGGGTCAGGGTTATGGCATACGCTATGAATACGGCATGTTCAATCAGCGCATCAAGAACGGCGAACAAGTCGAGAGGCCAGATAACTGGCTGCGTTTTGGCAATCCATGGGAGTTTCAGCGCCCCGAGCGCATGTACCCGGTGAAGTTTTTCGGTCATGTCGTTCAATTTTCCGATGGCGAGGGTGGGGTTGAACATCACTGGGTGGATGCTGAAACGGTAATGGCGATGGCCTACGACGTGCCTATCCCCGGTTACGACACCGCAACCGTGAACAACCTGCGTCTGTGGGCAGCCAAGGCCGCGCGCGAATTCAACCTCGAATCGTTCAATGCGGGTGATTATCTCAGTGCGGTGCATGACAAAAACATATCGGAGAGTTTGTCCAAGGTGCTTTATCCGAATGACAGTTCAGCCGTGGGTAAAGAGCTGCGTTTAAGGCAGGAGTACTTCTTCGTCTCCGCATCCATACAGGATATTCTGTTTCACTTTGTGGCCAAACATGGCAACTGGGATCTGTTGCCGGAGAAGGTCGCCATTCAGTTGAATGATACTCACCCGGCAATTGCGGTGGCCGAGATGATGTATCAGTTGATGGATGTGCATCATTTGAAGTGGGATTGTTCCTGGACGCTGGTTACCGAAATATTTGCCTACACCAATCACACCCTGATGCCGGAGGCGCTGGAAAGCTGGGCGGTGGAGAAGTTTGCGCGCGTGTTGCCGCGCCATCTGGAAATTATTTACGAAATCAACCGGCGCTTTCTGGCGCAGGTCAACCATCACTTCCCCGGCGACATCGATTTGCTCAGGCGGGTTTCCATTATCGATGAAAATAACGGTCGCCGCGTGCGCATGGCGCATCTGGCCATAATCGGCAGTCATACCGTGAACGGCGTGGCCGCAATACACAGTGACTTGTTGAAAACCACGCTGTTTGCCGATTTCAATCGTATTTTTCCGGGAAAATTCATCAATGTCACCAACGGCATCACGCCGCGCCGCTGGCTGAATCAATGCAATCCGGGCCTGGCAGGACTGATTTCCTCGCGCATCGGCAAGGGTTTCGTGCGCGAGCTCGATCAGCTTAAAAATCTGATCCCTTATGCGGACGATGCCGAGTTCCGCCGTCAGTTCCGCGAAGTGAAACAGGCCAACAAGGAGCGTCTTGCGCAATACATCCAGCGCACGGTGGGCATCGCTGTGGATACCGGTTCGATGTTCGATGTGCAGATCAAACGCATCCACGAATACAAGCGCCAACTGCTGAACGTGCTGCATGTGATTACCCTGTACAACAGGATACGCGGGGGCCACGCCCATTCGATCACGCCGCGCACCATCATTTTCGCCGGCAAGGCGGCGCCGGGCTACCGTCTGGCCAAGCTGATCATACGTCTCATCAATGACGTTGCCAGCATCGTCAACGACGATCCGGCGGTGCATGGTTTGCTGAAAGTGGTGTTCTTGCCCAATTACGACGTTTCGTCGGCGGAAAAGCTGTTCCCTGCCAGCGATCTGTCCGAGCAGATTTCCACGGCCGGCACGGAAGCATCCGGTACGGGCAATATGAAGATGGCGCTGAACGGTGCGCTGACGATAGGCACGCTGGACGGCGCCAACGTTGAAATTCTCGAAGAAGTGGGCGATAAAAATATTTTTATCTTCGGTCTGACGACGCCGCAGGTGGCCGAGTTGCGTGTCAAGGGTTACAACTCATGGGATCATTACTACGGCAACGATGAGCTCAAGCAGGTGCTGGACATGATAGGCAATGGTTTCTTTTCGGTGGATGAGCCGGATCGTTACCGTCAGATTTTCGACAATCTGACGCACCACAATGACCACTATCTGCTGCTGGCGGATTACGCCAGTTACATTGCCACCCAGGATATGGTCGGCCTGCTGTATCAGGACAAGGAAGAGTGGACGCGCCGCGCGATTTTAAACGTCGCCAACATGGGCAAGTTTTCCAGCGATCGCACGATCATGGAATATGCCGAAAATGTGTGGCATGTAAAGAGTGCAAAGTCCGGGAAAAGTTGAAGCGGGATGTTTTTAGGTAAACCGATAACCACCGTTCAGGTGGTTATTTTTATCCCGTCTGTTTTCGCAGCGGCGGAGCTATAATTCGGAACTTATGTTTTGTTCGTGAGGGTCGATTGTGAATAAAAGTACCTCTTATAGCCTGCAAGTCAGGCCCAGGGTGCCGGAACGGCTGGCGAGGCTGGAAGAGCTGGCCAATAATCTCTGGTATGGCTGGGATCGCGCTACCCGCCGCCTCTTCGCGCGCCTGCATCCGGGTTTATGGAAGGCCACCGGTCACAGCCCCAAAGCCTTTTTGAAGCGGGTGGACGAACGTCTGTTGCTGGATGCGGCCGAAGATCAGGTATTTATCGGCAATCTCAACCGCGTGCTGGCGGATTACGACACTTATCATCAATATAAGACCCCCGCCGCCGGTTCGCTGGGTCAGGACGATCTGATCGCCTACTTCTGCGCAGAATTCGGCTTCCACGAAAGCTTTCCGATTTATTCGGGCGGACTGGGAATACTGGCGGGCGATCACTGCAAGGCGGCGAGCGATTTGCGTCTGCCCTTTGTCGGCGTAGGTCTGTTGTACCGGCAGGGCTATTTCCATCAAACCATCGACGGTGACGGCAACCAGATTGCCAGCAACACCGATTCGAGTTTCGATGATTTGCCTGTTTCACCCGCTTTGAGGCCGGATGGCTCGGAGGCTTATGTTTCGCTGGAGTTGCCCGCACGCAAGGTAAACATCAAGATTTGGCAGGCACGCATCGGCCATATCATGCTCTACCTTCTGGACACGGATATCGAAAGCAACACGGCGCATGACCGGGACATCACGCACCGTTTGTACGGCGGCGATACGGTGATGCGCATCGAGCAGGAAATTGTGCTGGGCATCGGTGGCGTGCGCGCCTTGCATGAAATCGGACTGAAACCGACCGTCTGGCATATCAACGAGGGGCATGCCGCTTTCATGATGCTCGAACGCATCCGCTACAAGACGGGAAGCAACTGTTTCGATTTTGACACGGCCCTTGAGGAGGTGGCGGCGAATACCGTGTTTACCACCCACACACCGGTTCCCGCCGGACACGACCATTTCAGCGAAGGAATGATAAAGGCCTATTTCGAGCACTATTACGACGACCTCAAGCTTACTCACGAGCAGTTCATGGCGCTGGGACGCACCAGAAACAGTCCGGATTTCAACATGACGGCGCTGGCGTTGCGCGGTTCACGTTTCCACAACGGCGTATCGCGCATCCATGGGGATGTTTCATCGCAAATTTGCGGCGAGATGTGGCCCGAGATCGAGCCGCGCGAAAACCCGATGACCTATGTGACCAACGGCGTGCATGCGCCTACCTTTCTGGCGACCGAGTGGATCGAAGTGCTGGAACGCTATCTGGGCTCTGAATGGAATGCCCGCATGAACGATCTTGCGTTGTGGGAGGGAGTGGACGATATTCCGGATCATGTGTTCTGGAGCGTGCACCAAACGCTTAAAGTAAAAATGCTGAACGCGGTGACCCAGCGCATCACAGCCCAGCATTTTCGCAATCACGGTTCCGAAGCGCATCTGGATCGCCTGCTCAAGTATGTCAATCCGGAAAATCCCAATATTCTCACGGTCGGTTTTGCGCGCCGTTTTGCGACCTATAAGCGTGCCACCATGCTGTTCAACAACCTCGATTGGCTGCGGGAAATACTGCATAATCCCGAGCGGCCCGTGGCGTTTATCTTTGCCGGCAAGGCGCACCCTGCGGACGTTCCCGGTCAGGATCTGATACGCCACATCACCCACATCTCCAAGATGACCGAATTTACCGGCAAGGTGCTGATCGTGGAAGGCTATGATCTGGCCCTGTCGCGCAAACTGGTCTCGGGTGTCGATGTCTGGCTGAACAATCCGTTGTATCCGCTGGAAGCTTCCGGCACCTCGGGCATGAAGGCGGGGATGAATGGCTGCATCAATCTGTCGGTGCTGGACGGCTGGTGGGGGGAGGGTTATGACGGCAGGAATGGCTGGGCGATCAAGCCTGTGTCGGAAACGCTGGGCGAGGAAGTCAGGACGCACGAAGAAACCCGCACACTCTACGAATTGTTGCAGGATCAGGTGGTGCCTTCCTACTACGCGTATGGCAAGATGGGTTTTTCGCCAAGCTGGGTGAAGATGGCCAAGCGCTCCATGGCAACCATCATCCCGCGTTTTAATTCCAAACGGATGGTGGGCGATTATCTGTCCAACTGCTATCTGCCGGCTGCCAGGCAGCACAAGCTGTACACCCAGAACCAGTATGCAAACTCGCATCGGGTGGCGGACTGGAAAGCGCGCGTGAAGCGTGCCTGGCCGGAAGTCTCATTGCGTCGCACCGATGAGATCAGGGCACAGATTAACTACGGCGACAGTTTGCGCTTTGAAGTATTGGTTAACTTGAACGGCCTCGCACCGGACGATGTGGTGGTTGAAATACTGATAGGCTTCAATACCAGGAAGGAACAGATCGCATCGGCGCGGCGCTATCCTTTCGTCTCCACCGGCGCGGTCAACGAATCCGGAGAAATCCGCTTTGCAACCGAGTTGACGCCGGAGTTGTGCGGCAATCTGGAATATCGGATTCGCGTCTATCCATACCATGAATTGTTAACCCATCCGTTCGAACTGGGTATGATGCGCTGGCTGTAAAGGCAGGATTGAGGATTGAGGATTGAGTTCGTAAGTTCGTAGGTCGGGTTTTCATTCAGGAATAAAGCAGTTTCATCGCTTATATTCCGTGGGATAAACAGAATCTTAGGCTTGGTTCTTTCAAGCTTTAGATAATGTTTAGTAGTTCCATCAGTGCCCTTCATTCAAAACAAGAAGCCGAAGGCGACTATGTTTTATGGGAAGCCCCTTGCGGGCTTGCGGCATTAACCCGACTGATGTGATTCAAATAAGGGTAATAAATGTCCGAAATAAAAGTATTGTTTGTCACTTCTGAAATTGCGCCGTTAATCAAGACCGGCGGACTGGCCGATGTCAGCGGGGCGCTGCCGGCCGCACTGCGTGCGATAGACGTGGACGTGCGCGTGCTGATTCCCGGCTACCCGCAGGTGATGGCGCAAATGGGGCCGAACGAGGTGGTAGCCAGTTTTACCGGGATACCGGGTTTTCCCTCCTCGCGGCTATTATTCTCCATCATGAAGAGCGGCGTGCCGCTGCTGGTGCTCGATTGTCCCGAGTTATACCAGCGTGAGGGCGGTCCCTATGCGGATCCCGTTACCGGTCATGACTGGGTAGACAACCCGCTGCGTTTCGGTCTGCTGTGCAGAATTGCCGCAATACTGGGCAGCGATGAATCGCCGCTTTCCTGGCATCCCGATCTGGTGCACGGCAATGACTGGCAAACCGGTCTGACCGGGGTTTATCTGAGCGTCGCCGCCGGTGCGGTGCCGAATATCATCACCATCCACAATCTGGCTTTTCAGGGTAACTTCCGCCCAAAGAAGGTGGAATTGTTGCACCTGCCGCCTGAGAGTTACCATATCAATGGCATCGAGCTGTATGGCAATATGTCTTTTCTCAAGGCCGGGCTCTATTATGCCTGGCACATCACCACGGTCAGCCCGAACTACGCGCGTGAAATTCAGGGGGATGAGCTGGGCTTCGGCCTGCAAGGCTTGTTGCGCGCACGCAGCGATGATATTACCGGCATACTCAACGGTATAGATACCGATGAGTGGAATCCCGAAACCGACAAACATTTGCCCAGCCATTTTTCGGCGGCTCGCATGACGGGCAAGGCGCAGAATAAACAGGCGCTGCAAACCAGAATGTCGCTGAATGTGGATGCGGATGTGCCGCTGCTGGCCGTGGTCAGCCGTCTGACCCATCAGAAAGGGCTGGATTTGCTGCTGGAAATCGCGCCTCAATTGGTTGAGCTGCCGGTTCAACTGGTGATCCTGGGCAGCGGCGAAGCCTTTATGCAGGAGAGCGCACGCGATCTGGCGCTGCGCTATCCGGGCAAGGTGGCGGTGATGATAGGCTTTGACGAAGCCCTGTCGCATCAGATCGAAGCCGGGGCGGATATGTTCGTCATGCCGTCGCGCTTCGAGCCTTGCGGGCTGAACCAGTTTTACAGCCAGCGCTACGGTACGCCGCCCATCGTGCACAATACCGGGGGGCTTGCAGACTCTGTGGTGGATTGCACAGCGGAAACGCTCAACGATGGCACGGCCAGCGGTTTTGTATTCAGCGGGATGACGACCGATAATCTGTACGCCGCCATAGTGCGAGCGGTCGGGCTGTATCAGGATCAGCGCAAGTGGCGAGTATTGCGCAGGAACTGCATGAGCAAGGATTTCAGTTGGGAAACCAGCGCGCGCGCTTACCGCAAGGTGTACCTGAATGTGTTGGGAAGGACGGAGTAGGGCGAGCCGGAAACTGTCACTATATTTGGCCAAAAACGCGGCAAATCATTTATACGATAAGGAGATAACATGAAAAAACTGTTGGCAATTGCCTTGTTACTGTCAGCCAGCGCAAGCGCTTTCGCGGTTGATGGCGGCGCTGTCCTGGGGGGCGCATTGGGTGGGGCGGCAGGTGCTGTGGTCGGGCAAAGCGTTGGCGGCCAGAACGGCGCCATTCTGGGAGCGGCCATCGGTGGAGGAAGCGGTGCGGCAATTGGCAGCAGTTCCGGCCCCATGCAACCTCAAGCGGGCGAAAATCGTGGGAATGGCGGGTATCGCGAAAATCGGGGCGAAGGCTATCGCGAAGATCAGGGTCAGCGCGGTGAAGGCGGGGGCAGAGGCTCTCGCGACGGCGATGGAGATGACTGAGGCGAGTGATCTTTATGCCTGCGGCGATAAAGGCACGGTGACGGGCCTTTATCATTTTTGATTTTCATATTGAATAAGTATTGCTTTTCTGCTCTAATGCCACCTGTTATTTTAATAATTGTTTAATAATTTAAATATTAGATGAGGGGAAATGCAATGAGCGAAAAACAATACAAGGTGCTGGTGTTATGTACCGGCAATTCCGCACGCAGCATTCTGGCGGAAGTGCTGTTCAATCAGCTGGGCAAGGGACGTTTCGTTGCATACAGCGCAGGCAGTAAGCCGGCAGGGCAAGTCAACCCGGGCGCCGTGGAGCTGTTGCAGGAAAAAGGTTTCAGCATCGAAGGATTGCGCAGCAAAAGCTGGGATGAGTTCGCCGCACCCGGCGCACCCGAAATCGATTTTATTTTCACCGTATGCGATAACGCGGCCGGGGAAGTTTGCCCGATCTGGCCCGGCAAACCCGCCACGGCGCACTGGGGTATTCCTGATCCGGCCCATGTTGAGGGGGAAGAAGCCAGGCGTGTTGCGTTCAAGAAGGCCTATGATCAGCTGGCAAGACGCATACAGTTGTTCATGAGTTTGCCTATCGAGAAGCTGGACAAGCTGGTTCTGAAAGAAAAACTGGCGGAAATCGGCCGCATTCAGGATTAAGGGGCAGGTCATGAGAAAAATACAGGTATTCGACCCTGCGTTATGTTGCAGCACCGGGATATGCGGCACTGAAGTCGATCAGGCGTTGGTGGATTTTGGTGCCGATGCAGACTGGTTAAAGCGAACCGGCGGAACAATGGAAAGATATAATCTTGCCCAGCAGCCGATGGCTTTTGTCGAGAATGCTGTGGCGAAGTCTTTTCTGGAGCGATCAGGCGAGGAATGCCTGCCGCTGGTCTTGCTGGACGGCGAAATTGTGCTGGCGGGCCGCTACCCCACGCGCCGTGAGTTGGCCAGATTTGCCGGACTGCCTGAATCCTCTTCCTGCTGTTCCGGTAAGTGTTAGAAGGGTTGGAAATGAAATTGCTGACAGAGGCGCCGCGCTTTGTTTTTTTTACCGGAAAAGGCGGGGTGGGAAAGACCTCTCTTGCGTGCGCCACGGCGGTGCGGTTGGCCGATGGCGGAAAACGAGTGCTGCTGGTCAGCACCGATCCTGCCTCCAACGTGGGACAGGTGTTCGGCGTCGCCATAGGCAACAGGCTCACAGTGATTGCAGAAGTACCTGGCTTATCGGCGCTGGAGATCGATCCGCAGGCCGCAGCTTCTGCCTATCGCGAGCGCATTGTGGGGCCGGTGCGCGGCAGTTTGCCGGAGTCGGCGGTCAGACGTATCGAGGAACAGCTCTCCGGCGCATGTACTACTGAAATCGCAGCCTTTGATGAATTTACCGAGCTGCTGACGGATAGGGATTTGCCGGGACAGTTCGATCATGTGGTTTTCGATACGGCACCCACCGGCCATACGATACGCCTGCTGCAATTGCCCGGGGCGTGGAGCGGATTTCTCGACGACAATCCCGAGGGCGCCTCTTGTCTGGGGCCTCTGGCAGGCCTGGAAAAACAACGTCAGCGATATAGCAATGCCGTTGCGGTATTGGCCGATCCGGGCCGCACCCGGCTGATACTGGTCGCTCGTGCGCAACGCTCTTCTTTGCTGGAGGCCGCACGCACCTGTATCGAGCTGACACAAAGCGGTTTTTCTCATCAGTATCTGGTCATCAACGGGTGCATGCCGGTAAGCCAGATCAACGATCCTGTGGCGCAGGCCATTTATCAGCGTGAGTGCGCGGCGATAGACGGTATGCCGGATGCGTTGCGCGCACTGCCAACCGATATGCGCAACCTGTTGCCGTTCAATATGGTCGGCATCAATGCTTTGCGCGCACTGCTGGCTGAATATACGCCGGTCATCGATGCCGCGAGGACGGCTCGAAAAATCAGCATGCCTGATCTATCGGGTCTGATAGACCAGCTGGAACTGACGGACCACGGTTTGATCATGCTGATGGGAAAAGGCGGCGTCGGCAAGACCACCCTGGCGGCGGCCATCGCAGTCGAACTTGCCGCGCGCGGTCATGCGGTGAATCTCACTACCTCGGATCCTGCGGCACATCTGTCGGAAACGCTGAATGGCGAGATGGAAAATTTGCGGGTGAGCCGCATAGACCCGCTGGTGGAAACAGAACGGTATCGCCGGCACGTACTGACAACCAGAGGAAAAGATCTGGATGAACAGGGACGTGCCTTGCTGGAAGAGGATCTGCGCTCTCCCTGCACCGAAGAGATCGCCGTTTTTCAGGCGTTTTCGCGCGCCATCCGTGAAGCCGATCAGGTTTTTGTGGTGATGGATACCGCCCCGACCGGTCATACCCTGCTGTTGCTGGATGCCACCGGCGCTTATCACCGGGATGTTGCGCGTAACCTGGGCAAAACAGTTCAGACGCCGATGATGCGTCTTCAGGATGCAGGCTGCACCCGGATATTGCTGGTCACCCTTGCGGAAACCACGCCGGTGCTGGAGGCGGCCGAGTTGCAGGGAGACTTGCGCCGGGCGGGTATCGAACCCTGGGCGTGGATCGTCAACCAGAGTCTGGCTGCCGCACATTCCGTCTCACCGTTATTGATGCAGCGGGCGGCACAGGAATACGCGCAAATCGAAGCCGTGCAGCAGCGTTACGCTCAGCGTCACGCGGTTGTGCCGATTCAGCTCAGCGAACCGGTCGGGGTGGCCGCTTTGCGAGTACTGACGGCAAAACCTGCTGAGAATTAAAAGCCGAGGGATGCCAGCAGATCGTCCACCTCGTCCTGTCCGTTGACGCTGGACAGCTGTCCCGGGCCTGCGGTCAGTCCCTCGGTGCTGATCAGGGAATCTTTGCTGTCCGGCGCATATTCCTTGAGGATGTCGAGCAGAATGCTTTCTATCTCGACAGCGGCATTCACGATCTTGTTGACCATTTGTCCGGCCAGATCGCGGAATTCCTGGGCTTCCATGATCTGCATCAGGTTGTGGCGCACCGCTTCTTCTGCCATTGCCATCTCGCCTAATTTCGAAATTGTATCCATGATGAGAGGCTGGTGCTCAGTGAACCCGGTATCGGCAAGCCGCATCGACAGCTCGCCACAGGCGGCCCGGTTCCGGCTGGTCAGCGGCAGTGATGCTTCGACTGCGCTGATGGTTTTTTCCGACGCGTCATGCATGGATTTGTCGATGAAGGACAGCCGCTCGCGCGCATCAGGCATGGTGGAAGCCGATTTTTCCAGGTGGCGAGTGTGTCCGAGTTCCTTGAGTATGCGGTGCAACTGAGCGGTGGCAAGCCCGATTTTTTTGACTCTGGCATCAACGGTGCTTTTCTTGCGTGGTGTTTGTTTTTCGCTCATTTTTACGTTTCCCGGAATATTTGTTGATTATGCAATCCGATCATGCAGGATGGGTCAGTATTCGTTATATTTTTTTGAACTGCCGCGAACAATCTCTGCCGGGTATTTAACGGCATTTTTTTTCAGCTTGAGCAAGGCCGCTTCAAGCAAATCAACTTCCAGCTTATCCGAGAGGCGCACCAGATAGAGCAGCACATCGGCCAGTTCCTCTGCAACCTCGGCCTTGTTTTCCGGTGCCAGATTGCCTGACTGCGCCTCTGTTGTCCACTGAAAATGCTCCATCAGCTCAGCCACTTCGACCATCAGCGCCATGGACAGGTTTTTCGGCGAATGAAACTGATCCCAGTCGCGCGCCTCGGCAAACGCGCGCAGTTTGTCGCGCAACAGCAATAAATCGGATGGACGGGTCATGCAATGACTCCTAAGTGGGAAGTTTGCATGTTAACAGTCCTGTCGCCGACTAGCGCTGGCAGGCATACATTTTTGCAAGGAATACGTCCGCATCAAGCAAAACCATATCCAATGGCATGCTGTTCCGGTTTTCCGTGTATGGCTGCAAGGCTAAGGCCGGATTCCAGCCCGCGCACAGCACTTCATCACTGTAGCTGACAGCGTTGCCCTGTTCGACTTCGCCGCTGCTCATGTTCATGGTCACGATGCACATTTCACACCTCCACCAGTTTGGGTTGCGGGCGCCTGCCCTGTAACTTTGTTATCGGCGCCAATTTTAAAAGGTTTAGCGTTGCGACGAGCAGATTTTACACCACCTGATATTCAGGCCATTTCATTTTCGGATGCACTCTAACGGGCATGGCAAGCAGCCACCCCCAAATAATGAAACTTGCCATGCCCGCTTCCCTCACCCAAACCCTCTCCCGGAGGGAGAGGGAACAAACTAACCGCTACGCGGATTTCACGTTAATGAATAAATTATTGTCATGGATAATCGTCCTTCTCTTTCAGTGATAGTGATATTATCCGGTTAACCTTGTAAGGGCAAAACCGTCGTAAGGCGGTGACGCAAAATTACCGGGCCTGAGTTGCGTCGATCAGGTCAGCGGGATTGCCGGGTGGTCACGGTTTGTCCACATAATGCATGGGGAACCAATATGACCATTGCAGGAAAGAACCGAACAAGCAGGCGTCCTGTCGCAGAGGCATTCTCGCTGCGGCGGCGGCTCTTAATCGTCAGTCTGCTGGTGATGCTTGTCACGGCAGCCACCCTGATATTTTTGTATCGGGCAGATCAAATTGCCGAGCATACGACTATAGCCGCAAGGGAAAACGAAAAAACTCTGGCTTACCTCACGCACTCGATGGATGAACAGATCGGCGCCTTCGTCGGCAACAGGGTTGATCCCCGGACCCCGCAAGCAATTCAAAATCTTGATTCATCATTTGCCGCCGCGCTGGGCATTATTCGCGCACACGATGTCCTCAAGCTGAAGCTGTACAATCTGTCGGGGACCATTGTTTATTCCTCTGCCGGGAGCGAAATCGGCGGAGCCAGCCATCATCCGGATTTTCTGGCAACAGCACTGCGCGGCGAAACGGTGCATCAGGTAGAGTTTCGCGACACGTTTCTCGGCATAAGCGGAGAGATGCACGGTGTCTATGTTGCCCTGACCTACATGCCGCTGATGCATGAGGGCAAACGCATCGGTGTCATCGAACTCTACGCCGATGTTACACCCGTCTTTAAAAGCCTCCATGCCCACTTGCTTGAGATCGCACTGCTTGTATTGGGCGCCTTTACCATGCTGTATGCCGCGCTGTTTTTCGCCGTATCCAGAGCGGATCGTGCGGTTGTCAGGTGGCAGAAAAATATCACGGATAGCGAAGCTGTGCTCAGGGATTTTCAGCTCATTGCGGGCCTGGGCACGTATGTTCTGGATATCAGAAGCGGGGTGTGGGAAAGCTCCGAGGTGCTTGACCAGCTGCTTGGGATAGACGATGCATATCCACATTCTGTAGAGGGTTGGAGGGCTTTGCTTCACCCCGATAACCGTATGATGATGATCGATTATTTAGGAAATGAAGTTATCGGCCAAAGACAGGCGTTCGATAAGGAATTTCGCATCATCCGACATAACGACCAGACTGAACGCTGGGTGTATGGACTGGGAAAGCTGGAGTTCGATGCCCGGGGACGACCCCTGAAAATGCATGGCACGCTGCAGGACATCACCGCACACAAGCAGATTGATGAGGCATTGCGCGTTGCCGCCGTGGCTTTCGAAACGCATGATGCCATCCTGATTACCGATGCATGTTCCAATATTGTTCGGGTCAACCGGGCATTTACCGATATTACCGGCTACAGCCTTGCGGATGTGTTGGGAAAAAATCCTCGCATCATGAATTCAGGCAGGCAGGATAAGTCATTTTATGTCGAGATGTGGCAGCAGTTGCTGCACTCTGGTGTTTGGGCGGGTGAGATCTGGGACAAGCGCAAGAACGGGCAGGTTTATCCAAAATGGATGACGATCACTGCGGTTAAAGACCCGCAGCAGGAGGTCACCCACTATGTTGTCATCTTCAGCGACATTACCGAGCGTAAACGTGTCGAGGAGGAAATCTATCATCTGGCGTTTTATGATGCGCTGACCAGACTGCCCAACCGTCGTCTGTTCCTCGACCGTTTTCAGGCGGCGCTGGTCACTTCGGTGCGTCACAACGACTACGGTGCGGTGCTGTTCATAGATCTGGATCGTTTCAAGGCGCTTAACGATACGCTCGGGCATGACTATGGCGATTTATTGCTGATAGAAGTGGGCGTGCGAATCAAATCCTGTGTACGTGAAATGGATACGGTGGCAAGGTTCGGCGGGGACGAGTTCGTGGTGCTGATCGAAGCCATCAGCAATGACAGCGATGATGCGACATACAATGTTTCGCTGGTTGCCGAAAAAATTCGTGAAGCATTATCCAGGCCGTACGAACTCAAGGAGCACGAATATCACAGCTCACCCAGCATCGGAATCAGTTTGTATCACGGTAATGACGAGTCCATGGAACTGTTGATCGAACATGCCGACATGGCGATGTATCAGGCAAAAAGCTCCGGGCGTAACGCAGTGCGATTTTTTGATCCGGTCATGCAGCATAACGTGGTCGCGCATGATGCGCTGGAAAATGATTTGCATCACGCGCTGGCGTTGCAACAACTGCATCTGCATTACCAGATACAGGTGGACAAGGACAATCGCCCGCTGGGTGCGGAAGCCTTGCTGCGCTGGATACACCCGGATCGCGGCGTAATCCTGCCCGGTCAGTTCCTCTCGATTGCCGAAGAGAGCACGTTGATTATCGATATTGGTCGTTGGGTTCTGCACACGGCCTGCCGACAACTCGCCTTGTGGAGCCAAAACGATAAAACGCGCGGCTTGACGCTGACGGTGAATGTCAGCGCCAGGCAATTCGCCCAGCCCGATTTTGTACATGAGGTTGGCAGTATTTTAAGGGCACAACAGGCGGCCCCGACGCATCTTAAACTGGAATTGTCGGAAAAGCTGGCGCTGACGGATGTAAAGGGCACGATGGACAAAATCCATGCCCTGAAAAAGATGGGGGTCAGATTGTCGATGGATAATTTTGCTACTGTGTATTCGTCGCTGTCCTATCTGAAACAACTCTCCTCGGATCAGCTCAAAATACACCAGGAATTTGTGCAGGGCATTACCCTGGAAGGCAATGATGCGCAACTGGTACAGACCATCATCGATCTGGCGAAATCATTGGAACTGGGCGTTTTTGCCGAAGGCGTGGAGACGAAAGAACAGAAGGCCTTTCTTGAAAAGTACGACTGCAATGCCTATCAGGGCTACCTGTTCGGCAGGCCGGTGTCCATCGAGGAATTCGAGGCTATGCTGGGTCGGTTGCAGGGCTGTCATTCCTGACAGCCCAGACGTTGCCTTGCTTCGGACAGGCCGTTAACCGCGCGTATTCGACTGGCTGCCGAACCGGGCAAGTTCCACGAATGGCGCGGGTTGCCAGCCGGGTTGGCGATGCTCGGCGACGACATTGGTGAAGATGCCGCCGCGCACATAAAATTTGGCGGTCAGGCGCATGAAGCGCGGTTCGATTGCGCGGACCAGATCATCCAGTATGCGGTTGGTGACATCTTCGTGAAAATGCCCTTCCTCACGGAACGACCATATGTACAGTTTCAGGCTCTTCAGTTCCACGCATTTTGTATCGGCGATGTAGTCGAGGATCAGCGTGGCGAAATCCGGCTGGCCGGTCTTGGGGCACAGACAGGTGAACTCGGGAATTTCCATGTGGATGTGATAATCGCGGGCAGCGCAGGGATTGGGGAAGGTTTCCAGCGTTTTAGTGGCTTGAGTCGTCATCGGGTGTGTGGCTTGGGTTAAAATGGCGTTCATTATATCGCTGCGACCGCCAAATTGCGTCTTTCACAAATCAAGTTAGCCGGATTCAAATCATTCGTCGACCCTATGCATATTCATCTGCCGGGGCAGATTGTCGGCGTGGTGGGTCCCAACGGTTGCGGTAAATCGAATGTGATCGATGCGCTGCGCTGGGTGCTGGGCGAGTCTAAAGCCTCGGCGCTGCGCGGCGAGAGCATGCAGGATGTAATTTTCAACGGCTCCCTCAAGCGAAAACCGGTCTCGCGCGCCAGCGTGGAGCTGGTTTTCGATAATCAGTTGGGCAAGGCGGCCGGGCAATGGGCCAGCTATGCCGAAATCTCCATCGGGCGGGTGTTGCAGCGCAACGGGGATTCCAGTTACCTCATCAATGGTCAGAAAGTGCGCCGCCGCGACGTCACCGATATTTTTCTGGGCACGGGTCTGGGCGCGCGCGCTTATGCGATCGTCGAGCAGGGCATGATCTCGCGCATCATCGAGGCCAAGCCTGAAGAGCTGCGCGTATTCCTTGAAGAAGCGGCAGGTGTCTCAAAATATCGTGACCGCAGACGCGAGACATCGCAGCGCCTGAATGATACGCGCGACAATTTGCAGCGGGTCGGCGACATCCTGCTGGAGCTGGACAAGCAACTGCTGCATCTTGGCGAGCAGGCCGAAGTGGCGCAGCGATACCGTGCGCTGGAAAAACAGCGGGATACCACGCAGCAGTTGCTCTGGCTGATCAAAAAACGGGATGCCGATGTGTTAAGAAACGGTTTTGCCGGCAATATCGTGAAGACCCGCAACGAACTTGAAGCGCAAACCGCACAATTGCGCGACATTGAAAGCCGTCTGGAAACGCTGCGCAGCGGCCACCATCAGCTGTCCGATGAGTTGCAAGCAAGGCAGGGCGAGCTATACAAGGTCAATGCCGAAATTTCAGGGCTCGAACAGCAGATCAGGCATGTCGCCATGCAGCGCCAGCGGCTGGCTCAGCAGATCGATGCCGCTACGCAACTCACCCAGCAGCAACGAAGTCAGCAACAGCAGGCGACTGAGCTTCTGCAACATTGGCGGGATCAGCAGGAAATCGCCTTGTGCAGGCTTCACGAGGCCGGGCAAAATGCGCAAAGAGAAGAAGCGGGACTGCCGCTGGCGGAGCAGACGGCGCGCATGGCGCTGGATTGCTACAACGGATTGCAGCGTGAGCAGATGAACATGCAGCAACAACTGCAATTATTCAAAACGCAGCATGACAATCTGCTGCGCAACATCGGGCAGCTGGAGTCGCGCCGTGCCCGATTGTTGCAGGAGTCCGAAAATCTGCCGCGTCCGGACAGCTTTGCCCGCGATCAGGCGCAGGAAGAGCTGGCAGAGTTGGACATGAAGCAGCAGGCTTTCGAGGAGAATCTGGAACATTTGCAAGATCAGTTGCCGCAGGCAGAAGCTGCGCGGCAGCAATTGCGTTTGAGCTTGCAACAACATGAGCGTCAGGCTGCCAAGGCGGATGCGGCGCTGCATGCATTGCTGCAATTACAGAAGCAACTGGATGGCGACAAGAACCTAAAGCACTGGCTGCAACAGAAAAAGCTGGATGAGCTGCCCAGACTGTGGCAATCCATCCGCATTGCGCATGGCTGGGAAAATGCGCTGGAAGCGGTATTGCGCGAACGGCTTAATGCGTTGCCCGCACTGGCCGATGCGGCAGTCTGGCAGAATGCGCCGCCAGCCAGGGTGGCGTTGTACGAGCCTGCTTCTCCAGACACCCTCTCTTCTGATGAAAATCCGGGGCGGCTGACCCCTTTGCTGAGCTACGTGCAATGCCAGAACGGGCAGGTGCTCCCTGCGGTGCGCGAATGGCTGGCATCGATTTATGCAGTGCAGGATGTGGCGCAGGGTTTTGAGCTGCGCGATGCGTTGCCGGAAGGCGGCTGGTTTGTCACACAGGAGGGTCATCTGGTAGGCCGTCATAGCGTGCTGCTTCATGCGCCGAACACGCAGGGTGTACTGACCCGGCAGCGGGAGATCGAACAGCTGGAGCATGATGCCGATGAGCACAGGCTGTGCGTGGCGGCGGCTCAACAGCAACTGACGGAGGCTGAGCAGCACTATCGCGCCATCGAGGTGCAGATACCGCCGCAGCGGGTGGCGCTCAATGAGTCGAAGTTGCGCCAGCATGCGCTGCAAATGCAGTTGCTCAGGCTCGATCAGGCACATCAGCACAGCGCTGAACGGCGTATGCAGATAGCCATGCAAATGCAGGAAATAAGCGAATTGCTGGTCGTAGAGCAGGAGCAGCAACTGGAGATAGCCGGGCAGATGGAGAGTTTGAGCGGGAAGTTCGCAGACATGCAGGTGGATGAGGCGAAACAGCGTGCCCGCGAACAGGATGAGGCGCTGCGTGAGCAGCGCCTGCGCGTCCAGCAGGTGCAGCATGCACGCCAGGAAGCGGACTTTTTCTCCCGAACCTGTCTCGATAAGATCACCGATCTGCAGCTAAATATTCAGGGCACCCTCAGTGCGTTGGCGCAGGCCGAGCAGAACATGCAGCAGTTGAACGCAGAGCTGTCCGAGTGCAGCAGCGATGCGGCTGCTCTGTCATTGCAAACAGCCTTGCAAGTCCGCCACGATGCCGAACTGGCGCTGGGCGCCGCCCGGGAGAGACTGGAAAGCGTATCGGGTGAGATGCGGGCGCTGGATGAGATGCGTCTTTCCTGTGAGCACAGTCTGGGCACGCTGCGAGAACAGCTGGGTGAGTATGCCCTCAAGGAGCAGGAGGCTCGATTGTATTTTGAGCAATGGGCTGCGCAGTTGCAGGGAGCGGATGAATCGGCGCTGCTGCCGCTGCTGGCAGGCGCCCGTCCCAATCAGATGCAGAACGAGCTGACCCAATTGGGCCGGGCGATCGATGGGCTGGGCGCGGTCAATCTGGCCGCTCTTGATGAGCTACAGGCCGCGAGCGAACGAAAAAATTACCTGGAAGCCCAGGCTCAGGATTTGAACGAGGCGATGGCGACGCTGATCGATGCAATCAAACACATAGACCGCGAGTCGCGCGATTTGCTGATGGCGACCTTCAATCAGGTCAACTTGCAGCTGGCGGAACTGTTTCCCGTGTTGTTTGCAGGCGGAGAGGCGCGTCTGGTGCTGACCGGCGAGGAAATACTCGACAGTGGCGTGCAGGTGATGGCGCAGCCGCCCGGGAAAAAGAACAGCTCGATACACTTGCTGTCAGGCGGGGAAAAGGCGCTGACTGCCATTGCGCTGATCTTCTCGTTATTTCAGCTCAATCCTGCGCCATTCTGTTTGCTCGATGAGGTCGATGCGCCGCTGGACGATACCAACACCGAACGGCTTTGCGCGCTGGTGAGAAAAATGGCGCTGCATACCCAGTTCGTGTTTATCAGCCACAACAAGATTGCGATGGAGATGGCGCATCAGCTGATCGGCGTTACCATGCAGGAAAAGGGGGTTTCCAAGGTGGTATCGGTGGATATCGAAGCTGCGCTGCGTATGGTTGACGATACTCCCGGCGCGATTTAAGACCCGAAAAATAACCATTGCGTCAATCCGGTTTTAACGTGCAGGCAGGAAGTTATTATCTTTGCCGGACAACCGGGAAATTCAGGTCTGAAAATAAGGCAATATCGACCCGTTCAGGTTATCATAGCAGATGCAAAAAACAAGCATGAACATATGGGGAAAGCTATGCAGCAACGAAGGTCCGGCGACCATGATCTACGAAACTACTACGATCTTGAGAATAATGCAGCGTTGGCGTTAGAGGTTTTTAACGCCTATTATCGCCTGCACAATCATTCCGGGAAGTTTTATGACGAATTCCCGGATTTTTTCCTGGTTAAACCGGAAGTGCTGGCTGGTCGTGAAATCGCAACGCGTGCATCCGACAAGTTGTTGCTCGATGATACGATCAGGCGGGCGCGTGCACGCAATGGCTATATTGGCGTATCCAAACA
Organism: Pseudomonadota bacterium; assembly: GCA_021800795.1. Lineage (GTDB taxonomy): Bacteria > Pseudomonadota > Gammaproteobacteria > Burkholderiales > Gallionellaceae > Gallionella. The sequence continues at coordinate 153,311 of JAJYYO010000001.1, forward strand.
TCGCAACCCGAAGTTGGGCTATTACTGGCTGGAATTATCCGTGGAACCCTTCATGCTGGGAGATGCGGTCACCGCCGACAACAAAGGCGAGTTTTTCTTCATACTCACGAAATTCATCGATTTCACCAAGCAATATCCCAAGATATACGGGAACTTGACTGAAAATATCAGCACGGACAAAGACCTCGCCTTGATGTTTAATGGCATCAACAACATGGCGGAACGTTTGAAAGAAACGCTGGCTGTCTATCCGGAAAGCATGCTGGTGTCGTTCAACCCGAAATGGCCGATCTCGCAAGTTGAAAAGCTGTTGCATTCGCTCAAGGAAAATGATCAGGAATGGTGTGAGCTGTTCTTTGAATACCTGATCTACGTGATGGGCAATAAATCTAAATCTTAACGTAAAACTCGCGTAAGCGTTCGTTTGTCCCTTCTCCCTCCGGGAGAGGGTTTGGGTGAGGGAAACGGGCATGGCGAGTTTGCGAGTTGATGCCCGCAGGGCATCATCCCTGCGAGAATCTTTGCATTATTGGGGGTGGCTACATGCCATGCCCGTTAGTTTTTAACAGCACGAGCGCCGCACCGCCGCCTCCCAGGCCGGGTGGCGCCACGCAAAAAGCCAGTACCAGCGGATGTTGTGTAAGCCAATGACGCGTATGGGTACGCAGCACGGCCTCGCCGCCCAGGCTGTTTTTTCCCTTGCCATGTATCACCAGCACACAGCGCAACTGGTGCTGTGTCGCATCAGACAGAAATTGTTGCAGCAGCATGCGTGCCGCATCGACAGGGCTGCCGTGCAGATCCAGCGTGTCCTGTACAGCTTGCCGGCGGAGTTTGCGCAATGACTTGAAGGACAGGCCATTGCGTAAAAATTCTTCGGGTGCGTCCGCGGATGCACAGTCGGACAGCGTGTCAGGCAACTGGTTTTTCAGGACGGGCGTACGTGTTCTTGCCTGCACCACTGGTTTTGCCGGGCTGATGCGGTTTTGTTCCGCCAGCGGCGTGACAGGGCCGATTGCGGCGCGGAACAGCGCGGCATCTCCATCAACGTGAGACTCGCGCAGCGTATCCTTGTCCCTCTCTCTCAAAGGGTGTGAGTCAGGAGAGAGGGAGAGCGCAGCGAGGGTGCCCGGGCATGGCGAGGGTTTACAGCTTTCCCATCGAGGCCAGATACTTGTCCGCATCCAGCGCCGCCATGCACCCGGTCGCCGCACTGGTGACAGCCTGACGGTAGATTTGATCCTGCACATCGCCTGCGGCGAATACACCTGAAATGCTGGCTGCGGTGGCGTTGCCGGTCGACCCTCCGCGCGTCAGGATATAGCCGTTGTCCATTTCCAGTTGCCCGGCAAAAATGTCGGTATTCGGTTTGTGGCCGATGGCAATGAACACGCCGGTAAGTGGAATGTCCTGCTTTTCGCCGCTTTGCACATTTTTCACGCGCATGCCGGTCACGCCGCTGGCGTCCCCAAGCACTTCATCCAGCGTGCTGTTCAGTTGCAGGGTGATTTTACCTGCCGCGACTTTTTCCATCAGATGATCGACCATGATGCGTTCGGCCCTGAAGGCGTCGCGACGGTGCACCAGCGTGACATGCCTGGCAATGTTGGACAGGTAAAGCGCTTCCTCCACAGCGGTATTGCCGCCGCCGATTACCGCCACATCCTGACCACGATAGAAGAATCCGTCGCAGGTCGCGCAGCCTGAAACGCCGCGTCCCATAAACGCCTGTTCGCTGGGCAGCCCCAGGTATTGTGCGGATGCGCCGGTGCAGATGATCAGAGCGTCGCAGGAGTAGCTGCCCGCGTCGCCGATCAGCTGGAAGGGTTTCTGTTGCAGTTTGACGGTGTGGATGTGATCGGAAATCATCCGGGTGTTGAAGCGTTCGGCGTGCTGCTGAAAACGCGCCATCAATTCCGGCCCCTGTACGCCGTTCACGTCGGCGGGCCAGTTGTCCACTTCGGTGGTGGTCATCAGTTGGCCGCCTTGCGCCATGCCGGTGATCAGCACGGGATTAAGGTTGGCGCGCGCCGCGTAAACGGCAGCGGTGTAGCCGGCAGGCCCTGAACCCAGAATAATGAGGCGATGGTGTTGAACGGTCATGGTAATGCTTTCGGTAGATTAGCTGCTGATTCAGCGACAGGCGAAATTTACCAGCAATGAAGGTAATCTGTCGAGCATCGGTTAAAATCAGCGCCATGAAAATATTTTTGCGCGGTGTTTTATTATTTGCCTGCGGCCTGACAGCGCTGCCGGCTTTTCCGGTAACGTTGCCCGGAATCCCTGATTTTATTGATGAAATGGTAGAAAAACATCATTTCAGCCGCAACGAATTGACCCTGCTGTTCGAGAGGGCGAATGAAGACCCCCGGATCATCGAGGCGATCTCACGTCCGGCTACCATCAAGCCGTGGCCGGAATATCGCGCCGCTTTCGTCAATGACAACCGTATCAAGCCCGGCCTAGTATTCTGGAACAGGTACAGTAAAACGTTAATCCGTGCTGAGAGAGAATACGGCGTTCCCCGTGAAATTATCGTAGCCCTGATCGGCGTGGAAACCCTGTACGGCCAGAATGCCGGCGGGTTTCGCACCATCGATGCGCTGACCACGCTGGCATTCGATTATCCGCGCCGGGCGGTTTTTTTTCGCGATGAGCTGGAAAACTATCTGTTGCTGGCGCGCGAACAGCAGCTCGATTTGCTGGATGTGCGGAGTTCCTATGCCGGTGCGATGGGTATACCGCAATTCATGCCGAGCAGTTACCGGAAATATGCGGTCGATTTCAACGGCAACCGCAAGACGGATTTGTTCAACGAGCCGGTTGACGCGATAGGCAGCGTAGCAAACTATTTGAAAGAATACGGCTGGATCAGAGGCGGACTGATTGCCGTGCGCGCGCAAGTGGGTGAGAGCGCTGACGCTCGTGATGGAACGCGCAGCCTGGCTGAGTGGGCTGAAGC
>JAJYYO010000001.1:156372-241825 GCA_021800795.1 Pseudomonadota bacterium
GAAAATACAAAATTCCAGATGATGATCAAAAGACTTTCCGATAACTGCCTGTCGCTTTATGCCGACCTGCTGCAAAAAACGATAGCCAGCCAGCACGCGGTATTGAATGGCGGTTCTTTTGTTTCCAAAGGCATTAAAGGGGCTGTGTACTGGTACTACCAGACCAGGATTATCGGGCAGACGAAGCAGAAGTATCTTGGTCGAGAATCTGAATCTTTGTTGCAAGATATTGAACAGGCTAAAGCACAAGGTGCATCGTTAAAGGCGATACTTTCAGAGCGCCGACGTCTTGTTGCGATGCTTGGCGCCGGTGGCGCTTCACTGGAAAAGGGCAGACCCGCAAAAATACTTATCAGCATGGCGGATGCCGGGCTTTTTTCCTCCGGTGGTGTACTGGTTGGCTCTTTTGCCTATTCATGCTACGGAAATATGCTGGGTTTCGTGATGGACAACGAGCTATCCAGAACATCTGACATGGATTTTTCTGTCGAGCGAAAAATGGAGATCGGAATTAGCAGATCGATGCTTGATGAGATCAAGGTGGCTGATCCTTCTTTCAAGATACCGATGCAGATCAACCCATCCATGCCACCTTTCGACCTTGTTGCCCCGGATGGATTCAAGGTTGAGTTTCTGACCACCAGAGAGAATGCGGCAGATCGTACTCCCATCATGATTGAGCGATTCAGGCTGCATGCACAGCCATTGGAATTCATGGACTACCTGATTGAAGATACGCAACGCGCTGTTGTCCTTTCCGGTGCCGGAATACCGGTAGTGGTTCCATCCCCGGGAAGATTCGCTTTGCACAAGTTGGCGATATCGCAGCTTCGCCCCATATCGTTTCAGGCAAAAATAACAAAAGATATTGCTCAGGCGGCTTCGATTATTGAAATTTTGCTGGAGGATAATCCCGGTGAACTGGTGTTGGCGGCAGACAAGCTAAAACATCGCAAAGACCTTCTGGCAAAACATATCAAAAAAGGTATTGAGCGGCTGCCCGAGCGGGTGAGGTTGCCATTTTGCGATGTGGTGGAAATTCCTGAGATTGAGTGGGATACCGAGACTGGTGCCGCAAGGTTGAAATTATAAAAGTTATACGCCGATAATTTTTATCGGCGTATAAATTCAAATTGAGCGGCTGCACGCTTTCACGCAGTTTTGCCTGAGCGCAGAGTGAGGAGGCTCGGTACGATTTTCGCCCCGGCGCGCTTCATTGCCCATAGTGCAAAGCGCTTCTTCCAAGCGGCGTTGGTCGCAACAGCGTTTTCAATGATATGAACGGTGTAGCCCCGCTTGACTGCTTCGACCACCGTTGAGCGGACGCAACCTTCTGCGAAGACACCCAACACGTAAAGTTCTTGAACGCCGTGCGCGCGAAGGTACTGTTCGAGTTCTGGATTTGAGAAGGCGCTCGGGCTGGCCTTGGCGATGACCTTTGCCGAGCCAGAACTCTCAAGCCGCGCATCAAGTTCTGCGCCAGTGCTTCCGGCAACAGCGGCTCCTTTGCGAAAGAAGTTGGCAATTCGCGCCGTTGCAGGGAACTGGTTCAGCACGAGGATTGGCAGCGCTTCGGCAAGGACTCTCTTTGATAGCACCTCGTTTGCTACTTGAAGCACTGCCTCGGCACCGTGCCCGTCTACAGGCATACGGCCTCCTTCGCTGTTGAGGAAGTCTTTCTGAAGGTCCATGAGTAGTACAGCGGATTTCGGCATGCTTGCCTTCTAACCAATCATGATTGGTTACAGTTACAGATCATTTGGTGACAGGCCAGTATGCTTTGCAACACGTGTTAGCATTTTTGGGCCGATTTCATCGCCATCATGGAAGGCGAAAACAAAGTCGGGCCATCCACCACGGGCAAGGGTTTTGTGTGAGCCTGATTGTCGCTTGATTTGCCAGCCAAGATGCAATAAAGCAGCGAGAAGACGCTTGGCTTTGATCGATGGCCACTGGCTCATGCCATGACTGGGATGGAAATGTTTATGGAAAAGGGACGATTTTCGCTACGCTCAAGTCGTTCAGCAATAACGCGAAGTGCGAGAATCTCAGCCTTGGACATTGCTTCCAGGGATGTCGCGCCGTAAGCTAAGACTCCCGGCAACTCCGGGATTTCCGCAAGCCAACGCCCGTCTGATTCTTGTTCCTGTTCTATGGTGAAATTCATTTTTTTCTCCAATTTGGTTCGCGCTGACGGATGAATTTTACTCCAAGATTGTTGACTTTCTCCACCGAAGCGGTAGAAAAAGCATAGTTATTGATTAACAACAAGTGTATTGCTTGATGTGATGCGCCGGGCGCCGTTGTAGCGGGTGCGCCAGTATTTATCATTCATGCTGCTCATCATGATGGCTTTGCCGCTACGGGGTGAGTGTACGAAACGGTTTTCACCGACAAAAATGCCGACATGAGAGTATGGGCTGTGGGCGGTATTGAAAAATACCAGATCACCGGGTTTTAGCTGATCCTGGCCCAGCGGTGTTCCGGCGCGGCTCATCTCTGCACTGGTACGCGGCAGCTGCAAGCCCAGCGAATTACGGAACACATATTGCACAAATCCGCTGCAATCGAAGCCGTTGGTGCGCGATTTTCCGCCATACTGATAGGGCGTGTCGTACAGGCTGATTGCGTAAATCGCCAGATTGTTCATCTGCGCATCGTCGCTGTGCGGCGCAACGGACGCTGCCGGCGCGGGCGTGTCATGGCGCGTCGTACCGCATGCGCTGAGCAGCAACAGGATTGACAATGTGATGAAATATTTCATGGTCGTGAATTTACGGTAGAGTATATGAACTTGTAAAGGGAAAATGATGAAAAGATTGATTATTTTGATATGTCTGCTGCTGGCAAGCGGCGCACAGGCAAACGAACTTGAGGTTATCAGTCTCAAGCATCGCAGCGCCGAGGAATTGCTGCCCGTCATCCGGCCTTTGCTGAATAAGGGCGAGGTGGCCAGCGGCATGAATTATCAGCTCATTTTGCGCGCTTCACCGCGCAGCGTTGCGCAAATCAGGCATCTGCTGGACGAAATCGACATGGTGCCGCGCCGCCTGAAAATCACCGTCATGCAGAATGTCGACAGCGAAACGGCAGCAAGCCTGACAGAAGCGGGCGCAGGAAATGGTGAGCTTAACGCGAGGATAGTCAGCACCCGTTCGCTGGATGATGATAAAAAGACCCAGCAGTTGCAAGTGCTGGAAGGCAACCGTGCGCTGGTGAAGAGCGGCCAGTCCGTGCCTGTCACGCAGCAGGTGCAAAATGTCTGGGGCACGCTGGTGACAGAAACCACCCAGTACAGGGATGTCGACAGCGGTTTTTATGTGTTGCCGCGCATCCACGGCGACACGGTGACGCTGGAAATCAGCGCGCAGAACGACTCGCTTGCGCCGAATCAGAATGCAAGCGACTATCCGGTCACTCGTACGCAACAGACCGTCAGCACTGTTTCCGGTCGCCTGGGCGAGTGGATAAACGTGGGTGGAACGGGGCAGCAGGGCAGTACGGACAATTCAGCCATCACTACGCGCAGCACGTCAAGACTCAACGAGCAGCGCAACGTGCTGATCAAGGTGGAAGAGGTAAACTAGGAGCCTGTCGATAGCGAAAAATCAGCCCGCCCCCTTGCGGGCGTTCATGCAAGCTCACGATCCCATTCAGTCGGATTGCAGCTTCTCTTGCGATCGCCAGGCCCAGTCCGCTGCCTTCGCCGGCGGTTCCCGGCATCCGGTAGAACGAATCGAATACGCGCTCGCGTTCGGATACCGGAATTCCGGGGCCGTTATCCACCACTTCGATGATTGCACCGTCATCGTCCGGAATTAAGCGCAGCGTCACTTCGCCTCCCTCGGGCGTGTATTTCAGCGCATTTTCCAGCGCGTTTCTGAGGATCAGGCGGAGCGCATCGGGTTCGGCATACAGTGAAAGCGGCGCGATTTCATCGAGCCCGAGATCGATGCGCCGGGCTTCGCTAAACGGCAGGTATTCGGCTATCAGCTCCCTCGCCATTGCCGAGACATCGGTCAATACTCGCTCGCGCGCGTCAGCCTGGGTTCCGGCAAGATTGAGCAGTTGTTCCGTCAGATGGCGCGCCCGTTCGATGCCGTCCTGAAGCGGGGATATGCGTTCGCGCATCGCTTCCAGCGATCCTGCGTGCAGCAGATTCTGCGACTGTATCGACAGCGCGGTGAGCGGGCTTCTGAGTTCATGTGCCGCATCGGCGATGAAACGCCTTTGCTGCCCCATCAGGTGATTGACCTTTTTCAGCAAACGGTTGATGGCGTGAACAAAGGGAATGATTTCCTGAGGCAGATCATCGCTGTGCAGCTGGCGCGGGTGATGCGCCGACTGCTCGTCCAGACTCCTGGCTAGTTTGGCGACAGGCGCCAGTTGGCTGCGCACGATGCGTACAATCAGCCACACCATGAGGGGTAACAGAAGCAGCAAGGGAATCAGCGTGCGCAGTGCACTATTCACAGCGATTTCATCACGCGCCTCGGTGGGTTGCACGACGACCGTGCGCATTTGTCCGCCACGCACAAAAACACGCATCTGCCCGCTGTTGAGCGTGTGCAGGCCGGGCGACAAATCGTTTTTGAGCCAGACGGGAGCAGTATCGCCGGGCAATCGATAGATCGTGACGCGAGAGTCCGGGTCACTGATGCCCTCATTGTTTATATCCATTTGCTGTGCAGCAGATGTCTTGCTCGTGCCGCCCGCCAGAAGTACGGCGATCTGTCGCAGCATGTCGTCCTGAAACTCTTTTGCTTCCGAATAGGCAAGCGCAAAGGAAGCCACCGCGGCCAACAGCCCGGCGAGCAGAATTGCGGTACCCAATACCAGCGAGAGATGCCGTTGCAAGGAGCGCTTCATATTGATTTTTCCACCATCCATCCTGCACCGCGCACATTTTTTATGACATCCGCACCCAGCTTTTTCCGCACGGCGTGAATCAGAAAATCGACGGCATTGCTTTCCACTTCTTCGTTCCATCCATAGATGCGTTCCTCCAGTTCGGCCCGCGTGAGTATCGCGCCGGGACGCAGCAGCAACGCATGCAACAGCGCAAACTCGCGTGCACTCAGAAGCACCGCTGTATCGCCGCATTGCGCCTGATGGCTGGACGGGTCGAGCGTCACATGTCCGTTGGTGAGTGCCGGCGCAGCCTGACCGCCTTTACGCCGTACCACCGCCCGTATGCGTGCCAGCAATTCGCTGACATCGAAAGGTTTCACCAGATAATCATCCGCACCGTAATCCAGCCCGCGGATCCGATCTTCCACGCCGTCACGCGCGGTAATGACAATGACCGGCAGCGGATTGCCGCTTTGCCGCAATTGCCGCAGCACTTCCAATCCGTCGCGTCCGGGCAAACCCAGATCGAGCAAGACAGCCTGATGCTCGCCGTTTTTAAGCACGCTGCCGGCGGTTATGCCGTCCTTGACCCAGTCCACGGCGTAGGCGGCATCCTTGAGGGCGACGGATACCGCAGCCCCAATCATCAAGTCATCTTCTATCAATAGAATACGCATTAACGCCTTTCATACACTCGAAGCATTCCCTGGCAAAAACCACAAGCCCTGAGCACCGGAATTGTGTATTTTCAAAAAATCCAGTCCATTGTTGGTCATGCGCGCCTCTTCAGAATTGTCACTGAGTTTACCGGATATCTTGCGAATTATCCGGGTTAAGCGTTGATAAAATGCTTGTTGACCAAACGGTTCAGCAATGTCGCCAGCGTGCTGTCATCGGCATGGCTTGCCTCCTGGTAAAGGGAAGAGGCGATGCCGCTGAAGGTGCGCAGCAGTTCGGGGTCGAAGTGACTGCCGCTGTCGCGCCGCAGCATGTCCATTGCCTTTTCGAAATCGAAGGGTTGCTTGTAGGGGCGCGTCGAGGTGAGCGCATCGAACACGTCGACAATTGCAAAGATTCGCGCATTCAAGGGGATTTCTGCGCCCTTCAGCCCCTTCATGTAGCCGCTGCCGTCGAATTTTTCGTGGTGGAACTCCACCACCTCCCTTGCCCCCGCCAGCCATTCCGATTTGCTGATGATGTCCACACCCATCAGCACATGGTTGCGCATCATCGTAAACTCCTCATCAGACAGGCTGGCGGGTTTGAGCAGAATATTATCGCGGATGCCAATCTTGCCCACATCGTGCAGGAAGGCACCCGCAATCAGATTGCGTATCTGCGCGCTGGGCAGCCCCAGGGTCTCGGCGAGGCGAGCCGCATAAATGGTGACCCGGTAATTGTGGCTGTTGGTGTCGGAATCCCGCTTGGCGATGGCGCTGCCCAGCACATCCATCAACTCGATATTGCCTTTGAGCAAGTCGGAAGTGAGCTTGATCAGTCCCCGGTTGAGAGAAATGATGATGGGGTAGAGCATGATGGCTGTGATGAAGATCACGGCGACCACCAGGAGCAGGGTGCGGATGATCTCGGATTGGATATTGCGCAAGGTTTTGGCGTCAACCTGGTAGACGCCCTCGAAATAACCGATCAGTTCCCCGCTTTTATCCTGAAGTGGCAACAGCACCTGTATGAACGACTTCCCGTCAATCAGGAAATTCTTGTGATAAGCGGCGTTCTCCAGCGGGAAAGGGTGGGCATACCGTTCGAGCTTTTGTTCTGTCGCCTCCCTGCCCGGGCTGACCTCCCGCAATATTTGCCTCTTGTGTTCATCGTAGAGTTCAAGGACGATGAAATGGCCTTTGAGGAATTCGTCTGCCTTTTGCTTCAGCGTTTCCATCTGGCTAACACTGGCCTGGTCAAGTTCGACTGTAAAGGAGTGCGATTCATCCACTGCCATGCCAAGCATCTGCATGTCAACTTTCATCATTTCCAGGTAAAACACCGCCCCGCCGATTACCAGAGACAGCGATAACCACCCAAGCAGAAGGCGCTTGACGATTTTTTTATGGATGTTTTGCATGGATGCGAATAGCCACCAAGGCCAATCAACTCAACATCAAACAGCGGTGCTGCGGCGATAGCGACGCCAGGCTATCATGCCCAGCACAAGCACGGGCACACCGAAGGCAACCGGCAGGATACGCCCCGATTCCACCACCGGCTTGCGCCGCACCTGGAAATCCACGAACGGGCTGGTCATTACATGACCCGTTTCCCGGTCCACCGCGCTGATTACCACCCGGTAGGCACCTGCCTGGATGAGGCGCATGGGCCAATCCACATTCACCTTCTGCCCCGGTTGCAGGATGGCCTGGGTCACCGCCTTGTGGGCGCTCCAGTCTTCCAGATCCACCGGTTGTTCGTGGCCCGGATCCACCTGCACCAGGCTGATCCACGTCACGACGCCGTGGGCTGTCTGAGTACCAGGGTTCTCAATTACGCTGTGGAATTTGAGCCAGTCTCCCATCTGCGGCGAAGGCGGGTTGGCCTGTTCCGGCGCGAGGGAAATGCTCAGAGAGTCGGCTGCCCGGGCATTGCCTGCGCCCATAATGAACAGAGTCAAGAGTAAGCGGACGATAATTTTTTTCATGATTATTTCTCCGTCAAATTTCCATCTTGCGCATGCTGCGGATGGCGAACACCGCAGTCAACACCAGCCAGACCAGCGCGATGGACAGACGGGTGAGTTGCATTGAGATCGGCTGAGAATCGATCACTACGCTGTCAAAGGTATTGACTGCGGCGGAAAACGGATTCACCGCGTCAAATAATTGACCGATAGTGCTCTGGCGCAGACTCGGACCCAACAATAACGGGCTGGCCAGCAACATCAGCGTAATCAGCGAAGTCAGCAGAGCGGATCGGACGCTGCGCAATCGTGCCGACAGTGCGATTCCTAGGAAGCCGAAACCCAGCACCACAGGTGTGCCGAACAGTGCCAGATAGGTCACGGCTTGAGTGAGGTTCTGTCCGCTCGACCCGACTGCCCATACATAGGGCAGACTGAGCAAATACATGACGACCCAGCCCGCGATTTGACCGCCCATCTTGCCGAATACGATCTGGGACGGTGTGACCGGTGCCAGCAGCAGCGGCATCAGACTGCCGCGCTCCCGCTCACCCGCTACGGCATCACTACCGAGTACCACCGCAAGGAGCGCGCCCAGAGTAGTGACCGTGCCCATCACCATATAAACAACTTGAGCATTGTCCAGCAGGCTAAGTTCGGTGTTGCTCACCAGCAGCAGGCTCAGCACCGACATGATGATGGAGAGCGCCAGCAACCAGGCAAGACCGCGTCCGCTCATCAGCAGTTCCCCGCCTTCCTTGCGGGCGATCAGGGTAATCGGGTTCATCAGGCTGCCTCCTTCGCTTCGGTTACTGACATGTAAAGTTCTTCCAGTCCGCCGCCCTCGCGGTGGATTTCATCAATCCGTATGCCGGCATCCAGCAGCTTGCGCCACGCGCCGGCAGGCTTGATGTGGCTTGCGATTTCCACATGCCACCAGTCGCCCGCGCGGGCCAGCAGGGTGATGTCGTCGGGAATACGCAGCGTTTCGTCGGTTGAGTCAACGCGCAGCCGATAGCGCACCGCCGCGCGCTGCGCAGACAGCAGGTCGGCGATGGAGCCCTCCAGCAGGGTACGGCCCTGTGCGATGATGCCGATGCGGGTACAGAGCCGATCCACATCGTCGAGCAGGTGCGTGCACAGAAGGATGCCCACGCCATGATTTACGCTCAGATCAAGCAGCACGTCGTGGATTTCCCGGCGTCCGCGCGGATCCAGTCCGTTGGTGGGCTCGTCCAGGATCAGTAATTCGGGTTGGTTGATGAGCGCACGGGCCAGGCCGAGCCGCTGCCGCATGCCGCGTGAATAGGTGGCTATCGGTGCCGGACTTTGACCCGCCAGGCCGACCCGGCTCAACAGGTGGGCAGTCTCGGTTTTATCCAGGTTCTTTTGATATAGGCTGGCGAACCACATCAGGTAATCGCCGGCGCTCATCCAGTCATAAAAACCTGCCTGTTCAGCCAGCACACCGATCCGGCTGTGCAGGTGCAGCGAGTCGGCAACAGGGTCGAGGTCCAGTACCCGGACTGACCCTGCGGTAGGTGCCCGCAGCCCGGTGATGACTGAAATGGTCGTGCTTTTCCCCGCGCCGTTTGGGCCGAGCAGTCCGTAGATCTGGCCTTTTTGCAGTGTCAGGTTGACATCCCGCAATACCGCATGGGTGCCAAGGTTGAGTTTCAGATTGCGTATTTCAATCAGCATCGCTACCCCCTTAGTTAGCCTTGAGGTTTGAAAATGAGCCCCCATCCCATATGATCAGGGACGGGAGTCGTCATTACTTGTTAGTCCGGATTCTTTCCTTCCGGCGCATTTTCCAGCACCTTGCCGGTCTTTGCGTCCACGCCGACTTCCTGGGTGACTTTACCCTGCCGGATATCGAAGGAATAGCGCAGGCCGCTGCCGCCTTCCTCTTTCTCCAGTTCTTCATCGGTAACTTTACCCGGGTGAGCCTTGAGCGCAATCTCGCGTGCCTCCTTCATGCTGACCTTGGCTTCCCCTGCGAGTTCCTGTCCCGTGTAGGCGGATGCATTCACCGCGAATGCGGCCATCGTGACGGCCAGCAAGGCCAATACGTTCTGTTTATACGTTGTGTTGAAAAGGGTATATTGTTTCATGGTAGTTTGCCTCTTAAAGTTGATTTAAATTCGGCAGACGTATTTGCATCTACCGTGATGATCAATCTACTCCCCAAGAATTAGCCCATCATTAGCACCGATGCCGATACTTATCTCTTCCCTGACAAGGGCTGATGTGCATAGCGCACAAGATCGGCGGCGTGATCCGTGGCGATATGGACGGTTCCGGCGATCGCAAGGGTCGCGAGCATGAGTGCCGCCAGCCGCCTGGGCTTAAGTTCTTCATGGGTCTGGTATACATGGGCTACGGCCAGCGCCGCGATCCATGCCGCCCCGAAACTCAGGCCGCCGAGCACGTCAGACAGCCAGTGTGCGCCCAGATACAGCCGGGAGAAAGCGATCAGCGCGATCAGCAGCACCGCTGCGAGTGCGAACACCTTGCGCAGGCGGTGCTGATCGCCGCGGCATAGCAGGAATGCCAGGAATCCGTAGGCGACGATGCTCAAGGTGGCGTGACCGCTTGGAAAGGAAAACTGTTCGACTCCGCCATAGAGCGGGCCTGGCCGTGGTCGATGCAGGGTCAACTTGAGCACCTTGATCAGGGTCTCCGCCACGCCTATTGCAGCGAGCCAATACGCTGCGGTATGCCAGAGGCGATGGACGGTGAACCACCCCAGGGCGACCAGGATCACCGGCAACAATACCTGTACGTCCCCCAGCTCCGTGATCGCGACCATCAGGCTATCCACTGCCGGAGTTCGCAGATTCTGCAAGAGGCCGTAGACAATGGCATCTGCTTCCACCAGCGGGTCGTGGCTTAGCAAATCCTCCAATACCCCGAAGAACAGCCAGGCACTGCCGAGAATGAGAAGCGCGGCCCAGACGAGGAACCATTTCGGGCTTTCCCGGCTGACCAACCAAACCAGGATATCCCTCCACTGAAAGCGCCGGCCCCTCGCCAGCTCGGGACTTGCGCGGGCTGCCGCTTGCGAACTCCTGTGCAAAGCGGCGCCTGCGGCTATTGCAATGCCGGCAACGACAATCCACGTCCCGGCCGGCAACAGTTCCAGCGCAAAGAATGCCCGGAGCGGCGGCACGGCCAGAACCATTGCAAACGCGGCCGGCATCGCGCCGATAAGAAGCAGGCGAGCCGATCCGATGGGCCTGACCAGCATGGCGAGTACCCACCAGGCTACGGAGAACAGGACAACTGTTGCGGCAGTGCGCGCCTCGCTGATGCTTCCCGCGAGATAGTCGTTAACGAGGGCGTAGGCGGCAAAAGTGGCAACCGCTGCGAAGAGCCCAGCAGGTATCGCGAAGCGGAGGACACGCTCGACGAAACCGGGACGGACCCGCTCCGCATTGTGTTCGAAGGAGAGGAAGAAGGCCGGAATGCCGATCGTGAGAGAACCGACCAGGGTCAGATGGCGAGGCAGGAATGGAAAAGTGACATCCGCAATGCCCACGGCGAAAGCGAGGAGCATGGCATAGACGGTTTTCGTCAGGAAAAGCACAGCCAGCCGTTCGACGTTACCGATCACCCGGCGGCCCTCGGCGACGACCAGGGGCAGGTTCGCAAACCGGTTGTCGAGCAGGACAAGTTGCGAGACCGCGCGCGCAGCCCCGGTTCCGGCGCCCATGGCGATGCCGACGTCGGCCTGCTTGAGTGCGAGGATGTCGTTTACGCCATCCCCCACCATGGCGACCACGTGGCCCCTCGCCTGTAGCGCGGCGATGATCGAGCGCTTGTCTTGCGGAGATGCACGCCCGAACACCGCGCGTGTTTCCACGAGCTCGGAGAGCGCCGCCGGATTCTCCGGCAACTGTCGTGCATCCACTGGATCGACGGCGTTCTCCATGCCGACTTTTATCGCAACCTGGCTTACCGTGCCGGGATGATCTCCTGAAATCACTTTTACCGTGATGCCTTGCCCGGCGAAATACCGCAGTGTTTCGGCTGTGTCGGCACGGACCCGTTCGGCCAGCAGCACGAGTGCGACCGGAACAAGATCGGCGGGCAGGCGATCCGGGGTAAGTTCGCCGTACGTGCTGGCAAGGAGAAGCACGCGTCGCCCGGTTTGGGCGTGGTTTTCTGCACGGGCCCGCACGGTTTCGCTTCCCGGGATGTGGGCCAGGAGCACCTCGGGGGCGCCAAGAACCCAGGTACCCAGTCCATCAAGCGTTGCGCCGCTCCATTTGCGAGCCGACGAGAAAGGCACCGGGCCGCTGGAAACAACGCCACGTGCGTTGGGATAGGCGTGCCCGATTGCCTGCAAGGTGGCATTCGGATGGGAGTCTGTTGCCGCGAGTGCCGCCAGTGCGTTTAGCGCGTCGGGATGGGCTGCCAGCAACTCGACGTGCTCGACTTCGGGCTCCCGCTCGGTCAGTGTGCCGGTCTTGTCGAGGCAGATGACGTCGATTCTCGCCAGGGTCTCGGTCGCCGGTAGGTCCTGTACGAGCGTCTTCCGGCGCGCCAATCGAATCGCCCCCAGGGCGAGCGCCGCGCTGGTCAGCAGCACCAGGCCCTCGGGCACCATGGCAACCACGCCGGCGGCGGAAAAAAGCAGCGCGCCGGTCAGATGCACCTGTGCGATGACCTGGCTCCCAAACAGGAGCAGGGCTGTCGGGACAATCGCCCATGTCACGTAGCGGAGCATCCGGTTGATCCCGGCGCGCAGCTCGGAGTGCGCCAGGATGAAGTGTCTGGCCTCTTTGGCGAGGCTGTTGGCATAGGCAGCCGACCCGACCCGTGTTGCCCGGTAGCGCCCGTTCCCGGCAATCGCAAAGCTCCCCGAGAGCACCGTCTCGTCCACCCCTTTGGGCACAGGTTCGGCTTCGCCGCTTAAAAGGGACTCGTCCACTTCCAGGCTGTCGGCTGAAAGCAGGACGCCGTCCACCAGAATCTGATTGCCGGGGGCCAGATCGAGAATGTCATCGAGGACGATCTCCGTTGCCGGGATTTCGAGGATGCGCCCCGAGCGAACCACGCGGGCCTTGGACTGGCTAAGCAGCGCGAGGCGCTCCAGCGTCCGTTTTGCCCGCATTTCCTGAATGATCCCGATCAGGGAATTGATGACGAGAACACCGCCGAACAACGCGTCCTGCCATGGCCCCACTGCGAGGATGACGACGAATAGCGAACCCAGCAGCGCGTTGAAGCGGGTAAGGACATTTGCGCGAACAATCTCCCATCCCGCCCGGCTGGTGGGTTCCAATACCCGGTTGGCTTCGCCTCTTTCGCGGCGTGCCTGTACTTCTGCGTCACTCAGGCCATCAAAGCTGTCCGGCATGGCTGTTATCCTGGATCTGTGTGATTTGTAGTGGGTATGTAAATACACAATTAACTTCTGCCGGGGGCAGCCCGGCGGCTGGTTACTTTCTTTTGAATCGCCAAAAGAAAGTAACCCAAGAAAAGGCGACCCCGGTTTGCCGCGCCTTTGGCGTACCCTCGACAACTAACAAACGTCGGGGCTGCGGAACTCGCACGACCGCTGCGCGACCACGTGCTCAAACAGTCCTCGCCCAACTGCACCGCCGTTTGTTGGTTATCTTCGGCGGCGCACAGGGGCTTTAGGCGGTTAAAGAATTGCGCTAATTTCGTCGCTTTATTCCTGACGGAATTTTCGTATTACCCACTGCATTTCATATTGAACCGTTATCCTTGAATCAATACATGATTTACGGGTCATCCTCTCTCAAAGCGCCCGAAGCGCAAAGCCAGTGTCGGCAGCACCAGCAGATTCAGAATCGTCGACGTCATCAGGCCGCCGAGAATGACGACCGCCATCGGCCCTTCGATTTCGTTGCCGGGTGTCCCGCTGTACAGAGCCAGCGGCAACAGACCCAGACCGGTGACCAGGGCCGTCATCAATATCGGCACCAGCCGCTCGGATGCGCCGCGCTTGGCGGCTTGCGGCCCCCAGACCATGCCCTCACTGGTCACCAGATGCTGGTAGTGGGAGATGAGCATGATCGAATTGCGCAGGGTAATGCCGAACAGGGTGACAAAGCCGATCAGGGAGCCCAGCGTCAGGTTGCCGCCGGTGAGCAGCACGGTCGCCACGCCGCCGACCAGCGCAAACGGCAGGTTCACCAGCACCAGCAGCAGCGCGCGCGTGCTGCGCAGCGCCATGAACAGCAGCAGTAAGACGCCGATTCCCGCCACGACGGCGTTAACCAGCAAATCATGCTGCGATTGCGCCCGCGCCTGCGCTTCACCGGCGAATAGCGCATAGCTTCCGTTGGGGAAAGCTACGTCCCGTTTGATACGTGTCTGCGCCTCCGCGACAAAATTGCTTATCGCCCGGCCCCGCACGCCGGATGCCACGCTTTGCAGGCGCTGCCCGCCGGTATGCTGGATTTGGTAGCGGCCGACGGATTGCTCAATATCGGCCAGTTGTCCGAGCGGAACGGTCACGCCCTGCAAATTGCGCAACGGCAGCGATCCCACTTGCGCCGGACTTTCGCGATGGGCAGGACTCAAGGACACGGCAACATCGTAGATGCGGTTGCCTTGATAAACCTGAGCGACGGTGACCCCCTGGTAAGCGGCCTGGATTGCCTCCAGCACATCGACCGGCTCGAAACCGAAGCGCGTCAACTGATCCTGCCGCAAGCGGATGACCAGTTGCGGCGTGCCGGGCGGCGACTGCACGCCGACGCCGACGGCGCCCGGAATGGTATTCAATATCCGCGCGATTTCCTGCGCCTTGGCATCGAGGACATCGAGGTCGTTGCCGAAGATATTGACGACGACCGGCGCCGTATAGCCGGAAATGGTCTCGTCTATCCGCTCGGTTAAGAAAGTGTTTGCGGAGGTGGTCAGACCCGGAAAGTTTGCCAGGGTGCGCCGGATATCGTCCAAAGTACGCGCCTGCTCGCTCCCCGACATCGGCTTGAGATCGACCTCGAATTCGCTGGTGTTGACGCCCACCGGATCGACCACCTCGGCGGCCCGCCCGGCCCGTTGCGCGACCAGTCGCACACCCGAAATTTTGCCCAAAGCCCGCGTGATCTCGCGTCCGATGCGCATCGATTCGGCCAGAGAGGTGCCGGGCGCTGCCGCCATGTGCACAATGTAATGGCCTTCCTTCATCTCCGGAATAAAGCTGCCGCCAAGCAAGGGCAGCGTCGCCAGCGCCGCGATGCACAGCACGGCGATCGCCGTAATGATCAGCCGCGAGCGGTGCTCGACGCGGGACAACAGCCTGCCATAGCGCGTCTTCAATCCTTGCGTCAGCCGCGGCTCTTCCGCTTGCAGCGGCCTGTTCGTCAGCAGAACATAAGCCAGCGCCGGCGTGACGGTCAGGGCCACCACCAGCGACGCCAGGATGGCGAGGATGTAAGCGATGCCGAGTGGGGCAAACAGTTTGCCCGCGACGCCGGACAAGGTCAGCACCGGCAGGAATACCAGGGCGACGATAAAGGTCGCGAATACCACCGCGCTGCGCACTTCGAGGGATGCCTTCAGCACCACGCGCGCGGCGGATAACGGTTTTGCCAGCGCCTGATTCTCGCGCAACCGGCGCAAAATGTTTTCCACATCGACGATAGCGTCATCCACCACCTCGCCGAGCGCGATGGCCAGGCCGCCGAGGGTCATGGTATTCAGGCTGACGCCGAAATAATGCAGGACGATGACCGCCGTCAGCAAGGACAAGGGAATGGCCGTGGCCGAGATAAAAGCGGTTCTGACATCGAGCAGAAACAGGAACAGCACGGCGATGACCAGCACGCCGCCCAGCAGCAGCGCGGTGCGCAGATGACCGATAGCCGCCGCGATAAAATTGGCGGGCCGGAAAATATCCGCGTGCAGTGTCACCTGCTCGGCAGCCAATACCGGTTTCAATCCCGCCAGCGCCTGCTCCACCGACTCGGTGACTGACATGGTGTCCGCGCGGTACTGGCTTTCGATAATCAGCATCACGCCGGATTTGTCTGCGATGGACGCGGCGCCGACTGCGGGCGCCGGCGCAATGGCGACATTGGCCACATCCCCCAGATGGATGCCGAAGCCGTTTTTATAACTCACCACGACCTGGGCCAGCTGCGCGGCGGTTTGTATCTGCCCTTCGCTATTGATGACGATGCGCTGGTTGGAATTTTCCAGAAAACCCGCGCCGCGCACACCCGTCGCGCGTCGGGCGGCACTCAGCACATCCTGCAGGGACAATCCATAACGCAGCAGTTTCTGCGGGTCGACCTGAATCTGAAATTGCGGCACATCGCCGCCGAACACCACTGCGTCGGCAACGCCCGGCAGACCGAGCAGTTGCGGTCGCAAGGTCCATTGCGCGAGCTTATACAATTCCATGGCGGAACGGGTGTCGGAGGTCAATCCGATGACCAGTGCCACACTGGTCGATGAGCTGAGCGGCAGCGGCGCGGGCGGCTTGACGCCAAGCGGCAGCTTGCCCGCGACCGCGCCCAGGCGCTCGGACGCCAGTTGCCGTACCCGGTACACATCCATGCCGCTGCGAAAAGTCATGGTGACCATGGACAAACCTTGCAGCGATTTGGAGCGCAGGGTTTCCAGCCCGACCGTGCCCCCCAGCGCGTTCTCGATCGGCTGGGTGACCAGCACCTCGACCTGTTCGCTGGACAGGCCGGGCGCCTCGGTCTGGATGATCGCCAGGGGCGGGGCGAACTCCGGAAACACATCCAGATGCGACTGGTAGAGCGTATAGATGCCGTAGCCTGCCAGCAGGCACGCCAGGCTGATCACCACGCCGCGCAGACGGATGGCAAAACGGACAATGGCGGTCAGCATGGCATCACGCCGGCGTGATTTTTCATGTTCAGTCGCATTCCGGATCCTTGCAGCCCGAACCGCCGGGCGGCGGCTTCAACTCCTCGGAAAGCAGCAGTTGCGCGCCGCTGACGACGACACGCTGCCCCGGTTTGAAGCCTTCGCTCATAAAAACTCCGCCCTGCATCGGGGATTGCTGCGCCACCGGATAGCGGCCGAAACGCTCCGCGCTTATTTGCAGGTAGGCCCAGGGCTGGCCGCCGTACCAGACAATCGCGCCGGCGGGGATAAGGACTCCGCGCGCGGTTTGCCCGGCCGTGGGCAGGTACGCGGCAATATTGCTGCCGGTCGCTATCGGCGCCGCAGTGCGATAAATAAAAGCGCTACCCTGCATCACAGGATCGCTTTGCGGCGAGGGCGAAACCAGATAGGCCGGCAGCCGCCGGTTATCGTTTATGCCTATCTGGATCCGGGCGGGCGCCGCGATGCTGTCGCCTGGCGGCAGGGTAACGCGCAACAACACTTCCTGGCGCTGCAAAAGCCGCTCGAACTCGGACGAATGGGGGTCAACAAGTGCCCAGCGCGCCAGTGTCTCGCCGAACTGCTGCCGCGCCGAGGCGCGGATGTTCTGCACATTAAGCGCGGCGGCAGCCGATCTGGCCTGATCGGACAGATAAACCGCCTGTGACGCCTTATAAATTTTAAGGGAGACGTTTTGATTGTCCTGATACAGGAGGCGGTTGCGCTCGTACTCCTGCCGGGAGGCTGCTGCCGTTGCGCGCACCGCCTCGGCATCGGCCAGCGCCAGGCTGTAGCGCATGCGCAGATCGATAAGCGGCTGCAAATCCAGCACCGTGCCATAGGCCTCCGTTTCCGCCCGATTGCTCGCAGCGGACAAGGGTTCGGTGCGGATGCCGCTTTGCGTTTGGGTGGCGGTGTCCAGCGTCACCACGGTCACGCCGTTCACAATGGCAACCTGTTGCGTGGCCGCAGGCGTAGCTGCCCCCGCATCACGTTTTCCCTGCATCCATAACCAGACGATGATCGCAGAAAGACAGGTCAACAGGATGGCGAGAGCGATGCGTTTGGTATTAATCTGCGAATTCATGTTTAATCTTCTCTGTTAACGGCTTGAATATCGGTCGCCGATAGCGGCCGCTGCATGGCATCTTCCAGTTGGCCGATATGCTGTTGCACCAGCATCAGCGCATCCTGACGGGCCAGGGTGTTGGTGTAAAATTCGTACCGGGCGAGGTTCAATGCCAGCCGATCCAGTTCGCCTGCCTGAAAAACCCTTTGCAGGCCTTGCAATTGGTGCTGTTGCGCCGATAACAAAGCGTCGGCGAGTTGCAAATTCTTTAACGCGGCACGGTAATTTTGTACTGCACGGTCCGTGTCATCGATGGCCTGCGCCTGTAGCGCGTTGACGCGCGCGGCCAGTTCCTTGCGGCGCGCAGTGGCTTCGGCAATCGGCCCCTGATTCTGATTGAAAAGGGGCAGCGTGATGCCGGACATCGGCAGTACGAACTTATTCGCCCCCGCATCGAAAGTGTAGCCGGGCCCGATATGAATATCGGGATACTGCCGGGCAATTTCCAGTTGCAGTGCCGCCTGGCCGGCCTCGTATTCCGATAACGCCGCCAATAGATCGGCGCGGTTAAGTATCGCCCGACGGCGAGCGTCATCGACTGGAATATCGGGATAGACCCGCTCGAACGCATCAAAACGGACGTCGACGTGACGCATCGCGCTCACCGGCAATCCAATGATAGACGCCATTTGTGCGCGCGCATCCGCGATTTGTTTTTGCGTATTCGCCAGATCAAGGCGATTCCGGGCGAGGGTAATGTGTATCTGATTGTCTTCCAGTTCTGATGCAGCGCCCAAAGACAGCCGTTTATCCAGCATCCCGGCAACTTGCTGCTGTACCGCGAGCTGCTGCTCCAGAATCGATGCCCTGCGGATTGCGCTATACAGCATGAGCATCTGATCACGCAACCGGCTGCGCACTTGCCAGGCAACGTTACCGATATTGAAGCGCGCGGCGTTGGAATGTTGTTGTGCCTGTTCGATCCGGTAGCCGCGCTTGCCGGCAGTCTCGATCGGGATATCCAGACCCAGGCCGTAGGTGTAGGGAGGTTCGCCGACTTGGGGATTGGTGGCGTAGTACGCAAGCGGAAGTTGCAGAGCAGGATTGGGACGCTGTCCCGCGCTCTGGATGGCTGCCTGACTGGCGCCGTGCTGGGCGCGCGCGATATCCAGGGTCGGACTGTAATAAAAAGCAGCCAGCGTCAGCGTGTTCAAATCCCAGACGCCGGGCGCACAGGCGCCGCCGCAGTGTGCAGCAACGTACCGCCGCAATTCCGGGTCGTCCAGCGTGCGCGCGTCAAAAGCGTTCATCAGCGCCGCCGGCGCGACAGGCTGCGCGTGGTAAGTCGCACAACCGCTGAGTGATACCGCGATCGAACATAAAGCAGCAGTGATTTTCATGACCTTGAATTTTGCTCCTGTTTATACGTCTACCGATTGTTTTTCGTTCTAACGATCATGGCAAGAAAGCCGCCCCTGATCATGCAAGGATTCTCGCAGGGATGATGCCCCGCGGGCAAGCGGGGTTCGCAGGTATATTGCCCTGTGGACAATAACTCGCATCAACTCGCAAACCCGCCATGATCGTTCCCTCCCTTGCAGGGCGCGTTTCAGCGGAACTGAAACCGTTCTCAAGGCGCGGAGCATGCTCCGCGAAACCCCTTGCTCACCCCCACGTTCCCCTTCTGATGGAACTACTGGTGAAACTACTCAATTCTGGCTAAGGGCTAAAGCCCAAGCCATCATGGATAGCCAATCCACTGATGAAACAACTAGCCATCCCACTAAGCAACCCAAAGACGGTTGCCAAGTGGTTGGTTATAAGCCAGCAAGCTGGCAAGTGTCTGGTTATCCCGGAGGGCGAGGGGTATGGTTCGTCGCTTCGCGAGTTTCACGTTAAAAAATGGAAGACACTTCTTATAAGGACTTTCACCGTTAACTCAGACGGTGAAAGTATAAGGCACGGGATGGAACCGGAAGATGACCGCAACCTTACCAATTGGTCATCTTCAAACGCGTCAATTCCGAGAGACGAAACCGTGCTGAGAATGGAGAGTGCTCAGGCAGTACCGGCTGCGTTAATAAACGTCAGCGTGACAACCGTACCATGATCGAGTTCGCTCTGGATGGAAACCGTTCCACCATGCAAATGCATTATCGACTGAACAATGGCAAGACCGAGGCCTGTGCCATACCCATGCCGCAAGCGCGCCCCATCGGCACGGTAAAAGCGCTCAAGTACACGGGGCAAGTCTTCGGGCGCTATCCCGCACCCGGTATCGCTTATGGTAATCTCTGCCGCGTGATTCCGTAGCGTCTTCGCTTCGATGACAATTTGTCCACCGCTTGGCGTATGGCGAAGTCCATTACCGACAAGATTGCCCAACGCACGCCGCAAGAGACCAGAATCCGCGAATACGTTCCCATTGCCTCGGGCAATCAAGGTGACACCTTGCTCATCGGCCATCGCTTGGTAAAAGGCGCAGACGGCGGCGATTTTCTGTTCCATGTCCAGCAACTGCCTGTCGAGCTGCGCGGCCGGCTGTTCAGTGCGCGCAAGGAACAGCAGTGCCTCCACCATGTGGGATAGACGATCGTACTCGTCCATCGCCGATTCGATGCAAGCCCGGTAATCCTCGCTCGACCGGTCCCTCGTGAGCGTAATTTCTGCTTCCCCTCGCAGGATGTGGAGCGGCGTGCGCAGTTCGTGTGCGATGTCGGCCGAGAAGCACGAGATGCGGGCGAATGAATCTTCGAGGCGCGACAGGAGATGATCGAAGTTTGTCGCAAGCGGCCTTAACTCTGAAGGCCAAGCTTCGTTGCCAACACGACGGTGCAGGTCTCCCGCGCCCAGCTCATCGACGATAGCGGCCAGCCGTGAAGCGGGCCGCATGCCGCGACGGGCGATCAGGTAACCCGCAGCAGTAGCAAACATCATGGCGACGGCGATGATGAGAAGCAATGTTCTCCAGTAGGTAGCCAGAAGTTGCCCCTCTTTTGACAGGTCTAAGGCTGCGTGCACCGTGAAACGGGAAGAATCCATGTCGAATGTGCCGGACATCACGCGATATTTTCGTCCATCGCCGGCATTCCAGTCCCACCCGCGTTCATCGTCCGGAAACCGGGCGGCGAAAAGGCCGACCGCGGCATTGGAGATGGGACTTGCGGCAACGACCTGCCCTTGCATATCCAGCACCCGGATGTATATGCCTCGAAACGTTGTCGCCTCGTGCTGAACTTCTTCGCGCAAGGCCGCGTAGTCACTTGGATGAAGCAGCAGCACGGCGCGTACCTCGGCGATTTTGCCCGCAAGGAGTTGATCGTCCTCCCGGCTGAGTCGGTCTGCGAGCACCCAATACAGAACACTGCCGGTCGAGGCGATCAGAGCTACGCTGAGCAGCGCATACCAAAAGGTGAGGCGCGCGGCAATCGAACCTGTTCTTCCTGTTGCAGTCTCAGTCCCGCTCTTCGAGGACATACCCCACTCCCCGTAACGTGTGAATCAGTTTGCGATTGTAAGGATCGTCCACTTTTCTCCGCAGCCTGCGGATGGCCACATCGACAACATTACTGTCACCGTCGAAATTCATGTCCCACACCTGCTCTGCGAGCCTTGTGCGGGTCAACACCTCGCCTGGATGGCGCAGGAGATATTCCAGAAGCCGGTATTCCTGCGGGGCGAGTTCTATCTGTTTCCCTGCCCTTAACGCCTTGTGCCGCAACAAATCTATTTCGAGATCGGCGAATCGGAGCATCTCGGGCTGGCGAGCTGGTGCCCGGCGCAAAATACTGCGTACCCGCGCAAGCAGTTCCGAGAAGGCGAACGGCTTCACCAGATAATCATCGGCGCCTGAATTCAAACCCTTCACACGGTGGGAGACGGCATCCAACGCAGTAAGCAGGATGACGGGCTGATCCTGCCGATATTTCCGGATTTCCTGAAGTACCCACCACCCGTCGCGCTTCGGCAGCATGATGTCGAGCACGACCACCTCATAGTCGCCTGTCGTGGCCAGATGAAGCCCATCGACGCCGTCCATGGCAACGTCTACCACAAAACCTTCCTCATTGAACCCTCTTGTGAGGAAGGCGGATATCTTGGGCTCGTCTTCAATGACCAGAATTTTCATCGTTCGTTGCCAGTTGCGGAAGAATAGCGAAGAACATCGCTCGCATGTTGAATGGCGACATGAGCGCTTCCTGCAATCAGCAGGGTAAGGGCCACGAGCGCTGCCAGCCACTTTGTTCCAATCTCTTCGCTGAATTGGTAAATGGCCAACGCCGGACCGAAATAAAAAGCAGCCAGCGTGCGCGCGTCAAAAGCGTTCATCAGCGCCGCCGGCGCGACAGGCTGCGCGTGGTAAGTCGCACAACCGCTGAGTGATACCGCGATCGAACATAAAGCAGCAGTGATTTTCATGGCAGGTTCATTCTATATGACGGTGTACTCTGCGCAAGCCGGGTTGCCAGGCCAAACCCAGCAGCGCAACAAGGCAGAACGCTGCGCCGGCGTAAAACGTGAATGCCGCGCCAAACTGATCCCACAGCAAGCCGGCCAGCGCGCTGGCGATCAGCATGGCGATTCCGCTCATCAGATTGAAAAAACCGTAGGCTGTACCGCGCAGGTCTGCGGGCGCGGTATCGGCGATCATCGTTGCCAGTAACCCTTGAGTGATGCCCATGTGAACGCCCCACAGGGCGACACCGGCCAGGACAACACTCCAGTGATCGTTGATGGCGAACACCAGGTCAGCCGCAATCAGGACGATGAGACCCAATGCCAGCAGCGTCTTGT
Organism: Pseudomonadota bacterium; assembly: GCA_021800795.1. Taxonomy (GTDB): domain Bacteria; phylum Pseudomonadota; class Gammaproteobacteria; order Burkholderiales; family Gallionellaceae; genus Gallionella. The sequence goes on from JAJYYO010000001.1 coordinate 178,560, forward strand.
GGCTGATGCGGTCGGAGAGTTTGCCGAATGGATAGGCCGATACCGCGTAGATCATATTCATCGCCACCATCACCAGCGGCACCAGTGCGAGCGGCACGCCGCTTTGTTGCGCACGCAGCACAAGAAACGCCTCGCTGAAGCGGGCCAGCGTGAACACGGCGCCGATAGCCACGACCCACCAATAAGGTGCGCCAAGACGCTTGAGATTTTCCCGTTGAATCGGATTTGAACGCTTGTTACCCTCGTGGCGTTCAGGTTCGCGTATGCCGAACAACAGCAATGCCACAGCCATTGTTCCCGGAATCACGGCGACCCAGAACACCGCCCGGAAGTCGTCGGCCCACAGCAGCATCAGGACAACCGCAAGCAGCGGGCCGAGAAACGCGCCGACGGTGTCGAGAGACTGGCGCAGCCCGAATGCCGCGCCGCGCAGCTGGGGCGGCGTGATGTCGGCAACCAGCGCATCGCGCGGTGCGCCGCGTATCCCCTTGCCGACGCGATCCGCCAGGCGTGCGGTCAGCACGATGCCGATCGTGGGGGCCATTGCAAACAGCGGCTTGGTCAGTGCGCCCAGGGCATAGCCTGTCACGGCAAGTCCCTTGCGCTTGCCCAGATAATCGCTCAGGGGCCCCGAGAACACTTTGACGATCAGCGCCGTGGATTCGGCCAGCCCTTCGATCATGCCGACCGCAAGGACACTGGCGCCCAGCGTGGTGACCATGAACAAGGGCAGCAGGCTGTGGATCATTTCGGAGGAAATGTCCATCAGCAGACTGACGAAGCCGAGTACCCATACGCCTGCGGGAATCCGGTTCAGATCGTTTTTTGTTATGCTAGTCATCTTCAACCTCTGGTGCGCAGCCGCTGTGCCGCAGTACGCAGGCATGACCGGTTTGCAGCGTACACGTCGAACCGGCAAGAATTTCTCGTTTTAAGGCCAAAAAACATCTTAATACGGGCGCCATTATGCTGATTTGCGCTCAAGCACGCTATACAACACCGGCATGACCAGCAATACCAGCGGCAGTTGCAGCATCAGCCCGGCGATGATGGCGATTGCCAACGGTTGTTGCATCGCCGAACCCTGCCCGATGGCCAGCGCCAAGGGCAGCAGGGTCAGAATGGCCGCCAGGGTCGTCATGATGATCGGTCGCATCCGGTTTATTCCCGCTGCTATCAAGGCTTCGGCGAGGCCAGTCTCGGGCGGCAGGCTGAAATACTCCGAAAAATAAAATATCGCGACCTCCGTGACGATCCCGACGATCATCGTCATGCCCATCATGGCCGAGATGTTCAACTCGATGCCCGTCACCCACAGGCCGACAAACACCGCCGACAAGGACAGCAAGGGCATCAGCAAAATAGCCAGCGCGACCCGGAAGCGTTCGTAAATAAACAGCAACAGCAGAAACACCAGCGCAACAGCGGCGGCGAACACCTTTATCATGCCCTGGAAGGCGATTTGCTGCTGCTTGTAAAGTCCGCCCAGTTCATAGTAAACGCCTGGCGGCAGCATGCCGGGCGTGTTCATCGTCCGTTTCACATCGCGTATCACCGACCCCATGTCGCGTCCGCTGATGCGCGCCGTTACCGCCACCATGCGTTTGAAGTTCTCCCGGCTGATTTGCGGTTGTCCGGAAACGCTACTGAATGACGCCACGCGTCTCAACGGGAAAAAATGACCATCCGGCGCGCGCAGCAGCAGTTTCCCCAGCTCGTTTTCGCTGCTGCGCAATGCTTCAGGCAACCATACGCGCACGCCGATCATCTTGATGCCTGCGCGAATCTGCGTGGTGACTTGTCCGCTCAGTGCGTCCTGTACCATCAGCGTGACCGTTCCGGGGTCAACGCCTTCCAGCGATGCCTTTACACGGTCAACCACGATGTTCAGCGCGTCTCCGGCCGGGTTGATGCCGTTGCGGATTTCCACCACGCCCTGGATTTTGGCAAGACTTGCAGCGGTTTTCTCGGCCAGTGAGGTGAGCGTGCTCATGTCATTCGAGAATATCTTCACTTCGATCGGCTGCGGCACGGCGGTCAGATCACCGATCAAATCCTCCATCAACTGGGCCGTTTCAATATCCAGTCCCGGTACCTGCCGGGCTACCTGGTTGCGAATCTCGTTCATCACCTCTTCAATCGGGGCGCGCGGTTGAGGCTTGAGACGAATAAAAAAATCGCCCTGATTGGCCTCGGTCAGGCCGCCGCCTAACTGCGTGCCGGTGCGGCGCGAATAAGTGTCCACATTTGGATTGGCGCGAATGATTGTTTCCACCTGGCGCAGCAGCCGGTCGGTTTCAGTCAGCGAGGTGCCGGGTTCCGAGCGGTAATCCAGAATAAAGCCGCCTTCGTCCATTGTCGGCATAAAGCCCGAGCCTACCTGATGGTAGGCAATCCAGCCCAGCGCCAGCACCGGTAAAACTCCGATCAGCACCAGCAGCGGTCGCGCCAGCAGGCGGCGCATCAGCGCGTCGTATCTTGCGTGTAGCCATTCGGTTAAACGCCCGCCCTCCTTCTGGTTGGCGTCTTTTTCACCCAGCAGGTGATCCGCCAGAATCGGCACGGCCAGCCAGGTCACCAGAAAGGAAATGACCAAGCCGGACGCCATGGTCAATGACAATGCGCGGAAGAATGCGCCGGTCACGCCATCCAGAAAAGCCAATGGCACGAAGATGATCACCGTGGAGGCGGAGGAAGCGGTCAGGGGGCGCAAAAATTCGCGTGCCGCCGTTAATACCCGCCCGTGATGATCGTCCGATGCGCCGCGCAAACGACGCACGATATGCTCGATCATCACAATCGCATCATCGATGATCAATCCCACCGCAGCGGCCATGCCGCCCAGCGTCATGATGTTGAAACTCATATGGAACACATCCAGCAACACCACTGTGGCGGCCAGCACGGCAGGCACCACGACCATGGCGATCAGCATGATCTTCAGATTGCGCAGAAAAGCCAGCAGCACCAGGGCTGCCAGGGCGATGCCGATCAGAATGGCATCCCGCACGCTGGCGGCAGATTCCACCACCAGCCGGCTTTGGTCATACCAGTTGGCCAGTTTTACGCCCTTGGGCAGGCGATAGCCATCCAGTTTAGCCTTGATGCCATCGGCAATTTGCACGCTGTTGCTGCCGGGCTGCTGATAGACCTGTACCAGTACCGCATCATGCCCGTCCGCGTTCACGCGTATCCACTGCGGCACCGTGCTGCGCTTGACTTCGGCCACATCCTCCAGACGAACCAGGCCATTGCTGCCGCTTCTGAGCACGGTCTGCCGCACTTCTTCAATACTTTTCAAACGCGTGTCAGCGATCCCGAGGTATAGCTTGTAGTGGTCCTCCAGCCTCCCCACCGCCGTCACAACATTGGCAGCAGCCAGTGCTTTTGAGACGTCAGACATCGCCAGCCCGTAAGCCTGCAAACGCGCCGGATCGACCATCACCTGAAACTCTTCCTGGGCGCCGCCGGCAACCTGTATGCGTGCTACTCCCGCCACGCCCGACAGCAGCGGGCGCAACTGGTATTGCCCCAGATCGTAGAGTTGCGTAAGCGGCAAGGTGTCCGATGTCAGGCTGTACGCTAAAACCGGAAACACCGTCGGATCCATGCGTTTGACCGACATCTGCGTGCCTGCAGGCAGTTGCGGCAGAAGCTGCGCGACCGCCTGGCTTATTTCTGTGGCAGCCAGCGGCATGTCGCTGCCCCAGGCAAAATTGACCGACATTTCCGCCGAGCCGCGGCTGGTCGTCGAACGTACATTCTGTACGCCCGGCACGCGTCTTATCGCCTCTTCCGCCAGCATGGTGACCTGAATTTCCATCTGCTCGGCAGGCCGGTCACCTGCATCCAGCGTGACGACGACGCGCGGAAAATCCACATTGGGAAACAGTGCGACGGGCAGTTTGAACGCGGCGAACAGCCCCGCGACTGCCAGCATCAGCAGGAAAAACAGGATGGAACGACGATGCGTCTGCATCCAGTCGTTCACGGCTTGGCCTCCCGCACCATCATGCCGTCCTGCAACTCATAATTGCCTGACACAACTACTTTGAGCGCACTGTCGAGCGCGCCGCTGACCGCTGCGCTGGTTTCGCGTTCCACGCCCACCGTCACAGGCACCCGCCTGGCATGACCGTTGCGTATTTGAAACAGAAAGCTGCCTTGTTCGTCGCGCAGCACGGCGGAACGCGGCACGACCCAGGATTCCCTGTTGTCCAGCGCGATCGTGCCGCGTATTTGCATGCCGGGCAGCAGGCTGCTGGTTGCGCCCTGTAATTCGACATCCACGTCAACCAGACGGGTGAGCGGATTGATTACACCGTGAATTTGCAGCAATCGGGACGCCACCGCAGCTTGGTTGCCAAACACCGAAGCAATCTCGACCGTCATGCCGACCCGCAAACGTGCGATGTCTTCCGGTTCGATGCCCAGTGTGGCGCGCAACTTGCCAACCTTCGCCAATTGCATGATTAAAGCGCCTGGCAACAGGCGATCACCTTGTTGTACGGCAAGCTGCGATACCACGCCATCAAACGATGCGCTGACCCGTTGCGTCCCCACTCCGGCGCCGATGCCGGTTTGCGCGGCCAGGTTTGCCTGTGCATCCTGTAATGCCTTGCGTGCAGCGGCCAGTTGCGTCTGTGTGGCAAGCTGATGTGCAGCCAGATCCTCGACACGTTTCAGTTCGCTGCGCGCAAAAACCTCCGTTGTTTCCGTCTGGCGATACAGTGCGGCTGCATTCGGATCAGTTACAAATTCCAGCAAGGCCTGATTACGCTTGACGACCTGTCCTGCCACTACGTACAGGCGTGCAATTTGACCTGCGCGTGGAAAACTGATGTTTTCAGTCGCGCCGGTGGCGGGCATTACACTGCCATAGGCAGTCAGTCTCTCGCCTATGGGTTGTCTGCGCAGGGTATCGGATTTAATCAATACGCTGGGCGCCGCATTTTCGGGCGCGCCAGCGGCGGGCAACATCAGGATCATGAACAGCAGTGCGAACAGTATTTGCATCGTTATTCCTTTTTTTCCGCAAGTGCAGTTTCAGGCAACTCGCCGCCCAGCAAAGTCAACAGTGCTACGCGCTGTTCCAGTAAAGTCTGTTTGATGAGGATCGCTTCAGCCTGTTTTGCCAGATGGGCATTGCGCAGATTGGTATACATCAGACTGTCAATATTACCGACAGCAAAGGCGCTCTGTGCGTTGCTCGCAGCAACCCCGAGGGCTGTTTCACCCCGTTCTGCATTGTGCAATTGCAGTTCAAGCAACTGCTGATCCTGCAAAATCCGTGCAATCTCGGTGGTGGCGGTATTGATACGCAGTTGATATTCGTCATGCAATTTTTGGCGGGTGGCCTGCTCGATCGCAATGTTGCCGCGATTGCCATTGAAAATAGGCAGGCTCAGTGTCATGCCCACGCCCTGTGTAGATACTCCGAAGGTATCGCGGGCGCGGGTCAAACCGATGTTGAGCACCGGAAACTGCGCCAGTATGGACATGCGCAAGCGCTGCTCCTGGCTCGCGTAACCGAATTCCAGCGCACGCAAATCCGGGCGACGTTGCGCCAGATGCGCGATATTCTGTTGAATTTTTGCCTCATCCAACGAGGGTATGTCCGCGCTACCCACCAGCAGCAGTCGGGTGTCAGGCGATAATCCCAGCAAGTCGTTGAGTGCGTGCCGATTGGTATTGATCTGGCGCGATAAATCATTGATCGTGGTTTCCATGTTTTGCAACGCAGCCAGATCAAGATTGGCCGTATCCAGCGTCACTTCACCTAACCTGGCGGCCTGATCAGTTGCGGCATAACGTGCTGCAAGCAACTCATGTTCCTGCTGCAGGATGCCCAGCAGTTTTTGTTGCGCCATGTTGCGCACAAATAACAGCCGCGCCCCGCTGACGACTTGCCACTCCTGCCACAGCAAATTGAGATCGGTCTGCTGCACAGTCGCTTGCGCTGCGCGCTTGCCGGCCGAGCGTGTCAGCAACCCGTTCACGTTATAACTCAGTCCCAGGTTAAACCCGTTGATGCTGCCCGAATCGGCATTGCGCGGCGAATCGCGTGCTATTCCCAGCTGCGGGTCCGGCAATAAGCCGGCAGCAAAAGCCTGGGCGTGACTGATGCCCAAATCATCCCGGGCAATCTTGAGTTGTGGATTGTTCGCGACGGCCAGCATCGCCACCTCGGTCATATCCAGTCCGTCGTCAGGATCAAACGGATGGGCAGCCAGTTCGGGCAACGGCATATCCGCCGCATTGACGACAATATGCGAAATGTCACGGGTGGCATTGGACCGTGTGCTGAGCGGTGAAGGATGATAAGCGGCACATCCGGCCAATCCGGCAGCAAACAGTAATGAAATATATTTTTGCATCGGCGTTTTACTGAATATATTTTCGATATGCGTTCTATCAAATTTCCATGGATATAAGGCGATCACCAAGTCATGCCTGTCCGTAAAGATAACGATCGACTATTAGCTCAGAATTAGCGGGCTGTTTGAAGCGGATTGTACTATGGCGGATAGTGCGCTTTTTGTTAAAAAGCGCGACTAGCCGGACGCGATCATGAAGGCGTTATTGGCCCTGGATGGAAGAGTGTTCGCGCTGCTTTCCGCACGCTATGTTCAATAGCGCCTCTTCAGCGCTGTCGGGCTGAACGACGGCCCATTTTCCGGAGGTATTGTTGCTGTAAATCAAGTCGCCGGTAGCCATATTGCCCGCATGAGCAGACATGGCGATCACTCTGGATTTTTTGTCCCGGCAGGCATATTCCCGTCTGATTTTCATCGATAAATAAGTCAGGTCTCCGAAACTGCGCGGCGTTTTTAAATCGAACAGCCCCCACATTTTGGTATGTCCGCCATGTTGAGTGTGATTCGTATCGACGTAGGCAGTTTCGTCATTGCTGTCTCCTATGCGTTGCCATTCGGCAGAGGCTGTTGTGGAAAACGTCGCGAGTATCAGTATCAGCAGGTAATTGCGCATGAGTGAGCATCAAAAAAATCGACAAGTGTTAAACACTACCACCAAATGCTGATTGTGATCGCGTTTGACGAAAAAAATCATCATTCACGCAGCGTCGTGGTGCGGCAGTTCAGGTATATTGCAAGACTACATAATAGTTGGCGAGTTATATGATGCCATCCTGGCGGGAGAATAAATGATGAACAACGTGGTCGAGTTAATTTTGCAATACAACGCCGGTCGCGAACCGGAGCGGCTTGCCCTGAAATACCGTGCCATCCGGCAGGATCCGTTTTCCTTCATGCGGGGAACCTGCCATTTGTACTACAGGGACTGGCCGGTTTTGGACACGCAACTTAACGATGCGCCGCCGGCCTGGATTTGTGGCGATTTGCACCTTGAGAACTTTGGCTGTTATAAAGGTGACAATCGTCTGGTCTATTTCGACCTGAATGATTTCGACGAGGCGGTGCTTGCCCCGGCAACATGGGAACTGGCTCGCTGGCTGACGAGCATACTGGTGGCGGCTGAATCCCTGAAGTTACCTGAGGTTGATGCCTTGTCACTGTGCCGGATCGGCCTGGACAGCTATGCTGCGGCCTTGAGGTCAGGCAAGGGCAGATGGCTGGAACGTGAAACCGCAAAAGGGATGGTACGCAACTTGCTTGATCCCATGACATTGCGAAGCAGAAAGACTTTTCTGGACAGCCGTACCTCAGTGCGCAAGGGGAAGCGCAGTATCACCGTGGATAAAAAACGTGCGCTTGCATTAAAGCCTGAGGAAAAGGCACAGGTTATGGCCTTTGTTGAGACGTATGCCAGTGAACAGCCCAAGCCGGACTTTTATCGTCCCCTGGATGCGGCAAGGCGTATTGCCGGCACCGGCAGCCTGGGTGTCGCACGATATGTGATTCTGATCGAGGGTCGGGGTGGGCCGGATGAAAATTTTCTGCTGGACCTTAAACAGGCCGTGCCCAGCGCGCTGACGCCGTATGTTGTGCACAAGCAGCCTGAATGGACCAGCGAGGCGCATCGCGTCGCCAGTGTACAGCGCTGGGCGCAAGCCATCTCGCCGGCGTTTCTGTCGGCGGTGAGCTTTGCCGATAAGCCCTTCCTGTTTAAAGGGCTGCAACCGACTCAGGACAGGCTGGCGCTGGAAGGATGGAAGGGCAAACTGGGACGGCTGGAGCAGGTGGTGTGCAGCATGGGTGAAATCGTGGCATGGAGTCATTTGCGCAGCGGCGGCAGGAGTGGTTCGGCCATCGCGGATGAATGGATCGCCTTTGGCGACAGGCGCGACTGGCAGGCTCCCTTGCTTGCGCTGGCCAGGCGGCAGGCTGCAAAAAATGAATCTGACTGGGAAAAATATGCCAGGGAATATGATCGTTCAGGGAAGTCCTGGCTTTAAACTTTAAACGGTTCGGGCTGCGGCATGTCTGTCAAGCAGGATTCTGTTACAATTGTTCGGGAGCACACGATGTGCAGGAACGCAGATGGCGACATTTAGTTGTGTGGCTATTATTTCGCGGGTTGCTTCAACGACCCGGATAGAGTCGGCGTTTCTCACATGGTCGCAACCTATTTAAATTTAAATTCAAGGAAATACAGCATGCCCAGCGTAGAAACAGTGAGCGCGTTAGAACGTCGCCTGAACGCAACTATTCCCCAGCAAGCCGTCCGTGGCGAGGTGGCTGCCCGCTTGAAGCGCCTCGGGCGCACCGCGAAAATCGCGGGATTCCGCCCGGGCAAGATTCCCGGAAAGATACTCGAACAGCATTACGGTATGGAAGCGCGTCAGGAAGCGCTGGGCGAGGCTTTGCAGAAATCGTTTTTTGCTGCCGTTCAGGCTCAGGAATTGAAAGTGGCCGGCGATCCTCAATTCACCGTAAAAACCAACGACTGGAATGCCGATGAAATCGAATACAGCGCAACTTTCGAGGTATATCCCGAAGTGGTGTTGGGCGATGTCGCAGCGCAATCGCTCGTGCGTTCGACCTACGAATTGAGTCAGGCGGATGTGGATAACACGATCGCCACGCTGCGCAAGCAGCGCGCGACCTATGAGGCGGTGACCCGTGCAGCGCAAAACGACGACAATGTTGTGATCGACTTTGTCGGTATGCTGGATGGCGCGGTGTTCCAGGGGGGAGAGGCGAAGGATTATCCGGTCACGCTCGGTTCGGGGCGCATGATGCCCGAGTTTGAGGCGGCTATCGCCGGCATGAAGGTCGGCGAAATTAAAGTATTCGAGATGACTTTTCCGGAAAATTACCACGGTAAGGATGTGGCCGGCAAGCAGGTGACTTTTACTGTCACGGTGAACAGCGTTGCAGGTCCGGTATTGCCGGAAATTGACGCGGAATTTGCAAAATCGGTCGGCATCATCGATGGCGATGTGACCCGTCTGGAAGATGAAATCCGCAGCAATCTGTCGCGTGAAGTGATGCGTCGCCTGAAGGGTCGCAACAAGGACGCGGCGATGGATGTCTTGCTGAGCGTTGCGCAGTTTGAATTGCCCCGCTCAGTGGTGCAATGGGAAATGCAGCGGCTGATGGAGCAGACGGCGCAGGAGATGGAACAGCGAGGCATGGCGAAGAAGGGTATGCAATTGCCGCCTGAATTGTTCCGTGAACGTGCCGAAAAACGCGTCAAGCTGGGGCTGATTCTGGCCGATCTGGTGGAAAAGTTTGACTTGCGGGCTCAGCCGGAAAAGGTCAGGGCGCTGGTGGAAGATTATGCACAGAGTTTTGAGCATCCTGAAGAAGTGGTTCGCTGGCATTATGCCGATCCGGCACGTTATCAGGAAATCGAGAATCTGGTGCTGGAAGAGAACGTGGTGGATTGGGTGTTGGCCCGTGCCAAAGTTGTCGATAAGGCGCTGGATTTTTCTGAATTGATGGGGAATTAACATGCATTACGACGAAAGACCTTTGTCCGGGCACCGGCAAGAGCCGCAAAATATCGGCATGATACCGATGGTGATAGAAACCAGCGGGCGCGGCGAGCGAGCCTATGACATTTATTCGCGCCTGCTCAAGGAGCGCATAGTGTTTCTGGTCGGCGAAGTGAACGATCACAGCGCCAATCTGATCGTGGCGCAGATGTTGTTTATGGAATCGGAAAATCCGGACAAGGACATACATTTTTACATTAACTCGCCGGGCGGTTCGGTCACCGCAGGCATGGCGATCTATGACACCATGCAGTTCATCAAGCCGGCCGTCAGCACTCTGTGCATCGGTCAGGCCGCCAGCATGGGCGCGTTTTTGCTGACTGCGGGTGAGAAGGGCAAGCGTTTCTGTCTGCCCAATTCGCGCGTGATGATACATCAGCCGCTGGGTGGTTTCCGCGGGCAGGCCTCCGACATCGAAATTCATGCGCGTGAAATTTTATATCTGAAACAGAAGCTGAATCAGATGCTGGCGCACCATACCGGACAGACGGTTGAGGCGATCGAGCGCGATACCGATCGCGATAACTTCCTGAGTGCGGAAGATGCTGTGAAATATGGCTTGGTTGATCAGGTGCTGGATAAGCGTGTTTAACGATAACTTGATGGAGAGTTAGTATGGCTATCGATAAAAAATCAGGTGAAAAATTGCTCTACTGCTCATTTTGCGGCAAGAGTCAGCATGAAGTTCGCAAGCTGATCGCGGGGCCGTCGGTATTCGTCTGCGACGAGTGCATCACCCTGTGCAATGACATCATGCGCGAAGAGATTCAGGGCGATAGCGCCCGGGGTGACAAGTCCGATCTGCCGGTGCCCAAGGAGATTTGCGCGACGCTGGACGAATATGTGATCGGTCAGGAACGCGCCAAGCGCATTCTGTCTGTGGCGGTTTATAACCATTACAAGCGGCTGAAGTGCAGCACCAATGACGGTGTGGAATTGTCCAAGAGCAATATCCTGCTGGTGGGTCCTACCGGTTCAGGCAAGACTTTGCTGGCGCAGACAATGGCGCGCATGTTGGACGTGCCGTTTGTGATGGCGGATGCGACCACGCTGACCGAAGCGGGTTATGTGGGCGAGGATGTCGAAAACATCATTCAAAAGCTGTTGCAGGCCTGCGACTATAACGTCGAGAAGGCGCAGCGCGGCATCGTGTATGTGGATGAAATCGACAAGATTTCCCGCAAGTCGGACAATCCGTCGATCACCCGCGATGTTTCCGGTGAAGGCGTGCAGCAGGCCCTGCTCAAGCTGATTGAGGGTACCAAGGCCTCGATTCCGCCGCAGGGCGGGCGCAAGCATCCGAATACCGAATTTCTGCAAGTGGACACCACCAATATATTGTTCATTTGCGGCGGTGCCTTCGACGGTCTTGAGAAAATCATTCGCAATCGTTCATCCAAGGCAAGCATAGGTTTCGGTGCGACTATCCGTTCCGTGGATGAACGTAAAACAGGCGAAACGCTGCGCGATGTGGAGCCCGAGGATCTGGTCAAGTTCGGTCTGATTCCCGAGTTCGTCGGCCGTTTGCCGGTAGTGGCAACGCTCGAAGAGCTGGATGAAGCCGCCATGAAGCAGATTCTCACTGAACCCAAGAATGCGCTGACCAAGCAGTATCAGAAGCTGTTTGCAATGGAAGGCGTCGATCTTGAGTTTCGTGAAAACGCGTTGCTGGCGATTGCCAAAAAGGCCTTGTCGCGCAAAACCGGTGCACGGGGTCTGCGTTCGATTCTGGAGCAGGCGCTGCTGGATGTGATGTTCGATCTGCCATCCATGGAGAATGTCAGCAAGGTGGTGTTGGACGAAGCAGGGGCGTCGGGTGAAATCAAACCCATCATCGTCTATGCGGATACGCCCAAGGCGGCCTGATCCTTCCAGTCCGGCAACAAGTTGGAAAAACCGGCATTCGCCCGGTTTTTCAAAAAAGTTTGTTTATCTTGTCCGGCGGGGATTGAATTGCCTCACTCTATCCCCATCTAGCAATCCTGACAACGAATAGGTTATTGCCATGTCCAAACGAGATATCCCAATTGAGCTTCATCCACTGTTACCTTTGCGCGATGTGGTTGTATTTCCGCATATGGTTATTCCGCTGTTTGTCGGACGCGCCAAGTCGATCAAGGCGCTGGAGCTGGCGATGGAAGCCGGTCAATCCATCGTGCTGGTCGCACAAAAAACCGCCTCCAAGGATGATCCGGGGACGGAAGATCTGTTTACCATCGGCAGCATGGCGAATGTTTTGCAGATGCTCAAGCTGCCTGACGGTACGGTCAAGGTGCTGGTAGAGGGAACGCACCGCGTCAATGTATTGCGGGTGGAGGATGTAGACAGCCATTTTGTGGCCGAAGTCGACATAGTTCCCAGCGACGACAGGGCAGGAAGTGAAACCGAGGCGATGCGCCGCGCCCTGATCGCGCAGTTCGAGCAATTTGTCAAACTCAACAAAAAAATCCCGCCGGAAATCCTGTCTTCGTTGACCGGTATTGACGACGCCGGTCGTCTGGCCGATATTGTCGCCGCCCACCTGCCGTTAAAACTGGAACAAAAGCAGGAGGTGCTGGAGATTTCCGATGTCAAGCTACGCCTGGAACATCTGCTTGGATTGCTGGAAGGCGAGATCGATATATTGCAGGTCGAAAAACGTATCCGCGGACGCGTCAAGCGTCAGATGGAGAAAAGCCAGCGCGAGTATTATCTGAACGAGCAGGTCAAGGCGATCCAGAAAGAGCTGGGCGAAGAAGAGGATGGCGCCGACTTCGAGGGGCTGGACAAGAAGATAAAGGCTGCCGGCATGCCCAAGGAGGCGCGTGCCAAGGCCGAGGCCGAACTCAAGAAGCTGCGTCTGATGTCGCCGATGTCTGCGGAAGCGACCGTCGTGCGCAACTATATCGACGTGCTGATTGGTCTGCCGTGGAAGAAAAAAACCAAGATCAGCGAGGATCTCAAACAGGCTGAAGTGGTGCTGGAAGAAGATCACTATGGTCTGGACAAGGTGAAAGAGCGCATCCTGGAATATCTGGCGGTGCAGCAGCGTGTTGACAAGCTCAAGGCGCCTATTTTGTGTCTGGTAGGTCCCCCCGGTGTGGGCAAGACCTCGCTCGGCCAGTCCATTGCGCGAGCCACCAACCGCAAGTTTGTGCGCATGTCTCTGGGCGGCGTGCGCGATGAATCCGAGATTCGCGGCCATCGTCGCACTTATATCGGCTCCATGCCGGGCAAGATATTGCAGAACATGAGCAAGGTCGCAGTCAAAAACCCGCTGTTCCTGCTGGATGAAGTGGACAAGATGGGCATGGATATGCGGGGCGATCCGTCTGCAGCTTTGCTGGAAGTGCTGGATCCGGAGCAAAACGCGTCCTTTGTCGATCATTACGTCGAAGTGGAATATGATCTGTCGGATGTCATGTTCGTCGCGACGGCCAACACGCTGAACATACCCGATGCCCTGATGGATCGCATGGAAATCATCCATGTCTCAAGCTACATGGAAGATGAGAAGATCAACATTGCCACCCGTTATCTGGTGCCCAAGGCGATCAAGAACAACGGACTGAAGCCGGAAGAAATCAGTATTGCCGAGACCGCGTTGCGCGACATCGTGCGTTATTACGTGAGGGAAGCAGGCGTGCGTGGCTTAGAGCGTGAGATTTCCAAGATTTGCCGCAAGGTGGTAAAGGCTTTATTGCTCAAGTCGCGCGAAAGCAAGGTGGTGATCAATTCGCGAAATCTGGATAAGTATCTGGGCGTGCGTCGTTATTCCTACGGTGTGGCCGAGAAGCACAATCAGGTAGGGCAGGTGACCGGGCTTGCATGGACTGAGGTGGGCGGTGAATTGCTTACCATTGAGACGGTGGTTCTGCCGGGCAAGGGTAAAACCACCACCACGGGCAAACTGGGTGAAGTCATGCAGGAGTCGATACAGGCAGCCTTGAGTGTGGTGCGCGGTCGCACCAAGCGTCTTGGCATTGATGAGGATTTTTACCAAAAAAATGACCTGCATATTCATTTGCCGGAAGGTGCGATTCCAAAAGACGGACCGAGTGCGGGTGTCGGGATGTGCACTGCGATGGTGTCGGCGTTGACGGGTATTCCGGTGCGCGCCGATGTAGCCATGACGGGTGAAATTACCCTGCGCGGGGAAGTGTTGCCTATCGGCGGTCTGAAGGAAAAACTGATTGCCGCCCAGCGGGGCGGTATCAAGACAGTTTTGATACCGGAAGAAAACGTCAAGGATCTGTCGGAGATTGCCGACAATGTTAAAAACAAGCTCGACATCCATCCGGTTAAATGGATAGAGCAGGTGCTGGATCTGGCGCTGGAACGCAAGCCCGTGCCGCGTGATGATGCGGATGTGGCAACGGTGGAGCTGGTCGGCGAAGCTGTGCTGGCTGAGCCTGTTGTGGCGACCAAGCATTGAATTTGTCCTGCGGGTGCATATAAAACTTGACCAAAGCTCCGCCGCCTTGATATAAAGCTGTAAGCCGCCTGTCAGGCTTCTTTCCCGTGAAAGAAGCCCGGGAGGTTGCAAGGTTTTCAGTCTAATTTTAACAACGAGCGAAGGGGATGTACGTGAACAAATCTGATCTGGTTGACGCAATTGCAACATCGGCTGATATTTCCAAGGCTGCGGCAGGCCGTGCGCTGGACGGCATGCTGGAAGCCGTTAAAGCCGCCTTGAAAAACGGTGAAGAGGTAAGTCTGGTTGGTTTCGGTTCCTTCAGCGTGGATGAACGCGCAGGGCGCACAGGGCGTAATCCGCGCACAGGAGAGGCGATCACCATCAAGGCTGCGAAGGTTCCCAAATTTCGCGCTGGTAAAGGTCTCAAAGATGCTGTAAACTAGCGGTCTTTAGTCGGGTGCTTAGCTCAGTTGGTAGAGCGTCGCCCTTACAAGGCGAATGTCGGCGGTTCGAACCCGTCAGCACCCACCAAAGTGGTAAGCGGAGCGCAGTAAGTGACAAGTGGTACAAGTTTTGGAGTGGTAGTTCAGTTGGTTAGAATACCGGCCTGTCACGCCGGGGGTCGCGGGTTCGAGTCCCGTCCACTCCGCCAAATTGAGGCGAACGAAAGTTCGCCTTTTTTCATATCCGTCAGTAACGTTACATTCGCGTAGCGATTCGTTCGCTTCCTCGCCCGTTTACGGGAGAGGATTGTGGCGAGGGTTACGGGCATGGCGGATTCAATATCCGGTGTGGCAACTTTGCCATGCCCGTTCTTAAACGCCTGGGGTCGCTATGTTTGATTTTGTTCATGAGAAAAAAAGATTGGTACAAATAGTCCTGCTGTTGATTATTTTGCCCTTTGCGTTTTTCGGTGTGGATTCGTATCGTCATTCGGGCGACACGGATGCGCCTGCAACCGTGAACGGCACAAAAATTACCCGTCAGGAGTTCGATAGCGCATTGCGCCAGCAGCAAGACAGGATGCGCCAGATGCTGGGTGCCAATTTTGATCCGGCCATGTTTGACAAGCCGGATATGAAACGCGCCATCCTGGACAATCTCATTGCGCAACGTCTGCTGATCGATCAGGCACGTGCCGCAGGTTTAACGGTGACCGATGCGCAGGTCGCGCAGGTGATAGCCGGCATAGATGCGTTCAAAGAGGGCGGCAAATTCGACAAGGCTCGCTATGTCAGTGCGCTGGCTGAAAAAGGCATGACGCCCGTGATGTTCGAGGCGCGCGTCAAGGACGAGCTGGTCGGTCAGCAGCTGCGTGAAGCCTATACGCAGAATGGTTATGCTGCCAATACCGTTGCAGACAGGGTGATCGCGATAAACGAAGAGCAGCGCATCATCAGCGTGGCGCAGGTGGCCTTGCAATCCTTTATTGATCAGGCAAAAGTCGATGAAGCGGAAATCAAGAACTATTACGATCAGAATCAGAAGGATTTTCAGGTGCCTGAGCAGGTCAGGGTCGAGTACGTAAAGTTTTCAAGCGCCGATCTGATGGACAAAGCCGATGTCAAGCCTGAAGATGCAAAAAAATATTACGATGAACATCAGGCTGAATTTTCTACGCCTGAACAGCGCGAGGCTTCACATATTCTGTTGACGGTTGCGGCTACTGCACCGCAGGCGGAGCAGGATGCCGTCAAGGCCAGGGCTTCGGAGTTGCTCAAACAGGTCAGGCAACACCCCGACCAGTTTGCCGAACTTGCCAGAAAAAATTCGCAAGACCCCGGTTCCGCTGCAAAAGGCGGCGATCTCGGTCTGTTTGGCCGCGGCATGATGGTGAAACCCTTCGATGATGCCGTTTTTGCCATGAAACCAGGTGAAATCAGCGACCTGGTCAAGTCGGACTTCGGCTATCACATCATCAAACTGACGGCGATCAAGGCAGCGCATATCTCGCCGTTTGACGATGTGAGTGCGGGAATATTGTACAAGCTGCGCCAGCAGAAGGCAGCGGATTCGTTTGCCGAGCTGGCGGACAAGTTCGGCAATACCGTCTATGAGCAAAGCGATACCTTGCAGCCGGCAGCAACGCTTGCGGGCGTCAAGGTCGCACAGAGCGGCTGGTTGACCAAAGGATCGGTGGCGGATGATGTCTGGACGGCTAAAATGATGCAGGCGGTGTTCAGCGACGACGTCATCAAAAACAAGCGCAACACCGCGGCGATTGAAGTGGCGCCCAATACGCTGGTTGCTGCGCGCATGCTGGAGCACAGGGCGGCCAGCGTGAGCAGTCTGAAAGATGTGCAGGATGTGATCAAACAAAAATTATTACATCAAAAAGCGCTGGACATGGCCGTAAAACAGGGTAAAATGCTGCTCGGTCAATTGCAGCAGGGTGGTCATCCTGCGCTGGATTGGTCGGTTGCTCAGACGATTACTCATGCTCAACATGGTGCGCTGGATGTAGCGATGGTGCGCCAGTTGTTTCAGGCAGACAGTACCAAACTACCCCAGTATATCGGTGCGGAATCCCCACAGGGCGGTTACACGCTGGTGCGCGTAGATGCCGTCAAGGGTGGCGAGAAACCCGATGATGCGAAGCGTGCGCGTTACGCCCAGCAGTTGCGTCAGATGACCGGTGAAGAGATGTTTCAGGCTTACCTGGCGGATGCAAGGAGCCGTGCCAAGATTGTGGTGAAGTTGCCTGAAGCGGCGGCACCAGCAGGACAGTAATAATACGGGTGCTTAGCTCAGTTGGTAGAGCGTCGCCCTTACAAGGCGAATGTCGGCGGTTCGAACCCGTCAGCACCCACCAGACAAAACCGGTAAAAACGAGCCGGTAGCTTGTAGCATGAAGTAGCAGTTTTGGAGTGGTAGTTCAGTTGGTTAGAATACCGGCCTGTCACGCCGGGGGTCGCGGGTTCGAGTCCCGTCCACTCCGCCAATATCAAAAAAGCCGTTGAGAAATCAACGGCTTTTTTGTTGTCTATAACCGGCAAAAATCCACGCTTCAGAAGATAATACATGGAAGATTTGGTGTTATATTGCTGCTCTGCAACCACGACTGAAGCTTGGCAGGGCGTTTGCGCTGGACTGAATCCACAGGCCGCAGCGGATTCAAAATGGATGAATTGCTACGTGAGTTTTACGTTAACCGAAAGTTGAACAGATGAACTGGAAAGAAGGCTTGCGCCAGCCGGGCGTACCTCAGGCACTGACTGCGGCCTTGCTGTTCGGGGCCGGCACGCCACTGGCGAAAGGGTTGCTCCATGCATTGAGTCCGTGGCTGCTGGCAGGACTGCTTTATCTCGGGTCAGGGCTGGGGTTGGCGCTGTATCGCAGCCTGACCCAGGCGCCTGCCGTGCGCCTTCCCAGGGGTGAGTTGTTCTGGTTTATTGGCGCCATCCTGGCGGGCGGTGTCGCAGGCCCCGTATTGCTGATGATCGGTTTGACCGGCATGCCTGCCTCGGGGGCCTCTCTGTTGCTCAATGCCGAAGGCGTCTTCACCGCGCTGCTGGCGTGGTTCGCCTTCAGGGAAAACTTTGATAGACGCATCGCGCTTGGCATGGCCGCCATCGTAGCAGGGGCTTTTATCCTGAGCTGGTCGAAGGATACCAGTATGGCCGGGCTGTGGCCGATGCTCTCCGTACTTGCTGCATGTCTGGCCTGGGGAATCGATAACAACCTGACCCGCAAGATTTCGCTCAACGACGCCACCTGGATTGCTTCGGTGAAAGGTCTGGCATCAGGCAGCGTCAATTTGATCATCGCCTTCTCGCTGGGCGCTACCCTCCCGACACTGCCGGATTTGGCCGCTGCGATGGTGCTCGGTTTTTTTGCCTACGGGGTGAGTCTGGCCCTGTTTGTGGTGGGCCTGCGCCATCTGGGCACTGCAAGGACAGGCGCCTATTTTTCGGTCGCGCCTTTTTTCGGCGCTTTGCTTGCCATCTTGATGGGAGAGCCGGTCACCATGCCGCTCATCGCAGCGGGCTTACTGATGGCGCTGGGTACCTGGCTGCATCTGTCCGAGCGTCATGAGCACAGCCATTTTCACACAGCGTTGATGCATGAGCACGAGCATGTTCACGATGAGCATCACCGGCATGAACATGACTATTCAGTGCCGGGTGACTGCACACATCGCCATCCGCACGAGCACAAACCGATGACCCACACTCACGCGCATTTTCCGGACGCGCATCATCGGCACGACCATTGATAAATGGGGAAATCCTGGGGTTCCCCGCATGGCTGGAACGGTCATGGCAGGCAATAATGTAAAGATTCTCGCAGGGATGAGGCCCTGCGGGCATCAACTCGCAAACCTGCCATGCCCGTTCCCTCACCCAAACCCTCTCCCGGAGGGAGAGGGAACGAACGAATCGCTACGCGAGTTTCACGTTAAATGCATCCTGCATTTTGTCTGTGTTCCCCGTGTTGCGCGTCAAATACCGTACTTTGATTCACGAATTGAGCGGACCTGTCATCCCTTCGATTTAGCCCACTGCACGATACCGCCGACATCCATGGCGCCCGCCTGACGCGCGACTTCACGGCCGCCTTTGAACAGGGCGAGCGTGGGAATGCTGCGGATGTTGTAGCGCCCGGCCAGTTCCTGTGCCTGCTCGGTATCCAGTTTGGCCAGGCGCATGGCGGGCTCCAGCAGCTCCGCTGCTTTTACAAAAGCGGGGGCCATCATTTTGCACGGGCCGCACCAGGGCGCCCAGAAATCCACCAGCACCGGGAGGTCGCAGCGTTCGATGTGCCGGTTGAAATTGTCCTTATTTAATTCGACCGGGTGCGCGTCGAACAAGGGCTGATGGCATTTTCCGCAGACCGGACGCTCGGCAAGCTTTGCCGAAGGAACTCTATTTACGCCGTCGCAATGCGGGCAGACGATATGCAGTGATTCATTCATGGCAGTCTCCTGTATGGTTTTTTAATCCTCAATCCTTCACGCCACAACTTGGGGCTTCGCCCTCAATCCTTAATAATTCGCATCGAAAGATCGAGCGCCTCGACATCCTTGGTGAGAGCGCCGATTGAAATGCGATCCACGCCGGTTTCGGCGATTTCGCGCAGTGAAGATAAGGTAATGCCGCCCGAGGCTTCCAGTTCTGCGCGACCGGCGGTCTGCGCGACGGCGGCGCTCAATACATCCAGATCGAAGTTGTCGAGCAGGATCAGTTTTGCACCGGCGGCCAGCGCTTCGTCCAGTTGCATCAGGTTTTCCACTTCGATCTGCACGCTGATGCCTTTAGGGGCCAGCTTGAAAGCAGCTTCAAGCACGGCGGCAATGCCGCCCGCAGCGGCGATATGGTTTTCCTTGATCAGAATGCCATCATAAAGCCCTGCGCGCTGGTTATATCCGCCACCCATGCGCACGGCGTATTTCTGTGCATGGCGCAGGCCGGGCAAGGTCTTGCGCGTATCCATGATCTTGACGCTCAGGCCGGCCACCGCATCCACATAGCGCCGGGTGGTAGTGGCCGTGCCGGACAAGGTCTGCAACAGGTTCAGTGCGCTGCGTTCTGCGGTGAGCAGGGCGCGCGCCGACCCGTTGATTTTACAGAGGGTTTGTCCGGGATGAATCGCGTCGCCATCCTTTGCATGCCAGATGATTTTGCAGTCGGCATCGAGCGTAAGGAAACATTCGTCAAACCATGCTTTGCCGCATAATATGCCGCTTTGCCGGGTGATCACCTGTGCGCGGGCGCTTGCAGTTTCCGGCAATAACCGGGCGGTCAGGTCCCCATTGTTGATGTCTTCATCCAACGAGTTCTGGACGTTCTGTCTGATGTGCTGGGTAAGAAATGTCACGGCGGCTTTAAACTGGGTCAGGAAGGAGTAGTATAAGGCAAGTTGAATGGACTTGAAATTCTTCATCTGTTGCCCCACCTGAGTCTCATCCGAAAGTTATCGAGGAGTGCGCCATGCGTTTCGACAAATTCACCACCAAGTTGCAACAAGCCCTGTCCGATGCCCAGAGTCTGGCGGTCGGTTCCGATTCACAATATATCGAGCCTCAGCATCTGCTGCTGGCCATGCTGAACGACGCCGACAGCGGGGCAGGCTCGCTGCTGGCGCGCGCCGGGGGCAACGTCAATGCGTTGAAGGCTGCGCTGAATGAAGCCGTGTCACGCCTGCCCAAGGTGGAAGGGCACGGCGGAGAGGTGCAGGTCGGGCGCGATCTGTCCAATCTGTTCAATTTGACCGACAAGGAAGCGCAGAAGCGCGGCGACCAGTTTATCGCCAGCGAGATGTTTTTACTGGCGGCAACCGGCGATAAAGGCGAGACCGGGCGACTCCTGAAAACACACGGCGTTGCACGTGCGCCCTTGGAATCCGCGATTGCTGCGGTGCGCGGCGGCGAATCGGTAGGCTCTCAGGAGGCGGAAGGTCAGCGCGAGTCGCTCAAAAAATACACTGTCGATCTGACCGAACGCGCAAGGCTGGGCAAACTGGATCCGGTGATCGGTCGCGACGACGAGATACGCCGCGCGATTCAGGTGCTGCAACGCCGCACCAAGAACAATCCGGTGTTGATCGGCGAGCCGGGCGTGGGCAAGACCGCGATTGTCGAGGGGCTTGCGCAGCGCATCGTCAACGGCGAAGTGCCCGAATCGCTCAAAAACAAGAAAGTGCTGAGTCTGGATATGGCAGCGTTGCTGGCGGGCGCCAAATATCGCGGCGAATTCGAGGAACGTCTGAAAAATGTGCTCAAAGAGCTGGCTCAGGACGAGGGGCAGACCATCGTGTTCATCGACGAGTTGCACACCATGGTGGGGGCGGGCAAGGCCGAAGGCGCGATGGATGCGGGCAATATGTTGAAGCCCGCGTTGGCGCGCGGCGAGTTGCACTGTGTGGGCGCGACTACGCTGGATGAATACCGCAAGTACATCGAGAAGGATGCGGCGCTGGAACGTCGCTTCCAGAAGGTGCTGGTGGACGAGCCCTCGGTGGAATCCACCATAGCCATCCTGCGCGGTTTGCAGGAGCGTTACGAGCTGCATCACGGCGTGGATATCACTGATCCTGCCATCATCGCCGCAGCCGAATTGTCCCATCGTTACATCACCGATCGTTTCCTGCCTGACAAGGCGATCGACCTGATCGATGAAGCCGCCGCGCGCGTCCGTATGGAAATCGATTCCAAGCCGGAAGTAATGGACAAGCTGGAGCGTCGGCTGATTCAGCTGAAAATCGAGCGCGAAGCGGTGAAGAAGGAAAAGGACGAAGCATCGAAGAAACGCCATGCGCTGATCGAAACCGAGATTGAGAAGCTATCGCGCGAGTATGCCGATCTGGAAGAAATCTGGAAGGCTGAAAAGGGCGCAGCGCAGGGAACCGCACAGCTCAAGGAAGAGATCGAGCATGTGCGCGCCGAGATCGTCAGACTCCAGCGCGAGGGGCGTCTCGACAAGGTGGCCGAGTTGCAATACGGTCAGCTGCCGCAACTGGAAGCCAAATTGAAGGAGGCCACACACGCCGAAACGCAAACCGACAAGCCGAAGAACCGCTTGCTGCGCACCCAGGTCGGTGCTGAAGAAATCGCCGAAGTGGTCAGCCGCGCGACCGGCATTCCGGTGTCCAAGATGATGACGGGCGAGCGCGACAAGCTGCTCAAGATGGAAGACAAGCTGCACGAGCGCGTGGTGGGGCAGGACGAGGCGGTGCGGCTGGTGTCGGATGCGATCCGCCGTTCGCGTTCGGGACTGTCCGATCCGAACCGCCCTTACGGTTCCTTCCTGTTTTTAGGTCCGACCGGCGTGGGCAAGACCGAGTTGTGCAAGGCCTTGGCCGGTTTCATGTTTGATTCGGAAGATCATCTGATCCGCATCGACATGAGCGAGTACATGGAGAAACATTCCGTCGCGCGGCTGATCGGTGCGCCGCCCGGTTATGTCGGCTACGAAGAGGGCGGCGGCCTGACCGAGGCGGTGCGCAGGAAACCCTATAGCGTCATCCTGCTCGATGAAGTGGAGAAGGCGCACCCGGACGTATTCAACGTGCTGTTGCAGGCGCTGGACGACGGACGCATGACCGACGGTCAGGGTCGCACGGTGGACTTCAAGAACACCGTGATCGTGATGACCTCGAATCTGGGCAGCCAGATGATACAACAGATGTCGGGCGACGATTATCAGGTGATCAAGCTGGCGGTGATGGGCGAGGTGAAGAGCTATTTCCGGCCCGAGTTCATCAACCGCATCGACGAGGTGGTGGTGTTCCATGCGCTGGACGAGAAAAACATCAAGTCCATCGCGCGCATCCAGTTGCAGTACCTTGAAAAACGTCTGAATGCCATGGAAATGAAGCTGGATATCAGTGAAAGTGCCTTGGCCGAGATTGCGAGCGCCGGTTTTGATCCGGTGTATGGTGCCCGCCCGCTCAAACGCGCCATCCAGTCGCAGCTGGAAAATCCGCTCTCCCGCCTGATTCTGGAAGGGCGCTTTGCCGCGAAGGATACGATAAGGGTGGATTGTCGTGGAGGCGTGATGAAGTTCGAGAAAACTTGAAAAAAGAGTCCGGGTTTCCCGGGCTTTTTGCGTATTTAGCCAGCTTGATTTGTCTGACTCATGTGTTGTGGTAGTGTTTCTAAATAAACTGGTCTAGTATAGGTTCTGTATGAGATAGGGGTTTGCCTAGACGTTTCTCCGAAAGAATGAGTTATATGCCAGTCGTGTTGCACAGAATGATGCTGTTTGCCTTGTTGTCTGGCATTTTTTTTGCGTCAGCTAACGTTGACGCGAGTGGATTTGACCCTGTTCCCGTGTATGCTGTTTTCCCGCCGCTCAAACATCATATTTCTGCTGATGAAGCGCTCGCCACCGGCCACGTGCTCGATGAGACGTATGCAATGGCAGCGCCTGCCAGCCGGTCATGGCATATTGCCTTTCTGTTTCCGCATATCAAGGACCCCTACTGGATTGGCTGCAGTTACGGGGTAATCAGCGAAGCCCGACGGCTGGGTGTCGCGGTCGATATTTTTCCGGCAGAAGGATATGACGATCTGGTCGGCCAGTTGCGCAGGATGGACGAAGCCATTGCGTCCAAATACGACGCCATCGTTATTTCACCGATCAGCCAGACTGCCGATAATGCATCCATCGCGCGTGCGCGTGCGCACGGCATTCCGGTTTTTGAGCTGGCGAACGACAGCAACAGTGACGATCTGACGATCAAGATCACCAGTTCATTAAAAAGCATGGGTGGCGATGCGACTCGCTGGTTGATCAGGGATGCGCAAAAACGCGGGTTAAAGACCGTCAATGTCGCGTTGTTGCCAGGTCCCGTCGATGCGGGCTGGGTCAAGGGTGAAGTCGAGGGTACACTGGAGGCTGCGCGTCATGCCCCGATTAAAGTCAATATCGTCGATATCAGGTACGGCGACAGCGACCTGATCGGGCAATCGCAATTGGCCTCAGCGCTGCTCGCCAGACACGGGAAAACGCTGGATTATATTATCGGCTGCAGCGGTTGCGCGCCGGCGGCGGTATTGCCGGTAAAAATGTCCGGGCTGTCGGGAAAAGTCAGGATAGTCGCCTACGACCTGACCCGGGAAGTGGCTGAATTTGTGCGTCGAGGCGAAATTGTTGCCTCAGCCGACACCAAGGCGGTGAGCCAGGCAAGGGTTGCGATCAATGCAGCCGTCAATTTTCTGGAGAAAAGAGAGCTTGAAATGCCGCATACGCGTCTGGTCAAGCTGGGAATGCTGGATCGCAGTAATTATGCGGGATACAATTTTGATGTATCCATTGCACCGAAAGGATACGAGCCTGTTCTTTCTTACGTACCCATTCGGCCGCCCATGCCAAAATGAAAGCATTGCGTCTCAGAAATAAACTGGTGCTGGGCGCTGTGGCTATCAGTGCCGTCATGGCAAGCGCCTTCATGCTGGCCGTTTCATGGGTAACCAGCCAGCAGTATTTTGATCAGTCAAGCGCTACGTTGAACAAGGCATCCAAAACGATCAATGATAACCTGATTGACCGTAAAAACAGTCTGTTGTATGCATCTCGGCAGTTGGCCGCCGAGAAAAATCTGGGCTCGACCATTTGGTATCTTGGCCAATATGAGCAGTCGGATGTCGGCAGCGAGATACTGTCCAGCACCTACCAGAAATTACTGCGCGACACCTAGAAGATAGGGCGTGTCGCGAGGCTGTCCCGTATTGCCATTTACGATTCCAGCGGACGGCTGGTTTCATTTGCGCTGTTCGGCAGTCATGGTGATCAGGTCGGCTTTGTCGAGCGTTATCCATTGCCTGTGTTTCATGTGGCCATGCAAAACGAGGGCGAAGAGTTAAACTTAAAAAATCTCCAAAAAATGCATTCCTTCAACGGACTGGGCCTTGAGCTGGGCGACCGCTTGCCGTCGCAGGAGCGTGTGCGCTATGCGGTGGTGAATTCAAGGCTGGCGATCGAGTCCCGTGTTCCTGTCATGGGTGAGACGTTTAACCCGGGCAGCGGGAAACAGGAATTCAAACAGCTGGGCCTGGTCGTCGGGATGCAGGCGCTGGACGAGGATTTTGTCGGTTATCTGTCGCGACTGACCGATGTCAAAATCAATGTCTTCACGCAGGCGGGCTACAGCAGCGGTGACTTGCCCGGTTACCTTAATCCGGTCGAGACTGCGCATGAGGGCGAGAGATTGAAACTGCCTTCATTGAATGAGATCAGCGTCGGCGGCCTGCGTTATTACCAGCGTCTGATTCCGCTCTACAACGGTCAGCAACGCATCGGCAGTATTGCCGCGTTGCAGTCGCAGGCCATTATCCGGAAAAATATCTGGGAAATGGAACGTACGCTGGGGCTGATTGCGGCTGCCTGTTTGTTGCTGATCTTTCCGTTTGTCTGGTATCTGGCCAATTCCATTTCCCGCCCGCTGATCTTGCTGAGCAAGATATTCCGGGACGTCGCAGGCGAAAGAGAGACGCTGAACGAGGAACTGGGGGTTTTGGCAAATCGCCGGGGCGATGAACTCGGGGAGCTCACCCAGAGTTTTATGGGTATGAATGACGCGGTCAATCAGAAGATTCAGCTGATTAACGAGATCAATGCCTCTCTTGAGGATAAGGTCGCTCGTCGTACGATGCAATTGTGTCTGGCGAATGAGGAGCTGACCAAGCTTGCACGCCATGACGTACTGACCGGGTTGCCGAATCGCCAGCTGGTCAGTGACCGGCTGGTGCAGGCGCTCGTTGTTGCAAAACGGGATCAGACGCGCGTCGCGCTGATGTTTATCGATCTGGATGAGTTCAAACCGATCAATGATACGCAAGGGCATGCCATTGGCGATTTGATGTTGAAGGAAACGGCTGGCCGCATACAGCATTGCATACGCGAAATGGACACGGTATCGCGTATTGGCGGCGATGAGTTTCTCGTTCTGTTGCCCGTCATCGAGGCGGTGCAGGATGCTGTCACCGTAGCGGAAAAAATACGCTTTGCGCTCAATCAGCCGTTCGTGCTTGCGGGCCAAAGCTTGCGTATTTCATCCAGCATCGGGATTGCCATTTATCCTGAGCATGGCTCGGATGAGAGCGCCTTGCTCAGGAATGCTGATTCTGCCATGTACGATGCCAAGAATAGCGGGCGCAATGCGGTGAAGCTTTTTGAACAACCGATCCTTGCGGACCAGCCCAAGTTCGATTTCTGAACGCGTTTTCAGCAGAGCGCGTTGTCGGTTACTTGACCGGCGGCACTTCTTTTTTGGGTTTTTTGACTTCCTTGTTTTTGCGCTGCTGACCTTTGGCCATGATCGTTCTCCTTTTTGGTTGAGTGAACCGTGTTGTAGCGTGATTATAGCGTCAGATTTCGATACGCGTACCCATTTCGATGACGCGATTGGTCGGAATCTTGAAGAAGTCCGCTGCATTCATGGCATTCTTTGACAATACCAGGAACAGCCGTTCGCGCCATTTTGTCATGCCGGGGTTAGGGCTGGAGACGATCATGGCGCGCGATATGAAGAACGAGGTGCTCATCATGTCGAGCGGCAATCCCCAGGCGGTGCACAGCTTCAGGGCTTCCGGCAGATCGGGCATCTCCATGAAGCCGTAGAAGACTCTCACGCGATAGAAATTTTTTCCCATGTCATCGACCAGCAGACGGTTGCCCGGAGTGACATAGGGTTTGTCCTCGACGATCACGGTCAGCAGGATGTTGCGTTCGTGCAGCACCTGATTGTGTTTGATATTGTGCAACAGCGCGGAGGGCGCACCTTCTCCGATGCTGGTCAGGAATATAGCCGTACCCGGCACATGGTTGATATTGTCCGCGTCATCCAGGACGAGCTGAATCGGTACGGATTGCCGGGAAATTTCCTCGAACAGTAATTTGCGTCCTTTTTTCCAGGTGGTCAACACGGTAAATGAGATGACCGCGATGCCAATCGGGAACCAGCCGCCCTGCGGTATCTTCATGGCGTTGGCGGCAAAGAAGGTGATGTCGGTGACGAACAGTACGGAAATCAGGGGGATGACAATGGCCCATGACCAGCGCCAGTACAATATCATTACAAAGCTGATCATGACGGTGGTGATGGTCATGGTGCCCGTAACGGCGATGCCATACGCTGCCGCCAGATTGCCGGAGCTCTGAAAGGCGAATACCAGGAACAGCACGGCCAGATATAAGGTCCAGTTGGTCAGGGGCACATAGATCTGTCCTTGCGCCTTGTCGGAGGTCTGGCGAATTTCCATGCGCGGCAGAAAGCCCATTTGCACCGATTGATTGGCGATGGAAAATGCGCCGGAAATCACGGCTTGTGATGCGATCACCGTTGCTGCGGTGGCGAGCAGTACCATGGGCACCAGTGCCCAGGCAGGGGCGAGCAGATAGAAAGTGTTTTCGATGGCTTTGGGGTTGTGCAGCAGCAGCGCGCCCTGGCCGAAATAATTCAACACCAGTGCAGGAAGCACGAAATAGAACCATGCCAGGCGTATCGGATATTTGCCGAAGTGTCCCATGTCGGCATACAGCGCTTCGCCGCCGGTGATGGCAAGCACGATGGAGCCCAAAGCCAGAAAGGAGATCCAGGGATCTGCAATCAGGAAACGGTAAGCGTAAACAGGATTAAGCGCCCACAATACCTGCGGGCTTTTGAAGATGGACAGCAGGCCGAAGCCACCCAGACAGACAAACCAGACGATCATGATCGGGCCGAATGCCATGCCGACCGTTGCGGTGCCGCGTTTTTGAATAAAAAACAATCCGGTCAGCACGATGACCGTGAGGGGTAGTATATAGATCTTGAACTGGTGTGAGACCAGATCCAGTCCCTCGACTGCCGAAAGCACAGAAATCGCCGGTGTGATCATGCCATCGCCGAAAAACAGCGCGGCGGCAAGTACGCCGAGCGCCGTGACCAGCCATTTTATTCTGGGATTTTTTGCGGTCAGTTCACTGACCAGCGCCAGCAAGGCCAGCGAGCCGCCTTCTCCACGGTTATCCGCACGCATGATGATGGTCACGTATTTGAACGATACCAGCAGCATGATGGTCCAGAACATCATCGACAGCACGCCCAGAATATTCGCTTCGATGACAGGCAAGGGGCTTGCGCCGGTGAAGGTCGTTTGCAGCGCATATAGCGGGCTGGTGCCGATGTCGCCGAACACCACGCCGATTGCACCCAGCACCAGCGTAGGCATTTTTTGATGTGTGCCGCTCATTGACTCTCCCTGGTTTTCTCCTCTACGGAAGAATGGGGCGGGACTTTACACCTAAAGCAGGATTTGCGCAGCCATTACTGTTCATACAAAATAAAGTTGTACCGAAAAACTGCCCTATCTCTTTGATTTTTATAAGCCAGAATTCCGCGCTGAATAAATATAGTTGTATCGTGGCTCGGTATACTTTCATTGATCGCTTCAATTAATCACAAAATTAAGTTGTATCGAGAAACGTATGCCGATCGTCAACTATGTGATCGCTCGACTCTAAGGTTAAAAAAGGATTAAGTCCGTAAACTGCTGTAAATTCGGGGGCTGGTAGCCACCGCTTCGATTCGGTAAATTAACGTTGTCGAGACGACTAATATGGACGAATTTAACGACTGGGCCGCATTAAAAAATACGCCCGTTGATGACGGAAATGTCATTGCCATGAACGGCTAAAAAACGTGATATACCGAATCTAAATTTACAGCACTTTTTGGACTTGGCCTCATGCCGCTGTTCTGTTTTGAGGCTGAATCGGAATTCACTTTATATCGAGGTATGATTTTAGGTCTTTGGGTATGACGAACCGGAAATAAAACATCCCATGCCGGTTTCGGCAGAGATGCGTAGCAAGCTTGATGGGCATATCGGCCTCCGCGTTGTGGCACGCCAAAGTGGCACACTTGAGTTGAAAACCGTCAAGTCATAAGAAAAACGCCAAGACTTTCAAGGTCTTGGCGTTCAATTGGTGGAGACGGCGGGAATTGAACCCGCGTCCGCAAGCACTCTACAGGCAGTTCTACATACTTAGCCATGTTATTTGATTTAATCCCGGACACGCCAACTGGCGGGCTGGTACGGGACTAGTCACCTTGGTTTTAGCTTCGTACAAAGTAACCCTGCACGACACGATTCTGTGTAATTTACCTCACTCATCTCGGTCTTGCGACTTTGAGCCCCTCCACAGACAGCAGGGTGTGAGGTCTAGCCGACTAAGCGGCTAAAGCGTAGTTTTCGTCGTTTGCGACTAGTTTTTTCCAGCTGATTTACGAGGTTGCGGGTCCTCGGTATGCCCTACTCTGCTTTGCAACCCACGTCGAAGCCATGTCGTCCCCGGTTTCGAAGCATGCTGATTGTAACACGCATCAGACGGGTATCAGGTCGAGAAGTTCCATCGGATGATTGATTATTGCGTGCATGAAACGGCCGCAGGTCGGTTGTTGCTGTGTCGTACGAGAGGGGTGTATTGACACCTATAGTAAAAATGGTCAAGATTCAAAATCTTATTTGGCTCTTATTGGGGTTGCATCATGGAACAATTATTGGCTGGCCGTTCTGTCAGTATCACCGAGCTTAAACGCAGTCCCAGCGCCTTTATCGAGCAGGCGGGTGATGAAGCCGTCGCGGTGCTGAACCATAACCGCCCGGCGGCCTACCTGGTGCCTGCGGCACTGTATATGCGTCAAATGGCCTTGCTGGAAACGGCTGGGTTGCGTGTAGCCATCGCAGCCAGCCGACGTGATCCGCGTCCCGCTATTCCGGCAGAGCGGATGTTCGACGAGATGGATGCGGCAATCGATCAGGTGGTTAAAGAACAAGCAGATGCGTAATGGGTGTCGTGGCACAATTCGCTGCGCTGGCGCGCAAGGATTCACTGGAAATCGCCCGTTATATTGCTCGCGATAATCCACAGCGCGCCCATTCCTTCGTAATTGAACTGCGCCGGCGCGTTGCTGGCCGAACAGCCTGAATTGGGTGCTCCAAAGCAGAGTGGGCGGATGGTTTGCGTATGCTTTCTCACGGGCGTTATTTGATTTTCTTTTCTGCGACAGAGGGCGGTATCCTGATAGAGCTGCACAGCGCGCGCAACCTCTCTCCGTTGTTTGATCATTCGGGTGATTCGGCGGCATAAGTTTGCCAATTGATTACCTGAATTTTATCAATAGCGCAGGGTTTGCTGGTAGATTGCGAGAATGGATTTATAGCAGGGATGCCGAAGGCAGGAACGGTCAATTGGCTACTCACAAAGCGGATGCCGCTCAGGCGGTAGAATGTGCCAATTGCGGTCATTCGTGAAAGACACAAAACCTTAGCGTCCTTCAAGGTATTGCATCTACGCTGTTTATAATGCCCTAACGCAGCGTTGCCTGCCGTGTTTTCATTTCGCGAGACAAAATCAAGCTGTGGCCCGCACACATGGCAGGCCAGCGGTTGTGCATGAAAGCGCCGGTTAGTCGGGTCTTCATATTCTGCACGGCAGGCTTTGCATAATGTAAAGCTGGTCATCGTAGTATGCGGCCTGTCATAGGGCATGCCGGTGATCAGCGTATAGCGCGGCCCGCATTGGGTGCAATTGATGAACGGGTAGCGATAGCGACGGTTATTGGGATTGAGCATCTCGCGGCGACAGTCGTCGCACAGAAAATTGTCCGGAGGAATGTGGATGTTGCCATGCAAGGATTCTTTACTGGGCAGAATGGAAAAGCTGTTCAATTCGCGCGGTGGTATATGCACGCATGAAACTATATAGGGGCGCGCCAGCGGTAGCGTCTCAGAAATGAGGGCAGCAGCAAACGCATCCAGTGCATCAGTTTTGCCTTGTGCCTCAACCAATACTTCACCGGTGAGATTCTGCACGATGCCTTGCAGGCCTAAACGCTGCGCCAGGTTATACACAAAGGCGCGATAGCCCACGCCCTGTACTCGCCCACCTATCAGTCAGCGCCGGGATTCGTGCAATGAAAGGGAAAAATGCGGCCCGTCAATATTCATGTGCATGACGGGTGAGTGAAACAATTGCGACATAGCGGATACAACATACGAAGGCTGGGCTGATTAAAGTCAGGCGGCGGTAAGCAGGTAGACGCCGCTCACTGCGATAACAATGCCCAAAGCCTGAGCGATGACCGCATGACGCTTGCGCGATGCAACACCCATAGCAATACCGATCAGATGCAGCGTCGCGGTCGCAGCGAGAAAACCCGGCGCATAAGTCGTAGGGGATGCCGAACCAGGCAATTCAAGGCCGTGCGCGTAGCCGTGCAGCAAGCCGAACAGCGCGGTGATCGCCATGCTGAGCGTTGCGGGCAGCTGCAATGAAAGTGCAACCAGCAATCCCAGTGCCAGTACAGAAGTGGCGATGCCGGCCTCGACCAAAGGCAGTGAAGGCCAGCGCATCGCGATAGCGGCCCCGATGGCGAGCATGCTCATGAACGTGGCGGGCAGCAGCCAGATTTTTTTACCGCCGCCTTGGGCCGCCCAGAGTCCGACCGCGAGCATCGCAAGCAGGTGATCGATTCCCGAAAACGGGTGCATCAGTCCTGCTGAAAAACCCGACACATCGTGGCCGGGGTGGGCGATAGCAACGTTGCTCAAAGAAAATAGAAAAAACACTGCCAGAAGTTTTGTGGTCGAAATGCGCATGTTGTTCTCCTTGAGCATTATTTAATTTGAATCTCGACCAGCTCTTCGCCATTTGGATCGGTCACATGCACTGCGCAGGCGATACAAGGATCGAAACTGTGGATGGTGCGCAATATCTCGATTGGCTGTTTCGGGTCGTACAACTGGTGGCCTTTCAGGGCCGCTTCGTAAGGGCCTTCCTGGCCCTGCGCATCGCGCGGGCCGGCATTCCAGGTGCTGGGCACCACCGCCTGATAATTGTCTATTTTTTCATCCTTGATCACAACCCAGTGCGCCAATGCGCCGCGCGGCGCTTCCGTGTAGCCTACGCCTTTGCTAATCTGTGGCCAGGTGGAGGGATCCCACAGCGTGTCATTGTGCGTCTTTACATCGCCTGCCTTGATGTTGGCGATCAGATGGTCATACCAGCCCTGCATGCTGTCTGCGAAGATTTTTGTCTCCAGCGTGCGGGCGGCGGTGCGTCCCAGCGTCGAGTAAAGCGCGGTCACCGGCAGATCGAGTGTCTTCAGTGTCATTCCGACCAGTTCGCGGGTCTGTTCATGACCCCTGGCATACAGCATCAGCACCCGCGCAAGCGGTCCCACTTCCATCGGCTTACCCTGCCAGCGCGGAGACTTCAGCCACGAGTAGGATGCATCCGTGTCGAGGTTTGCATAGGGTGGTTTGGGCCCGGTGTAATTCAGCGCTGTCTCCCCCTTGTAGGGATGCAGGCCTTTTTCCTTGCCGACGCTGTAGTCGTACCAGGAGTGCGAGACAAATTCCTGTATCTGATTTTCTGCATTCAGATCGACCGGGTGGATGGTGGACAGGTCGCGATTAAGGATCACCCCCGATGGAATGAGGAACGAGGCCGGATCGTCCATGCCTGTAGCCGGGAAGTCGCCGTAGGCGAGAAAATTGCCGACCCCTTCGCCCTGCTTGCTCCAGTCCTTGTAAAAACCCGCAATCGCCAGCGTGTCCGGCACATACACCTGATCCACAAAATCGCGCATCTGGCGGATGATGTTCTGTACGGTTTCAAGTCCTGTCATATTGAGCGAAGTGGCCGCTTCTCCTCCGCGAAAATGCGGACCGTTACCGTTCCCCTCATGCTGGGGATGCACGCTGATGGCGCACGGCACGCCGCCGACCAGAAAATTGGGGTGGGGATTTTTGCCGCCGAAAATCGCGTGCAGTTTTGCCACATCGCGCTGCCAGGCCAGCGCATCCAGGTAATGCGCGACCGCCATCAGATTGGCTTCAGGTGGCAGCTTGTAGGCCGGATGTCCCCAGTATCCGTTGGCGAAAATACCGAGTTGCCCGCCTTCGACGAAGGTCTTGATGCGCTTTTGCACATCGGCGAAATAACCGGGCGAGGATTTTGGATAGGAGGGGCTGACAGTCTGCGCAAGTTCAGAGGTGGCCTTCGGGTCGGCTTTCAAGGCCGATACTACATCCACCCAGTCCAGCGCGTGCAGATGATAGAAATGCATCACATGGTCGTGCACAAATTGCGCGGCGATCATCAGGTTGCGGATCAGTTGCGCGTTGGGCGGCACCTCAATTTTCAGCGCATCTTCCACCGCGCGCACCGAAGCGATGCCGTGCACCAGCGTGCAGACGCCGCAGATGCGCTGTGCAAATGCCCATGCATCGCGCGGATCGCGGCCGCGCAAAATGATCTCGATACCGCGCACCATGGTGCCCGCACTGGAAGCGCGGATGATGCGATTGTCGGCATCGGTCTCAGCCTCGATGCGCAAATGGCCCTCGATGCGGGTGACAGGGTCGACTACAATCGTTTGCGTCATGGCATCTCCCTCGAATTGATTTCTGCTGTCGCAAGGTGATCGGCGATCATCTCAGTCAGTCCTGTAACATGCACATTCATCTTGTAGTGTTCAAGCCCCTCTTCCAGCACGATACGGCAATTGGCGCAGGCGGTGACCAGCGTTTTGGCGCCTGTCGCTTCAAGTTGCGACTTCTTGGTCTTGAATGCAACAAGGCGCAAGTTTTCCGCTTCATCGATTGCGCTCACGCCGCCCCCGCCGCCGCAACACCAGTTCATTTTGCCCGGGTCGCTCATCTCAACGTAGTTGTTTGCCACCAGTTTTAGAAGTTTGCGCGGCTCTTCCAGCACACCGCCGCGCCGCACCAGCTGGCAGGGATCATGAAAGGTGAGTCTGGCTTCCTCGAAGCCCGAGATCTTGAGTAGGCCCTGATCGTAAAAGCCATCCAGCACTTCGAGTATATGCAGCACGTCAAAGGTGTAGGGGCGGCCGATCAGGTTAGGTCCTTCCCAGCGCAATGCGGTATAGGCATGACCGCATTCCGGGCTGATCACGGTTTTGACCTTGAGTTTTTCCGCGCCATCGACGATGCGCTGAACAAGCACGCGCGCAATGTCGGAAACGCCGATCTGTATGCCGCTGTTGGTGGCTTCGAAAGCGTCCGAGCACAGCGTCCAGCTTTTCTTTGCCTGCTTCATGATGCGGGCAATGGCCGCCAGATATTCGGGAAAACTGATGATCTCCATCGAGGACATCAGCACCATGTATTCCGCACCCGTCACATCCAGCGGAATCTCAATGCCGGTATCTTCAAGGACATGTTTCATCTGCGCTTTCACCGCAGGCAGACGCACGCCCATCGGGCTGCCGATTTCCACAGAACGTCCGGCGGCTTCAACCAGTCCGTCGGGTGCATGACCCGAGATGGCCATGCCCTCGCGCAGTTTGCGCACCATGTAGACGATGTCATTGCCCACTGGGCAGACCAGTGAGCAGCGGCCGCACAGCGTACAACTGTCATACACCAGCGGCTGCCATGCGTCCAGTTCATCATCGGTGACAGGTTTGGATAAACCCAGCATTTTCGTCAGCCTGCCGGTCAGGGTATATTCCTGCTGGTAGACACGGCGCAAGGGTTCGAGCTTGTGGATGGGCGTGTATTTAGGGTCGCCCGTTTCGGTGTAAAACAGACAGGCCTCGGCGCACAGGCCGCAATGCACGCAGCTGCTGAAAAAACTGGCGATGGGCGCATCGATGATTTCCTTCAGGACACCGATGCCTTTGTTGAGTGTAGCGCTCATACTGCCACCCCCTTCTTCGCATTCACATCGCCGTTATACCAGCGCGATCCCCACAATGTAAAGACGTGCATCAGCTTGGTGAAAGGCAGAAAAACCAGCAGCAGTTCGACGCTTATAATATGCAGCGCCAGCATCGCAGTGTAGGGCAGCAGCAGGTGATGGGTTGCAAGATAGCCGGTCAGTACCGGCAAAAAGGTCAGCATCCAGGCGGCGTAATCTTCAAAGGTGGAGAGGAAGCGCTTGACCGGTTTGTTGATGCGCTCCACCAGTACCAGCACCATGGCGGCCAGCGTCACAACTGTCGCTGCATCAATGAACTGAGCGGGCAGATTCGGCCACCACACGCCGGTCAGCGACTGTATCAGCTTGATGTGCTGGGCGGACAACAACACGACGATGAACAGGCCGATATGAAACACATAGCCTGCCACATAACTTGCAGGCGATTTCTTGAACATGCCGGGCGGCGGCAAGGATCGGCGAAATACGGTATGCAGCCCGGAGGCGCCGGCGCGATGGCGTGGTGTGGCAAGATCCGGCTTGCGTCCCAATGTGTAGATTTCCAGCAGGCGCAACAGTGTGCCGAGCACGAATATCCCGATGGCGATATTCAGGCCCATGCCGCGTACCCAGGTCAGAAACAGAACTTCATTCATGTTGCTTCTCCAGGTCGGCGATAGTCGCTGTTACATGCACCGATTTTGCCGCCCTTTTTTTGAAGCGGTTAGCGATTGAAACACCGACACCGATAGCCGCCCCTGCGATTGCCGCATCAGTACTCAGGCTCAGCGCGCTGGCCGGCATAGACAGCGCGCTGTAGAAACTGCCCGCATCCCAGAAATGCGGCTCGGAACAACCGAGGCAGCCGTGCCCGGATTCAATCGGGAAGCTGGTCCCGCCATTCCATTTGGTCGTAGCGCAGGCGTTGTGGGTCGTCGGCCCCTTGCAGCCCAGTTCAAACAGACACCAGCCATTACGCGCACCTTCATCGTCAAACGTCTTGGCAAATTTCCCCTGATCATAAAAAGGTCGGCGATAGCAACGGTCGTGAATGGTTTCCCCATAAAATGACCTGGGCCGACCCAGATCATCCAGTTCAGGTAACGCGCCGAAGGTAAGGTAGTGAGCGAGCACGCCGGTGATCACCGCAGGGATCGGCGGGCAGCCGGAAATATTGACGACGGGTTTGTCCTTGATGATGTCGGATACGGACACCGCACCGGTCGGATTGGGTTTTGCGTTCGGGATGCCGCCGAAGGATGCGCAGGTGCCGACCGCGATGATCGCCGCCGCACCCTTGGCGGCTTCCTGCAACAGGTCGAGGTTGGTGCGCCCGGCGATGGTGGAGTAGATACCGCCGTCATGCAATGGTATAGAGCCATCCACCACCAGCAGATACTTGCCATAGAAATTCCGCATCGCATCTATACGCGACTTTTCAGCAGCAAAACCTGAGGCGGCCTGCAACGTGTGATGATAGTCGAGCGAAATCATGTCGAAGATCAGGCTCTCCAGCGTCGGCGTGTACGAGCGGGTCAGCGACTCGGTGCAGCCGGTGCATTCCTGAAATGACAACCAGATCACCGACGGTCGCGTAGCCTTGCTCATTGCGTCGGCAATCGCATTCGCTGTGCCTGGCGGCAGCGCCATGATAGAGGCCATTGCGGCACAGAACTTCAAGAACGCGCGGCGGCTGATGCCCTGCTCCCTGAGTCGTTCTCCCAGCGTTTCATGATCCATCATGCACCTCGCTCTTAAATAAAACTCGCGCAAGCGTTCGTCTGTTCCCTCTCCCTGTGGGAGAGGGTTTGGGTGAGGGAAAGCGGGTATGGCTAGTTGTCAGTATTCGCATCAATGCCATGCCCGCCAAGTTGAGCCTGCAATCTTTCCAGTCCTGCATGCACATCTTCAGGCTGACTCTTGATGATTTCGGGAATCGTCGTGATTTCCAGCATATCCGCCACGATATCGCCCTCCACGTTGTAGTGGGTCACCCACCATACGCCGGGATATTGCGTTTCAAAAATTTCGCTGGGACCGATGGCATCGATACGCACGGATACTTCTCCCCTGCCCAGTGTCAGGCGCAGCTGTTCATATTCACCCGGTGCAAAAGGCAGGCTGCTAAGAGCTATCATGCCGGTTTCATGATTGTGATCCAGCTTTTCAAGACACGTGACAATCTCGACCAGCAGTGCTCGGATGTTGCCGATGGAATACGCTTCGTTAACATGAAACTCGCGCAAGCGTTCGTTTGTTCGGCTTCGCCCCCCTCGCTGCGCTCTCCCCTCCGGGAGATAACCAGCGACTTTGCCATCGTCTTGTGATGGCTTAGTCGAATGGCTAATCGTTCCATCAGGGTTTGGGTGAGGGAAACAGGCATGATCAGATTCATTGTCAGGAGCGATAATTTCTCCGTGCCTGATGGTCTGAACTTGGATAGGGATGGTTTGAGCGTTCATGCGCACCACTCCTCAATCAATTGCAATGCCTGATTACAGGCAAGCTTGATTGCGCCGGCAACAGGAGGCGATGGCATTTCACCCCACGCAATAGTTTGCGGCTGTATGCCGATCAGTGCGCGATGGCGCGGTAGTTGATCTGTGAGCAGCGCAATGGCCATCAGGTCGATCAGGCTCACCTCATGCACGCTGCATTTTCGGTTGCTGCCGATGAAATCATCCATACGCTCACCTTCGAAAACCCTGGTAGTGCCGGGCTTTCCGTCGTAGTGTGCCGCATCGATGACGATCAGATTGTCCGCATCCTCGATGGCACCCGCCAGCGTGAAGCTCAACGTGCCGCCGTCCATCAGTTCGATGTCGTTGCGTTGTTCTGTCAGGCCGGCAAGCTGCCGTATCGCATGAACGCCCGCACCTTCATCCTGCAACAGAATGTTGCCGATGCCCAGTATCAAGGTTTTAGTATGGACTGTCATGACTAAATCCAGTTGTACCCGATGGGAACAGCGCATGATGCAGGATCTGCGCGCTAATACGAGCAGATTACACCGTTATGTGTAAATCACAACTGAGTAATTTTATCAACTTAACAAAGTTAACGTATCACCTTCACAGGGCTATACTGCGTTATGTTTTAACCTCAGGAAAACGGCCATGTGTTTAGGTATTCCCATGCAAATTGTCGCGATCATTGGCTACAATGCACGCTGCACAGCAAAGGGCGTGATGCGCGACGTGAGCCTGTTTATGCTGCAGGATGAACCCATCACCGTGGGTGATTTCGTGATGGTGCATGTGGGCTATGCCTTGCAGAAGTTGACCGAACAGGAAGCCGGTTTGACCTGGGAATTGCTCGATGAATTGCTGGCAAATGATCCGGATGAACAAGGCAACTGAGGTCATGAAAAGTGCACAACACTGGCTGAACCTTATCCGCGCGCTGCCGCTCACGCGCCCAGTGCGCATCATGAATGTGTGCGGCGGACACGAGCGCGCTATCACAATGGCGGGACTGCGCAGTGCATTGCCGAAAAACGTTGAGTTGATACCCGGACCCGGTTGTCCGGTATGCGTATGCCCTGAAGAGGATGTGTACCGCAACTGGCCATGCATGCAGGCGTGATACTGGCAGCCTTCGGCGACATGCTGCGCGTGCCGGTGAATGTGCCCAAAAAGAAGCGCGCTCGCTGGAACAGGCCAAGGGCGCCGATATACGACCGAGTATTTCGAGCATCGTCATGATCTGCCTTGACTTGATTTCTATGATGCGTATGATTATGCGTATCATTGTTTAAGGAGTTCGTCGTGCAAATCCATTTAACCTCGTCCGCTAAAAAAGGCCGTCTGTCCTTATCAATCGATCAGGATTTGCTGGATCGCTTTGAGCCCTACAAGCATCAGGTCAATTTTTCAGCACAGGCTGAGCAGATGCTTGCCCGGATTTTGGAAGAGTTTGAAAATCGCGCCTGGGTGGAACGCAATTCAGAGGCGCTGCTGGCGCATGGAAGAGACATTGCCGTAACCGGCCCGGCTGGCGCTGAGTTTGACCGGATCTGATTGTGGCTCAGTTCGATATTTATCCCAATCCAGGCACAAAACGCGCAGAAATACCCTATCTTGTCGCCGTCCAGAACGACCATATCACCAGCAAAACCGGTGCGACCGTCGTCATTCCACTGCGTGCCAATGCGCAACCTGTCGATGTGATGGCACCGCTCATTGAGGTGTCCGGAGCAGGGCGCTTTGTGCTGTCCACCGACGAAATTTTTGTGATAGATGCCTCCCGGCTCAAATCTCCCGTAGCAAAACTGAGTGCAGAGGATCGCGCAAAAATCAGGCCCGCCATAGACAAAGTCATCGGCGAATACTGATTATCGAGGCCCGTGAGGGTCAGACTCGATTTTCTTGAGCCAGCCATTTTCTGACCTCCCGTAATAGTCACGGTTTTTTAAAACCGTAATTGCTGTTTATGTTCGCGCAATCAGGTGGAGAAGTTCCATCGGGTGATCGATTATCGCGTGTGCGTCCCATTCGTTGAGTTTTGCATCTGCACTGATGTAGCCGTAACGGGCGATCACGCCGCGCATCAGTGCCGCGTTGGCCGCCTGCATGTCGCGCAGATCGTCGCCCAGATACAGGCAGTGTTCAGTTGCTACGCCGATGAGTTCGCAGGCTTTTTTCATCGGTTCAGGATGCGGTTTGGCGTTTGCGCAGGTGTCGCCGCTGACCAGGCAGGCCGCGCGATCCGCGTAACCCAGCGCTTGCATCAGGGGGAGGGTATAGATGTGCGGTTTGTTGGTGACAATGCCCCAGGGAATGCCGCGCTGTTCCAGTTCGTCGATCAACTGATCCATGCCGCTGAACAGTTGTGTCAGCACGCAGATGTTGCTCGCATAATGTTCGAGAAAAATGTCGCGAAGCGCCTCGAAATCCGGCGACTCAGGTGTGATATTCATGCCGACCTTGAGCAGCCCTGCCGAGCCGTGCGAGGCCTGCGGGCGCAGCACTTCGAGCGGCAGCGGCGGCAGGTTACGCGAGGCTCTTGTGTAATTTAAGGCTGCGGCAAGATCGGGCGCGGTGTCGGCGAAGGTGCCGTCAAGGTCGAACAAAACCGCTTTGACCTCAGAAGACAGAGGACTGACGACAGAAGACAGAATATTGTTTGCCGCTGCGCGGCACGACATATCAGGAGCGCAGCCAAGCTGCGACAAAACTTCTGTCATCTGTATTCTATCCTCTGTCATCTGAACGGCAGGCAACCATATAATTCACGCTGGTATCCTTGCCCAGTGAATAAATTCTGGATATCGGGTTGTAGCTCATGCCGGTCAGATCGGCAACCGTCAATCCCGCATTGCGGCAGGATTGCGCAACTTCGGAAGGTTTCAGGAATTTGGCGTAGTCATGGGTGCCGCGCGGCAGCATTTTCAAAATGTATTCCGCGCCGATCACGGCAAACAGATAGGACTTCGGATTGCGGTTCAGTGTCGAAAAAAATACCCAGCCGTCCGGTTTGACCAGTTTTGCGCAGGCTGTAATCACGCTGTCAGGGTCCGGCACGTGTTCGAGCATTTCCATGCAGGTGACGATGTCGAAGGAATCCGGGCATTCTGCTGCCATGTCTTCAACGGCGATCTTGCGATAGTCGACTTGTCTGCCGCTCTCCAGCAGGTGCAGTTTGGCAACTTGCAGCGCCTTGTCGGACAGGTCGATGCCGGTGACGACAGCCCCCATTCCTGCCATGCTCTCCGACAGAATGCCGCCGCCGCAGCCGATATCCAGCACGGTCTTTCCGGCAAGTCCGGCCTGCCTGTCGATATAGTTCAGGCGCAGCGGGTTGATCTCGTGCAGCGGCTTGAATTCGCTGTTCGGGTCCCACCATTTGTGGGCCAGTTGGGAGAATTTTTCGATTTCGACGGGATCTGCGTTGCTCATGGCGGGTGCGTGATTGGGTTGCTGGAGTGTGACTGTAGCAAAACTTGCGGGAAGAACCAAGTTCTCCTGTTGCTTGCCGTTGGGGCGTCTGTAATGGCTGGATGGATAATGACTGTCTGTGGTAAACTCGCTAGCTGTTTTTTGGGCTAAATACTACACAATGGAACAATTCGCTAAAGAAACCCTGCCGGTCAGCCTGGAAGAAGAAATGCGCAAGTCCTACCTGGACTACGCGATGAGCGTGATCGTCGGGCGCGCACTGCCGGATGTGCGCGACGGCTTGAAGCCTGTACATCGACGCGTGCTGTTTGCCATGCACGAGCTGTCGAACGACTGGAATAAAGCTTACAAGAAATCGGCGCGTATCGTCGGTGACGTGATCGGTAAATACCATCCGCATGGCGATACCGCCGTGTATGACACCATCGTGCGCATGGCACAGCCGTTTTCGCTGCGCTACATGCTGGTGGACGGGCAGGGTAACTTCGGTTCGGTGGACGGCGATAATGCGGCGGCGATGCGTTACACCGAAATCCGCATGGCGAGGATCGCGCATGAATTGCTGGCTGATCTTGACAAGGAAACGGTGGATTTCGGGCCGAACTACGACGGTTCAGAACATGAACCGCTGGTGTTTCCGGCGCGTTTCCCGAATCTGCTGGTGAACGGTTCTTCCGGCATCGCGGTGGGCATGGCGACCAATATTCCGCCGCACAACATGACCGAAGTGATCGATGCGTGTCTCGCGCTGCTGCAAAATCCCGAGATGGATATCGAGGAGCTGATCGAATATGTGCCTGCGCCCGATTTTCCGACCGCCGGTTTTATCTACGGTCTGGCGGGCGTGAAGGAAGGCTATCGCACCGGGCGCGGTCGCGTGATCATGCGCGCGCGCTGCCACTTCGAGGATATCGGTAAGGGGGAGCGTCAGGCGATCATCATCGACGAGCTGCCCTATCAGGTGAACAAGGCGAATCTGTTGATGAAAATCGGCGAGATGGTGCGCGAGAAACGCCTGGAAGGAATTTCCGAAATCCGCGACGAGTCGGACAAGTCGGGGATGCGTGCGGTGATTGAACTCAAGCGCGGCGAGAATGCCGAAGTGCTGCTCAACAAGCTGTACAAAGACACGCAGATGCAGGACAGTTTTGGCATCAACATGGTCGCCATCGTGGATGGGCAGCCCAGGTTGCTGAATCTGAAGCAGGTGATGGATGCGTTCCTGCGCCATCGCCGCGAAGTGGTCACGCGTCGCACCATTTTTGAACTGCGCAAGGCGCGCGAACGCGGTCATGTGCTGGAAGGTCTGGCGGTTGCCCTGTCCAACGTGGACGAAATCATCGCGCTGATCAAGGCAGCCCCGGCACCGTCAGATGCCAAGCGCGAGCTGATGGCGCGCGGCTGGAGTTCGACGTTGGTTGAAGATATGCTGAGCCGGGTCAGCGATGCGTCGCGCCCGGACGGGCTGGCGCCGCAATTCGGCCTGACCGAAAAAGAGGGTGTGCGCAGTTACTATCTGTCCGATGCGCAGGCGCAGGCGATTCTGGAATTGCGTCTGCAACGCCTGACCGGCATGGAGCAGGACAAGATCATCGGCGAATACCGCGAGGTGATGGACAGGATTACCGATCTGCTCGATATACTGGCTACGCCGGAACGCGTAACGACCATCATCGGCGATGAGCTGGCTGCCGTGAAGCTGCAGTTCGGCGATAAGCGCCGCAGCGAGATCGTCACGCACACGCATGACATGAGCATGGAGGATCTGATCCCGCCGGAAGACGTGGTGGTAACCCTGTCGCACGGCGGCTATATGAAGGCGCAGAAGATGGACGAATACCGTGCGCAGAAGCGCGGCGGACGCGGCCGTCAGGCGACCAGGAACAAGGATGACGATTTCATCGACAACCTGTTCGTCGCCAACACGCACAATTTTATCCTGTGCTTCTCCAACAAGGGGCGCGTGTACTGGATGAAGGTATACGACGTGCCGCAGGGAAGTCCGACTGCGCGCGGCAAGCCTATCGTCAATCTGCTGCCGCTGGAAGACGGCGAGAAGATCAATGCGATATTGCCGGTTACCGAGTTCACCGAAGATAAGTTCGTGTTTTTTGCCACCGCCAACGGTACGGTGAAGAAGACCAGTCTGACCGATTTCTCCCGTCCGATGAAGCGCGGTATTATCGCGATCAATCTGGATGAAGACGATTATCTGATCGGCGTGGCGATCACCGACGGAAAACACGATGTGATGCTGTTCTCCAATGCCGGCAAGGCGGTGCGTTTCGATGAAGACGATGTGCGCGAAACCGGACGTGCATCGCGCGGGGTGCGTGGCATGAAACTGGGGGCGGGTCAGCAGGTGATCTCGTTGCTGGTGGCAGAGAACGAGCAGCAAAGCGTGCTGACCGCAACCGAAAACGGTTATGGCAAGCGCAGCCCGGTTGCCGAATACACCCGCCACGGGCGCGGCACGCAAGGCATGATCGCGATTCAGACCTCCGAGCGTAACGGGCGCGTGGTTGCCGCGACGCTGGTGAATCCGGAAGACGAAATCATGCTGATCGGCACCAACGGTGTACTGATCCGCACCCGCGTCAACGAGATACGCGAGATGGGACGCACCGCCCAAGGGGTTACGCTGATGAATCTGGAAAAGGGCGAAAAGCTGGCGGGTCTGAGCCGTATTGCCGAGCCGGGCGACGAAGAAGTAGAGGTCGGCGTTGACGCAGAAGCTGATGGAGTCACTGACGCAGAATAATGCCATGTTAATCGATGAAACACAATTGTTGGCTTTGCTGACGGATATCGAGTCGGATCGTGTGGAACGCACGATTTCAACTTCAGATACCGATAAGTTTGCGCAAGCGATTTGTGCTTTTTCGAATGATTTACCGAGCCATCGTCAATGCGGATATTTATTGATTGGTGTGAACGACGATGGAAGTTTGTCCGGCCTGCAAGTGACGGATGCTTTATTATTGAAGCTGGGTGCGATTCGTTCTGATGGGAATGTATTGCCTTCTCCTGCAATGAGCGTACAGAAGTTCAGTTTAACGGGTGGTGATGTTGTGGTGGTTGAGGTTTTGCCATCAGACATGCCCCCTGTGCGTTATAAAGGGCGTGTCTATATTCGGGTAGGGCCTCGTAAAGCGGTTGCAAACGAGCAGGAAGAGCGCGTGCTGAGTGAGCGGCGTATTTCGTCGGCTCGTTCTTTTGATGCGCGCCCGTGCGTTGAAGCAAAGCTGGAAGATTTGGCTTTGGGCCAATTTGATGCTTACCGTCGTGAGGCGGTAGATGCTGAAACGATTGCATCCAATCATCGGGACATTGAGCAGCAGCTTGCCTCTCTGAGGATGTACGATTTCGAACGGGCTTGCCCTACCTTTGCAGGAATTTTGTTGTTTGGAAAAAATCCGAGGTTTTTCTTGCCCGGGGCTTATATTCAATATCTTAAATTGCCCGGCACAGATTTGACCGACATGCCTGAAGATCAAGCGGAAGTATCGGGTGACTTGAGTTCGGTACTGCGTGAGCTGGAGTTAAGGATTAAGTCGCTTGTTCAAACTTCCATGCGCCAGATAAACACATTGGAGGAGCGGTTGTCTTCAGACTATCCG
This sequence comes from Pseudomonadota bacterium, assembly GCA_021800795.1. Classification (GTDB taxonomy): domain Bacteria; phylum Pseudomonadota; class Gammaproteobacteria; order Burkholderiales; family Gallionellaceae; genus Gallionella. Next base: position 222,551 of record JAJYYO010000001.1, read on the forward strand.
GAATGGGCGTTGCGTGAATTTTTGATGAATGCAATCATGCACCGTAATTATGAAAGCAACACACCGGTTCGCTTTTATGTGTTCAGCGATCATATCGAAATTCAAAGTCCTGGCGGACTATATGGAGAGGCAACGACCAGCAATTTTCCGACACGGAATAGTTATCGCAATCCAGTGATTGCAGAAGCGATGAAGTCCCTCGGATTTGTTAATCGTTTTGGCTATGGCGTACAACGGGCACAGGCATTACTTAAGGAAAATGGCAATGTGCCTGCTGAATTTGAGTTTGATGATCGTGCAGTGTTAGTCAAAATTTACAGGAGAGGTACATGAAATCTATTGCCTTCTTCAATAATAAAGGGGGAGTGGGTAAAACATCTTTGGTGTATCACCTGGCATGGATGTTTGCTGATAAAGGGATTAAAACGCTTGCAGTTGATCTCGATCCTCAAGCAAACTTAACTTCCATGTTTTTAGGCGAAGATCGCTTGGAACAATTGTGGCCAGATGATGGGCATCCCAATACGATTCACGGTGCTATTAATCCTATATTGCGGGGTGTTGGTGATATTGCCAAGCCACATGTTGAGAGGATTACAAACAATATTGGTTTGGTTGCTGGTGATCTGGGATTGTCTAAATTTGAAGACTCTCTTTCTGAAAACTGGCCTAAGTGTTTAGATGGAAAACCAGATGCGTTTCGTGTCATTACAGCGTTTTATCGGATTATCTTGGCGTCGGCAGAAGACGCGGCTTTAGTATTGATTGATGTAGGTCCAAATTTGGGTGCGATAAATCGGTCAGCTTTGATTTCTGCTGAACAGGTTGTGATTCCTTTGGCACCAGACTTGTTTTCGTTGCAGGGTTTGAAGAACTTAGGCCCATCTTTAAGAGAATGGCGTGCTGGTTGGAAAAAAAGGTTAGCTGAATTGCCAAAAAATGAAAATATTGGCGTACCTTCAGGTGAAATGCAGCCATCTGGTTACGTGGTAATGCAACACGGGATTCGCGATAGTCGGCCTGTTAAGGCGTACCAACGTTGGTTGGATAAAATGCCTACAGTTTACAGGCAGTCAGTGTTGGGTGAATTAATTACAACCAGTGTTCCTTCGCCTTTAGATGATCCGTATAACCTGGCCTTGTTGAAGCACTATCGGAGTCTAATGCCGATGGCAATGGAGGCCAATAAGCCAATGTTTTTTCTTAAGTCCGCAGACGGGGCAATAGGATCGCATCAGGCAGCTGTTTCTAGTTGTTATGGAGATTTTGAGAAGCTTGCGGCGAAAATCGCCGCTAACGCAGGTATTGCATTTCCGAATAATAAATAAGGGGAAGGTGTTGAAATGACCATCTACAACTTTAGCGCAGGCCCGGCGGTGTTGCCGAAAGAAGTGTTGCAGCAGGCGCAGGCGGAACTCATCGACTGGCAGGGCAGCGGCATGTCGGTGATGGAAATGTCGCATCGCGGTAAAGAATTCATGGGCATCGCTGCGCAGGCTGAAGCCGATCTGCGCGAGCTGATGGGGATTCCGGCCAATTACAAGGTGCTTTTTTTGCAGGGCGGCGCCAGCATGCAGTTCGCGATGATTCCGATGAATCTGCTGCGCGGCAAGACTACTGCCGATTACCTGAATACCGGTGAGTGGTCCAAGAAAGCGATATCCGAGGCGAAAAAATATGGTGCGGTGAACGTGGTAGCGAGCAGCGCCGACGGGAATTTTTCCTACGTGCCTGATTTTTCCACATGGCAGTGCGACAAGGACGCGGCTTATCTGCACATCACGCCGAATGAAACCATAGGCGGCGTGGAGTTTGACTGGTTGCCCGAAACGGGCAGCGTACCGCTGGTGGCGGATATGTCCTCGACCATTTTGTCGCGTCCGGTCGACGTGTCGAAATACGGTCTGATTTATGCGGGTGCGCAGAAGAACATCGGCCCGGCCGGTTTGACCATCGTGATCGTCAGGGAAGACCTGATCGGGCAGGTGGTCGCCGGTACGCCGACCATGCTCGATTACAAGACGCATGCCGACAACGATTCGATGTACAACACGCCGCCGACCTATGGCATCTATATCGCAGGACTGGTGTTCCAGATGCTCAAGCGCAACGGCGGCATCAAAGCGATGGAAAAAACCAATATCGCCAAGGCCGGGCTGCTGTACAAAGCGATCGACAACAGCGGCGGTTTCTATCACTGTCCGGTGGCAAAGTCCAACCGTTCGCGCATGAACGTGCCGTTTACGTTGAAGGATGCTCAGCTGGATGGCGCTTTCATCAAGCAGGCCGATGCGCGGGGTTTGCTGCAACTCAAAGGGCACCGTTCGGTAGGCGGCATGCGCGCGTCGATCTATAACGCCATGCCTTTGGCAGGCGTCGAGGCGCTGGTGGCATTCATGGACGAATTCGCCAGGGCGAACGCTTAAAGTCATGGTTAACCCATACCGCATCCTCACGCTGAACAAGATATCAAGTCAGGGTCTTAAACGCTTTCCGGCGAAAAGCTATCTGGTGTCGGCAGAGATGACCGAGCCTGACGCGATACTGGTGCGCTCGCAGGTCATGCACGACATGGAGATTCCCGCCAGCGTGAAAGCCATTGCGCGCGCCGGAGCCGGAACCAACAACGTGCCGGTCGCGAAGATGTCGGCGCGCGGCATTCCCGTGTTCAATGCGGCAGGTGCGAATGCGAATGCGGTCAAGGAGCTGGTGGTGGCCGGCATGCTGCTCTCGGCGCGCAACATCGTGCCTGCGTTGCAGTTCGTCGCAGGACTGTCGGGCGACGATGCGGCGCTGCACAAGCAGGTCGAGGAGGGCAAGAAGCAGTTTGCCGGCATCGAGTTGAGCGGGCGTACCCTGGGTATTATAGGGTTGGGGGCGATCGGTCGACTGGTGGCGGACACCGCGCTGAAGCTGGGCATGCGCGTCTACGGTTTTGATCCTGAAATCACCGTGGAAGGCGCGTGGAGCCTGTCTTCACAGGTTAAAAAGGCGCAAAGCATAGAGGAGTTGTTAAAGCACAGCGATTTTGTCACGCTGCATGTGCCGCTGCTGGACGCGACGCGCCATCTGATTAACATGCAACGCGTAGCGGTGATGAAGCCGGGAGCGGTGCTGCTGAATTTTTCGCGCGATGCGATCATCGACCGCGATGCGGTGCTGGCCGGACTGACCAGTCGTCATTTGCGCAGCTATGTGTGCGATTTTCCGGCGCAGCAATTGCAGGGGCAGCCGTGCGTTTTGACGCTGCCGCATCTGGGCGCTTCCACCGAAGAGGCGGAGGAGAACTGTGCGGTGATGGTGGTGGATCAGGTGCGCGAATATCTGGAACACGGCAACATCACCAATACGGTGAATTTCCCGACCCTTGTGATGCCGCGTGAATCTGCATATCGCCTGGGCGTAGCCAACGCCAACGTGCCGAACATGCTGGGGCAGATATCCGGCACGCTGGCCCATGCGGGCATCAATATACATACCATGATGAACAAATCGCGCGGCGAGATGGCCTACACGCTGGTGGATACCGACTCGGCCGTTCCCGCTGAATTGATCGCACAAATATCGGCCATACCCGGCGTGCTGATGGTGCGTAACCTGCCTTTAGCGGAAGTGCAATGAGTGAAAAACTGAAACAGTGTCGTGAACAGATCAATGCGCTGGATGACGAGCTGCTCAAGTTGCTTAATCAGCGCGCAGCGCTGGCGCAGCAGATCGGCCATCTCAAGGAATGCGAAAAACTTCTGCACGGGCAACCGGACAGCGTGGTGCTGCGACCCGAGCGCGAAGCGCAGGTGTTGCGGCGTCTGCAGGCCGCCAATCCGGGCCCGTTGAGCAATGAAGCAATCGTTGCCCTGTTTACCGAGGTGATGTCGCAGTGTCGTGCGCTGGAAGCGCCGATGACGGTGGCTTATCTGGGACCTGAAGGTACCTTTACCGAAGCGGCTGCACTCAAGCGTTTCGGCAGTGCGGTGGAGGGGCAGTCCTGCGCAACCATAGACGACGTATTTCGTGCGGTGGAAAACGGCTCTGCGCAATACGGCGTGGTGCCGGTGGAAAATTCCACCGAAGGCGCTGTGGGTCGCACGCTGGATTTGCTGCTGCAAAGCGGGTTGCAAGTGTGCGGAGAGGTGATGCTGGCGATACATCAGTGTCTGCTTTCCACGCACTGCGATGTGAGTCTCATTGAAACTGTCTATTCGCATCCGCAGTCGCTGGGTCAATGCCAGGGATGGTTGAATGTGAATCTGCCGCACGCGGCGCGCATCCCCGTATCGAGCAACGCGGAAGCTGCGCGACTGGCGGCAGGGCATCCGGGGAGTGCTGCGATTGCCGGCAGTCAGGCGGCGCTTCATTTCAAATTGCAGCTGTGTGTGGAAAACATCGAGGACGATGCGAGAAATACCACGCGTTTTCTGGTGCTGGGCAAGCAGCGGGTCGCGCCATCCGGCTGCGACAAGACTTCGCTGGTACTGTCAGCCGTGAATAGACCCGGTGCGGTGCATGAGCTGCTGAGCTCTCTGGCGAAGCGCGGCGTGAGCCTGACCAAGTTCGAGTCGCGTCCGTCGCGTTCCGGCTTGTGGGAATATATGTTTTACGTGGATATCGAAGGCCATCAGGACGATGCCGAGGTTGCGGCCGCATTGGCCGAGTTGCGGCAGGCTGCCGCGTTCATGAAGATTTTGGGTTCATATCCGGTCGCGGTTTGAGCGATTTTCAGGGTAGGGATGGTTTTTGGATTTTTGCATAATTTTTGGTGGTTGTTGAAATGAATTATTCTGAACTGGCGCCAGACTATATACGCGCAATCGCGCCCTACCAGCCCGGCAAGCCGATCTCCGAGCTGGAACGGGAGCTGGGCATCACCGACATCGTCAAGCTGGCTTCGAACGAGAACCCGCTGGGTGCGAGCCCCAGGGCGATTGCCGCAGCGCATGACGCGTTGAATGAGATCAGCCTGTATCCCGATGGCAACGGGTATGCCTTGAAAGCCGCACTGGCCGGGCGTTATGGCGTGTCTATCGAGCAGGTTTTCCTGGGCAATGGTTCCAACGACTTGCTGGAGCTGGCTGCGCGCGCCTTCTTGACGGTGGGCGATAAAGCGGTCTACTCGGATCACGCGTTTGCGGTCTATCCGCTGGCGACGCAGGCGGTGGGCGCCACCGGCATCAGCGTAGCGGCTAAAAATTACGGACATGATCTGGATGCGATGCGGCAGGCAGCGGTGGAACAGGGCGCCAAGCTGATTTATATTGCCAATCCCAACAATCCGACCGGCACGTTTTTATCGGGCGATGCACTGCATGGATTTTTGAGCGCCCTGCCGGACAACATACTGGTGGTGCTGGACGAGGCTTATAACGAATATCTGCCGGAGGACTGCCGTTACGACAGCGTGAACTGGCTTGCCGAATTTCGCAATCTGATTGTTTCGCGCACCTTCTCCAAGGCTTACGGTCTGGCGTCCCTGCGCGTCGGTTATGCACTGGGCGATGCACAAGTGATGGATATGATCAACCGCGTGCGCCAGCCGTTCAATGTCAACAGCATGGCGCAGGCCGCAGCCAAGGCGGCGCTGGAAGACGTTGAGTTTGTTCGGGAAACGTTTGAGTTGAACCTGCGCGGCATGGTGCAGTTGACTGAGGGTTTAAGTGCGCTGGGGCTGGCATATATTCCGTCATACGGCAATTTCATCGGCTTTAAAATCGGCGATGCAGCGGGCGTATACCGGCGCCTGCTGGAACTGGGCGTGATTGTCAGGCCGATTGCCGCTTACGGCATGCCGGACTATTTACGCGTATCCATCGGGCTTGAGTCACAGAATCGGAAATTTTTATCTGCATTGAAGCGGATACTTGGAGAAAAAGCATGATCATAGTAATGGGAAAAGATGTCACCGACGAGCAGATCGGCACGGTGGTGAAGAAGCTGGAAACGGCGGGTCTGAAGGCCAATATTTCGCGCGGTATCGAGCGCACCGTGATCGGCGCGATCGGCGATGAACGCCAGTTGTCCGAGGAAATGTTCACGCCGCTGCCCGGCGTGGAATCAGCGATGCACATCGCCAAGCAATACAAGATCGTGTCGCGCGAATCGCACAAGGACAACACGGTGATCGACGTCAAAGGCATCCCGCTGGGCGGCAACCAGATTCAGGTGATCGCCGGGCCCTGCTCGGTGGAGACCCAGGAACAGATGGATTTGTCGGCGCAATACGTGCACGAGGCGGGTTGCCGTCTGATGCGCGGCGGTGCGTTCAAGCCGCGCACCAGCCCCTATGCGTTTCAGGGCAAGGGGGTGGAAGGGCTGGACATGTTCCGTAAGGCGGCCGACAAGTACAAGCTGCCTATCGTCACCGAACTGATGGATGTGCGCCAGCTCGATGCCTTCATGGAGTACGATGTGGACGTGATTCAGATCGGCACGCGCAACATGCAGAATTTCGATTTGCTGAAAGAAGTCGGACGTACAAGCAAGCCGGTGATCCTCAAGCGCGGCATGTCGGCGACTATTTCCGAATGGCTGATGGCGGCGGAATACATCGCGGCGGGCGGCAATCACAATATCATCTTCTGCGAGCGCGGCATCCGCACCTTCGAGACTTACTACCGCAACGTGCTGGACGTGACCGCGATTCCGGTGCTCAAGAAAGAGACCCATCTGCCGGTGATCGTCGATCCTTCCCACGCAGGCGGCAAGGCCTGGATGGTGGCAGCCTTGTCGCAGGCGGCGATCGCGGCGGGCGCCGACGGACTGCTGGTCGAGATGCATCCGAATCCGTGCGAAGCCTGGTGCGACGCGGATCAGGCGCTGACCCCGCAGGAATTGAAAAAGCTGATGGGTACACTGGGCGCGATTGCAGGTGCGATCGGGCGGACACTCTTGTGATGAATTTTATTCTGGCGTGATGTTGAAATGAGAATGGCATTGAAATTCCTGCTGGCGTTGCTTGTTGCCGGCTTTTCACCGATTGCGTCAGCCATGACGTTGGGTGAGGGGCAAATACAGAGCCACGTAGGCGAGCCGTTTTCAGCCAATATCGCATTGCCAGGTGGCTACAGCCGAGATGTCAGTTTTTTTCAGGTTCGCAATGCCGAATGCCGTTCATCCGTCATCGGGGCGAGTGAGAATGGATGTGATTCACTTTATGAAGGAAAGTTGAGCTTCTCGGTCAGGCGACGGGCGGATGGTCAGTACTTTTTAAGGGTGACGGGTGATAAGGATGACGAGTTGTTTTATCGCATCGTGATCAAGTCTGTCTCTCTTGCGGAGGGGGTTGTTTATAACGCCTTTGAATTTTTGCCGGAATTCAAGGCGAATTCAGATGTGCAGCCGGGCCTGGCGGAAGCCGCGCAGTCTGTCGACAAAGTCACCGGGGAAAACCCTATTGATGATGAACACGCAGCTTCTGTAGCGCATCGCGCAGGGCCGATCCGGGCACGACCGGCAAGAACTGAGCCGACTGATGAAAAGAAGCGCATCGTGCGGCCGGTTGAAACAACGATGAAAAAACCGGGCGATACCCGCTTGAAAATTAAAAAATACGGCGAATATGCGGATGACATCTACGCGCTTCAGAAAGAAAACGGCGAAATCGAGGAACAGATCGCCTTGCTCGAAAAACACATCGGTTTGCTTAAAGAAGTTGTTCGTTTGAAGAATCAAGTCGACGCGCCGGCGGAAACGGTTGCAGCAGCGCCGAAACGCATACCGGTTCAGGCACCCTCGTTGCCGCCGGTCAGCGTAGAGGATGAGCCCGGGCTGTTGAGCTGGATTTTGCTTGCTGTGATTCTGGTTTTGTCGACGTTGATTTTGTTGATGTACAGAAAACAGCTTAAGCTGACAAGCCGTGAGGCAGGTCACGGCCCGATTGTCCTTACCCCTCCCTCGCTCAATGAAAGGAAGTCGCTGGATTTGACCGGTTCTTTTGTTAAGCCGAAGTGGTGAATAAGCGCATCATGGATTCCGGCAACGGTGAGTTGTTTATCTGCAATTGTCGAATATGAAATTTAACAAGGTTGTCATTTTCGGCGTCGGCCTGATCGGCGGTTCTTTTGCGCTGGCTTTGCGCCGTGCAAATGCAGCGGGCGAGGTAGTCGGGTTCGGGCGCAGTCCGGCGACTCTTGAGCTGGCCCGTCAGCTCGGCATCATCGACCGCATCGGGAGGGATGTGTCAGCCGAAGTCAAGGACGCCGATCTGGTGTTGCTGGCAACGCCGGTAGGACAGATGGGCGAGCTGATGGCCCGCATCGCACCAAATCTGTGTCCGCATGCGCTGGTCACCGATGGCGGCAGCACCAAGGGCGATGTGGTGGCTGCGGCCTATGCGAATATGGGCGGCAGGGTGGCGCAGTTCATTCCGGCGCATCCGATCGCGGGTGCAGAATTAAGCGGCGCGGCTGCGGCACGTGCCGATCTTTATGTCGGCAAGAAAGTGGTGCTGACCCCGTTGCCGGAAAATTCTGCGGATTCCGTGGCGCGTGTGCGCCGTGCGTGGGAGTTATGCGGCGCGGTTGTCAGCGAATTGACTGCGAAGCAGCACGACGAGGTTTTTGCGGCGGTGAGCCATCTGCCACATCTGTTGTCTTTTGCGCTGGTGCATGATCTGGCGCAGCGCGACAACAAGGAGCAGTTGCTGTCCTTCGCCGCCAGCGGCTTTCGAGACTTCACGCGCATTGCCGCAAGTTCCCCGGAGATGTGGCGCGACATCTGCATGGCCAATCGCGACGCGCTGCTGGATGAGCTGGGCAGCTATATGCAGGAACTCGAAACCATCCATGAAGCCCTGGCTTGCGGCGATGCAGAAAAATTGCAGGAAATATTCAGTCTGGCGCGCGAGGTGCGCGGCAACTGGACACAACAATAACCAAAGCAGTAATTGGTTATTAGACAGAGCCATTAACTGAATGGCTGCAGTCATTACGTGACAAGCAGGCGCAAGCCAAATTTCGTATACGACTTAAACGCCTGGAGTCAGGAAATTTCGGTGACTGTGAACCCGCAGGCGAAGGTGTACAGGAATTACGAGAACATCTTGGTGCGGGTTAACCGGAATGTTGCTCTTTCGATTGATCGAGCGCAGTACCAATCTAAAAAATATTTCAGCCTCCATCGATTCTTTGATTCATGTGCAAATACACCCACCTTGCGATTTTGATTTACAATGACAGCGTTGTCATACAAAAACAGGAGGTTCATTATGAGCATGATCTCTATGCGCTTGCCGGACGAGTTGAGTAATCAGCTTAATATTCTGGCCGTCGCTACAGGCCGCACAAAATCGTTTTTGGCCGGTCAAGCTATTCGCGACTATATCGAACGTGAGTCCTGGCAGATTGCTGAAATTACCCAGGCAATCAACGAGGCCGACGCAGGCGACTTTGCCAGCGAAGAGGAAGTGTATGCCATCAGCGCAAAGTGGGAGCGCAATGCGGGTTAGGTGGCTGCAAAAAGCAATCAAGAATCTTGATGTTGAGGCTGATTACATCGCCCAGGAAAACTCGAAAGCGGCAGCAGACATGTTTGTGTACGTCAAAAATAAGGTTGACGCACTCAGCGAGTTTCCATCCTCCGGGCGACCCGGCAGAGTTCCGGGTACGCGCGAACTGGTTGTTGACCGCTATCCATTTGTCGTTCCATACCGTGTTGTGGGCGATGAACTACACGTTTTGCGTGTTTTTCATACTCGTCGAAAATTGCCTAAAACATGGTAAATGTAACTGAGTGAACGCCTGCTTTTGGGACGCCAATCTGAATGTTTGGTATTCAGGTATGTGCCAGAAGTGGACGGACTAGCCTAACCTTTACAGTAACCAAACATCATCTGTTCGTACTATCATCATATCTGCGGACAGATAAGAGCGACAATGACAACAGCAATCCCTTTACATACTGACGAACCGATTGGCGGCGGCAATGACTCGCCTGACCTACTCCATCGCGTCGATTTCGCCAGTCGAATTGCTGATGCGATTATCGGAATTCCTGCGGATTCTGGATTTGTATTTTCAATCGAGGGACAGTGGGGATCGGGTAAGACCTCCGTGCTTAATCTCATCGAAAGACGATTCAATGAACTTGATGAAAATTGCAGGCCGCTCGTATGCAACTACAATCCTTGGATGATTGGGAATGTTGAAGATTTGGCTCAAAGCTATCTCATTCAATTAGCGTCATCCATTGAATTGAATCACAACAGCGATGTTGCGATGCGCGCCGCAAAAGAGCTGATAAATTACTCATCAATTTTTTCGGCCATGCGTTTGATTCCTGGAGCAGAACCTTGGGCATCAATGGTTAAAGGTGTATTTGATGTGGTCGGCACTGCCACTGAGAAGGTGGCAGACCTGAAAAAGCTCAATACCGAAAAGCGACGCGATGCTGTTGTCACAGCATTGAATGCACTTGAATGCCGTATAGTTGTATTTATCGACGACCTCGACCGATTGCCGCCAAAAGAAGTTTTTGAAATGGTTCGGCTTGTCAAAGCGGTGGGTGATTTCCCCAGCGTAATTTATGTGCTGTGTTTCGATCCAGAATACGTTGGCAGTGCTTTGGCATCCAATCAAATTAACCAATCTCAGGCATACCTCGATAAAGTTATTCAAACTCGCCTGACGCTTCCATACATAGATAAGGATGACCTGCTCACGATTTTGAACCGTGAATATGATTTGCTACCCGAAGAGGCAAAGCGTGAATATTTCAACGGGAGTAACGAACGTCTCAGTGTGCTTTATCAAGTTGGAATACGCTACTTGCTCGAAACTCCACGCGATATTAAACGGCTATTTAACAGGCTAAGGTTTGTGGAGCCAGGGTGTCGCAGCGAAGTTAATTTGGCTGACTTGATTGCGTTGGAGACAATCGCGTTAAAGGTTCCAACCATTTATGACCACATAAGGAGAAATCCATCTGCCTATGTTGGGCAACAATTCGGGTCTGTGAATATCATTAAAAAGCCAACGGAAGTCGTTGAATCCTTCATGGACGAACGAAATGCAGCTCTATCTTCAACGCCTCCAAGTTTTCAATATCATGTGCAGGAACTCCTTCAGGAGATATTTCCACTGATTAATTCTAATGATTCTTATACACCCGGTAATTCAGATGGACGTGTTAGCGCGCCAGATCGCCTCGCAATTGCTCTTTCATCCGGGCTGCCATCCAGAGAGGTTGCATTAGGTGTTGTGTTTGATTTCATAAAAGACCCGAGCAAGAGAAAAAGTACTATCGATCAGATTTTCGCCGCCGAAAAAAGTAAGCGATTTTTTGAGCATTTGCGTGAAGCTATCCGCAACACCCCTGTTGTTGATGTCGTGCATTTTGCTGGAGTCATTGGAGCCGCTATTGATACTCCATCGGCAAAGCAGGTTGAAAATGCGCCGAGAGGAGTTTTTGATTTTTCCTTATGCAAGCAAGCTTGGTGGGCAATTGAATCTAGCCTCAAAAAGCTTAACCCTTCCGAGCGCTCAGATGCGATTAAAGCGGTAGCTGCACGAACAGATTTGATTTCACTCTCAACGTTTGCAATCAGTTTCTTGCACGCGCAACACGGCGGCTTTCAGGACGAGCGAGCGCTTCCTGAAGATCAACGCTGGCTGGATACCACCACCTTTCAGCAACTCAGTACAAGCTGGGCTAATGCGATGTCTAACGCAATAACTGATGGCAGTATTTTTTCGGCTACAGAGTGCGGAGTTGTTTTCTCCCGCTTGAAACGTTTCCATCCCGACGTTTTAACTCCACACATCAAAGCGATCATAGATGACAATCTGGCGCTGGATCGGTTGGTAACAGCTATTGGCCCCCATGGAATGGATTCGATAAATGGGAGGTTTGTAAGTTTCGATGCGGGAACGTTGGAGTTTTATGGCGGTAAAGAACAGCTAAAGGCACGAGCACAAGCAAGGCTCTCTGATACCAGTGTGACCGGTGAGTTGCGATATATTTACTCGGCTATTGAAAGTGGTAAGCGGGTGTATCTCATTGATGGTTCGTTTGCTGACGATTAGGACAGGTATTAATTTTCGAGTTATTTCTGATCGTCCGCTTCGGAGTAAACCGAAGTTCTGCTGTGTCTCGATTCCTGCTATTCCCGAAGGTCAGCAATCGGACAGGAAACATACTGAACGAAGAAAAAGCCTTCAAGGACGGGTTTCTGGCAGGACGGCTGCAGGACTACCCCCTGCAAATATGAATAACGAGATATAGTCGAATCTGGTGTACAGACGAATTTGTCATGATGAGTTGAGGCGGTGGAGATTTCTGTAGAGAATCTGGTTGTCGAAATCAGAAACGAAACTAAGGAAACCATCCACCATGAGCAAGAATAAGCAAAAACAGGCCGTTAGTCCAGAGCATGAAATGGGGCTGACATTGGACGAACTGGTAAAACGAGGCGCGCGACAAGTGATACAGCAAGCGATTGAGTCAGAACTGGCAGAGCTACTGTCGACCTGCACCAATGTTGTGACGTTGCAAGGTAAGCGAGCCGTTGTTCGCAACGGTTATTTGCCTGAGCGGGAAGTTTTGACGGCGGCGGGTCCGATCTCTGTCAAAGTTCCGAAGGTTCGGGATCGTTCAGGTTCAGGCATCAAATTCAATTCGAACATTGTGCCGCCTTATATCAGGAAGTCACCTCGCGTCTCAGCGGCGCTGCCCTGGCTGTATCTCAAGGGCGTTTCAACGGGAGATATGGGCGAGGCGCTGAGCGTGCTGCTTGGTGAAGATGCAAAGGGCCTGTCAGCGAACGTGGTTAGTCGTTTGAAAGCGCAGTGGGCTACTGAACACGAGAATTGGAACCATCGAGACCTGTCGCTTGACCGCCCTGTTTATTGGTGGGCAGATGGAATTCATACCGGATTGCGCAGTGAGAATTCTGACGGACAATGCCTGCTGGTGATTGTCGGTGTCACAGCCGATGGCAAAAAGGAGCGCGTGGCCATTGGTGACGGTTACCGTGAGTCGAAAGAATCCTGGAAAACGGTTTTACTCGATCTTAAACAGCGGGGTTTGCAGGCAGGTCCGCTGCTGGCCGTGGGCGATGGTGCAATGGGATTCTGGGCTGCCATGGAAGAGGTCTTTCCGCAGACGGTACATCAGCGATGCTGGTTCCACAAAATGGGCAATGTACTCAATGCATTGCCAAAATCACTGCAAGCGCGCGCCAAGGCGGACATGCAGGAGATATGGATGGCCGCCACTCGTGATGAGGCGCATACGGCATTCGCAAAATTTGTCGGGCACTACAAGGCAAAGTACCCGAAAGCCGTTGAAAAGATAGAGAAAGATCGGGATAGTCTGCTGGCGTTTTACAGCTTCCCGGCAGAGCACTGGCAGCATATTCGGACGACGAATCCGATTGAATCGACGTTTGCCACGGTGCGCCACAGAACCAGCCGTACCCGGAACTGCGTTTCCCGGGCAACCTTTTTGGGGCTTGCATTTAAGTTGATCGAGGAAGCGGAAAAGAGTTGGCGCAAAATACGCGGCGCAGACAAAATCGAACTGTTGCTGAGGGGAATTCCCTTCAAGGACGGTGAACCGGTGCAGGGCGACCAGCCGGTTCAGCAGGAACTCGCCGCCTGATCCATCATGTTACAAACAGGCCATACACCAGATTTGACGTTATCTCATGAATAACTGAATTACTGCATGTGTAGCAGCGACGAATAATTGAAAGTGTAATATGACTCATACTGAATATATCGATTTGCCCCCTTTGATGTCTGCTCGCGGCACAGTCGTGTTGCCCGGCTCCAAGAGTATTTCCAATCGCGTGTTGCTGCTGGCGGCATTGTCGGAGGGTGTGACCGAGGTCCGCGATCTGCTGCATTCGGATGATACCGAGCGCATGCTGGATGCACTTCGCATACTGGGAATTAAGATTGAATCGCTGGGCGACAATGCGTACCGCATTGCCGGATGTGGCGGCGATTTCCCGAGCAAAAATGCCGAATTATTTTTAGGCAACGCAGGAACCGCATTTCGCCCGCTGACCGCAGCGCTGGCCTTGTCTGGCGGCAGCTATAAATTGTCCGGCGTGCCGCGCATGCACGAACGTCCGATCGGCGATCTGGTGGATGCGTTGCGCCAACTGGGCGCCAACGTAAGTTATAAAGGAAATGAGGGTTTTCCGCCGTTGCAGATTTCTCCGGCGACGCTTGCGGGCGACATCGTGCAGGTGCGCGGCGATGTGTCCAGCCAGTTCCTGACGGGTCTTCTGATGGCGCTGCCGCTGACAGGCCGGACGGTGAGGGTCGAAGTGGTGGGCGAGCTGATTTCCAAGCCTTATATCGAGATCACGCTGGCGATGATGGCGCGCTTTGGTGTCAGCGTTGAGCGGCAGGACTGGCGCAGTTTCGTGGTGTTCGGCGGACAGCGCTATCAAAGTCCCGGCACGATCTACGTGGAAGGCGATGCATCAAGCGCTTCGTATTTTCTCGCCGCGGGCGCCATCGGCGGCGGGCCGGTGCGCGTGAATGGTGTCGGAAAGAGCAGCGTGCAGGGCGATGTGCGCTTTGCGGATGCACTGGCGATGATGGGCGGGCAGGTAGAGATGGGCGATAACTGGATAGAGGCTTCTGCCCCAAAGGATGGCAAGCTCAAGGCGATCGAGCTGGACTGCAACCATATACCCGATGCGGCGATGACGCTCGGTGTGGTGGCGCTGTATGCCGAAGGGACGACCGTGTTGTGCAATATCGCCAGTTGGCGCGTCAAGGAAACCGACCGCATCGCAGCGATGGCGACCGAACTTCGCAAGGTCGGCGCTCTCGTGGAAGAGGGTGCTGATTATCTCAAAATTACAGGATTGGGGAGTGAGGATCGGGAATTGAGAAATAGGATCGGGGATCGGGGATTGAGGATTGAGGAAAAAGGCAAAAGTGAAACTGCGGGTTGTGCTCGCTCCTCGCTCCTCGCTCCTCGCTCCGCTATTGATACTTACGATGATCACCGCATGGCGATGTGTTTTTCGCTGGCGGCTTTCGGCAATGGCATACGCATCAACGATCCGGGTTGTGTGGCGAAAACTTTCCCTGATTACTTTAATGTGTTTGCCAGCGTGACCAACGGGCATGGCGAAGATGCCACCCTTGAAAATATAACATGCCATGCCCGTTTCCCTCACCCCAACCCTCTCCCGGAGGGAGAGGGGGCAAATGAACGCTTGCGCGACTTTTGCGTTAATGCCGTTCCGGTGATTGCCATAGATGGCCCTTCAGCTTCCGGCAAAGGAACCGTTGCGCAGCTTGTGGCCGCCAAACTGGGCTTTCATTATCTCGACAGCGGCGCCTTGTATCGATTGCTGGCGATGGCGGCTGACCGCGACGGGGTCGCGCTCGATGACGAGGCGGCGCTGGCTGCACTGGCTGAACGCATGAACGTCGAGTTCAAGGGCGAGCAAATCCGGCTCGACGGGGTGCTCGCAGGGGATGAGTTGCGAGGGGAGACCTGCGCGGCGGGCGCATCAAAGGTGGCTGCCTTGCCGAAGGTCAGGGCCGCGCTGCTCGACAAGCAGCACGCGTTCAGGCGTGCGCCGGGTCTGGTGACCGACGGGCGCGACATGGGTTCGGTGGTGTTTCCGGATGCCACGCTTAAAGTATATTTGACGGCCTCCGCCGAGGCGCGTGCAGAACGTCGATATAAGCAGTTGAAAGAAAAAGATATGGGTGCTAGTATAGCAACCCTTTTGCAGGATATCAGGGCGCGCGACGAGCGAGACATGCAGCGCAGCGCAGCCCCTCTGCAACAGTTCCCGGATGCCAGTCTGCTGGATACCACGGCGCTTACCATAGAGCAGGCGGTCGATGTGGTGCTTGCAGGCTACCGGGAAAAATGCTTGGCCCCCTAGGACTCTCCGTTCTTCGGGTTTTTAACTAACCTTCTGTTTATGCAGAAAAATCTTTAGGTGTATTCGATGAACGCAACCGCTGACACAGTATTAAATCCCGATAGTTTCGCCGCAATGTTTGAAGAAAGTTTGACGCGCAAGGAAATGCGCGCAGGCGAACTGATTACCGCACAAGTTGTGCGTATTGACCACAACGTGGTGGTCGTGAATGCCGGACTCAAGTCCGAAAGCTGGATTCCGGTTGAGGAATTCCTCAACGACAAGGGCGAAATGGAAGTTGCTGCAGGGGACTTCGTCACCGTTGCAATCGAATCGCTGGAGAACGGCTATGGTGAAACCAAGCTGTCTCGCGAAAAAGCCAAGCGCCTGGCGGCATGGCACGATCTGGAATTGGCCATGGAAGAAGGCAAGATCGTTGAAGGCTTTGTCAGCGGCAAGGTCAAGGGCGGTCTCACCGCGATGGTTAACGGTATCCGCGCATTCCTGCCGGGTTCCTTGGTGGACATCCGTCCGGTCAAGGACACCACGCCGTACGAAAACAAGACCATGGAATTCAAGGTCATCAAGCTGGATCGTCGCCGCAACAACGTGGTGGTATCCCGCCGCGCCGTGCTGGAAGCCACGATGGGCGCTGATCGCGAATCCGTGATGGAAAACCTCAAGGAAGGCGCGATCGTCAAGGGCGTGGTCAAGAACATCACTGACTACGGCGCGTTCGTTGATCTGGGCGGTATCGACGGTCTGCTGCACATCACTGACCTGGCATGGCGTCGCGTGAAGCATCCTTCGGAAGTGTTGACCGTCGGCGATGAAATCGAAGCGAAGATCCTCAAATTCGATCAGGAAAAGAACCGCGTTTCGCTGGGCATCAAGCAGATGGGCGATGATCCGTGGAATGGTCTGGCGCGTCGTTACCCGCAGGGTACGCGCCTGTTCGGCAAGGTCACCAACCTGACCGACTACGGTTCATTCGTTGAAATCGAACAGGGCATCGAAGGTCTGGTACACGTCTCCGAAATGGACTGGACCAACAAGAACGTTCATCCTTCCAAGGTTGTGCAGGTCGGCGACGAAGTCGAAGTGATGATCCTGGAAATCGACGAACAGCGCCGCCGTATTTCGCTGGGCATGAAGCAGTGCCATTCCAATCCCTGGGATGATTTTGCGATCAACCACAAGAAGGGCGACAAAGTGCGCGGCCAGATCAAGTCGATCACTGACTTCGGCGTGTTCATCGGTCTGGACGGCGATATCGACGGTCTGGTGCATTTGTCCGATCTGTCATGGTCACAGCCTGGCGAAGAAGTGGTGCGCAACTTCAAGAAGGGCGACGAAGTTGAAGCCGTGGTGCTGGCCATCGATGTGGAGCGCGAGCGCATTTCGCTCGGCATCAAGCAAATGGAAGGTGATCCGTTCGGCGGATTTGCCGCCACCAATGAAAAGGGCGCCATCGTCAACGGCGTGGTTAAATCGGTGGATGCCAAGGGCGCAGTCGTGATGCTGGATGGCGATGTGGAAGCCTATCTGAAAGCCTCCGAACTGTCGGTTGATCGCGTAGAAGATATACGCACACACCTGAAGGAAGGCGATACCATCAAGGCGATGATCATCAGCGTAGACCGCAAGAATCGCGGCATCAGCTTGTCCGTCAAGGCGCTGAGCAAGGCGGAAGATTCTGCTGCCATGCAGAAATTGGCAGCCGACAGCAGCACCAGTGCGGGTACAACCAATCTGGGCGCGTTGCTCAAGGCCAAAATGAGCGGAAGCAAGACTGAAGCCTAAGTTCGGAGGAATGCATGACACGTTCTGATTTGATCGCACGGTTGGCCGAATTGCATCCGCAATTGCTGGCCAAGGATGCCGAGATGGCTGTTAAGGTGATTCTGGATGCGCTGTCTTCCACGCTGTCGCGTGGAGGGCGTGTCGAGATTCGCGGTTTCGGCAGCTTTGGTCTGAATTACCGTCCGCCGCGTCAGGGGCGCAATCCCAAGACCGGCGACAAAGTAAAAGTGCCGGCTAAATACGTGCCTCATTTTAAGGCAGGTAAGGATCTCAGAGAACGGGTAGGAAACGACGCGTCCTGATAGCAACGGTGGTATGTAAAAAGGCGGCGATATTGAAAGATATCGCCGCCTTTTTTATCGTGCCCCGCCATGGCGCGCTTACGCTGGATGTCCTCTGCGGAAGGGTGCGGCGCGCAGATATGGCAGGCATAAGCGCGACAAACAGAAGGCGCGCCTATTATTCACACTTGCTCTCTCAATAAGTGAGTCTGTTCAGGCGGGCTGAACAGTGTGGCTGATCAGGAGTACTTTTGTAAATGCCTGCACGGGTGGCGCTTCTGGCGTGCATCTGGTTTCAGGGAGACAATTGGCATTGAGGACATACAGTAACTTATAAAAATAAATTATATATATAAAGTTAAATATCATTTAATGGAATAAGTGTCTTCTGTTTAAACTCGGTATCTTTGATGCGCTATTCTGCGACAAGGATGCCAGTGAGCAAATTCCGATTAAATACGACAATTCTTGCCAAATACAGGAAACCGGCTGCCAGGATAGTTTTATTTTCGGCCATAATTTTACTCCCGGCCCTGTTTTCGGTAACGTCTGCATCGGATGCGAAATCTGAGCTGGACGCCGGTTTCCTTTCCAACTGGCTGGAGAACGTCACCAGGACGCAGGAAGCTCAGCCGCATTGGGAGGCATTGCTCAATATGAATTCACCCCGTCTGACGCAAGGATTTCGCTATAACTATAGCCGGCAATATTTCCCCGGGAGCTCCACCCTCACGAACTACGGCATGGGGAAAGGGTTGCAACTGATCCTTGGGGAGAACTTCGAGGCGCAAATCGGGATTCCAGCCCGCATAGACAGGCAAACGCCCAAAGCGAATTCGTCCGGATGGGCTGACGAGACCTTGCTCGGAAGATACCGGCTGCTTTCCGCCAATGAGGAAAACGGAAATTATATTGTCAGTGGCTCGCTCGGCCTCAGTATTCCATCAGGCGGCGATCCATTTTCCTCCCGCAGCAACGTTTTCACTCCCACCCTGGCCGCCGGAAAGGGATGGGGTACAAGACAATCCGGGATCGACATTCAGAGTGTCCTGTCGGCAAGCGTGCCGGATAACAACCTGTCTGTCATTGGCGTGCCCGTGGCATGGGCTGTGGCGTTACAGGCGCATGTTTTCGAGTATATCTGGCCGGAGATTGAAGCAAACTACACCCACTGGTACAAGGGAGCCTATGACGGCAGGAATCAGCTAGTACTGACGTATGGGATAGTTTTCGGAAAGTTCAAGATCAAAAACAGGGAGCAGCTGTCCCTGGCAATAGGTTACCAGGAGCCTGAAGGAACAAATTTTGGCACCTTCAGTCGCGGGTGGCTCGCCATGGCGAAGCTGTCATTCTAGG
>JAJYYO010000001.1:241925-270115 GCA_021800795.1 Pseudomonadota bacterium
GCGAGACAACAGTTGTAAACGCATTGCCCATGAATTTAAACAAACGGCAAGATTTTTAGCGTCTATGCGGGATAAACTGCACCCAGTATGCAGGGGTGTTTGGCGCCAGTGACCAGCGGCAGGTTGGCCGGATGCCCTGACAGGTTCTGTTGTGCCAGCCAGGCGAAGGCGATGGCTTCCAGATAATCGCCGTCAACGCCCAGTTCGCTGGTGGTCTGCACGCTGCAACCGGGCAGCAGGGCAGCTAAGCGATTGCGCAGGGTGCTGTTGTGCGCGCCGCCACCGCACAGGCAGATTTGTTGTGCACCGCTGCACCGCAGTCGAATGGCTGCGGCAATGGTGGTGCAGGTCAGTTCGAGCAGAGTGGCCTGCACGTCTTCGGGAGCTTCGCCACCCTGCAAGTGTTTCTGTAGCCACCTCATGTTGAACAGGTCGCGCCCGCTGCTTTTGGGTGGCGGCAATGCAAAGTACGCCTCGTTCAGCATGCTTGCCAGAGGTGCCGGCTGCACTTGTCCGGTCGCCGCCCATGCGCCATCTGCATCGAAAGGTTTTTCCAGGTGTTGCATGCACCATGCGTCCATCAGCAGATTGCCGGGGCCGCAGTCAAAGCCGGAGGTGGCAAGGCCGGGCGGCAAATTGGTCAGGTTGCTGATTCCGCCGATGTTGACGATTACGCGGTGAATATCGGGATGGCGCAGCAGGGTGTCATGGAAGGCGGGAACCAGTGGCGCTCCCTGTCCGCCGGCGGCGATGTCGCGGCTGCGAAAATCGCCCACCACCGTGATGCCGGTCAATTCGGCAAGCAGCGCGGCGTTGCCGATTTGCAGCGTATAGCCGTGTTCCGGGCAATGGCGGATAGTCTGGCCGTGGCAGCCGGTTGCGCGTATCTGTCGAGCTGTGTAGCCGGTTTGGGCGAGCAGCGTGTTCACGGCAATGGCGTACTGTGCGGCCAGCCGATTGCCGATCAGCTGCGTATGATGCAGCTCGTTGTGGCTTGGTTGGTGCAGATCCAGAATGGCCTGTTTCAGCGCATCGTCAAACGGCAGGAAGTGTTTTCCGATGAGCCTGACACGAGACTCACCATGAAAACTGGGGTCACGCTGATCGAGATTAACCAGAACGGCATCGATGCCGTCCAGGCTGGTTCCCGACATCAGCCCGATGTATGGCCGATTTGCGCGATCAGTCAAGTTTCGCGAGATTGGTGTTGCGCAATTGAACCAGGCTGGCTATAAATTTATTGGCCAGCGATTGGAAGGCGACTTTGTTGGCGCCACTGATAGGCAACGCATTGGGAAGCGCGACGCTCATCGGGTCGTGCTGCTGTCCGTTGACCCTGAATTCATAGTGCAGATGCGGGCCGGTGGCCATGCCCGTCATGCCGACATAGCCGATCACATCGCCTTGTCTGACACGTTCTCCCTTGTGCAGACCCTTCGCGAAATGTGACAGATGCCCGTAAACCGTGGAAAGGCTGCCCTGATGGTTCAGTATCACGACGTTGCCGTAACCGCTTTGCACGCCCTCGAAGGCGACCAGCCCGTCCGCCGTTGCCTTGGCGGGGGTGCCCATCGGGGCTGCAAAATCAACGCCCTTGTGGGCGCGCCATTTATTCAGTATCGGATGGAAACGTGCCATGGTGAAGCCGGAGCTGACGCGTGAAAAAGCGATAGGCGAACGCAAAAATGCCTTCTTCAGGCTGCGGCCTTCGGGTGTGTAGTAATCGCTGTGTGTGGCATCGGTCTGGAACAGCACCGCACGGTAAGCGTGTCCCTGGTTGATGAACTCGGCAGCCTGGATCTGACCGGTCTTGACCAGTGCGCCATTGCTGTAGGTCATTTCATACACGGCGGTAAATTTGTCGCCGCGCTTCAGGTCATGATGAAAATCGATGTCGCCGTTGAAAATCTGTGTCAGTTGGTTTGCGGCAGCTTCAGGCATGCCGGCGGCATCCGTTGCGGCGTACAGGCTGGTCTTGATTTCTCCGGTGCGCACGAACAGCCGTTTTTCGAGTTGTGCCGCGACGGTGCTTGTGGTGAACTTATCATCTTGTTTTTTAATGATAAATTTCGCACCCTGCTCGTTTAGAAAGCTTAGGGAAATCAATGCCCCGGCGGCATCTGTTTCAGCCTGTACCTCGTGGCCCACGGCCAGTTTGCGGAAGGTGCGTGTGTCAGCGCTGCTGCGTAAATAGCTGCTGGCGGCGGCATCCTTGATGTTCAGTCGCTGCATCAATTCGGCGACGGTGTCGCCGGGTTGCAGGCGCTCGGTGTGCCAGAAGGAAGTGGTGCTGGCTGCTACGGGTGCCGGGCTGGGCAGGGTGAGTTGTTCGATGGAGATTTTTCCGCTATCTAAACCAAGGTTGGCGGAAGGCACCAGTCCGAAAGCTGTCAATACGCCCAGCAGAGGCATGGTGGATAGTGTGACAAACCAGCGCAATTTGTTTTTGCGTTCTTTGCTGAGCATGTTTTGCGTTAACATTCGGGTCTCCGGGAGCTGCCTGATGATGTCGGTGGCGGCTATACTGTTATCGATAGTCGCGAACTCTAACAGAAACGCGCTATCACTTAAAGGGCAAACTGACAATCGGCAATAAAAATCGCGAAAATCGGCGTCTGATCGACGGTTGGCTTAAAAACACGGATGAATGGCGGAAATTTTGAATACAGGTACGGATGAAATGACACAAGCACTGGATACCATTAAACGCGGTTCGGATGAACTGCTGATAGAAGCGGAGTTAAAGCAGAAGCTGGCACTGGGCAGGCCTTTGCGCATCAAGGCCGGTTTTGACCCTACCGCGCCGGATTTGCATCTCGGTCATACCGTTTTGCTCAACAAAATGCGCCAGTTGCAGAATCTTGGTCACCATGCGCTGTTTTTGATCGGTGATTTTACCGGCATGATAGGCGACCCGACCGGCAAGAATACGACTCGCCCGCCTTTGTCGCGTGAGCAGGTGCTCGACAATGCTCAGTCTTACCGTGAGCAGGTTTTCAAGGTGCTGGACCCGGAAAAGACCGAGATCGTATTCAATTCCACCTGGATGGATAAATTCAGCGCAGTGGATCTGATACGCCTGGCCGCCACCCATACGGTGGCGCAAATGCTCGAACGCGACGATTTTTCCAAGCGCTACAAGAGCAGTCAGCCGATAGCGATACATGAATTCATCTACCCGCTGGTGCAGGGCTATGATTCTGTTGCGTTAAAGGCGGATGTCGAATTAGGGGGGACGGATCAGAAGTTTAACCTGTTGATGGGCCGCGAGATGCAAAGGCATTATGGGCAGCCTGCGCAATGCATATTGACCATGCCGCTTCTGGAAGGCCTGGACGGCGTGAACAAGATGTCCAAGTCGCTGGGCAATTACGTGGGGATTACCGATAAGCCGCAGGATATGTTCGGCAAGTTGATGTCGATTTCGGATGACCTGATGTGGCGCTATCTGGAGTTGTTGTCTTTCCGGGAATTGAGCGAAATCGCAATCTGGCGCGATGAGGTGGAAGGCGGCCGCAATCCGCGCGACATCAAGGTATTGCTGGCTCAGGAAATTGTTGCGCGTTTTCATACGCAGCGGGATGCAGAAACAGCGCTGGACGAATTTGAGGCGCGTTTTCGCCGTGGCGTGTTGCCGGACGATATGCCGGAAGTC
Organism: Pseudomonadota bacterium; assembly: GCA_021800795.1. GTDB lineage: Bacteria > Pseudomonadota > Gammaproteobacteria > Burkholderiales > Gallionellaceae > Gallionella. Next base: position 245,581 of record JAJYYO010000001.1, read on the forward strand.
AATGTAACAGCGACCGATGGCAATATCGCGGTGCCGCAGTTGCTGAAATCAGCCGGTCTGGTGGACAGCACATCGGAAGCGATACGCATGATTGCCCAGGGCGCCGTCAAGCTCGATGGCGAGCGGGTGAACGATAAGGCCGATAGAGTCAATGGCGGTCGGGTAGTGGTGGCGCAGGTAGGCAAGCGCAAGTTCGCCAGAATCACCGTGCGGTGAGTTAAATCGGCTTTATTTGCGCCTGTGTTGAAATATGAGTTGTTATGCGCGGGCGGTTTTGCTAGAATTGCGCCCTCAATTTTTTGGTAGAAGGTAGTTCGTAGATGACAACCGTACGTGTTAAAGAAAATGAACCGTTTGAAGTCGCAATGCGCCGTTTTAAGCGCTCTGTAGAGAAAACCGGCCTGCTGACCGATTTGCGCGCTCGCGAATTTTACGAGAAGCCGACTGCTGAACGTAAGCGCAAACTGGCGGCGGCAGTCAAGCGTCACTACAAGCGTCTGCGCAGTCAAACTCTGCCGCCAAAGCTCTACTAGGTTCTGACTGCCACGCGCAGGCGAGGCAGACGATATGAATCTAAGGCAACAGATTACCGAAGACATGAAAGTCGCGATGCGTGCCAAGGATGCGGCGCGTCTTTCGGCTATTCGTCTTTTGCTCGCCGCCATCAAGCAGCGTGAGGTAGACGAGCGCATCGAACTGTCGGATGCGGACGTGGTGACTATCATCGAAAAGATGAATAAGCAGCGTCGCGATTCCATCAGCCAGTACGAAGCGGCCGGCCGTCAGGATCTGGCGGATGTCGAAAAGTTTGAAATGAGCGTGTTGGCGGGTTACATGCCGCAACAGATGAGCGAAGCGGAAGTGCTGGCTGCCGTGATTGAAGCGATTGCGGCTGTTGGTGCGTCAGGCACTCAGGATATGGGTAAAGTCATGGCTTATCTCAAGCCGCGGCTGGCAGGTGTTGCCGACATGGGAAAAGTGTCGGCGCTGATAAAAGTGCAATTGTCCAGTTAGTTTCCGGGCTTGCCCGCGTTGCCGTTGTTCGCCGGGCAGGGTTCGGGTTGTCAACAGGTTCGGATGAAGAGGCTGCACACGGGCATGATTCCACATAGTTTCATACAGGATCTGCTCAATCGTCTTGACATCGTTGACGTGATAGAGCGTTACGTTCCCCTTAAAAAAGCAGGCAGTAATTACGTTGCCTGCTGTCCGTTTCATAACGAAAAGTCCCCCTCATTTACCGTCAGTCAGGCCAAGCAGTTTTATCATTGCTTCGGCTGCGGGGTGCATGGAACGGCGATCAGTTTCGTCATGGAACACATGGGGTTGGGTTTTGTCGAAGCAGTCGAAGAGTTGGCGCAAAGTGTGGGTATGGATGTCCCGCGGGAACGCTCGACGGGCGCTGCGGATTACCGGAAGGTGGCGCCCGATCTGTATGAGGTGATGCAGGTTGCCACGCGTTATTACCGGGATCAGTTGAAAATATCCGTTCGGGCTATTGATTATCTGAAAGGGCGGGGTTTAAGCGGCGAGATCGCACTGAAATTTTCGATAGGTTATGCGCCGGATGGCTGGCAGAATCTGTCGGCTGCTTTCCCCGATTATCAGAGCGCAACGCTGATTGAAACCGGTCTGGTCATCGCGGGTGAAGAGGGTAAGCGTTACGACAGGTTCCGTGACCGCGTTATGTTTCCCATCATCAATGTGCGCGGTCAGGTCATCGGATTTGGCGGGCGGGTGCTGGACAAAGGCGAACCTAAATATCTCAATTCACCCGAAACGCCGCTGTTTGAAAAAGGCCGCGAGTTGTATGGTCTGTTCCAGGCGCAAAAAGCGATACGCGCAGGACAAAGAGTGCTGGTCGTGGAAGGTTACATGGATGTGGTGGCGCTGGCGCAACACGGCGTCGAGTATGCTGTCGCGACACTGGGCACGGCTACCACACCGTATCACATTCAGAAGTTGTTGCGTCTGAGCGAACAGATCGTATTCTGCTTCGACGGGGATAAGGCGGGGCAGAAGGCCGCATGGCGCGCGCTGGAAAATGCGCTGCCGCATCTGCAGGACGGCAAGCTGATCAGTTTCCTGTTTCTGCCGGTCGAGCACGACCCGGACAGCTTTATCCGGGAATTCGGCAAGGCGGTTTTTGAGCGGCAAGTGGCGGATGCGATGCCCCTGTCGGGATACTTGTTGCGTGAAATCAGCAGCGATCTGGATTTGAAGAGTCAGGAGGGGCGCAATCAGTTGCTGCACCGCGCGCGCCCCCTGTTGTCCGCGATTGCCTCTCCGGTTACCTCATTGCTGTTGCGCAAGGAAGTGGCGGCGCTCTCCGGTATCAGTCAGGCGGAGCTGGAGGCGTTGTTCGAGATCAAGCCGATTGCTCATGCGCCGCGACCGGCCTTGAAAAAGGCCATACGCACCCCATTTCCGGTGCAGCGTTTGTTGTTGCAATGCCTGATTGCACAGCCTGAACTGGCGGCGAAGGTGCCGGCAGACTGGCATGCCGAAGGAGCGGATGCCGAGGCGATTGCGGCTGTGTTGGCCGCGTTGCGCGAAGCGGGGTTCGCGATGACCAGCCCGGCGCTGATGCAGATGTTCGAAGGGACAAGTTATGCGCAGGCGCTTGCCCGGGCCGAGGCCGATATGCTGGCCTGGGGAGAGTCCTTCGACGTGGCTGCGGAATTCGCGGGACTCGTCAGCAGGCTTGATGAAGTGCAGCGTCGCGAACAGTTCCAGGCTTTGCAGGGAAAATCGGCGCAAGCCGGTTTGTCCGGTCTGAGTCTCGATGAGCGAGAACAGTATTTACGCTTGCTGCAACGTTAACGGACGAAATGGTCAGTATTCACCAGAGTGTTGGTGTCGTCCGTTCCCTCTCTCCTGTTCTCCCCCGGAGGGGGAAGTGGTAAGGAATCGACAAGCGATGTTTGTCACTCAACGTCCACAAAGGTTAATGAAAAATTAGGTTTTTCGGGTATAATGGTGCGCTTTTCTGCGACGCTAATGTAGGTCTTACGCAATTGGAAACAGAATATGGTAACGATTAAAAAAAGCAAGAAGAAACAGGATAAAAAAGCGGAAGACATTATTGCGCTGCCCTTGGCCGAGTTGCAGCAGGATATTGACGCGCGTCGTACCAGCCTGAAGGCGTTGATCATATTGGGTAAGGAGCGCGGCTACCTGACCTACGCCGAGATCAACGACCATTTGCCCGATATGCTCGAAGTCGAGCAGATTGAAAGCGTTGCGAGCATGATCAACGATATGGGTATCCGGGTATGCGATGTTGCGCCCGATGCCGAAGCGCTGATCATGACCGATGCGGCGCCCACGGCGGCGGATGACGATGCGGCCGAAGAGGCCGAGGCGGCGCTGTCGACGGTGGACTCCGAATTTGGCCGTACCACGGATCCTGTGCGCATGTATATGCGCGAAATGGGTACGGTCGATTTGCTGACGCGTGAAAAAGAAATCGAGATTGCCAAGCGTATCGAAGAAGGTCAGCGCAACATGATACAGGCGATTTCCGCCTGTCCCGTGACCATTGCGGAAATTCTCTCGCTGGCGGCAAAGATCGAAACCGATGAAATTCGGGTCAATGAGCTGATAGACGGCTTTGTCGAGGTTGAACTTGAGAATGAGTCTGAGCTGAGCGAGAGCGAGGATCAGGAGCAGGACGGAGAAGATGAAGGCGACGAAGCCGCAGATGACGATGCGGGTACGGATGACGAAGAAGATGACGAGGATGAAGAGGCCGTTGCCGCAGCGACAGCTGCCGCCGCCGCCGCAGATCTGGCGCAGTTAAAGGCCGATGCGCTGGCCCGCTTTGCCGTGATTGCCGACCTGTTCAACAAGATGGGGCGTGCCTTTGAAAAATACGGCTATCTCAGTACGCAATACAACACCTATCAGGCCGGCATCACTGAAGAGCTGATGGCTTTCCGCTTCACCGCCAAACAGGTGGACGCCTTGTGCAACACCATGCGCGGGCTGGTCGAGGAAATACGCAACAACGAGCGCGGCATTCAGGAAATCTGCGTGACCAAGAGCAAAATGCCGCGTCCGCATTTCATCAAGAGTTTTATCGGTCATGAAGTCGATATGGACTGGCTGGCGCAGGAAATCAAGGCCGACAAACCTTACAGCGAGTTGCTGTTGCGCTACCAGCACGCGATCATCGAGAAGCAGCAGAATCTCGTCAACATGCAGAAACGCGTGGGCCTGCCGATCACCGATCTGAAGGAAATCAACCGCCGCATGACCAACGGTGAAGCCCGTTCACACCGCGCCAAGCGCGACATGATCGAGGCCAACCTGCGCCTGGTGATTTCCATCGCCAAGAAATATACCAATCGCGGCTTGCAATTCCTTGATTTGATTCAGGAAGGTAATATCGGGCTGATGAAGGCGGTCGATAAATTCGAATACCGTCGCGGTTACAAGTTTTCGACTTATGCGACCTGGTGGATACGTCAGGCGATCACGCGTTCCATCGCGGATCAGGCGCGCACCATCCGCATACCGGTGCACATGATCGAGACCATCAACAAGATGAACCGCATCTCGCGCCAGATTTTGCAGGAGACGGGTCAGGAGGCGGACGCGGCGACGCTGGCCTCCAAGATGGAAATGTCGGAAGACAAGATCCACAAAATCCTCAAGATTGCCAAGGAGCCGATCTCCATGGAAACGCCGGTCGGCGATGACGACGATTCGCATCTGGGCGACTTTATCGAGGACTCGAACACCACCGTGCCTATCGATGCGGCGGTTTACGAGAGTCTGCGCAGTGCGACCTCGGATATACTGGACAGTCTGACGCAGCGCGAGGCGAAAGTGTTGCGCATGCGTTTCGGCATCGAAATGAACACCGACCACACGCTCGAAGAAGTGGGCAAACAGTTCGATGTAACGCGTGAGCGTATCCGTCAGATCGAAGCCAAGGCGTTGCGCAAGTTGCGTCACCCCTCTCGTTCCGAGAAGCTGAAAAGCTTCCTCGACAGCGAAAGTTAACAGTTTACGGGTCGTTAGCTCAGTTGGTTAGAGCAGAGGACTCATAATCCTTTGGTCGAAGGTTCAAGTCCTTCACGACCCACCAAATAGAAAAAGGCTTGCAGCGATGCAGGCCTTTTTTTCAGGCGGACGCAGTCAAATCGCAACCTTCAAATGAGCGAATTCAGCCGAGCCGTTGCATTTACAAACTTTCAGGTACACCGAGATTTTTTATCGGTGGCAGCGCGCTTTTGCGCAGTCCCGCTAGGCTCGGGTTATGCATTTCACACTGGATTCCAAACGATCTCCCGGAGGTATGGGTCGGGATGCTGAAAACCCGCGTAATGCACGAGTCTTCCATGAGGAATAGCGATTAAGCTCACCCGTGTCTTGAAGCGGCGTCGGCTGGAGCGACTCGTTGGGCGTCTTGTTTATCGAGAATGACCAGCGCAATTCCGCCGAGAATAGCTATGGACGCCAATATTAAGCGCAGAGTTAGGGGCTCTTCCAGAAAAACGATGCCACCCAACGCTGCAATGACCGGAACACTGAGTTGGATTGTTGCGGCATGGGTGGCTTTCAATGCAGGCAATGCCGTGTACCAAATGGCATAACCTATTCCGGAAGTCAGTGCGCCCGACAAAACAGCGTACCAGATTCCGGCAGTATTCAGAGAAGCACCGTGCAACATTAGTACGCTCAATACTGCTGAGAAAGGAACCGCGCGCAGGAAGTTTCCGGCAGTGACCACGGTGGGGTCACCCGCACTGCTTCCGCGCAAGGAATAGATGCCCCATGCCACTCCGGCGCCCAACATCAATACCGAGCCATACAGTGGTGGTGCCGAGAGTCCCGGCAGCAATAGACCAGCCAATCCTCCGAGTGCGAGTATCAGACCGGCGAGTTGGAGTTTTTGCAGTCGTTCTCCCGCATAAATGCCATAGCCGATCATCGTTGTCTGGACGGCACCAAACAGCAGCAGTGCACCGCTTGCTGCCGATAAGTTCACATAGGCCAGGGAAAAGCCGGCGGCATAAAGAAACAACGCAAATGCCGACGGCCAGTTGCCCTTGCTGCCATGGGTGCCGCGCCTCATTCGCACGACCAGCCAAAGCATCGCTGCACCGGAGATCAATCGAATTGCAGTAAAGCTGGCTGCATCAATGCTGGTATGTTTGAGGGCGATCCGGCAGAGCAGTGAATTACCCGCAAAAGCAATCATGGACAGCGACGTCAGCGCGATTGTGCGAGTATATGACATTGCATGTTTTCCTAATGCCGCCAACCAGGGTGCTCAACGATGCTGCGGAAAACCCGATTTCCACAGAAATATCATTGTAACCTATTGATATATATAAATTTAATTTTGTATTTGGAACGCAATAATTCTGTGCAGACTGAATTAAACGCTTTATTTGGTTTCATGGCAAGCGTCATCCTGACGGGTATGGCAGGCGAAGCCGAACGAACCGCTGCGCGGGTTTCACGTTAATGATTTTGGCGCGGTTGAGGCGGATTTTTTTAAAGGGTGCGCTGCTGTGCGACAAGCGTGGTATTCGCTATTCGGCATGAATTGCCACTTTTATTTTGCCGCAGGGCGTTCAACTTTGAACCAGACTGCATATAAAGCCGGCAGGTAGAACAGGGTCAACAGGGTCGCGATCAGCAATCCGCCCATGATGACGATGGCCATCGGCCCCCAGAAGACGCTTTGCGTCAATGGAATCATCGCCAGTATCGCGGCGGCGGCGGTCAGCATGATGGGGCGGAAACGGCGTATGGTGGACTCGACGATGGCATCCCAGCGATGCATTCCCGAGGCGATGTCCTGGCTGATCTGATCGAGCAGAATGACCGAGTTGCGCATGATCATGCCGGACAGGGAAATCATGCCCAGCATGGCGACAAAGCCGAACGGCACCTTAAACAGGAGCAGGGAGGCGGTTACCCCTATGATGCCCAGCGGCGCGGTCAGCAAGGCCAGGATGACCTGTTTGTAGCGCTTTAACTGGAGCATCAGCAAGGTGACTATGAGAAAGCCCATCAGTGGCAGAATCTCGATGATGGAATTCTGAGCCTTGCCACTGTCTTCCATTGCGCCGCCCACTTCGATGCGATACCCTTCGGGCAGTTTGGCGCGGATGGAGGCAAGCTGACGGTCGATCGCCATGCTCACATCCGGTGCGCGCACGTTGTCAGGGACATCGGCGCGTACAGTGACCACAGGCGTGCGGTTCATGCGCCAGATGATGCCGTCCTCCTCGTCCTCGCTGATCCTGGCAATCCGGCTGAGCGGCACCGATTTCCCGTGTTCGGTATAGATGTTTAATTGGCTCAATGTTTCGGGATCGTCGCGCTCCGCGGCGTCGGCGCGGGCGATGACTTCGATGCGCTTTTGCCCTTCCCGCAAGTTGGTGATGGATAAGCCGGATAAGAATGCCTGCAGGTTTCTGGAAATCAGTTGGGAGGACAGGCCAAACTCACGACCTTTTTCCTGATCGACGTTTATGTTAATCGTGCGTATTTTTTCGTTGGAATCCAGGCTCACGTTTTTGGTGTTGCGATTCTGTCTGACCACCGTGGCGACCTCCAAAGCAATGCGGCTGAGCTTCTCAGGATCGTCACCGAGCACTCTGAACTGCACCGGATAGCCGACTGGAGGGCCGTTTTCCAGTCTCGCAATGCGGATTCCCATCGGGGCGTAATCCTGATCCAGCATGTTGCGGATGCGTTTAAGCACCGCTTCGCGCGCTCCGTCGCGGGTGTTGATGACGATTTGTGCGTAATTGACCATAGGCAGTTGCAGATCCAGCGGCAGGTAGAATCTCGGCGTGCCGCCGCCGATGTAGCTGGTATAGTTTGCGATGCCCGGATCGTTTTTCAGTCTTCCTTCCAGACCGGTTGTCACCCTCTCTGTCGTAGAAAAACTGGAGCCTTCAGGCAACCAGACATCCATCAGCAGTTCCGCTCGATCCGATGGCGGAAAGAACTCCTGCTCGACTTTGCCAAAGCCTGCCAGTGCCAGCATAAAAGCGGTCAGAGTGAGGGTGAGCACACTTTTTCTGTGATCCAGACACCACTCCAGCATCCGTCTGAAGCGCAAGTAAAAGCCCCGCTGGTAGTAGTCGCCGTTAGCTTGAAATTTGTGTAGCGATTCGTTTTTTCCCTCGCCCGAAAAGCGGGAGATAACCAGCGACTTGGCTGGCGTATTTTGCCAGCTTAGTCGAATGGCTAGTCGTTCCATCAGGGTTGGTGAGAGGACTCGTTTGTGCAGAGCATTTTCCTGCAACAGACGTACGCCGATGAACGGGGTAAAAATCACCGCGACCAGCCAGGAAACCAACAGGGCAATGGTCACCACGGCACAGATGGAAAATGTGTATTCACCCGCTGAAGACTTGGCAAGTCCCACTGGCAGAAAAGCCGCAGCGGTGATCAGTGTGCCGGTCAGCATGGGAAAGGCGGTGGTGGTATAGGCAAAGGTGGCGGCAGTCAGCTTGCTATGGCCCTGTTCCAGTTTTACTTTCATCATTTCCACCGCGATCATCGCATCGTCAACCAGCAGGCCGAGCGCGATGATCAGCGCACCTAAAGAGACGCGTTGCAGATCGATGCCGAACAGATGCATCAGCAGGAATGTTCCGGCCAGCACCAGCGGGATGGATAAAGCGACCACCAGGCCGGCACGCAGGCCTAAGCTGATGAAACTTACCATCAGCACGATGGCGAGCGCTTCGAGCAGGGCGCTCATGAATTGGTCGATGGATTTTTTAACTACCGCAGGTTGATTGGAAACCTGATGGATTTCAATTCCCGGTGGCAGCTGTTTCTTGATGCGCACGAATTCGCGATCCAGATCTTTGCCAAGTTGGCTGACGTTTCCATCGGGGGATATTGAAATGGCCAGCCCGATGGCTTCCTGCCCCATGCTGTGCATCTTGAAGACAGCGGGATCGGCATATGAACGGTAGACATGGCACAGATCGCCCAGGCGATGAATCTTGCCGCCGGCCTTGATGCCGATGTCCTGTATGCTTTTGACGGAGTTGAAATCACCGCTTACACGCAGACGAGTGATGTCCAGATAAGAGATTATTTCACCGGCCGGCTCCATTTCGTTCTGTGCTTTCAAGGCGGAGGCGATCTGCAACGGGTCGATGCCGAGTTCCGCCATTTTCCTGCTGGAAAAATCGATGTAGATTTTTTCGTGCTGCACACCGATCAGACTGACATGACTGACATTTTCTATTGTCAGCAACTCATCGCGGACCAGGCTGGCCTGCTGTGCCAGCTCGGCATTGCTGAAAGTGTTTGAGGTGAATGCATAGATCGAACCGAAGGTGTCGCCAAATTTATCGTTGATAACGGGATCAGGGACGCCCTCGGGCAGGTTTTGGCGTATGTCGGACAGCTCTTTCCTGACCTGATTCCAGGCGTGCTCCAGCTGGTCAGGCGGCATGGAGTCTTTGAGGGTGACGAAAATCACGGCCTCGCCTGCCTTGGAATAGCTGCTGACGTTATCCAGCCAGGGGGTTTCCTGTAGTTTTCGTTCAACCCGGTCGGTAACCTGTTGTTCGATTTCGCGCGCGCTGGCGCCAGGCCACAGCAGTTTAATGGTCATCACCTTGAAAGTGAAGTCCGGGTCTTCCTTTTGCGGCAGTTGCAGATATGAAAAGATACCTGCAAGCAGCAAGGTGCACAGCGCGTAGAACACCAGAGCGCGGTGTTTGATTGCCCAGCTGGAAAGATTGAATTCCTTCATCTGGATGATCGGAATTGTTTTAAATGCTGGCGGCAGCTAGGCCACAAAACGGCGGGCGATCAACACCGCATTGGTGCCGCCGAACGCAAACGAGTTGGACATTACGGCTTCCAGCGGCACGCCTGTTCTGCCCTGATTCGGCACATAATCCAGATCGCATTCCGGATCGGCTTGATGCAAATTGATGGTGGGCGGGATGGACTGGTGTTGCAGTGCCAGTACCGCTGCCATGAATTCGACGGCGCCGGTCGCACCCATCAGATGTCCGTGCATGGATTTTGTCGAGCTGACCGGGATGTTGTAGGCATGAGCGCCAAATACCTGCTTGATGGCGAGAGTTTCCTCGATGTCACCCGCATAGGTTGCCGTGCCGTGCGCGTTGATGTAACCGATGTTCTGTGGCGCCAGTTTGGCGTCGCGCAGAGCGTTCAGGATGGTGCGGGTCTGTCCTGCCGAATCGGGCTTGGTGATGTGACTTGAGTCCGAAGAGCAGTCGTAACCTGCAAGTTCCGCATAAATTTTGGCGCCGCGTTGCACTGCGCGCTCGGCATCTTCCAGCACCAGTACGGCGGCCCCTTCACCCAGCACCAGACCGCTGCGGTCCCTGGAAAAAGGCTTGCAGGATGCGCCGGGGTCAGTCGGATCTTCATGCGCCAGGGTGCGCAAGGCTTCCCAGGCTTTCATCGCGCCGAGTGTCAGCATAGCCTCTGAGCCGCCCGCCAGCATTACCTCGGTGTAGCCGTGTTTGATCTGGCGATAGGCTTCACCCAGCGCAATCGCCGACGATGCGCAGGCGGTGGAGTAGGTGATGTTGGGGCCCTGCAAATGGTATTTGATGGACAGATGCGAGGCGGCGGCATTGTTCATGCTGAGCAGCACGCTGAGCGGTTTGATGCGCGGATTGTCGCGCTTGAATACTTCGATATAGCCGTCTTCCAGCGTGCCGGCGCCACCCAGGCAGGAGCCCATATACACGCCGGCCCGGCTGTATTCGGATTCGATCAATGTCAGCTGCGCATCCTGTACGGCTTGCTCGGCGGCAACCAGTGCAAACTGGCTGAAGCGTTCGATGCCGGTGAGTTGTATTTTGGAAAAATGCGCAGCAGGGTTGAAATCTTCTACGGCTGCGGCGATGCGTATGGAGAGCTGCTCAACGAAGTCTTTTTTCAGGCGTTTGATGCCCGATCGCCCCCGCATCAGGCTGCTGAAAAACTGCCCGGGAGACGAACCCAGCGGTGAGACGATTCCCAGGCCTGTGATGACTACGCGTCTGGACATTCAGCTTGATTACGCCGATTGCTCGGCGACTATCCGGTCGACCAGATCGGTGACATCCTGCAGGGTCTTGATTTCAACCCTTTCGTCAGGCAACTTGATTTTGAGTTCGTCTTCAAGATTGAACATGAACTCGATCACTGACAGGGAGTCCAGTCCCAGGCTTTCCAGAGTCGCATCGGGTGTCAGGTCTTCTAGTTTCAGGTCGAATTGATCGACCATCATGCGCTGTATGATTGGTAGTGAACTCATGGTAACGGGTATTAAATGATTATTCGATACGGATTATAACCGAATCCGCGCCTGAACGATGCGCTTTGTGGACAATGGGCTTGCCAATTTTTTTCGGGGGTTCATTATTCCTGTTTGTCGTCCCGATGGGCCGGCAGGTTTATTCCTGATAAATTGCGTTGAAAAAACGTATGGTTTCACTTGCCACCTGCTCCCGGTCGTTGTCTACCGTGATCATGTGATAGCTGTTGTGCAACATGATGCGCTCCACCTGTTTTGAGCCGATATGCTCGGCGACGAAGCGCGCGTTGCGCGGCGAGGCGATTTCATCTTCCTCTGCGTGGATGATGATGGCGGGGGCGGTGACATGCTGCATCGACTTCTTAACCGTTGCGATCATGCGCTCGGCTTCCTGTATCGCGGGCAGATTCAGTTTACTGGCGCCGACGATGGAGGAATCCTTGTGGCTCATCTCGCGCGCGATCCATTTGCGCAACTGTTTGTTCTTCAGTCCGAACGGTTCGCGTTCGCGGTAGCTGTAGAGATAGCGTACCGGCGAGTAATAGCCGATGTAGCGCAAAAATCGATACCATGGAATACCCCAGCCGTCATACCACAGGGTGGTCGACAGCAGCGTCAGTGCCGACACTTCGTCGCCCAGTTCTGCCGCAATGCTCATCGAGAGTGTCGAGCCTATACACAATCCGCCCACTGCCACCGTGCTGTGCTGTAGTTTGAGCGCGCGAAATTCGGCCAGTGCACAGGCATGCCAGTCTTGCCAGTGGGTGACCGAACGCGGCGTGTCGCCGTGCATGAAGCCGTATCCCCTGATATGCGGCGCATGTACCGTATAGCCTGCCTGATTGAGTCGCTTGGCAAGCGGCTGGAGTTCGGCGGGGCTGCTTTGCAGGCCGTGCAATAACAGCACGGCATGTTCGCCCCCTTTTAACGTGATTGCATCCATCTGCTTACCTGATAAATAATATGCCTGTGACGCGAGTTGCCCGGGAAATTGCGGCTTGTCCGCGATCCTTGTGGCGCAACCGCGGGATTATAGGACATTCAGACCAACAAGCCCAATTGTCGATGTCCGTCTTTGCACTTGAAGCGTGCCGCATTTCAATAAATGAACCGTTCGCGTAACGATTCCAGATTCAATTCGTTCAGGATATATTCCAGACGCAGTCGTATATCCTTGCGCGGATGGCCGGTGTGGCGGGCTACAATCAGTTCGTTTTTCATCGAGTGTTCCCAGCCGACCAGTTCCGTGACCGTCACCTGGTAGCCGTGGGATTCGAGCAGCAGACAGCGCAGCACATTGGTCAGGTGGCTGCCGAATTCACGGGCATGAATGGGATGACGCCAGATTTCCGACAGCGGGGTTTTGCCGAAGGACTGATTCTTGTATTTGTTCAATTCAGCGGCGACTTCCGCCTGGCAGCAGGGAACCAGCACGATGTGTTTCGCCTGTTTTTGCAGGGCGAACTTGATCGCATCGTCGGTGGCGGTATTACAGGCATGCAGCGCCGTGACGATATCGATCTGTTCAGGCAGTAGCGCTGTGCGGGCGGATGCTTCGACCGACAGGTTCAGGAACGACATTCTGGAGAATCCCAGTCTGGCGGCCAGTTCCTGTGATTTGCTAACCAACTCGGCGCGCGTCTCGATGCCGTAGATATGCCCGCCTTGATGCGATTTCAGGAACAGATCGTAAAGAATGAAACCCAGATAGGACTTGCCCGCCCCGTGATCCGCCAGGGTGTAGTCAGGCTTGCTTGCCATCATCTCTTCGAGCAGGGGTTCGATGAAATGAAACAGATGATAAACCTGTTTGAGTTTACGCCTGCTGTCCTGATTGAGTTTGCCGTCGCGCGTCAGGATGTGCAGCTCTTTGAGCAGTTCGACGGATTGTTCGGGTTTTATTTCGGGAGTCATCGATAAATTTAAAATGGGTGAAGCGGCGCATTATAAACGCGAGTTGGGCAGTAAGAATGGTGAAAGGTTCCCGATGTTTAAAGGCGCTGAAGATCGCCCAAAGTGTCGATGTCGGTAAAAATTCCTTTGTCGTTGATTTTAAAGTGGATAATTTTGTCGCGTGACAGTATCTCCCGTGCACCGTTATCGCCTTGCAAACTCAGCAGGGCTGCGCGGTAGGTATTTGAAAATCCGACCGGATGCCCCCGCCTGTCATCGCAGAAGGGTGCGGCCAATTTCGCCCCGGCCAGCAGGGCATCTCGCACGCCCGCAATCGCAATTGAGGGAATGGCGGGCATATCGGCCAGCCCGATCAGCCAGCCGGCAGCCTCAGGGTTGGCATGCACGCCGGCAGCCAGGCTTGCCGCCATGCCCTGACCGGCATCCGCACAGACGACATAGCGTATTGTCGCGCCGAGCGCAGCGTCAATGGCGGTGCAGAAGGCCGCTGAGTCAGGCCTGACTACCACGGTGATTGCATCAAACGTCTCAAGCCAGGGTCGCAGGCTGTGCGCGGCAAGCGGCAGTGTCATGCCCTTTCGAGTCAACGGATGCAGCAATTTGTCCGAGCCGAAGCGGCGCGAGGCGCCTGCCGCCAGCACGATGGCGCTGATTCCGCCCGGATCAGGCAAAACTTTCCTTATCGAACGGCATGCGGCGCAGGCGTTTTCCGGTAAGCGCAAACAGCGCGTTGGCGACAGCCGGTGCGATCGGCGGCGTGCCCGGTTCGCCGATCCCGGTGGGAGGGTGGTCGCTTTGCACGATATGGACTTCGACCTGCGGCATTTCGGAAAAGCGCAACGGCGCATAGTCGTGAAAATTGGATTGCATTACGCGGCCTTTTTGCAGCGTGATTTCCCCATGCAAGGCGGCGGAGAGTCCGTACACGATGCCGCTTTCGATCTGCTGCGCTACGCCGTCCGGGTTGATTACCTGACCGCAATCCACCGCGGCGATTACGCGATGCACTCGAATCTTGCCGTTTTCCAGCGCAACCTCGGCAATTTCCGCCACATAGCTGTCGAATGACTGGTGCACTGCCACACCCAAGGCATGATTTTCCGGTAACTTTACTTTGCCCCAGCCGGCTTTTTTTGCAGCAAGCTGCAACACGCCTCTGTAACGGGAGTCGGCAGGCAGGTTGTCCAGCCGGTAGGCAATGGGGTCGCGGCCTGCATGATGCGCCAGCTCGTCCATCACGGTTTCGACCACGAAAGCCGTGTGCGAGTGGCCGACCGAGCGCCACCACTGGACAGGCACGGCGTTCTTCGGGCTGTGCAGATCGATTTGCAGGTTGGGAATCAGGTAGGGCAGTGTCGCCGCGCCTTCCACCGAGGTGGCGTCGATGCCGTTATGGGTCATGAAGCCTTCGAAAGGCGTGTCGGCAATGATGGACTGACCGACAATGGTGTGTTTCCAGACCAGCGGCTTGCCGTCTTTTGCGATACCCGCTTCGATAGCATCGCTCCACATCGGCCGGTAGTAACCGCCGCGCATGTCATCCTCGCGAGTCCAGATTACCTTGACCGGCTTGCCGACTGCCATGGCGACCTGCACCGCCTCGATGACGAAGTCGGATTTTGGATTGGCGCGCCTGCCAAATCCGCCGCCCAGAAATGTCGTATGAATTTGCACCTGTTCGGGTTTGAGTCCGGCCGTTTTTGCGGCCATGTTGCGATCCATAGTCTGCGCCTGTGTGCCGGTCCAGAGGGTGCAGTGATCGGGTGTCAGGTCCACCACCACGTTGAGCGGCTCCATCGCGGCATGCGCAAGATAGGGAATTTCATATTCGGCAGTCACCGTCTTGTGTGCGGTTTTTAAACCCTGCACGGTATCTCCGTCACGGCGCGCCACGGCGCCCGGCTGCTTTGCCAGTTCAAGGTATTCTGCAAACATCGTCGGTGTGGAAAGCTCGGCACCGGCCCCTTCATCCCATTCGATTTCCAGCAAATCGCGCGCGGTCTTGGCAGGCCAGAAACCGCTTGCAGCCACCGCAATGCCGGTGGGTACCTGATACACGCCCTGAACGCCGGGCAGTTTGCGCGCCTCAGTTGCGTCATAGCGGCGCACTTTGCCGCCGAATACCGGACTGCGTGCGATCAGCACGGTCAGCATGCCGGGCAGATAAACGTCGATGCCGAACACGGCGCTGCCGTTGATTTTTTCCGGCGTATCAAGACGTTTGACCGGCTTGCCGATCAGCTTGAAGTCCGTGCGCGCCTTGAGTTCGACGCGATCCGGCAGCGGGAGCCTGGCGGCAGCCTCAGCCAGTTTTCCGTAACTCGACTCCCTGTCGCTTTTGGCATGTATCACCTGACTGTTTTCGGCATGACATTCGCTCTCCGGCACGCCCCATTGATTGGCCGCAGCTCGGATCAGCAATGTTCTGGCGCTGGCGCCCACCCGCCGCAACTGCTCCCACGACGAGGGGATGCTGGAACTGCCGCCGGTCATTTGCATGCCGAAACCGGTGTGGTTATAAACGGCCGCGACCGGGGCCGACTCGACGCGGATACGGCTCCAGTCGGCTTCCAGTTCCTCTGCGATCAGCATCGGCAGCGAGGTATAGACGCCTTGCCCCATCTCGGACTTGTTGACGACGATGGTGATGCTGTCGTCCGTCGCGATGCGGATAAAGGCGTTGGGCGGATATAATTGTTTGGGCGGCGCTTCGGCGGCGAATGCGCGTCCGCCTTTGCTCGGCAGATAGAAACCGATCACCAGTCCGCCCATCAAGGCGGACGCCTCCTTGAGGAACTGACGGCGGGATAAATCTTGTCCTGTGGTGGTTTTCATTTGACGCCTCCTTTTGCAGCTGCCTGAATCGCTGTGCGGATGCGGTTGTAGGTGCCGCAACGGCACAGGATGCCATCCATCGCGGCAGAAATCTGGGATTCGCCGGGATGCGGATGCTCATTCAATAATGCGGCTGCCGCCATGATCTGGCCGGACTGGCAGTATCCGCACTGCGGCACATCCACTTCCTGCCAGGCAGATTGCACGGTTTTTCCAAGTGGCGTTTCCGACAGGCCTTCGATGGTAGTGACTTGCCTGCCGCTTGCCATGGACACCGGTGTTACGCAGGAACGGATAGCCCTGCCATCCAGATGCACGGTGCAGGCGCCGCACTGCGCGATGCCGCAACCGTACTTGGTTCCTGTCAGTTGCAGATGGTCACGAAGCACCCATAACAAAGGCGTGTTGGGGTCGGCATCCACCTGGGTCTGTGTACCGTTGAGATTGAAAGAAATCATGAACATATCTCCTGATTGAGGGTGAGACGGCTAGGAGCCTGTCGGACTTTTTTCGCACTCACGAAAGAAGTCCGACAGGCTCCTGGCTGTTTGGTTTTTTACCGAGATCAGATGAGCGAGGATGGACACGGCGATTTCAGGCGGGGTGCGACTGCCGATGTTCAGGCCTACCGGGCCGTGCAAGCGGGCGATTTCCTGATGGCTGAGATCGAACAAGGCCAGCCGCTCGCGGCGCTTTGCATTGCTGGCTTCAGAACCCAGCGCACCGACATAAAATGCGGGCGATTTGAGCGCTTCCAGCAATGCCAAGTCGTCGAGTTTGGGGTCATGCGAGAGGGCGATGATGGCGGTGCAGCTGTCGACTTCCAGTGCCAGCACTGCGTCGTCCGGCATCTCGCCGGTCAGAGTCGTATCAGCCACATCCCAGGTCTGGCGCATCTCCTCGCGCGGATCGCAGACGATGATCTGATAATCCAGCGTTTGCGCCATGCGGGCAAGATAGTCGGAGGTCTGGCCGGCGCCTATGATCAGCAAACGCCAGAGCGGGCCGTGCACGGTGGTCAGTGTTTCACCATCAAAGGAAAAGCAGTCGGTGCGGAGGGCGTCGTCCAGCGTGACCTTCAACGTGTTAAGGTGCAAGGTGCGTCTGACCAGTTGATGCGCCTGTATCCG
Source organism: Pseudomonadota bacterium (assembly GCA_021800795.1). Classification (GTDB taxonomy): domain Bacteria; phylum Pseudomonadota; class Gammaproteobacteria; order Burkholderiales; family Gallionellaceae; genus Gallionella. The sequence continues at coordinate 262,738 of JAJYYO010000001.1, forward strand.
TTGCAGGATTTGATCAACCCAGCGCATGCTTGGTAGCGGTTCAATGACGAGGCGCATGGCGCCCCCGCAGGGCAGGCCAAAATGCCGCGCCTCGTCAGCCGTTACGCCATAAGCGACCACCTCGCAGTGTTCGAGCGACAATTGGCCCTGTTGTGCCCGCCGTATCAGGTCGTCTTCGATGCAGCCCCCCGATACGGAACCCACAGCCAGCCCGTCGCCGCGCAACACCAGCATGGAACCTTGCGGGCGCGGACTGGAACCGAAGGTTTCAACCACCGTCACCAGCCACAGTGTTTCTGTTTCCCAGCTTTTCAGTGTTCTGAGCACAGTAAGATCAATGCTGTTCATCGTAGTGTTCCGGTTATTTCACAGTAATTTGGTTATGGCTGCACGAGTTCTACAGATTGTGCGGCGCAGATTGCACCAATCCCCTGCCAAGGTCAATATGTCGAACTATCCAACGATCATGGCAAGGAAGCCGCCCCTGATGATGAAACCCGCCATGATCGTTCCCTCACCCCCGTTCCCCCTCTCCCGGAGGGCGAGGAGTACGGTTCGTCGCTTCGCGAGTTTCACGTTAAGGCGCGCCGGCAACTGTGGATAACCCAAATAGGCGAGTTGCTGAAAATCAGCCAAACTTCAATTTCATCAGCAGCACTGTGCCTGCCAGTAGCAGAGTAATGCTGTTTGCGATGATGATGGGCCAGGCGCTCAGCAGGATGCCGTAACCCAGCCACAGGGCGACACCCATCGTAAACATGGCGTACATGCCCAGCGAGATGTCGGCGGTATGGCGCGTGCGCCACACTTTCCAGACTTGCGGCACGAACGAGACCGTCGTGAGCGTGGCGGCGAGACTGCCTATCAGTTCAACGGGACTCAGGTTCATTTTCATCGTGCGACCATAGTTGGTGCCCATCCAGCAGTAAACGATAACGCGCTTCGTTGGCTTCCAGCTGCGCGAGATTTTCCGCGAGCGTGGCCTCTTGCGCGATGCGCCGCGCCGACAAACTGTCGGACAGACTACTCTCGCCCAAGCGATAAGCCTTGCCTATCAGCTCCGCATTCTCCCGTATCGCAACCGCCGCTTCATGCGCCTGCTGATACGTATCATAACTGCGCACGGCATGGTAGTAAGCCGCGTAAATATCGTTCTGCAAACGGTGCTTCACGAATTCCGCCTGATCTGCCGCGATATTGGCCTGTTGCTCCGCGCCTTGAGCGGTGGCGTTGCGCGCGCCGGATGGAATCGGCACGGTGAGATACACGCCGGTGATTATTTCATTGCCGCCTATATAGTTGGGGTAACTCGATTTGGAATAATTCAGCCCCACGGTGGGATCGGGCAGTTGGTCCGCACGGCTGCGTTGCGCCAACAGTTGTTGTACTTGCGCTTGCGCTTGCGCCATACCCAGTTCATGATTGTCGTTCATGATACGCGCCTGCCAAACCGTATAGCTCCCGTCGATGGTCTGCGGGATTTGCAACACAACCTCATCAGGCAGCGGTATTGCAGGGAATTGCTGCTGCAAATCGTTGGCCGCCATTTGTGCGCGCAAGCTGGCCTGCTGCAAAGACACCTGAGCTTGCGCGTGGGCTGCGCGTGCCAGGTTCAGTTCCAGCTTGGGCGCATCGCCTGCTTTGACACGCTTGTCTGCCACCTCGACTTGCTGTGCCAAAATATTTGCCTGTTGCTGCCATAGCCCCACTTGGGTCTGTTCGCGCAGCCATGCGAACCAGAAGTGCAACAGCAAACGCCCGGCCTCATGATGCGCATCACCCAAGGCAAAATCCGCGCGGGCCACGCTGGCCGCACCGATGTTCTGATCGATACCGACCTTGTTGGGCAAGCGCAACGGACGTTCTATCGCTACATCATATTCCGGGAACGATTGCCCGAGGTACACCATCTGGCGCTGCCCCACACCGGCGCGCAGAGTGAACTCGTAATTGCCGCTATTCCACTTGAGCTGATTGGCTTGTTCGAGCTTCAAGGTGCTGTGTGCGTTCAATACCATCAGATGGTTATCCAACGCAGTGTTGACTTTAACCAACGGCGGCAAGTCTGGAGGATTGATCGCTGTGGCGGCACTGGCGAAGTGACAGAACAAAGCGAGCCCCAGCAGACCGCTCCTCGCTGAGCGTAGCGGTCGCAGTTTTAGTTGCGGGAACCGCACGGCCCACCATTCCTTGCGGGTGTGCCACTTGCTCCTTTCCATTTTCCATTTTCCATTTCCCATTGCCCGTATCATGCCAGCCTCCCGAATTCGATCACCGGCGTGATCCAGTAGGCTATTTCATGATTGGTCTCACTTTCTTTCAAGTGGGCGATGAGTGCGCGTGCATCGTTGTGGTTCATTACGGTGACGATCTGCACGCGCTGCGAGCGCCCTCTGACCTGTTCCAGCATGCTGGGCAGTTTTTCCTTCCGGCTGCCTCCTTCGTTGTGCGTCAGGGTAAAACCGCTGACCCATTCGGGATGCTCCAGCAGGTGATCGACCAGACGCTCTTCCAGGGAGCGGTGGCAGACCAGCGTCAAACAACAATTCATTTCTTTCATGTTGACTTTCTTGCGCGTTCAAGGCCGAAGCGGCGGTACAGGATGGGCAGCATGATCAGCGTCAGCAATGTCGAGCTGATCAGTCCGCCGGTCACCACAATGGCGAGCGGTTTCTGGATTTCGGAGCCGGGACCGCTGGCAAACAGCACAGGCAACAGGCCAAAGGCCGTGATGCTGGCGGTCATCAGCACCGGGCGCAGGCGTCGTTTGGCGCCTTCGAAAACAACCTGGTTGATTTCCATGCCCTCACTGTGCAACTGGTTGAAATAGGACACCATGACCACGCCGTTGAGCACAGCAATGCCCAGCAATGCAATGAAACCGACCGACGCGGGAACCGAGACGTATGCGCCGCTCACCCACAAGGCCAGTATGCCGCCGATCAGCGCGAACGGAATATTGGTGAGTACCAGTACGGCTTGTCTGACTGAGCCGAAGGTGGCGAACAGCAGCATGAAAATCATGCCCAGCGCTACCGGCACCACCATCGCCAACCGGGCTGCGGCCCGCTGCTGATTCTCGAACTGCCCGCCCCAGGTCAGCCGGTAACCTTCCGGCAGTTTGATTTTTGCAGCAACCGCAGCCTTTGCTTCTTCCACGAAACCGACCAGATCGCGGCCGCGCACATTGCTTTGCACCACCACCATGCGCTGACCGTTCTCCCTGTCAATTTTTACCGGGCCATCGACACGTTCCAGTTTTGCAACTACAGATAACGGTACGTTTTGCCCATTCGGCAACGGCAGGGTGAGCGCGGCAAACAGTGCGGGGGATTGCTGTACGTCGGCTTCGCCGCGCACGATGAGCGGTGTGCGGCGACCGTTTTCGATGACCGTGCCTAGTTGTTGCCCTTCGATCTGGCTGCGCAAGGCATTGGCGACGTCATCCACGCTCAGGCCTAACCGACCGGCAGCCAGTCGGTCGATCGCCACGCGGAAGTACTGCACGCCGCTGTTCTTTACGGTGTAGGGATCTTCGTTGCCACGGATACCTTGCAATACCTTGACCATCTGCTCCGCAGTATCATTGAGCTTGGCAAGATCGGTGCCGAAAATTTTGATCGCGATGTCGCCGCGCGAGCCGGTGAGCATCTCCGATACGCGCATGGCAATGGGTTGGGTGAAACTATATTCCACGCCGGGAAAGTTGGTCATGACTTTGCGCACGTTGTCGACGATCGTGTTCTTGTCATGGCTGCGCCACTGATCCTGGGGTTTGAGCACCAGAAAATTATCGGTCTCGTTCAATCCCATCGGGTCAAGGCCGAGTTCATCTGCGCCGGCGCGCGAGACGATGCTCCTGATTTCGGGAACGGCCTCAAGTATCGCTCGCTGAATGCGCTCGTCCATGATGGCAGTCTGAGCAAGGTTGATGGAAGGTAACTTGGTTACCTGCATGATGAGATCGCCCTCATCCATTTCCGGCATGAACGCCTTGCCGATCAGTGTATAAACGCCGACGCTGATCAGCAACATCAGCAGGGCGATAATGATTACCACGCGTTCCCTGTTCAGCGCGCTTTTCAGTAGTGGGGCGTAGATCGCCATTGCGCGTCGCATCAACCAGGGTTCCTCATGCCCGGCAGTCTTGATCAGCAGTGAGGAGAGCATCGGTATCACGGTCAGCGACAACAGCAGCGAACCTGCCAGCGCAAACACGATGGTCAGGGCTACCGGGATGAACAGTTTTCCTTCCAGTCCTTGCAGCGTCAGCAGAGGCAGAAATACGATGATGATGATGGCGACCCCTGCCGCAACCGGCGTGATGACTTCTTTCACCGCGCGGTAAATGATATGCAGGTGCGGGATATGTTCCCTCCTGCGGGCCAGGTGGTTGATAATGTTCTCCACCACGACCACCGAGCCGTCCACCAGCATGCCGATTGCGATGGCCAGCCCGCCCAGGCTCATCAGATTGGCGGACATGCCGAATTGTTGCATCAGAATAAAGGTGATCAGCACTGCAAGCGGCAGGCTTGCGGCCACTACTATTGCTGCACGCAAATTGCCCAGAAACAGCACCAGCAAGACCACGACCAGAAGAATAGCTTCGCTGAGCGCTTTTGATACCGTACCGATCGCGCGGTCTACCAGCGCGCCCCGGTCATAGAAGACACGGGTGCTGACCCCGCTGGGCAGCATCGGCGCCAGTTCTTTCAGCTTGGCCTGTACGCCGGCGACTACTTTCTGTGCATTCGCGCCGCGCAGGCCCAGCACCAGTCCTTCCACCGCTTCACCCTTGCCGTCTTTGGTCACGACACCATAGCGTGTCACGCTGCCGATGCGCACCGTTGCCACATCGCCCACGCGGATCGGATTGCCAGCGGGACTGGCGATCACGATGTCGCGCACGTCCTGCAGCGTTTTGATACTGCCCTCGTTGCGCACCAGCAGCGCCTCCTCGCCATCGTTGATGCGCCCGGCGCCATCGTTGCGGTTATTGGCTTGTACCGCCTGTTGCAGCATGGCAAAAGAGATGCCATGCGAGGCCAGCGCACTGCGGTCCGGCACGATTTCAAAGCTGCGCGCAAGACCGCCCAGTGAATTGACATCGGCAACGCCGGGCAGCGTGCGTAGCGCCGGGCGTATCACCCAGTCCAGCAGGGTGCGACGCGCTTCCAGTGACACGTTGTCGCCTTCTACCGTGAACATGAACATTTCGCCCAGCGGCGTGGTAATGGGAGCCATGCCGCCGGTAGCGGATTCAGGCAGTTCCTTTTGCGCGTTATTCAGGCGCTCGGCAACCTGCTGTCTGGCCCAATAAATGTCGGTGCCTTCGTTAAAGTCTATGGTGATGTCGGCAATCGCGTATTTGGAAATCGAGCGCATGATGCGCTGGTTGGGGATGCCCAGCATTTCAAGTTCGATGGGCGTGACGATGCGCGCTTCGACTTCTTCGGGTGTCATGCCCGGCGCCTTCATGATAATTTTGACTTGTGTCGATGATACGTCCGGGAACGCGTCGATCGGCAAGTCGCGAAAAGCGGCAATACCGGCGCCGATCAGCAACAGCGTGAGTGCGGCGAGCAGCAAGCGCTGGGTCAGGGCGAATTCAAGCAGTTTTGCGAACATGGTTATTCGCCGCCGCCAACGCCTGTCAGGCTGGATTTGAGCGATGAAACGCCGTGCACTGCGATTATTTCGTCGCCCTTGAGCGGGCCGCTGACCAGGCTGTTTTGCGCACCTTCATTGAGTATGCGTATGGATAGTGCGCGAAATCCCTGCGGGGTCTTTGCGAATATCACGCTGCGCCCCTCGATGCGCGAGATCGCGCTGTTGGGGATTTCCCATTGTGCGCCGCTGTTAACCACGGTGCTGATGGCGGCTTCGACATACTGGCCGGGACGCAGATTTTCAGCACCCTGTAAAATGACGCCGCGCAACAGTATGGTCTGATTGGTGCCGGTCAGGCTGCGGCCGATGGCGGTGAGCTTGCCGCTGGCAGCCTGTGTCGGAAGCGTGATTGCAGCACCTATCTTCATATCACGGGTGACGGCCTGTGGCGCCTGAATTTCCAAGGCAAGAGAAGCTGGATTGGCAATCTTGAACAAAGGGGCCGCTGCATCGAGACGTTGTCCGTGGCTGGCAGACTTTTCCAGCACTACACCATCGGCTGGCGAAGTCAGGATAAGCAGGCTGTTCAAGCTATTACCCGATTGCAGTTGTGCAATCGCGCTGTCGGACATTCCTGAAGCACGCAACATCTGGTGGCGTTCGGCAAGGGCTGCCTGGGTTTCAAGCGCCAGTCCCTGTGTGTTGCGATAGCGGCTCTCTGAAATAATGCCTTCCTTGTATAAGGATTCGTCGCGCAGCAGATTGGCGCGCGCAAGTTGGTTTTGCACGGAAGCCTGCAATAAGCCGCGTTGCACTTCTGCCAGCGCCGGGCTTTGCAATCGGGCAATCACCTGGCCTTTCTTTACGGTATCGCCTACGCCAACCAACGTTTCTTCTATCATCGCCGCCAGCGGAGCGCTGATGACATAGAGTTGATTGCTGGGAATGACTACTAAAGCGGGCAGGCCGGATATTTCACCCTGCTGTTTATTGGGGAGCGGAACGGTGCTGATGCCAAGGGCTGTAATCTGCTTGGCGCTCAGAGGGATGATGTCGTCAGCAAAGCTGTTGATGGAGAGAATGAGGAGTCCGATAAAATATAAAGTGTGCTTCATAGATAACTCCGGTTTGTGCTGAATACGCATCTTACTGGTTGCGAGTGGAAAAGACAGCCTATAGTCCTGTGCAGCCGTTAAATGGTTCAGTCGCATAGGTGAAATAATATTAAATTAAAATATTGGTTGACGATACTCATGTGCTTTGCTATAGTCCGTTTTCTGACGCGGGGTGGAGCAGCTCGGTAGCTCGTCGGGCTCATAACCCGAAGGTCATAGGTTCAAATCCTGTCCCCGCAACCCGAATTTAGTAGTGATTTTTTAGATTTAAAGTTTTACAGAAGTCGCTTGACAAGATGTTTTTAATCTCTACAATGCCGACCTCTTCGCTGACAAGCGAGCCGCTCTTTAAAAAATAAATTAAACAATCGACGAGTGTAGGTGCTTGGTTTTCGGGGGTTATTTCATCCTTTGTGGTGGGATAGCATCTTTAAAATATATAGTAGTACCTTACGCAAAGTCGAAAAAAATCATGTTAAGTGATTTTCTTTGAGTAAGACCGGTTCGTATGAACTGAAGTAATAAAACAGGTATTGAACTGAAGAGTTTGATCCTGGCTCAGATTGAACGCTGGCGGTATGCTTTACACATGCAAGTCGAACGGATCAAGAAGCTTGCTTCTTGGTTAGTGGCGAACGGGTGAGTAATAT
>JAJYYO010000013.1 GCA_021800795.1 Pseudomonadota bacterium
CTCCGGGGTGGAGCGAGTAGGTCATCGCGTAAGTCTTGCTCGAAGCCGGGCGATGGCCTCCTGCCCTGAAACGGCCGGGATTGAACCGGATTCCAGTTCGGCTTCCCTGCGGTCTGCTTCTCGCTCCCAAGCTGCTTCGACTTCGGGGTCTGAATCAAGGCTGGCGATCAGCCGCTCAAGCAAATGAGATCGTTCGAGAGAAGGTAGCTGCAAGGCTTCGGCTTCCAGGACTTCCAGATTTATGCTCATACTGATCTCCGGTACGGTAGACGCTTAACGATTAATAGTCTATCACAACGAGTGATTGTTTTTGGCTCTGTCATAATCACGTATTGGTGTTTCGTAACGTGATGAATTAACGTGAAATATGTAGGGTGGAAAAAGCGAAGCATTTCCACCGATAACCGACAGATGGTGGATACGCGCTCGCGCTTTATCCACCCTACACGTGGAAAAGGGAAGCGGCCCCTTTGTTTTTGTTCATACTCTGCACCTCATGGCTGCTGGAAGTTGTGCGTGAGCGTATCAAGGCGAACTGAGCAATCATACACGCGTTGAATGAAATGCTTTGTTTGCCCCATAAAAAACGCACGAGTGTTTTTCCATTTGACGTAAAAAAACCCGCCGAAGCGGGTTTTTGTTTGCAGATGAATCAGGCTGCATATTGCCCGTTGGCGGCATCGACGGCGACGCCGCGCTGGATCGGCGCGTTGAGGCGGCCCAGCACATCGTCAAGGGCGGCCAGGCACAAGCGCACGTTGCGCGGGTTGCTGGCATGTCCCATCAGGCCGATGCGCCACACCTTGCCTGCCATCGCGCCTAATCCCGCGCCGATTTCAAGCCCGTAGTCGGTGAGCAGCATGGTGCGCACCAGCGCTTCATCCACGCCCTCAGGGATGGAAATGGCATTGAGTTGCGGCAGACGGTCAGCCTCCTGCACCACGAACGACAGCCCCATCGCCTCCAGTCCTGCGCGCAGCGCGAGGTGGTTTTTCTGATGGCGCGCCCAGGAATTTTGCAGACCTTCTTCCTGCAAAATCACCAGTGATTCGTGCAGGCCGTACAGCGCGTTGATGGGTGCTGTGTGGTGGTAGGCGCGCTTGGTTGCCCCGCCCCAGTAACCCATCACCAGGTTCAGATCCATGAACCAGCTCTGTACGCGGGTCTTGCGGTTCTTGATTTTTTCCAGCGCATTCGCGCTGAAGCTGACCGGCGACAAGCCCGGTGTGGAGGACAGGCATTTCTGCGTGCCGGAATAGATCGCGTCGATGTTCCACTCATCCACCATGAGCTTCGAGCCCGCTAAGGAGGTGACCGCATCACAGATGGCAAGACAGCCGTAACGGTGTGCGATGTCGACCAGTGTTTTTGCGTCCGACAGGACGCCGGTAGAGGTTTCCGCATGCACGAAGGCGACGATTTTTGTATCTGGATTGGCTTTCAGGGCTTCTTCCAGCTTTTGCGGGTCAACTGCGGCGCCCCAGTCATCCTGTACCATCACCGCCACGCCGCCGCTGCGCTCGACGTTTTCCTTCATGCGTCCGCCGAACACGCCGTTCTGGCAGACGATGACCTTGTCGCCCGGCTCGATCAGGTTGACGAAACAGGTCTCCATCCCGGCAGAACCGGGGGCGGAAACCGGCATGGTCAGCTCGTTCTCGGTCTGGAACGCATATTTGAGCAGGGTCTTCATTTCGTCCATCATGGACACAAACATCGGGTCAAGGTGGCCGATGGTCGGGCGCGACATGGCTTCCAGCACGCGCGGGCTGACATCCGAAGGGCCGGGGCCCATCAATACGCGTTGTGGCGGGTGAAATGATTTAATGGCCATACGATTTCTCTTTCGTGGTTGAGTTATTTAACAGGTTCAAGCAGTTGTATCCAGTGCACAACCGGTACTGTGGTTTTAGAGGTGAGGTGCATCTGACAGCCGACATTGGCAGTGGCGATGACTTCGGGCGATCCTGCCTGCAGTGCAGCCAGTTTGTTGTTCAGCAACTGTCCGGACAGTTCGGCCTGGAGCAGCGTGTAAGATCCCGCCGCGCCGCAGCAAAGATGACTGTCCGCAACATGAGTTAATTCATAGCCGCAGGCTCGCAGCAGCGACTCTACCTTGCCCGCCAGTTTCTGGCCGTGTTGCAGGGTGCAGGAAGACTGACAGGCCACGCGTCGGCCCTGTCCGATATGGGCAAAGTCATCCAGATTTTCGCCCGCCAGAATTTCGCTCAGATCGCGAGTCAGCGAGCTGATACGCGCGGCCTTGGCCGCATACGCGGCATCGTCCTGTAACGCATGTCCATAGTCTTTCACCATCAGCCCGCAGCCGCTGGCGGTCATCACGATGGCTTCCACACCCTGTTCGATGTGCGGCCACCAGGCGTCGATATTGCAGCGCATCATGCGGCGGGCGCCTTCAGGGTCCGACATGTGCTGGTTGAGCGCGCCGCAGCAGCCCGCGTTCTGTGCCGTGATCAGTGTAATGCCCAGCTTGTCCAGCACACGGGCTGCGGCTGCATTGGTCTCGGGGGCGGTGAGCGGCTGGACGCAACCCTCCAGCACCAGCATGCGCCTGGCGTGATGTGAGGATGTCGTGAAAGTCGCGCAAGCGTTCGTTTGCTTCCTCTCCCTCCGGGAGAGGATTGAGGTGAGGGAGGGCGCAGCCGTTTGCAGCGCAGGCACTTTATCGCGCAATGAGGCGTGCAGCAGCGGGCGCGCAAGGCGGCCCATGGATAACAGCAGCGACATGCGTCCGGTATAGGGAATGGTGGCGAGCATAACGCTGCGAATGAATTTCTGGGCAAGCGGGCGGGGCGCTTTTTTCTCGACGATTTCGCGTCCGATGTCGATCAGACGCCCGTAGCGCACGCCGGACGGACAGGTGGTCTCGCAGGAGCGGCAGGTCAGGCAGCGATCCAGATGCAAACGGGTTTTGTCGGTGGCGCGTCCTGTTTCCAGCATTTCCTTGATCAGGTAGATGCGTCCGCGCGGACTGTCCAGTTCAGAGCCCAGCAACTGGTAAGTCGGACAGGTCGCGGTGCAAAATCCGCAGTGTACACAGCTGCGCAGGATCGCCTCGGCTTCGGCAATGTCCGGCGTGAGCGGGCTGGTGATGGAAGTTTGCATGCTTATAGCCCTGCGTACAGACGGTTACGATTGAAAATATTTGCCGGATCAAAGCCGGCTTTGAGGCGCTGGTGCAGGGTCAGCATGGGGGCGCTCAGCGGCTGAAAGATTTTCTTATCCGCGCCGCGAAACGCCGTGACATGACCGCCTGCCTGCGCGACCTTGTGGCGCAGGGTATCAATATCTTCCGGGCTGTACAGCCAGCGCTGCGCGCCGCCCCAGTCCAGCAGCCAGGAGCCTTCGATGGCCAAGGGTCTGGTTGCGGGTTTGACCATCACGCGGTACAGCGTGCCTTGGCGTTTGAAGAAGGGCAGTTGCTGTTCACGCAGGCCTTCCCAGAAGCTGTCCGCATCGGGCAAGACATCGCCGGGTATGCGGGTGCGGGTTTCCCTGACGGCCTGCTCGCTCCCGGAGATGCGTATATGACAGCGTTCGCCATCGAAACATGCGCCATCCACCGGATAGGGCTTACAAAGCAATCGGCTCATATAGGCGATTGCATCAACCTCGCTGCATGGGTGGCTGATCGTTTGGCTTGAGGCAGGTTTGGGCAATACCTTCAGACTGATTGCAAGCAGGACGCCGAGCGTGCCATGTGCGCCGGTCAAGAGGCGCGAGACATCGTAGCCTGCGACGTTCTTCATTACCTGTCCGCCGAAGCTTGCGATTTCACCTCTGCCGTTGAGCAGCTTGCAGCCCAGCACGAAATCGCGCGCCGAACCGCTGTAGGGGCGGCGCGGGCCGGAAAGTCCGCTGGCGATAGTGCCGCCCAGCGTGGCACCCTCGCCAAAATGCGGGGGTTCGAATGCCAGCATTTGCCCTGCCCCGGCGAGGACGGCTTCAATGTCTGACAACCTTGTGCCGCTGCGGGCGGTGAGCACCAATTCGCGCGGATCGTATTCGATTATGCCGGTGTGCCCGGACAGATCGATGGCTTCGCCTTCAGCACGATGGCCCAGAAAAGCCTTGCTGCCGCCCGCGCGGATATTGAGCGGCGTTTTGTTTGCAAAGGCTTGCAATACCTGCTGTTGCAGGGTTGAGGAGATGTCGCTCATCAGAAGCGCTCCAGTTCAGGGTGTGGCAGTTGTCCGTGATGCACCTGCATCGCGCCGAATTCCGCGCAGCGGTGCAGGGTGGGGACGGCCTTGCCGGGGTTGAGGAGTCCTGCCGGGTCGAAGGCGGCCTTGATCGCATGAAACTGGGCAAGTTCAACGGGCTTGAACTGCACGCACATCTGGTCGATTTTCTCCATGCCGACGCCGTGTTCGCCGGTGATGGTGCCGCCGACTTCCACGCACAGTTGCAGGATGCGACGGCCGAATTCTTCGGTGCGTGCAAGTTCGCCCGCTTTGTTGCCGTTGAACAGGATCAGCGGGTGCAGATTGCCGTCGCCTGCGTGGAACACGTTCGCAACGGGTAAACCATATTCCGCAGACCAGGCGCTGATCTGCTTGAGCACGCGGGATAACTGGCGGCGCGGGATGGTGCCGTCCATGCAGTAGTAATCGGGCGAGATGCGGCCCACGGCGGGGAAGGCGGATTTGCGGCCCTTCCAGAACAGTTGCCGTTCGGCTTCATCGGTTGCCGTGCGTACTTCGGTTGCGCCGCCTGCGGTTAAAAGGTTGCGTACCGCCATGATGTATTCGGACACTTCGGCGTCTGTCCCGTCCAGTTCGCACAACAGAATTGCCTGTGCGTCTCTCGGGTAGCCGGCATGGGCAAAGTCTTCCGCCGCAGAGATCGCGAGCTTGTCCATCATTTCAAGCCCCGCCGGGATGATGCCTGCAGCGATGATGGCGCCGACAGCCTCGCCTGCCAGCTCGATATCGTCGAAAGCGGCCAGCACCACCTGCGCGCGTTCGGGTCTGGCCAGCAGTTTGACGGTGACTTCGACAATCACCCCGAGCATGCCTTCCGAGCCCGTCATCAGCGCCAGCAGATCATAGCCTGGCGAGTCCAGCGTTTCAGACCCGATGGTCAGCAATTCGCCCTCCATGGTGATGACTTTGAGCATCAGGATGTTGTGCACGGTCAGACCGTATTTGAGGCAATGCACGCCGCCGGAATTTTCCGCGACGTTTCCGCCTATGGTGCAGGCGATCTGCGAGGAAGGATCGGGCGCGTAATACAGACCATGTGGCGCTGCGGCTTCCGAGATCGCCAGGTTGCGCACGCCGGGCTGCACGGTCGCCATCGCGTTATCAACATCGATGTCGATGATGCGCTTGAATTTCGCCAGACTGAGCAGTACGCCGTCTTCGAGCGGCAGTGCGCCGCCTGACAGGCCGGTGCCCGCGCCGCGCGCCACCACCGGAATCTTGCGCGTATAACACAGGCGCATGATGCGTTGCACCTGTTCCACGGTTTCCGGCAGCACCACCAGCATCGGCAGCTGTTTATATACTGAAAGGCCGTCGCATTCAAACGGACGTACATCTTCGATGTCATCCAGTACGGATTCCGCAGGCAAAAAACTGCGCAGTGCGCCCAGCAGTTCGGGATTTGTTTTGCGACGTTGCTTCAAGGAAATTCCAGTTGAAAATGTTCAAACAGTATAGTAAATTACTATGGTATAAATTTCCAGCGCATTTGTATCATGAAGCTGTTCGCCGGACAAGCTAAGGGCTCGTTCATGAATAACTTGGACTTACGTTGCCGTGTATTCGGGATGGATGCAAGGCGCGAAGCGCGGCGAATGGTTGTTCCATTCGCAAGCTTTGCAACGCCGCAGACGCCAGAATACACGGCAACCCTCCGGGCTGTGGTCGCTTTGGGCGCATCCCGGCGTTGCGAGCCGCTTGTTATGAATGACACAACCGCACGTCTCGCGCCTTGAGCTGCATCCCAAAGCGACCTCAGCATAAGTCCAAGTTATTCATGAACGAGCCCTAAGTCTGACCGTGAAGATAGTTCATTCCGATGACGGGTAGTAGAAATGCTGCACTTCGCGCCAAATTAACCGGAGAACGAAAATGAATGTATGGAATGAGCGCTATTCAGGCGAGGAATATCATTTCGGCACCGAGCCGAACGCGTTTTTAATCACGCAACACGCGCTGCTGAAACCGGGTATGCGCTGTCTTGCGGTAGCCGATGGCGAAGGGCGCAACGGCGTATGGCTGGCACAGCAGGGTTTGCAGGTATTGTCGGTGGACAGCTCCAGTGTGGCTATTGAAAAGGCGCGCGCACTGGCGGAAAAGCGCGGCGTGAAGATCGAGGTCGAGCTGGCCGATCTTGCACTTTGGGACTGGGGCGTCGACAAGTTCGATGTGGTGGCGGGTATCTTCATCCAGTTTGCGCCGCCCGCATTGCGCGAGCAGATGTTCGCACACATCAAACGCTGTCTCAAACCGGGCGGGCTGCTGATGTTGCAGGGATATACACCGCGCCAACTGGAATACCGCACGGGCGGCCCTTCAATGATCGAGCATCTCTACACGGAAGCGATGCTGCGCAGCGCATTTGCCGACATGGAAATTCTGCATTTGAGAGAACACGATGAGGTCATTCATGAAGGCGAGGGGCATTCCGGCATGTCCGCACTGATCGATATGGTGGCGCGCAAGCCGGGATAATGACGGTTGTTCCCGGTTGCATTGGTCGTGACGCGTTGGCGTCCGCATCCGTTCCGATGCGGATACCCGGACAGTCAGCAACAGCGCCATTCAAAACACAGGGATAGGTTTCATCATTACGCCAGTCACGATTCCGACATTTCACTGCACCATGCCGCCGACAACCATTGCGCGTTTCTAAGAATTATAGATCATCATCTATTCAATAAGTTACGCGATTGCGTGATTGCACGAAATTGGCTGATTGCCGTACTATGGTAATGGTAAAAGGCTTATACGCAGCCTGTCGGTTTTGGCATGCCGCCGTATTTGGTGATTGGCTTCATCGGCCCGGTCATCCACAGTTCGAACACCTCTTTTTGATCTTCATCGATGTATTTGCTGAACTTGCGTATCGGCGGCACCGAACCGAACTCTTCGTAATATTCGCGGGCTTTCATGATCTGATCCCACTTCTTTTCGTTCAGCTCGTAGCCGTCTTCTTCGGCCATCGCGCGACCGATTTCCGGTGTCCAGTCACTCATGTCGACGAGATAGCCGTCACCGTCACGATTAGGAATTTGCATGGTTATTACCTTTCAAGTAAGGGAAAATCAGCATTTAACTATACCTGAGTAATGCAGTCAATTACTCCAAAGAGGGGGTAGGCTATTTTGAGACACTAGGAGCCTGTCAAACAAGTCCGACAGGCTGCTAGATAAGGTTATTTGCGCAGCGCTTATAAAATTTGCACGGCTTCCTCGAAAGTCAGGCGCGGGCTGCGCGGGAATAATTTGGATGCATCACCGTAGCCGATATTGACCAGAAAGTTTGATTTAATCCGGGTGCCGGGGAAGAACTCCTGATCCACTTTCGCATTGTCAAAACCGGACATCGGCCCCGTATCGAGACCTAACGCGCGCGCGGCCAGTATCAGATAAGCGCCTTGCAGAGTCGCGTTGCGAAATGCCGTGGTGTCGATCAGCGGCTGGTTGCCGACAAACCAGGCGCGCGCATCGGCGTGCGGGAACAAATGCGGCAGTTTTTCGTAAAACTCGTGATCCTGAGCAATGATGGCGGTGACCGGTGCGGTACGCGTTTTTTCCTCATTGCCCGGGATCATGGCCGGCAACAGGCGCTGTTTGGCGGACTCGCTCTTGACGAAAACAATGCGTGCCGGACTTGAGTTTGCGCTGGTGGGCGCCCATTTCATCAAATCGTAGATGCGGCGCAACAAATCGTCGCCGACCGGTTTGTCCAGCCATGCGCTGTGGGTGTGTGCGGTACGGAAAATGATATCCAGGCTGGGGTCGTCGAGTTGCATCATGGTTTTCCTTGTGTATGGCGCAGCAGGTTTCGGGTCTGCCGCGCAGACTGCCGATTATTTGAGCTTCTCGATACCCATTATTTTGAGGATGCTGCCTTCGTAGAATGGTTCGGAAGTGCCTTTTTTCATCTTGCGGATGAAGTATTTTTCAAACGCGATCTTGGCTAGATGCACCCACTTTCCTTCGGAAAACCAGTTCACGTTGCGCGGCGGAATCTGCGGTATCGCCACGAAAGCGACGCCGCTGTCGCCGAAGTCGGCCAGACAGATGGCGTTCCAGGTTGCTTCCCGGTCTGCCGGAATGCCGGTGAGGTCGGCGTTAATATTGTACACAGTGGCTGTTACCATGGATTCGATCATGTAGCCTGTCTTGGGTGTGCCGACCGGGATCGGTGTTGCTTCCACCGGCGGAATGGCCACGCAGACGCCCACGGCGAAGATGTTCTTGTACTTCGGGTTGCGCTGGTGTTTGTCAACGATGACGAAACCGCGCGCCTGAACCAGTCCTTCAATGCCGAACACGGCATCGACACCCTTGAATGCGGGCAGCATCATGCTGTAGTTGAACGGC
Organism: Pseudomonadota bacterium; assembly: GCA_021800795.1. Lineage (GTDB taxonomy): Bacteria > Pseudomonadota > Gammaproteobacteria > Burkholderiales > Gallionellaceae > Gallionella. The sequence continues at coordinate 8,579 of JAJYYO010000013.1, forward strand.
AGTTCGTGCTTCTGTTTTTCCGCACCCTTTTCGTCGTGTTCCGTGACGTACATCTTGCCGGCTTCAACTTTTGTGACCTTGGCGTTGCAGATCCATTTGATGTGTTTGTCGCGCATGCCCGATTCCAGTATTCCCTTGGAATCTCCCACGCCGCCAAGCCCCAGGTGGCCGATGTAGGGCTCGGAAGTCACGAAAGTCATCGGCACCTTGTTGCGTATCTTGCGGCGGCGCAAGTCGGTTTCCATGATGAAGGCATATTCGTAGGCGGGGCCGAAGCAGGAGGCGCCCTGCACCGCACCGACCACGATGGGGCCGGGATTCTGGCAGAAGTTTTCCCATTCGTCGTGCGATTTCATTGCGTGATCGACACTGCATACCGAATGAGTGTACCCGCCATCTGTTCCCAGGCCTTCGATCTCATCGAAGGCAAGCTTGGGGCCGGTGGCAATGACCAGATAATCGTAGTCGACTAAATCTCCCTTATTCAGTTCCAGTTGGTTCTTGTCGGGATGAACGCGTTTCACGCCGCTGGAAATGAAGTTGATTCCCTTGCGTTCCAGGTAGCTGCGCACCGGGAACTCAACCTGCTTGCGCTCGCGCCATTTGACGGCCACCCAGGGATTGGATGGCATAAAATTAAAGTTTTCGCTGTTCGAGATGACCGTAACCTTGTGCTTTTTGTCCAGCTTGTCGCGCATTTCGTAGGCTGCCGGCATGCCGCCGAGTCCCGCTCCCATGATGACGATGTGTGCCATTTTGCCCCCTCCTGGTTATCGATCGGGTGATTCTGCTCTGATTTAACGAGAACTTCAACTCAATGCTTCATCGCTGTGCTGCGTGTCCTGCTCCTTGGTGAACAAGACAGCAGCCTTGACTCGCGAAGACAGGTTAAGCTTGTTCAGAATGTGGCGCACATGCTGTTTTACCGTGTCATAACTGATCTTCAGGGTGAGTGCGATGGCCTTGTTGCTCTCGCCTCTGGAGAGTAATTGCAGAATTTCGCGTTCGCGCTCGGTCAGTAACTTAAGCGAGCTTTTCGCTTCCTGTTCGGGTTGTTCTTCGCGCAGCATTTCGATCATCTTGACGGTCATGGCGGGGGCGACCACCAGTTCGCCGGCTGCGACGCGACGGATCGCGTCGACCACATCATCGGGCGCCATATCCTTGAGCAAGTACCCGCGTACGCCGGCGCGTATCGCATTTTTCAGGTCGGCTTCCGAATCGCTCATGGTGAGCATGATGGCAGGGGTAAGATAGTTCTCCGTGCGCAGTTGTTTCAATAAGGAGATGCCGTCCAGCGGTTTCATGCGTAAATCAACGATCAGCAGATCGGGTTTTGTATCCAGCAGCGTGCGCAGCTCAATCACGTTGTCGGTCGTACCGACCACATCGAAATCGTAGCTGTTCGCCAGCAGTTCACTTAAACCAAGACGACACAGGCATTGGTCATCAACCAGTACGATTTTTAATTTGTCACTCATTTGCTGCTCTCCAATCCAGTGAGGGTTCGGGAAAGGACAATTGTACCTGCGTACCTTGTCCCGCGGTGCTTTCCACCTTGATTGTGCCGCCTATCTGACGCGCCCGTTCGCGCATTATGATCACGCCGTAATGCCCTTCTACCGGTGCGAAAGTAGATTCGCCGCTGCCGTTGTCTTCAATGGTGAACACGTAATAGCCGAAGCTGGCATCAACAAACAGCCGCGCATGAGTCGCGCCGGAATGCCTCGCAATGTTGCTCAACGCCTCATGCACGATATGGTAAGTCTGAATTTCATGTTCGAGCGGCAGTTCGAGATCGACCAGCCGGTTATGGTACTCCAACACGATGTTGTTGCGTTGGCGAAATTCAGTGGCAAGGTCATGTAATGCGGCAGATAATCCTTCGTGGTTAATCTTGCAACGAAAATTGGTGACCAGTTCGCGCGCACTCTTTTGTGCAATTTCCAGAGACTCGTCCAGATCGTCCGCATATTTGGTCGCCATCGGTTTATTGCCGGTACGGGAGGCTTCAAGCAGCAGGCTGACGCGCATCCGTGCATAGGTCAAGGTCTGCGCCAGCGAGTCATGAATGTCATTTGCAATTGCAAGACGTGCGGCAAGCCTGTCTATGCGTTGTGCTTCCCGATTCACGTACGAGTGTTCTACGGCAGCGCTTATCATTTCGGCAAAAGAGGCTACGGTATTAATGGTCAGGCTCGCGGTTTCCTGTTTTGTATTAAAAAACAGTGTCAGAATACCCAGCGGAGTGCCAGGTGTATTGGACGATTCAAGTGGCGCGGTAATGAGTGACCGGAAGCTGCAATCAGTATGCTGGCAGCTCTGTCGCAAGTTGCAGGAGCTGATGTCCGAAGTATGGATAGTCCTGCTCAGGTTCGCTATATCGTTGGCTTCACAATCCAAACCGATAAAGCTTTCGGTTCCTGTTTGCAGTTCGCCGGAGAATCCTACCGAGCTGATGATAGGCAAACTGAGCGCATCGGGGGAGATTAACCGCACTAATCCGGCGGAAGCGCCGATTGTGTTGATGGTATTCGCCAGAAAAATTTCCAACAACGTTTTGAGTTCGCCAATACGCGGGGCGGCAATCTCATGCGTCAGGCAAATTTCCGCACCGCCCCCCTTTCCGGGAGGCGTAAATTCTGGATCACGCAACCAGGTAAACTCGCTGTGGATGGTGTCTGAGATGGGAATTGTTTTTTTGCGCATCAATCTGGCTGTCAGTCCGGAAAACAGTTTTACAGAGTCAGTTGTATCTATCTCAAGATGCAACAAGTCGAATTATACAATATATATCCACCCCATCAGGGTTATAACCCGCCTCCCCCGATATGGTTATAGACACAGGGGTGAGCAATTGCGCCTAATAGCGCAACTCGCGACAACCATGCGCTTTAGTCATTGGCTGCTGCATCTGCGGCGCATGAGTCGAATAAAAACAGCATCAACTGGCTCATGCCATATTGTCAGTCGAACAATGCCGGGTGTTGTCGGTGGTTTTGTCATCTGCGTGGACGGTAAACCTGCTGCATGGGCAAGTTCGCCTGCTTACATGAATTTCAGGATAAGCTGATATTTCTTTAAGTCGCGAATTAGAACACAGATCATTGCCGGATTGCTATTAAGCAGCTTGTTTTCTGTGATTCGTTGATGCGTTCGGCCTGCTTCGACAGTGCTGCGATTTACCCGCGAACTGTTGAGTCTTGTTCCGATGATGGCCGATTGAATATTTTAATTATATAGTTGCGATGCATCGTCAACTGAGGCTTTGCGGCTGCAAGTGATGAATGCCGTGCGGGATACGAAATAAATGAAAATATGCATCGTCTCCGACAGTCATGATCGTGCCGAGCCGCTGGCTGCGGCGATAGCCAAAGCGCAGTCCCTGGGCGCACAGACGGTAATCCATTGCGGAGATCTGATCGGGGCCAACACCCTGCGCACCTCGCTGAAGCTCGGCATACCGCTGCATGTGGTGCATGGCAACAATGTCGGCGACCAGATGGCGATGCACAGGATGATGGCAAAATCCGGCGGATTGCTGACCTATCACGGGCATGATGCGGAACTGGAGCTGGCCGGGCGGCGCATCTTTGCGACACACTATCCGCACTATGGACGCGCGCTGGCCTGTACCGGCGATTACGATCTGGTTTGCTGCGGTCACAGTCATGTCGCAGAGATAATCTGGCAACCGAATATCAAGGGGGAGCAGACGTTGCTGGTCAATCCGGGATCTGTTTCCGGTATCGGTGCGCCTGGCATAGAGGAAGCGTTCACCTGGATACTGGGTGATCTGGACAGCATGGTTTTTGAAATCCACACCTAAAAAACCAAAACCCCGAAGGCTATCGCAATTATTTACGGAGGTTCAAGTGACGGCTTCAATTGCAACCAGCCAGACCATTCTGGTCGTGGGCGGAGGAATAGGCGGTATGACGGCGGCGCTGGAGGCTGCGGAATGCGGCAAACAGGTGATCCTGGTCGAGCGTAACGCGACCTTGGGCGGGCGTACCGCGCTGCTGTACCGATACTTTCCCAAGATGTGTCATCCGACCTGCGGCATGGAAATCAATTTGCGCCGCCTCAAGGGTAACCGCAACGTGCGCGTGATGACCATGACGGAAGTGCTGGAGGTGAGCGGGGTGCGCGGCGATTACACGGTGAAGCTGAAACTCTCACCACGCTATGTCAATGCCAACTGCACTGCCTGCGGTGAGTGTGCCAAAGCGGTCGAGACGGAGATAGATAACCCTTACGAATACAATCTTGCCAAGACGCGTGCCGCTTATCTGCCGCATAACATGGCCTATCCGATGCACTATGTGCTGGACCCTTCCATCATCGGCACTGCGGATGCGGAAAAAGCCCGTGCAGCCTGCAAATACGATGCAATCGAGCTCGACATGCAGGAGGAGATCGTCGAGATCAAGGCAGGAGCGATCGTCTGGGCGACCGGCTGGAAGCCTTATGACGCGGCCAAGATACAGCCCTACGGGTACGACCGCTTCGCCAACGTGATCACCAGCGTGGAATTCGAGCGTTTCGCCAATCCGCATGGACCGACCGGCGGCAAACTGCTGCGTCCTTCCGATGGCAAAGAAGCAAAGAACATCGCCTTTATCCAGTGTGCAGGTTCGCGCGACGAAAACCATCTGCGTCACTGTTCGCGCATCTGCTGCATGGCTTCATTAAAGCAGACGCATTATGTGCGCGAGGCGTACGGCGACGACGCAAAATCGACGATCTACTACATCGATATCCGCGTGATAGACCGTCTGGAAGATTTTTATCTGAAAGTACAGCAGGACCCGACCGTCAGTTTCATCAAATCCAAGGTGGCCAAGATCGTCGAGGACAAGGCGGGTAATCCGGTGTTGCACGGCGTGGACACCGAAGGTTATCACCGCTATGCCACGACACATGATCTGGTCGTGCTGGCGGTCGGCATGGAGCCTGAAACACGCGGCATCAAGCTGCCGGACGACATGTTGCTCGATTCGTCCGGCTTTATCGAGGGGTCCAATCTCCCGGCAGGGGTCGAAGGTATCTATGGTGCGGGCGCGGCGACCAGTCCGCTGGACGTGAACCGCTCGGTGCAAAGCGCAACCGCTGCGGCATTGCGCGCGATACAGGTGGTGCATAAAACCTCTACAGTCGAAGGAGTTAGATGATGGCTGACGTGAAGATCGAAATGAAGACGGCTGCCTATGTCTGTTCGGGCTGCGGCCTGGGAGATAAGCTGGATGTCGGACAGCTTGCCAGGATCGCGCAGAAGGAAGGCAAGATGGCGCTGGTGCGGCAGCACGATTTTCTGTGCAACAGCGAAGGCGTGCAGATGATACGCGACGACATCGAAAACGAAGCAGTCACGCATATCTGTATCGCGGCCTGTTCGCGCCGCGCCAAGACGGAAGCGTTTAACTTCCCTTCAGTTGCGATGACCCGTGCCAATCTGCGCGAAGGGGTGATCTGGGTGGTTGCAGAAGGCGCAGCGCACGATGAGGTTCGTCAGGAGATGGCGGACGATTACGTGCGCATGGGTTGCGCCGAGCTTAAAAAATCCAGGATGCCGGAAGGCAATCCGAATCATACGCAACTGAAGAACCTGCTGGTGGTCGGCGGGGGTATCTCGGGACTGACTGCCGCATTCGAAGCCGCCGAGACCGGCTATGAGGTGATTCTGGTCGAGAAACAGGCGCAACTCGGCGGCTGGGCTGGCAAACTGTGGAAGCGTGCACCCTATAAAACCCCTTATGCCGAGCCGCAGGAGACCGGTGTGGCAGCACTTGCCGCCAGGGTGAGTGCACATCCTCTGATTACGGTACATCTTAATTCGACGATTGCGGAAACTGCCGGCGCACCGGGCCGCTTCGCCGTCAAACTGGCGCAGGAGTCCGGCTCGATCACCGAAGTGGCCGTCGGTGCAATCGTTCAGGCGACCGGTTTTACCACTTACGACATTGCCAAACTGCCCGAGCTGGGCGGTGGCCTGGCTCACGTGGTGGATCAGGCAGGACTCGAAGCGCTGGCGATGGCTGCCAATGGCGGTGTGATGAAACGCGCCGATGGACGGGAGGTCAAATCCGTGGTGTTTCTGCAATGTGCGGGACAACGCGACGACAGCGGACAGCATCTGCCTTACTGTTCCGGCCACTGTTGCGCGACCAGCATCAAGCAGGCAATGTATTTCAAGGACGCCAATCCCGACGTGAACGCGGTGGTGGTGTACGACGATCTGCGTGTGCCGGGCATGGGCGAGGATTTTTATCGCAGCGCGCAGCACAAGGGCGTGATTTTTGCGAAAGGGAAAGCCAGCAGCGTGACAACGGAGAGTAACGGTCTCAAGGTTAACTATAAAGACCTGATACTCGATTCGGGCGCAACGATACAGGCCGATCTGGTGGTGCTGGCTACCGGTCAGGTGCCGAGTTCCGGCGTGGATGTCATATTGTGGGACAAGCTTACCAAGGAAGCCGATGGCGGCTCGATCGAAGCCAAGCAGCAGAAGTCCGAGTTGAAAAGTATTTCCATCCTGAATCTGACCTACCGGCAGGGCCCTGACGTACCCAAGCTCAAATACGGGTTTGCCGATTCGCATTTCATCTGTTTCCCCTACGAGACGCAGCGTACCGGTATTTATACCGCAGGCCCTGTGCGTCGCCCGATGGATATCATGCAGGCGACCGAGGATGCAACCGGCGCCGCGTTGAAAGCGATACAGGCCGCCGAGAATGCCAGCCTCGGCCGTGCCGCCCATCCGCGTGCGGGCGACTTGTCTTACCCTATTGTGCGTCTGGAAGGGTGTACCCAGTGCAAACGCTGTACGGTGGAATGTCCGTTCGGCGCCATCGACGAGGATGAACGTCGTTTTCCGGTATTCAACGAACAGCGCTGCCGGCGTTGCGGCACCTGCATGGGCGCCTGTCCGGTACGGGTGATTTCCTTCGAAAATTATTCGGTGGATACCGTCGGCAACCAGATCAAGGCGATTGAGATACCCGACGAGTTCTCCGAGAAGCCGCGCGTGCTGATACTCGCCTGCGAGAACGATGCCTATCCTGCGCTCGATATGGCGGGGCTCTCGCGCATCGTTTACTCTGCCTTCGTGCGCATCATTCCGGTGCGCTGCCTGGGCTCGGTGAACACCATCTGGATTACCGACGCGCTCAATTCCGGCTACGACGGCGTGATGATGATGGGCTGCAAGAAGGGCGACGAATACCAGTGTCACTTCGTCAAGGGATCGGAACTTGCCGGTTACCGCATGAGCAAGATCGGCGATACCCTGACAGGGATGGGGCTGGAGCCTGAGCGTGTGTCCAGTTTTGAAGTGGCGATCACCGACAATGCAAAGGTTGCCGGTTTCATTAACGACTATGTCGCGCAACTGGTTGAGATGGGGCCGTCACCAATGAAAGGCTTCGGTTAAGGGGAGATGCTATGAGCGAACTGAATCAAAAGGCTGTCGCGAAATACGAGAACAATTTCCTCAGGGAGGTCGAGGAACGTGTTGAAGATGGCGAATGGGTCAAGATGTGCATGCAATGCGGGGTCTGCGCGGGTTCCTGTCCGTTGGGCAACGCATGGGAACATTCCCCGCAGAAGCTGTTCCGCATGATCATGGCGGGCAAGCGCGAAGAGGTGCTGACCTCGGACGCCATGTGGATGTGCACCTCCTGCTATAGCTGCATCGTGCGATGTCCGAGAAAGTTGCCGATCACGCACATCATGCATGGCCTGGCGCATTATTCCCATCGGCTGGAACTGGCGCCCAAGGGGCAGCCTACCCGGGAGCTTGCCAGAATATTCTGGCAAAATCTGGTCAAGACCGGCCGGGTCAACGAACTCAAGTTTTCGCTGGCGGTTTATTTCAAGGACGGTTTTGTGCAGGGTATCAAGAATCTGCTGAGTATGCAGGGCATCGCACTCGGGCTTGTCAAGGCCAGGCGCCTTAATCCGATGGAAATCATAGGTGGACACAAATGCAGGGATATCGGCGGCATTCAGAAAATGCTCGCCAAGGCGCGTGAAATCGAAGACCGCAGACAGGGGTTCACTTCCTGACGGAGGAGTGCGATTTCTTGTAATTATGCAGCAAGGTTTATCGTTTTATCGGTTAAGACGAAATATGAATCCTGAAAGGTGTCCGTAATATGGCCAAGAAAAATTATGCGTTTTACCCGGGTTGCTCATCCCAGAAGGGCGCGTCTGCTTCCAATTTCGTCCCTTCCATCGGTGTGATGTGCGACAAACTGGATATTCAGCTTAACGAGATTCCCGACTGGAACTGTTGCAGCGCCTCCATCGGTTACGGCGAAGGCGGGCAGTTATCGCGTCTGGTGCTCAACGCCCGCAATCTGGCGCTGGTTGAACAGAATCTTCCCGGGCAGGATCTGGTGTCAGGGTGTCCTGCCTGCTGGCTTTCCACGCGCGAGACCGCAGAAAAGCTCAATGAAGTCGACAGCCTGATGGCGGACACCAACGAGGCGCTCAAGGAAGCCGGACTACACTTAAGCGGAACGGTCAAGGCGCGTCACCTGATCGAAGTGCTGATCGAGGATGTCGGCTTCGAGGCCATGAAAGAACCTGTCGTCAAGCCGCTGGAAGGGCTGAAGATCGCAGGCTACGTCGGGTGTCAGACCAACCGTCCTTTCGGTATCGCCGGTGAGTCCTTCGAGAACCCGCAGTATCTCGACAAGATGATCGAAATGGTCGGCGCGGAAGCGGCTACCGGTTACGAGCAGAAGGTCACCTGTTGCGGCGGTGCGCTGGCTTTTTCCGAACCGGAAAAATCACAGAAGCAGATCCGCGACATCGTCGAATCCGCCTATGATCACGGCGCCGATATGATCGTCACGCCCTGCCAGTTGTGTCAGGCCAATGTCGAAATATATCAGTCCGAGATCAACAAAAAGCAGGGCACCAAGCTGGCGATGCCGGTGGTATATTACTCGCAGCTGATGACCGTGGCTTATGGCGGAAATTCGAAACAGGCCGGTCTGGACGGAAATATCCTGCGCCCGCAGAAGTTGTTTGATATCATCAAGTAAGGCGCTCAAGCTGTTTTAATGACGTACTACGATTAACTTAAATTAAGGAGGGATTTGCCGATAATTGGAGCGCTGTAAATGCATGTGGGCTGACCATTCCTACAATACAGCGCAGCCCAGATTGCCAGCCATCAAAACGTAATCTACCGGGGAGGGTTTTGTCATGGGAAATACTCAGGAAGCTTGGAACGAAAGCGGTGAACCCCAGAAAGTCCGCAGCATGGGCTGGAAGGAGTTGTATCTGAAAGAGGACTGGTGGGCAATCTGGTTTGGTATCGGCCTCATGGCGCTGGCCGTCTTACTCTTCAGCAGCGGCAGTCATTTTCTGTCTGCGCTGGCGGTCAATCCGGGAGGCGTAAAGTGGTCGTCTTTCGATCAACTGGCGGCGCATTTTGCTAAAAATGCCGGCATGTACGTTTTGCAATTTTTCTGCTGGATGGCGCTCTTCGGCGTGAGTTGTCGCATCATGGGCATCAAGATGCGCGAGTTCGTGCCCTCCTTTGTTTTTCTTTACGTATTGTCCATGGTGATATTCTCCGTCGCAGGATGGGTGAACGCCGCCAAATTCAATCTCGAAGCGCCGCTTGTCGCACTGGTCGTGGGTCTGCTTATTTCCAACACGGTCAGCCTGCCAAAATGGATGGACAGCGCATTTCGGGTTGAATATTACGTCAAGCTCGGCATTGTCCTGTTGGGCGCGACGTTTCCGATCACGCTGGTGCTTACCGCAGGGCCGATTGCCATCATGCAGGCCACTTTCATTTCACTGGTGACATGTCTTGTCATCTATTTCAGCGCGACCCGGTTGTTCGGACTGGACCGGCGCCTGGCGGCCGTGATCGGGGTGGGCGGATCGGTATGCGGGGTTTCGGCCTCGATGGCGATTGCCGCTTCGGTCGGCGCGAAAAAGGACGATCTTTACACCTCCGTCACGCTGGTGGTGGGCTGGGCGCTGGTGATGATCCTTGTGCTGCCTTTCGTGTCACAGGCGCTGGGGCTTTCCGCCGGGGTGGCCGGCGCCTGGATCGGCACTTCCGAGTTTGCGGATGCCGCCGGGTTTGCCGCTGCCAGCGCCTACGGAAAAATGGCCGGTCATGAGGACTCGACCATCAAGGCGTTCACCCTGATGAAGGTGATCGGGCGCGATCTGTGGATAGGCATCTGGTCCATCGTCTGGGCGCTGATCGCAACCCTGGTCTGGGAGAAAAAGGAAACGGGCGTAAAGCCGAATGCAGGAGAAATCTGGTGGCGTTTTCCGAAATTCGTGATCGGTTTCTTTGTGGCGTCCATGCTGATGACCTGGATCACCAGCGGCTATGCAACCGACGAGTTCAACAAGGTGGTGAAACCTGCGCTGATCATGCCGCTGGTGTCGCTGCGCACCTGGGCTTTCCTGTTCTGCTTCCTGAGTATCGGGCTTACGACCCGTTTTCGCGAACTCAAGCCGGTGGGCTGGAAGACTTTTTCGGCATTCACCATCGGGGTTGCCGTGAACGTATTGCTGGGCTACTACCTGTCCGCCCATGTTTTTGCGGATCACTGGTCGGCCATGTAACGGCGCAAGCCCTGCGCCCAACCCCCATGAATACATGTTGTCAGTGCGGACACTTCGTCATCGATCCTGAAGCGTTCGAAGCCATGATACCCGGTTTGAACATCGTCAGTTCGGCTTACGGGTCGGTTCGCGCAGATACCGCTTATTGCGAGTTCAAGGACATTTTTCTGACGGATGCGCCTGCCTGCACTGCATTCAAACCACTGCATATTTCCGCTGCCGATGAGGCAGGATAGAAACAACGGAAATCGCCTATAATAGCGCCAGCTGGTCTATCGGGAGCATCATTATGCAACATATGACACCTAAACAAACTTTTGACTTTTTGCAGGCTAACCCTGAGGCCGTGTTCGTCGACGTGCGCAGCGAAATGGAGCACCTGTTTGTCGGTCATCCGAGAGGTTCCATCCTGATCCCATGGGTCGACGGACCGGAGTGGGAAATCAGTCCTGACTTCGTTTCGCACGTAAAAAAAGCCGCCAGCGTGAATCGCCCCGTCGTGCTGATCTGCCGTTCCGGTCGCCGTTCAGTGGATGCGGGACTGGCGCTGGAAAAAGCCGGGCTTCAGGATGTGTATAACGTGCTGCATGGTTTTGAAGGCGATCTGGATGAACAACATCACCGCAATTCCCACAACGGCTGGCGTTTCGACGGTCTGCCATGGGCGCAGACTTGACCACTATAATTTTTGGAAAAAACGCATGAATACGCCAGTCCCCGATTTTACCGAAGCAGAGCAAAAGCTTGTCACCACCGAACTGTTCCAGCAGTACGGCAAGCTGGTTCCCATGCAATTGGCTGACAGCGAGTTGCAACTCGATCCACTCTCTACACACCTGACTTTGTGCCCCACGCTGTACTGGACAGAGCGCGGCGCACAGTTTGTCATATGTAAAATCGCTGACGGACGTTATCGCTGCCAGTTTTTCTATTCCGAAGCCGATCAATATGGCACCGGCAAAGACGAATATCAGGATCTGCAGGCATGCGTGGTGACGCTATTGCAGGTGCAATCCGATCACGAACGTCAGCTGGCCGACACTTCCACCAGCGCTACCGCAGCCAATCTTGACGATGAATACCAGGGGCCGCTGGTGATCTGAACTCAAGCCGCACCCGCGTGCAGCTTGCTCCTGGCCCGCCTGATGAGGTCAAGATTGAACCAGTCCGATGGGACAACCTCGGCATTGCTTTTTTCGTGGCCTGCGACGATGCGGGCATCGAATCCTGCTTCATGCAGGTGAGAGGCGTCGTCTTCCGGTACGATGGCGCGCAATTCACTCCGGTAGCCGTAACGCTCGCGTAACTGGCGAGCCGTTGCGTATCCCTGACTTTCGCTGTGCCGGTCAAATTCAATGGCGATTACGGTGAAGTCATCGATGTCCTGTGCTATCGATTCGGCCCGATCTGCCGCTGTCAGCCAGATACCGAGTGGCCAGCCGTGTTCATATTCACGGTGTATCAGTTCGGCACGGCGAGCCTGCCAAACCGAAAGCGGTACCAGCAGGGGGCCGACCGGTAATCTCACATTGTGCGGTGTATCGCCGCGGGCGAGCTTCAGGGTCTTCCATTCGTCAATCACGATGCGGTCATTCTTGATCAGCTTAAACATTGCATTGCCTCCTTTTGAGTTAATTACAACTTGCAGGGAGGCAGTCTAGCGATATTTTATATGCGTGTTAAATACTTGTTTGTTACTTCTAAATAGCTTTTTTGTATATAGTGGAAATTTACCAGACGTCGTTCACGTTTAACGTCGGCAGTATCATAGCGTCAGCCGTTCGTGTTACCCACGGCCTTTCATATAGAACTATTAGTCTTCGTCGACCAGGTCGTCCTCATGCTGCGCCTTGATTGCAGCGGCCTCAAGTTCGAGTCGCATGCGCGAGTCCTGAACCTGCTTGCGGCGAACGAGCAGGGCGTCTTCACTCATCTTGATGGTTTCCTCGCCAAACAGCACCTGACGCAGGAAACGGAAACCGAACTGCATCAACACATCGTCAGAAGTCCATGTTGCGCGCTCTTTGTCAGAAATGTCATAAAGCATATTGAATGAGTCGCTGAGCGCGAATTCGCGGAAGCGGTCGATATCGTAGCAGGCCATGAAAAACAGTTGCAGGCTGCGTTTTGAAGGCTTGCCGATAGACGGGCCGGATGATTTTTTCTTCAGGATCAGTTGGCGCCATCCGCGCGAGGCTTCGTCGTAGGGTTCGATGCCTTGTTCCGCGCGGTATTCGTCTATGGTGAGCGAGCGGGGTTCCAGGTGTCCCAGGCAGTGATCTTCCTTGACCAGCGCATAGGCGTTGCGGTCGACGTATTCGTCCTGTCTGCGCAGGGACAGCAGCGCTACAGGGTAATAGCGGCAGGCCGTGGGTCTGTCTTCGTAAACGCTGCAACCATCAATGGTCATGAACTGGCAGGCGGTGCCATTTTCAACCGGCTTGAGTTTTACCCCGGCAATGCTGTTCATTTCCATTTCAAAGGGGAAGGTAAAATGTTCCAGAAATTCGCTGGAAGTGATAGCCAGCCTGTTTTTCAGGCGCACGATGTCGTAAGGCGTGAGGCTGATGTCGATCGATTTGCAGCAGGCGTTGAAACATCCGATGCCTTTATGGCAACTGAACTGGATGGTCTTGTTGCCTTCGAACATTTCCGGCATGACCGGACTGGTCGGATACGGGTTGGTGTTGTCACTGGTTTGATTCATTTATTCTTTCCTGACGCGTATAAAATAAAGAGGGCGCCTGAGAGTTCGTGAACGAACCCCGCAGGCACCCGTATTCACGTCATGCAGCTAGTGCGCAGCCGGCTTGAACAGCTTGGACTTGTCGACCAGGTCGACATGCTTGCGCTTGAAGCAGGTCCATTTTTTGGTATTTTTATTGTAAATGGAATTCACAAAGCAATGCCAGTTTTTCTCATCGATAAAGTTCTTGTCGGTGCGATAGTAGAAACCCGGATAACGGGATTCTTCACGGAACTGGATGTGCTTCATGTGCGCTTCCGCAGTGATAATGCGGTGGTAGTTTTCCCATGCACGCAGCAACTCATGAAGGTCTTTTGCGCGCATTTTTTCTGCGTCTTCCTTGAGCATTTCCAGCTTTTCTTCTGCAACCGCCAGCATCTTGTCGTTGGTGTTGTAGTAAGTTGCAACACCTGCAACATACTCGTCCATGATTTTCTGCAAACGCATTTGCAGCATCTTGGGCGTGATGTAATGCGGGTTGACGTCGATTGCTGTGGTGTAGTCCTTGTGCTCCAGGAAGGTGCGCACCGGCTTGTAGATTTCTTCGGCCAATTGCTCCGGCGTCACGTCAAACTCAGGCTTCCAGTCCTTGTTATCCAGTGCATACTTGATCATTGCCTTGGAAGCCAGGCGACCTTCGGTGTGTGAACCCGAGGAGAACTTGTGGCCGGATGCGCCCACGCCATCGCCTGCGGTAAACAGACCCTTGACGGTGGTCATCGAACGGTAGCCCCAGTTCCAGCCTTTTGGCAGGTGAGCCGGGATTTTGTCCTTTTCTTCATGCTCTTCGTCAGTAGGCGCGCCAAGATCTTCAGGGCCGGATACCCAGATACCGCAGCAACCGGAGTGTGATCCCAGCAGGTAGGGTTCGGTCGGCATCAGTTCGGAATTTTTCTTCTCAGGTTCGATGTTTTCACCGACCCAGATGCCGCACTGGCCGATGCACATGTCCAGAAAGTCTTCCCAGGCTTCGGCCTCCAGGTGTTTGACTTCCTTGGGCGACAGGGTCTCGCGCAGTTTTGCGAGCGCCGTGACGGTGTCCATGTAAATCGGGCCGCGGCCTTCCTTCATTTCTTTGAGCATCAGGTGATTGCGCAGGCAGGAAGCGGGTACGGCAGCCTGCCCGTAGGGAGGATAGTCGTTGAGCATTTCCTTGTTCTTGACCATGTAGTCTTCGCCATAAGCATTGGTCGCCTTGGCTTTGAACAACAGGAACCATGCGCCGACCGGGCCGTAACCGTCCTTGAAGCGGGCCGGCACGAAACGGTTTTCCATCATGGTCATCTCGGCACCGGCTTCGGCAGCCATCGCATAAGTGGAACCTGCGTTCCATACCGGATACCAGGCGCGACCGGAACCTTCACCGACCGAACGTGGGCGGAACAGGTTCACGCAACCGCCGGCGGCAAGCATGATGGACTTGGCTTTGTAGATATGGATGGTGTTGTCGCGTACCGAGAAGCCGACGGCGCCCGCGATGCGGCTCGGATCGTTCTTGTCGTTGATCAGCTTGACGATGAAGATGCGCTCTTCGATACGGTCGAGTCCGAGGGCTTTCTTGGCAGCCTCGGCGACGATCCACTTGTAGGATTCGCCATTGATCATGATCTGCCATTTTCCGGAACGCACCGGTTTTCCGCCATCCTTCAAGCTGGGCAGGCCTTCCTTGATGGATTCGGCGCCATCGTGGCGCACGCCTTCCGAGTCGGTCTTCCAGATCGGCAGGCCCCATTCTTCGAACAGATGTACCGAATCATCGACGTTGCGGCCGAGATCGTAGGCCAGATCGTCGCGCGTAATGCCCATCAAATCGTTCGAGACCATGCGTGCGTAATCGGCAGGGTCCTGCTCCGTGCCGATGTAGGTGTTGATTGCGGAAAGTCCTTGAGCTACGGCGCCGGAGCGATCCATCGCCGCCTTGTCGACCAGTTTGATTTTAAGTTCGACGCCGGATTCGGCCTTGACAGCCTCGGCCCAGCGCATCATTTCGTAAGCGGCACCGCAACACGCCATGCCGCCGCCGATCAGAAGAATATCCAGTTCTTCCTGAACAATTCTTGGATTACCAAAAGTTCCTTCAGACATTTTCACTTACTCCCTGTTTGTTATGATTCTGAGTCGGGTTAATGCCGCAAGGGCAATCCCTCGGAACACAGCGATGTACTGCTTTGTTCCTGCATGAAAACCCGACTTACCGGCGGATCAGCTCTTCAGGACGGCCTGCGCGATAACCGCCCATCACTTCTCTGGTAAATACGCCCGGGGACGTCAGATCGGCCATCTTGGGCATCGGTTTGCTGCCGTAAGGATCGATAGAGCCCTCGCTCGTTGTGCGGATAGGGAATTTGAAACGCTTGAGCGTGCCGTTTCTGAATTTGATCGTCCACATGATCGAATCGGAACCGCGCATCGGTTGCACCGATCCACCCAGCGGGACGATGTCGGCATAATGGCGAACTTCGATGGCATTCTGCGGGCAGATCTTGACGCATGAATAGCATTCCCAGCACTGTTCGGGCTCCTGATTGTAAGCTTTCATGGCATGGCCGGTCGCTGAACCATCCTTGTCCAGCATCATCAGGTCGTGCGGGCAAATATACATGCAGGCGGTCTTGTCCTGACCCTTGCAGCCGTCACATTTTTCGGTACGTACGAATGTTGGCAATTTCAATACTCCTTTGAAAAATCAAACACAAATATCCACACGATGCGTGGAACCCCCATAGAACTCCTGAGCAAGTGATAGTGCATTGTGCGTACTGTCCGATCGAACCGTATGCCTTGCAAAGCTTGTTCAGGGATTCCTGATCATCAGCGTCCGGAGTGACCGCTGAGTTTTACTTCTACTTTCTCATCATCGGCAAGGCCGGCATAGTAGCCGCGCAGCACTTCCAGCACCTCGGGGCGGCTGAATTCAGCCGGAACCTCGGCATTTTCCGAGAGCATCTTGCGCAGCTTGGTGCCGGATAACAACAGGCGGTCGCCCCCTTCGTGCGGGCAGGTGCGTGCGGAGGCCATGCCGCCGCACTTGTAACACCAGAAGGTCCAGTCTATCTTGAGCGCCTGGGTCTCCAGCGCATCCCTGGGTATCTTGTCGAAGATATGATGCGCATCGAAAGGGCCGTAGTAATTACCGACGCCGGCATGGTCGCGACCGACGATCAGGTGCGAGCAGCCGTAGTTCTGGCGGAACAGCGCGTGCAGCAATGCCTCTCTGGGGCCTGCATAACGCATGTCCAGCGGGTAGCCTGCCTGTATCACGGTGTTGGGTACGAAATAATTTTCGATCAGTGTGGAGATGGCCTCGGTTCTGACTTCGGCGGGAATGTCGCCCGGTTTGAGATTGCCGAGCAGGGAGTGAATCAGTACGCCATCGCAGATTTCTATCGCTACTTTGGCCAGATATTCGTGCGAGCGGTGCATCGGATTGCGAGTCTGGAACGCCGCTACCTTGCTCCAACCCATGGTTTCAAACAATTCTCGTGTCTCGCGCGGCGACATGAATTGCTTGCCGTATTTTTTGTCGAAACCGCCCTGGGAAAGAACTTTGAGCGGGCCCGCAAGATTGACATTGCCCTGTTCCATCACCATTTTCACGCCCGGATGTTCGAGATCGGTAGTGCCAAATACGGTTGCGCACTCGTGCGCCTTGTCGATGGTGTATTTTTCGGTGATGCGCATGGTCGCCAGGATGCTGTCATCATCCGGATCGAGCAGGGCAATGTTGCTGCCGGTTTTGATCAGATCCGCGCGGGCGTTGTCGATGGAGAGGGTAATGGGGATAGGCCAGAACAGGCCGTTGGCCATTTTCATTCCGGCGCAAACGCCCTGCCAGTCGGTATAGGACATGAAGCCATCAAGCGGGGTGAAGCCGCCTATGCCCATCATGACAAGGTCGCCCTTCTCCCGAGAACTGACGGTAATCTGAGGTAGCGAACGCGCATATTCCAGTTCGTCTGCGAGCTCAGTCCCTTGTAGCAACAAGGGATTTAAATCGTCCCCACCATGCGGTTTGACCAGTGCCATCCTATTTACCCCTCCCAATCATAATTGGACTGCGGAAATGAATATACTATTTAAAACGCGATTCAGGCCGTGGGCTGCTCTGATTTTCTAGTGACGAATGCTATGGCTTTTTTCAGTATATCGCGACCCCTCTTACGGGTTATAGGCGGATAGCTCATCACGGCTATGGATGGCCGGGCTCTCCATTGGGCATAATGGCATCCCTTTGAAAAGGCTCACCTTGTAGTCTTTGAAGCTGTGCATGTTTCACGGATGCTGTTGATTTTCCGTGATCTGTGCAGATTTATGTATAGATATTTATCAGGCTGTTATGATTATCCCCTCGCAGCATACTGACAGGACGTCAGAATGATTTTAATCGGGCGTTCGATTGCCAGCAGAATTTTTACCAGCGGAACCTTGAATGAAAACCCATAATCACGGCGACTCCTCCAGTACCATTTCACCTCTGCATGACCCCCTGGCGCCACCGCTTGCTGATGCGACGACTGAAGTCCGCAATACCACCTGTTACATGTGCGCCTGCCGCTGCGGCATACGCGTGCATCTGCGTAACGGCGAGGTGCGCTACATAGACGGCAATCCCGATCATCCGCTGAATAACGGGGTGATTTGCGCCAAGGGTTCTTCCGGTATCATGAAGCAGTATTCCCCCGCGCGGTTGACCAAACCGCTGCGGCGCAAGCCCGGCACCGAGCGCGGAGCGGGCGTTTTCGAGGAAATCAGCTGGGACGAGACTTTCGAGATACTTGAAAAACGGCTGTCCCATCTGCGCGCAACCGATCCCAAGAAATTTGCCTTGTTTACCGGCCGCGATCAGATGCAAGCCCTGACCGGCATGTTTGCCCGTCAGTTCGGCACGCCCAACTATTCCGCGCATGGCGGTTTCTGTTCGGTGAATATGGCCGCCGGCATGATCTACACCATAGGCGGTTCGTTCTGGGAGTTCGGCGGCCCCGACCTTGAGCGCTCCAAGCTGTTCATCATGATAGGCACGGCCGAAGATCATCACTCCAACCCGATGAAGGTATCGTTGTCGAAATTCAAGCGCGAGGGCGGCCGCTTCATTTCGATCAATCCGGTACGCACCGGCTATTCGGCGATTGCCGACGAATGGGTGCCGATCCGCCCCGGCACCGACGGCGCGCTGATGCTGGCGCTGATACACGAGCTGATCGCGCTGGGCCTGTATGACCGTGAATTCCTGGTGCGTTACACCAACTCGGGCCAGCTGATCAATCTCGATGCGGAGCACGATGAGTTCGGCATGTTCGTGCGCACCGAAGTGCCCGAAGAGGAAGGATGCTACGACCCGCAAAACAAATTATGGTGGGATCGCAATACCGACAAGGCGGTGGTGACGCATACTGAGGGCGCTGATCCGTTTCTGCTGGGCGATTTCAAATTATCCGACGGCGTACCGGTCAAGCCGGCCTTTCAGTTGTTGAAGGAGCGGGTAGAGGAATATACGCCGGAATGGGCAGCGCAGATCACCGGTATTCCGAGTGATACCATCCGTCGTCTGGCCCATGAAATGGGCATCACGGCTCGCGACCAGAAGATCGAACTGCCGATTGCCTGGACTGATTCCTGGGGCAAGGAGCATGAGTCCGTGATCGGCAATCCGGTCTCGTTTCATGCGATGCGGGGCCTTGCGGCACATTCCAACGGCTTTCAGACGATACGTGCATTGTCGATTCTGATGACCCTGCTGGGCACCATCGATAGGCCGGGCGGCTTCCGTCACAAGACGCCGTTCCCGCGTCCGATTCCGCCCTGTGCGCGTACCCCGAACACCCCGCTGGCGGTCAAGCCCAACACGCCTCTGGACGGTATGCCGCTGGGCTGGCCGGCTGACCCGGACGATCTGTTTGTCAATCCGGACGGCACGCCGGTGCGTATCGACAAGGCGTTCTCCTGGGAGCATCCTTTATCGGTGCATGGACTGATGCATAACGTGATCACCAACGCCTGGCGCGGTGATCCGTACAAGATCGACACGCTGCTGTTGTTCATGGCCAACATGGCGTGGAACTCGACCATGAACACCACAGAGGTGCGTAACATGCTCACCGACAAGGAGGAGGACGGCGAGTACAAGATTCCGTTCATCGTGGTATGCGATGCATTCCATTCCGAGACCACCGCGTTTGCCGATCTGATCCTGCCGGATACCACTTATCTTGAACGTCACGACGTGATGTCGATGCTCGATCGACCGATTTCGGAATTCGACGGTCCGGTCGATTCGGTGCGCATTCCGGTATTGCCGCCGACGGGAGAGTGCCGTCCGTTCCAGGAAGTGCTGATCGAGCTTGGCACACGCCTGAAGCTGCCTGCCTTTGTCACCAAGGAAGGTTCTCGCAAGTATCGCGACTATCCCGACTTTATCGTCAACTGGGAGACCGAACCGGGTTCAGGTATCGGTTTTCTGTCCGGCTGGCGCGGCAAGGGCGGCGAAAAATCCATGCGCGGCGAGCCGAACCCGAATCAGTGGGAGATGTACGCCAAGAATAACTGCATCCACCATCATGTGTTGCCGAAGTCCTATCAGTACATGCGCAACTGGAACAAGGGTTATCTGGAATGGTCGCAGCGCAATCGCATCACGCGCTATGCCGAACCTATCCTGATCCATCTGTATTCCGAGGTGTTGCAGAAATTCCGCCTGGCCGCACAAGGCAAGGGAATCACGCGCCGTCCGCCCGCGCAACTGGCCAAACGCGTCGAGACTTATTTCGATCCGCTGCCGTTCTATTACGAGCCGCTGGAAACGCAGGTCACCGACAAGCACAAGTATCCGTTGTCGGCGCTGACACAGCGCCCGATGGCGATGTACCACTCCTGGGATTCGCAGAATGCCTGGCTGCGCCAGATTCATGCTTATAACTACTTGAATATCAATTCAAAAACGGCACAGGCGGCGGGGATTGCCGACGGCGGCTGGATGTGGGTCGAGTCGCAATGGGGCAAGGTGCGCTGCATGGCACGCTACAGCGAGTCGGTCGAGCCCGGTACGGTGTGGACCTGGAATGCGATCGGCAAGGCGTCCGGTGCGTGGAATTTGTCGCCCGATGCGAATGAATCGCAGCAGGGTTTCCTGCTGAATCATTTGATTTCCGAAGAGTTGCCGGCAACGGCTGACGGCAAGGTGTTTTCCAACTCCGACCCGATCACCGGGCAAGCCGCCTGGTACGACGTGCGCGTGCGCATCTACAAGGCGGAAGAGGGCGAACCTCTTCAATCCTCACCTCAATTTGAACCTATGAAGAAATATCCCGGCATGAAGGAACATCCGAGTTTGCTTGCCTATTTTGGCGGCAAGTTGAAAGGGGGCGCAAAGTGACCCAGCTTGCCTTAGTGATCGATCTCAACGTGTGCGTGGGTTGCCACGCCTGCGTGACCAGCTGCAAGGAATGGAATACTTCCGGTTCGGCAGGGCCGTTGTGCGACGAGCGTCCCTATGGAGCTGATCCTACCGGGACCTTCTTCAATCGCGTACAAACGTTCGAGATCGGCGAGTTTCCGAATACTGAAACGCTGCATTTGCCCAAGTCCTGCCTGCACTGCGAAGATCCTCCCTGCGTGCCGGTATGCCCGACGGGCGCATCCTATAAACGCCGTGAAGACGGCATCGTGCTGGTAGATTACGACAAATGCATAGGCTGCAAATATTGCACCTGGGCATGCCCGTACGGTGCGCGCGAGTTCGACGAGAAGGAAAAGGTGATGAAGAAGTGCACCTTGTGCGTCGATCGCATTTACGATATGACGCTGCCGGAGAACGACCGCAAGCCGTCCTGTGTGAAAGCCTGTCCGACCAGCGCACGCTTGTTCGGCGATGTGCACGATCCTGAATCGGCAGTATCGAAGGCGATACGCGAGAACGCCGGATACGCGCTGATGCCGGAGTGGGGTACGCACCCTGCCAATCAGTATCTGCCGCGTCGCAAGACGAATATCAAGATTCATGAAGATGAGCTTGAGCGTGCGGATAATCCGCTTAAAGTGGACGGACTGTTGCCCAAACCGGGCAAAAATGAGTCTTCCATGGACGATGTGTCTGCCTGGTGATGATATGAAACCTGCTTATTCTGTTATTTTTCTGACAACCTTGATCGGCGCGGCACAAGGCCTGTTTCTCGCGCTGTTCACGCATCAATCCTACGCACTGTTCGGCCTGCTGCCGATGCAATCCGACGCATTTTATGGCTATGGCAGCGTACTTGCCCTGATCCTGCTGGCAGGCGGACTGATCGCCTCCTTCTTTCATCTGGGCAGACCTGAACGCGCCTGGCGCTCTGCTACGCAATGGCGCACTTCCTGGTTGTCTCGTGAAGTCATCGCCTTGCCGGCCTTCATGGGGCTGACCTTCCTTTACGCTGCCGTGCATCTGACCGGTTATAAACCGGTCATCTGGGCGTTGCCCGGCGGAATGGTTTTTGATCTGTCGATCGTGCTGGGCGCCATCGGCACGCTGCTGGCGTTTACGCTGTTCGTCTGCACCGGCATGATCTATGCCTGCCTGCGCTTTCTGCGCGAGTGGCATTCCCCGCTTACCGTTATCAACTATATGCTGATGGGCAGCGCCTCCGGTTTCACGCTGGCGGCGTTCTATGCGGCAATGACGACCCCATCGCAGGCTGATTTCTTCGGAGGCTGGGCGATTATCATCACACTGCTGGCATTGCTAGGCAGAATTGCGTCTCTGGTGCGCAATGCGCGTCTGAAGGCGACATCGACGATACAGACGGCCATCGGCGTCAAACACCCGCGTATCGTGCAGCGCTCGCAGGGTTTCATGGGCGGATCATTCAATACCCGTGAATTCTTTCACGGCAAGAGCGATGCCTTTTTGCGTGCGATCAAACCGGCATTTTTGCTGATGGCTTTTGTGGCGCCGCTAGTTTTGCTGATGGCAGGCATGTTGACTCCCTCGTTGTTTGGCGTGGCGTTTATCGTGCAGTATGCAGGATTGCTGGCTGAGCGCTGGTTCTTCTTTGCGCAGGCGAATCACCCGCAAAACCTGTACTACCAGACGGTAGGCTGATTACCGATACAGTTGAAGCCGCGTTCCCTTAAAATATTTACAGGTAAGCACTGATGTTGAACTCACTGATTTGCAGGCTGCAAAGTGCAGGCGGTCTGCTCAAGACAAATGCGATGCTGCTGCTGCTCTCGATGACGCTGTTTACAGCAGGCGCCTATGCTGCCGAAACGCTGCCTCAGGTTGCCGGCAGCTTGCCATGGTGGGGTTGGGCGCTGGCTTTATTTGTAACCTGCTTCTTTTTGGGAATTGTCGCCGTTCCTTCCGGTGTGGGCGGCGGGGTATTGTTTGTACCGATTGTGGGGGGGTTCTTTCCTTTTCATCTGGACTTCGTGCGGGGCGCCGGTTTGCTGGTCGCCCTGGCAAGTTCGCTCGCGGCAGGACCTTCGCTGATGCGTGGCGGGTTGGCGGATCTGAGACTGGCTTTGCCGCTGGCTGTGCTGGCTTCTGCCAGCGCCATCGTAGGCGCTCTGGTCGGCCTCGCGATTCCTGCCAGCGTGGTGCAGATCGCACTCGGTCTCACTATTCTGGGCATCGTGACATTGATGGCGACTGCCAAAAAATCCGAATTTCCCATTGTGCCTGCGGCGGATCGCCTGTCCATCGCGTTATCCATGCACGGGATGTTTCGCGACACGGCGCAGGGGAAAAATATCTCGTGGAAAGTACACCGCACCCCGCTGGGTATTTTCCTGTTTGTTTTTATCGGCTTCATAGGCGGGCTGTTCGGGGTTGGTGCCGGCTGGGCGAATTTGCCCGTACTCAATCTGTTGATGGGCGCCCCGATCAAACTGGCTGCGGGTACTTCCGGTTTGATTCTGACGCTTGCCAGTTCATCGGCTACCTGGGTTTATCTCAATGAAGGCTCCGTGCTGGCGATCATCGCCGTTCCTTCGGTGATCGGCATGATGCTGGGGGCGATGATAGGCGCGCGTCTGCTGCATGTGTTGAGAGCTTCCGTCGTGCGTAAAATGGTCATTTCCTTGTTGCTGTTCGCCGGGATACGCGCCTTGCTGAAAGGATTGGGAATCTGGCCATGAATATTTCAAATAACGAGTCTGCCGGCGAACCCGTGCTTTCCGAGGAACAGCAGCGTTACGCAAGCTGGTTGAATTGGGGCGCACGCTCCGGCTTGCTGATGCTCATTGTGGCCTTCCTGGCCTATGTGACAGGCTGGCTGCCGGCCGATGTGCCGCTGAATGAATTGCCCAAGGTATGGGGGCTGCCTGTAGATGCGTATCTGAAGCAAACCGGCGCGCCAACGGGCTGGAGTTGGTTGACCCGGATCGGGCGGGGCGATTTTGCCGGCTTGATTGGCATTGCCTGGTTGTCGGCCAGTTCGCTGATCTGCCTGCTGGCCGTGCTGCCGATTTACGCGCGGCGTCGAGACTGGGTATTCGTTGCATTATGTGTGGGCGCACTGGCGGTACAGTTGCTGGCAGCGTCCGGCTGGCTGACTGCCGGCAAATAGGGAATCCATCATGACTAATCAAGCGTTCACTCGTATCCTGCTGGCTACCGAACATACCGAATTCGATGCGGGTGCCGAGCGCGTCGCATTTGCCATGGCACAAAAAAGCGGCCGGCCTTTGCGAGTCGTTTTCCCGCTGTTGAGCAATCCCGAATATGAGGCTGAAATGCCCGAATTCGCCTTGCATGCAGAGCAGGCGGCGGCCGAGAAAATTGCTCAGTTGCGCGACAGGGCACAGGTGTCGGGCGTACAGCTGGATGTGCATGTGCGGCGGGGATCGCACAGACACCAGGAAATAGTGGCGGAAGCGGTCGAATCTCAAACCGATCTGATCGTCATACGCCGACGCGGCAAACCCGGTTTCTTTGCACGGATGCTGGTAGGTGATATGGTCAGCCGCGTGATACACGACGCCTCGTGCAACGTGTTGATGGTGCCGCGCAAGGCGGAATTGTGGCGCCGCCAGGTGCTCGTCGCAGTGGGTGACACCCCTTCTGCGCCCGATATTTCCAAAGCCGCCGGAACCATCGCGGGCATCTACGGGTTGCCGCTCACCGTGTTGAGTGTAGCGGCCGACACGGATGGCTTGGCGAGGACGCAAAGCCTTAATACCTTGAACGTCGCCCTGGCTCCCGGCGCTGCTGTGCGTGGCGAGGTGCGCGTCGGCAATCTGGTGGAGCAGACGATTGCAGTCGTGAAACAGACCGGCGCTGACCTGGTGGTGATCGGGCGACAGCGCTATCATCTCTTTCCGTTGGGCGGGCGGAGCAATATGCAGGACATCGCGGGCAATATGGATGTGCCGACGCTGGTGATAGCTGTATAAGCATTTGTTTATAAATAACCCTAGAGGGTTATCAGTATTCCCCTTCGTGGGTATGGACGAAACTATCTAGCTCGTTCTTAATTGAGCCTCTGCTTTGTAAGCGTGGGTTCAGCTTTGTTTAGCGGTGTTTTATTAACTTGTAGGAGATGAAAGATGAATTTTAATAAAGAATTTGATGCCAGTGGCATGTCCTGCCCTTTGCCTATCGTAAAAACAAAAAAATCGCTGGCCGATATGGAATCGGGTCAAGTGCTCAAGGTTATCGCCACCGATTGTGGCGCGGTCAAGGACATGCAGGCTTTTGCCGATCAGACCGGCAACAAACTGCTCTCCAACACTGAAGATTGCGGCAAGTACATTTTCTTTATACAGAAGAAATAAGCAGTCACTTCAAAGGGGTAAAGCATGACTACCAAAAAAATGGCGATTATCGCCACCAAGGGCACGCTGGACATGGCGTATCCGCCGTTTATTCTGGCCTCCACCGCAGCCGCGTTAGGTTACGACGTGCAGATTTTCTTCACTTTCTACGGCTTGCAATTGCTGCGCAAGGACCTGTCGAACGTGATGATCAGTCCGCTGGCCAATCCGGCGATGCCGATGCCGGTGCCGATGCCGGTATTCGTGCAGATGTTGCCCGGCATGGAGTCGATGGCAACCATGATGATGAAGCAAAAGCTCAAGAAACACGGCGTGGCGTCATTGGAAGAATTGCGTGACCTGTGTCTGGAAGCGGATGTAAAATTCATCGCCTGTCAGATGACGGTAGATCTGTTTGAATTCGACAAGAGTGAATTCATCGATAACGTCGAATACGGCGGCGCAGCGATGTTCTTCGGTTTTGCGGGCGAGACCGACATCTGTTTGTTCGTTTAAGCTTCAAATGAAGTTTAATGTGAATTTCGCGTAGCGATTCGTTCGTTCCCTCTCCCTCCGGGAGATAACCAGCAACTTAGGCATCGTTCTCTGATGCCTTAGGCGATGGTTAGTTGTTCTATCAGGGTTCGGGTGAGGGAAGCGGGCATGGCGAGTTCATAATCAGGGGTGGCTATAAGCCATGCCCGTTAGTAGTGCCGGGCAATAAATCATTCAAATAATACTCAGGGAGAGTCGCAATGAAGATGAAAAAGCTTGTTGTAACAATGTTCGCCGCCGGTGTCATGACATCGCCACTGGTCTATGCTACCGATGGTTATTTCTCGGACGGCTATGGCATGAAATCCAAGGGTATGGGCGGCGTGGGTATTGCGCTGCCTCAGGATTCACTGGCGGCTGCCAACAATCCTGCCGGCATGGTGATGGTAGGCAACCGTATGGATGTGGGTGTGGACTTGTTCCAGCCTACCCGCACTGCGGAGGTCTCCGGTGCTCGCGGGCTGGTAAATGGCACTTTTGGCGGCAATGACCGGGGGCTCTTTCTGATTCCCGAATTCGGCTACAACAAGATGATCGATCCCGACAAGTCGCTGGGCGTGTCTGTTTATGGCAACGGCGGGATGAATACCTCCTATACGAGCAGCCCGTTCGGTCCGAATGCCGGGATTAACCTGCAGCAATTGTTTATCGCGCCGACTTTTGCGATGAAAATCAACGACAGCAATGCCATCGGTATCTCGCTGAATCTGGTCTATCAGACTTTCTCCGCCACAGGGCTGCTTCCCATGTTTTCGGGATCATCCACCAATGCTGCCGCTTTATCGAATAATGGCACCGACTCGTCCACCGGTGTGGGCATGCGTATCGGCTGGACAGGCCAGGTGAGCGAGGCAGTGACGCTGGGTGCGACCTATCAGCCCAAGACCAGCATGAGCAACTTCAATAAGTATGCCGGCTTGTTCGCGGGGCAGGGCAGCTTTGACATTCCCGGCAGCTACGGCGCGGGTATCGCGGTCAAGGCTAGCGATGCGACCATTGTTTCTGTCGACTACAAGGTGATTCAGTACAGCGGTGTGCCTGCTGTTGCCAATCCGGTACCCGGTGGTGCTTTGGGTGCCGCCAACGGCATGGGTTTCGGCTGGCAGGATGTGAAGGTGATCAAGCTGGGTGTGAGCCATGCCTTGAGCGATACCTTCACCGTGCGCGCAGGTTACAGCCACAATACGCAGCCGATCCCGGCCAGTCAGACCATGTTCAATATTCTGGCTCCCGGCGTGGTGCAGGATCACGTGACACTCGGTACAACCTGGGATGTGACCAAGACGAATCAACTGACACTGGCCTACATGCATGCTTTCCAGCAGAATGTGAACGGTGTCGGCGCAATTCCACTCGGTTTCGGCGGTGGCAATGCCAATATCAAAATGTTCCAGGACTCTCTGGGAATTGCCTACAGCTGGAAACTGTAAGCCGATCTGAATAGTTACACGGGAAAGCCCGCTCCTCCAGGGGAGCGGGCTTTTTTACACGCCGAAAAGCTGCAAACAGAGGGATAAACCGCGCGCGCATCTGCATGGCTGACGGTATTTAAAAATCAGGGAATTTGCATGAAAATCAGGAAGCTTGTTGTTGTACGCTGTCATGACATCATCAGTTGCTCACGCCACAAACGGCGACACGATGATGGCGGTAGGTGCCGAAAATACTGCACTGGGCGGAACGGGCGTGGTCCACTTTGTGGGTGCGGAAAGCACCTTTGCCAACCCGGCCATCATGCAGGCTTAATACACGCGCCCCACAAGGTTGTTTTTTAAATTTAGACTGATACAATAATAGCCGATTGTTCTAGTCTGAAAAGGGGGGTATTTCCGGTTCCTTGTTTTCAAACAGGAAAATTTGACCTCAATCGCTCGCAAAAATGATAAAGGGGGCGGATACGCTATGAATTCAGACAAGATCATTCTGCTTGTGGAAGATAATCCGGATGATGAAGCGCTTACGCTGCGGGCCTTCAAGAAGAACAACATCGAAAATGAGATTGTTGTGGCGCGCGATGGCGTCGAAGCGCTCGAATATCTGTTCGGGACCGGCAGCTATGCGGGTCGCGACACGAGCAAACAGCCGCAAATCATTCTGCTTGATCTGAAACTGCCGCGCATTGACGGGCTGGAAGTGCTGCGGCGAATTCGCGCCGACCCTCGCACCGCCACGCAACCGGTAACCATACTCACTTCTTCAAAAGAAGAGCGCGACATTATCACCAGTTATCAGCTGGGGGCCAACAGCTATATCCAGAAACCGGTCGATTTCGGGCAGTTCATGGAAGCTGTACGCCAACTTGGCCTCTACTGGCTGCTGCTCAACGTATCGCCCATCGGCAGCAAACAATGAACAAGCCGCTGCGTCTGTTACTGGTTGAAGATTCAGAAGATGACGCGCTGCTGGTGTTGCGGGAATTGTCCCGCAACGGGTTTGCACCCGAACATATTCGCGTCGATACCCGTTCATCACTGTCTGCGGCGCTGGATGACGGCGTCTGGGATATCGTGATTACCGATCACAATATGCCGGGTTTCAATTCCGAGGATGCGCTGATTCTCGTTCGCGAGAAAGCTAAAGACCTGCCGGTTATCATAGTCTCCGGCAGCATAGGGGAGGAAGTTGCCGTGGCCGCGATGAAGAGCGGCGCGCATGACTACATCATGAAGGGCAACCTGACCCGACTGGTGCCGGCCATCGAACGGGAGCTGCGCGATGCCCTTGCCCGTCAGACGCACCGGCAGGCGCAGCTGACCATCGAGCACATGGCCTATCACGACGCGCTCACAGGTCTGTCCAACCGCGTCGAATTTGAGCGACATCTGCGCAGTGCACTTCAAAACACCTCGTATGGACACAGCCATTGTTTGCTATATGTGGACATGGATCAGTTCAAGATCATCAACGATACCTGTGGTCATTCGGCAGGCGACGAACTGTTGCGCCAGGTCGCTATGCTCTTGAAAGAGCCGATCCGCGGTGCCGATACGCTGGCACGCCTGGGCGGCGATGAATTCGGTGTATTGTTGCAGGATTGTTCATACATTCATGCCCAGCGTATTGCTGAAGCGATGCTCGAACTTCTCCGTGATTTTCGATTCACCTGGCAGGGGAAGAACTTCAATATTGGCGCCAGCATCGGCATGGTCATGCTTGACCGGGCAGGCCTGACCTTTGCCGATGTGCTGCGTCAGGCGGATATGGCCTGTTACGCAGCCAAGGACAAGGGGCGCAACCGGATTCAGGTGTATTTGCCGGACAATCTGGAATTGCGTCGCCTGCACACCGAGATGGAATGGGTCAACCGCATCAACCGTGCGCTGGAACAGGATAACTTCGAATTGCACTTCCAGCGCATCGTCGGGCTGAATGGCGCAAGTCCAGCCAACGGCTGCGAGTTTCTGATACGCATGCTTGATGCGGAAAGTCCGGATCTGATTTTACCGGGTGCCTTCATTCCCGCCGCCGAGCGCTACGGGCTGATGCCGGCTATTGACCGGTGGGTTGTCACCCATTGTTTTGCCGAGCTGGCAGCCAGCCGCGCGGCGAATAGCGAGCTGAGTCAGGGAATCGCATTTGTCAATCTTTCCGGGGCGACTCTGGGCGATGAAAACTTTCTTGACTTTGTCAAGGCATCGCTGGAGCGCAACAGGTTGTCGACCAGCAGCATTTGTTTTGAAATCACTGAAACCGCCGCCATTGCCAATCTCAATCATGCCATCGCTTTTATCGATGGTGTAAAAACCATGGGCTGCCATGTGGCTCTGGATGATTTCGGCACCGGGTTGAGTTCCTTCTCCTACCTTAAGGCGTTACCCGCCGATTTTCTCAAGATCGATGGCGGCTTTATTCGCGACATGCTGACTGATTCGATGGATGAGGCCATCGTTGAGTCTATCAACAGCATCGGCCATGTCGCAGGCCTGAAAACGATCGCCGAATTCGTCGAGACGGATGCCATTCGTGCCCGGCTGATTGCAATCGGAATCGATTATGCGCAGGGATTCGGGATACACAGGCCGGAAGCGCTACCGCGTATTTAATGTGAAACTCGCGTAGCGGTTCAGGGATTGCTCTGTGCATTTTTCGGTTACCCGGCTTCGTCCCCCTCAGACAACGAAGTTTTTGGTCGTATCGTTCAGTCGTTGGGCAGCCTCTATCATGCGCGCCGAATCGTTTATGCCGGCCTTGGTGTATGTTGCAACGGTATCGGTGCGCGCCTGATTTTCCGCCATGCGGTTGAGCACCAGGCCGACCAGCATTTGTTGATCGTCGGCCGCTTCGCGCACGGCTTCGACCGATTTTTTCATTGCCGAGGTGGCCTGTTCTATCTGTACGAAGGTTTCGGAAGAGGATTTTGCTGCCTGCAGGCCGTCACGAACGGCGGTTGCATTTTCCTGCGAAATGCTGACTGTGGAAGCGACATCGACACTCACGCGCTTGAGCACCGCGTCGATACGGGTGGTGGCTTGCGCCGCCTGTTCGGATAGTTTTCTGACCTCATCGGCTACTACTGCGAAGCCGCGTCCCTGCTCACCGGCCCGTGCCGCTTCGATGGCGGCGTTCAAGGCAAGCAGGTTGGTTTGTTCGGCTATGGCGCGTATGGCGGATACGGCGGTTTCGACTTCTTTTGCGCTACCCTCAAGGCTGGCGGCGTTGGCAGAGATTTTGCGACTGGCATCATCCAGCACCGCGATCGCTTTTTCGGTGTTGCCTACCTGTGATACGCCATTGTGCACCAGCACGTCGGCGGAAGATGCGCTGTCGCGGGCGACGTCTGACAAATTGAGAATGGAGTTGGCGGCATCGGCCATTCCATTGATAACATTGACGATTTCGTGCGAGTTCTGGCGATATTCGTCCATCGTGCTGCCCAATGCCTGCATGGATGTGCTGATCTCGTGTGCGGTCGTGTCTACAGAGTTCGCAGACTGCGCCATTTCGCGCAATGTCTCGCGCAGACCGCTGGCCATGCTGTCGAAGCCTTCCGTAATTTCGCCCACCGTATCATCGCTGCGTATGCCACAGCCTTCGCGCAAATCGCCCTGACGTATGCGTTCTGCAGCAACCGCAACAAGGCGAAGCTTGCTGATCAGCAGCCATTTGAGCAGCGCATGATTGACGAAGCCGATGCTGATGCCGGCGACCACACAGCCCAGCGAGAACCACGGAAACATGCCTGCTTTCCAGGTAACGAAGAAATTGGCGTAGAAAGGAAAAACTATCCCCATGGTCAGCCCGAAACCCAGAAAAGAATATTTGATTTGCTTGAGTATCGAGATCTGTGACATGGTCATCCTTTTGTAGCGTTTGGTTAAACTACCGGGCCATTATTGAGTGTATCGGCATTATTTGCATAAACTTGAATAAGGCTGCGATCAAAAATCCGCTAATCTGTCCAGATAGCGAGCCCGGTACAGCAAGCGCGGCATATCCGGATCATCGATGAATGCGCTGCGGTCATGCAGCACGTTGTTGCACAGCAAGCCCATGCCGGGTTCCAGTTGGAAGCGGTGGATGTGGGCCGAATCGGAAGAAAGCAGGCGTTCCAGCAGTGCGACGGCTGCCTGCGTGGTGTCGTCCTGTTTCCATTCGATGCTGCGGGTGCGTGCGGTATAGCGCATGTGCAGTGCGCCATCCCCGGGATCGACAAAAAATACCGGGCCGCTCTGTGCGGCACGCGCGATGCCTTGTTCATCGGTGCGTGCAGGGATGGTCATGGCATCAATGGCAGACAGCGCCCGGATAAAATCTATATTCGCATCGCGCAGCATCATATAGGCGATTTCGTGATCCATCACGCGGTTTTCGCCGCCTTGTCCTGCGCGCTTTACGCAATGCAGCAGCATGGCGCGTATCTGCCGATCATACGGGTTGTAGTAACCATCGGTATGCCACTTGATGGCGCGGTCGGTATAGGGAATGTAGGCTGGTCCGTCATGATGGGTGACGGTGATGCGCGAGATGCCGGCTTCTCCTGCCAGCCAGTTGGCGTCCAGCCGTGTGAGACCCAGCTGCGCGCCCAGGCGTTGCAGGCCGTGTTCGTCTATATTGGCGTGTGCGGCATACACGGCCATATTGCTGCGACGGCAGCGCGACAGTAATGCAGAACGTTCGGTATCAGTCAGTTGACAGGGGTCGTTGATTTCGACGATCAGTTCGTCGCGATCGGTGATGGCGTGCGCCAGCTTGCGCTCGCGCCAACCCAGATAAGCGTTGCGGCTATCCGGATCGAACGGGTTGTTCATGCTTTAACGTGAAACTCGCGTAAGCGTTCGTTTGTTCCCTCTCCCCTCCGGGAGAGGGTTTGGGTGAGGGGAACGGGCATGACAAGTTCCATTTTCAGGGATGGCATCTTTGTCATGCACGTTGGACAGGCGTGAGGCGCCGCCGGGCAGGGCGGACTTTCTGCGGCTTGCTGTCGAGCAGGTTGCGGAAGTTTCCTTCCAGCATCTCGACCGCATTGGGCGCTTCGATGCTTATGATCTGATCGATGATCCAGCCGCTGTCTTTTTCATCCATGATTTGACCCATGCAAAAAGCGAGATAACGGGAAAAAGCAAACTCCGGCCCGTTTTCGGTATAGCCAAACTCGGCATATTCTCCGGCGCGCCCATTGAGCGCATCGATGAACTGCTGTTTGCATGATTTCAGTTCGCCGCCCATCAGGCGGCTCTGATTTTCTGCATACGTTGCTGCCACATGGTTGGCCAGTGAGCTGGTGAATGTCGCGCGATCTTCCGCTGGGAACTGCCGGTAGGCCAGGCGGTCAGCGACCTGGATGAGGAATACCAGAAATTCTGCGAGAAATGCAAAGTACTGAGGGCCGATGGCGACCTCGAATTTCGCGCGGCGGGTGTTTTTCAGTGCATTCTCGGCGATGCGCGAAACGTTAAACGCGACCGCCCCGGCAAGTTCTTCCGGGGTGTGTTCGCGGCCTGATTTGAACCAGTTGCTTTTAATGCGCATTCGGAATTAACCTTTTTCCAGGAAAAAAGCATAAACATCCGCAGCGATTTCGGAGGTGTCGACGATTTTGACCCCGGTTGCACGGGCCCAATCGACGATATCGGAATGTATGCCCGGGCAATTGCTGACAAGTTTGAGCACTTCGCCGGAATTCATGCCGTTCAACAGTTTTTTGGCTTCAATGATAGGGCCGGGGCAGACGACGTTGCGAATATCAAGAATGACGTTTGCTTTAACCGACTCTCCCGTGCCCTTACGCACATAGTAAGCCGTTCCGCCATCCGGTATGGCCTCGGTTTTCAGTACCTGGTTGTGAGTCTGCTCCGCCCAGGCGAAAAGATCGTCGCCGGTGCCGGGGCAGTCGGACATCAGCAGGAGAATTTGTTCGTTCTCCAGATCGCTGATGATGCGTTTGGCGCCGAGCAGCGGTGCCGGGCAGCTAAGGCCACGCATATCCAGTGTTACATTGGTGTGCAAATTTAGATGGCTCATATTCAGGTGTCCTGTTGATTTCCAAAAGATGGCAGGCAGGGGTCAGTATCCGCCTTTGCCTAACGGTTGTGGCAAGCCGGCAACCTTTGCGCCCTGTTTGGCAGGCCCG
Organism: Pseudomonadota bacterium; assembly: GCA_021800795.1. Classification (GTDB taxonomy): domain Bacteria; phylum Pseudomonadota; class Gammaproteobacteria; order Burkholderiales; family Gallionellaceae; genus Gallionella. The sequence goes on from JAJYYO010000013.1 coordinate 41,788, forward strand.
ATAGGAAACAGGTCGTACAGCGCCTTGCTGTCGGCTTCAGGCCAGAACTCATTGACGGCCTTGAGCATGTTGCGGAAATTTGGTGTAGCTCCGTGCTCACGATATTGTTCCCGCATGAAATTGATAATCTCCCAGTGTCTGGGTGTCAGTTCTATCCCTTCGGCAGCGGCGATTACGCCAACCACTTCTTCGCTGTAATCCGCCTCCAGCAAATAACCGTCTGCGTCTGTTTCGAGTTCGACTCCTGCAACTATGTATCCCATTGTTTCTTCCTTTTAATGAAAATCCCTCGCCGCCATCAGTTAAGATCGGTGATGACCTTGTAGGGTATAAAAATGCCACAGCCATATCGGCGGTCGGCGCCCAATCCCGCGTATTGCAAAAGCAGTGAATCTTCCGCTTTAAGATCGTGTATTACCAGGCTATAGCCGTGAATCAAACGATCGCCAGCCTGCGTGCTGTTGCGCATGCCGCAAAGCAGATTTCCGGCTATGCCCAGTTCAGCCAGTCGCGCGGCGACCCCTTGCAAAAAGGTGACTTCATCCTCGCAACCTGTTACCAGATGCGCATGCAAGGTGGGGTAAGACTGTATCTTGCGCAATTTTCCGCTGCCCAGTTGTAAGGTGCAACTGCCCATATCCAGACGTTTACCGGACAAATTCTCGAAATCGTTGGCCAGCGAGGGAGTCAGGCGCAATACCAGTTTGCTGCGCCTGGGCAGCAGCATGCCGGCTTCACTGCCTGAAGTGCGCAGCGGGATGACGCCTGCCAGCGTGTCCTCCGCAAGCGCCGGAGCATGACGAACCAGTGCATTCCATAGTGCATAATGATAACCGGCAGGTATCAACTCGCCGCTGATATCGTAAACCGCGTCTATCATTTCCGGGTGAGCGCTATTCATTAGACGTTGCATCCTGGGTGTCTGCCCATTCATTCATGGTTTTAGCCCATAGCCTTGCGGTCTGGGGGTCGATGTCAAAAATGGTGAAGCGTTTGGCTTCGCGGATACGGATGCGCATCAGGCTCATGCCGCCTTCGACATGGTCTATTTGCTGTAAATCTATCTCCTGATTGCCGAGTGGGACTTTAAATTTCGCCAAGCTGATAATTTGCGCCATAATGTGTCTGCGATGAGCCGGTAGTATTTTGTCTGGAGTATAGCCTTAGTCGATGCAATTATAAATGCTACTGCGGAACAGCTGATGCAACCCGTTAGGGTTATTAACGATAGCCGCAACGGGTGATAGTTTGCAGACTATAACCGTCGTAATATGCTCGGACATTTAGAAAATGGGCGCGCCGGCTAGCGGCAGAGCCTGATCTGATTAATCGTTTGAACCGCTGGTCCCAGCCTTCATCGGGTCTTTAGTATCAATTGCCCTCATTGGGGTGCTGGATACGCTAACTGAAAGGAAAAATTATGGCAAAGAAACCGCATGACACTCCCAATCTCGATCAGCTCGAGTCCGGCCCATGGCCCAGTTTTATAACAGGTCTTAAGGATCTGGCCAAAGATAAAGATATGGTGGTTGATCTGCTGGGCCAGCTTGAGGCCTCCTATGCAGACACGAAAGGTTATTGGAAGGGCGGCACGGTCGGTGTATTCGGTTACGGCGGCGGTATCATTCCGCGCTTTACCGAGCTCAAAGATGAGAACGGTCAGCCTAAATTCAAGGATGCTGCCGAATTTCACACGCTGCGCGTGATGCCGCCGCCCGGCATGCACTACGACACCGACATTCTGCGCAAATTCTGCGATCTGTGGGAAAACCACGGTTCCGGTCTGATTGCATTCCACGGTCAGTCCGGCGACATCATGTTCCAGGGAGCGACCACAGAGAACGTGCAGAAGGCGTTTGACGAAATCAATGAACTCGGATTCGATCTGGGCGGAGCAGGTCCTGCCGTGCGCACCTCCATGTCTTGCGTGGGCGCTGCGCGTTGCGAACAGTCCTGCTACGACGAAGCCAAGACGCACCGTGCTGTGCTGAATACCTTCCTGGATGACATTCACCGTCCTTCGCTGCCTTACAAATTCAAATTCAAGTTTTCCGGTTGCCCGAATGACTGCATGAATTCTGTACAGCGCGCCGACATGGCGGTGATTGGTACCTGGCGCGACAACATCCGCACCGATGAGGCGCTGGCGAAGAAGTGGTTCGCCAAGCACGGCATGGATGAGCTGGTGAATGACATCGTGGCGCATTGCCCGACCCGGACTTTCCAGGTCAAGGAGATCGCCAAGATCAAGGCCGGCGAGCATATTTCCAGCGTAGCGGTCAGCGATACGCATGCGATCGAGATCAATAACCAGGACTGCGTACGTTGCATGCATTGCATCAACGTGATGACGGGCGCTCTGGCGCCCGGCAAGGACAAGGGTGCAACGGTGCTGGTCGGCGGCAAAAGCCATCTGAAGATCGGTGGATTGATGGGTACTGTCGTCATTCCATTCATGAAGCTGGACACCGATGAAGCGATCGAAAAGCTGGTTGATTTCGGTCAGCGCACCATCGATTTCTTTGCGGAGAATGCGCTGGAGCATGAGCGTACCGGTGAAATGATCGAACGTATCGGCCTGGCAAATTTCCTTGACGCAATGGAAATCGATGTGGATCCTTCCATGGTGAATTCGCCGCGCATGAATCCATACGTTCGTACCGACGGCTGGGATGAAGAAGTCGCCAAGATCAATGCAAAAAAACAAGCCGCCTGAGGAGATAAGCAATGAATCAAGCCGTCGTAGCTGAAAAGCCAGCAGCAAAACGCAAGCCTAAAGAAACCGGCGTGCCGGATAACAAGAAGTATCTTCACCCTGTGATGGAGAAGAATTACGGCGATTGGAAATACCATGACCGTCCTCGCCCGGGTGTGTTGCATCACGTAGCCCACAGCGGTGATGAAATCTGGACGGTCCGTGCAGGTACGGCGCGTCAGATGGATGTACATACCATCCGTCGCCTGTGCAAGATTGCCGATGATTATGCGGACAGCCATGTGCGTTTCACGATCAGATCCAACATCGAGTTCATGGTGTCGGACGAGAGCAAGGTCGCGCCGCTGATCGCTGAGCTGGAAAGTAACGGCTTTCCGGTAGGCGGTACAGGCAACTCGGTGACCATGATTGCTCACACACAAGGATATTTGCACTGCGATATTCCGGGCACCGACGCATCCGGTGTGGTGAAGGCGTTGATGGACGAACTGTACGACGAATTCAGGCGTGAAGAAATGCCGAACCGCGTGCATCTGTCGACTTCATGCTGCGAAATAAATTGCGGCGGCCAGGCCGATATCGCGATCATCGTTCAGCACACCAAGCCGCCTGTGATCAATCATGATCTGGTCGCCAATGTGTGCGAGCGTCCGACCGTTGTGGCGCGTTGCCCGGTAGCGGCGATACGTCCTGCCATGGTAAACGGCAAGCCTTCACTGGAAATCGATGAGTCGAAATGTATGTGCTGCGGCGCCTGTTATCCTCCCTGCCCGCCGATGCAGATCAACGATCCGGAGTATTCCAAGCTGGCAATCTGGGTGGGTGGCAAGAATTCCAACGCGCGCGGCAAACCGACTTTCATGAAGATGGTGGCCTCCGGTTTGCCGAACAATGCACCACGCTGGCCGGAAGTTGCAGCTGCGGTGAAAAATATCCTCAGCGTATACAAGAATGATGCGCGTCCCTGGGAGCGTCTGGCTGACTGGGTCGATCGTATCGGCTGGCCGCGTTTCTTCGAAAAGACCGGTCTGCCGTTTACCAAGTACCTGATTGACGACTGGCGCGGTTCTCGTGCAAACCTGAACGCTTCAACGCATATCCGTTTCTGATAGGACTTTGTTATGAAATTTGGAATAGTTGTCAACGAAGGGCCTTATCAGCATCAGGCCAGTGATTCGGCTTACCTGTTTGCCAGGGCGGCCATAGAGGGAGGGCACGAGGTATGGCGCGTGTTCTTCTATCACGATGGCGTGAATAATGCCTCGAAACTGACTGAGCCGCCGCAGGACGATCGCAATATTGTCAACCGTTGGACCAAGTTGGCCGAGGATCACAAGGTCGATCTGGTGGTGTGTGTGGCCGCTGCGATGCGTCGCGGCATCCGGGAAGAAAATCTTGCGAAGGGTTTTCGTATCTCGGGTCTCGGGCAGCTGGTTGAGTCTGGTATCAAGTGTGACCGCCTGGTCACCTTCGGCGATTGAGGAGAGACGAGATGAGTGATATCAAAAAATTCATGTTCGTTAACCGCAAGGCACCTTACGGCACGATTTATGCGTTGGAATCGTTGGAAGTGGTGCTGATCACCGCCGCTTTCGATCAGGATGTCTCACTGGTGTTCACCGATGACGGTGTGTATCAGCTGAAGAAGGGGCAGCAGACGAAGGGAATTGAAACCAAGAACTTTTCGCCGGCTTATCGCGCACTGGAAGACTACGATGTCGAGAAATTGTATGTCGATCAGGAGTCTATGCAGGCACGCGGTCTGGCGGTGGAAGATTTTCTGGTAAATGTCACTGTGCTCAGTCGTGCCGAGATGGGTGCGTTGATGGATGAGCAAGACGTGATCTTGAGTTTCTAACGGGCAAGGCAAGCAGTCACACAACTTGCCATGCCTGTTTCCCTCACCCAAACCCTCTCCCGGAGGGAGAGGGAACGAGTGAATCGCTACGCGAGTTTCATGTTTAAGGAGAGTTTTAATGTTGCATATCATTAACCGATCACCCCTGTCCGATACGGCGCTGGAAAGCTGTTTGAACACAGCAACCGGTGGCGATGTTCTGCTGATCGAAGACGCTGTTTACGCTGCGACGACTGGCAATGCGTATGAAGGTAAATTGCGTGCAGCAATGGGCAAGTTTAAAATCAGCGTGCTGCGTCCGGACCTTGAAGCGCGCGGACTGGCTGACAAGCTGATCGAAGGCGCCGCGTTTGTTGATTATGCGGGCTTCGTCGAACTGGTCGCGGCCAACAAAACCTGCCAATCCTGGCTGTAGGTTTAATTTTTAAAGAGGAGAACACAAATGTCTAGCATCGAAGTGGGCGGCAAAAGTTACGAAACGGATGAAGAAGGTTACCTGGTCGATTTGGCTGAATGGACCCCTGAAGTTGGAAGTTATCTGGCTCAGACTGAAGGCATCGAGATGACCGAGCAGCATTGGGAAGTAATCAATTTTCTGCGCGAGTATTTCGAGGAATATCAAATCGCACCGGCAGTACGCGTGCTGACCAAGGCTATCGGTAAAAAACTGGGTGCTGATAAGGGCACCAGCGAATATCTGTACGGCCTGTTTCCATATGGCCCGGGCAAACAAGCGTGCAAAATCGCGGGCCTGCCTAAGCCAACCGGTTGCATATAATCGATTCAGGATTCGGGCCCGACGATGAACACATTGTTTGCGATCTTTTTCTATTTTTCGACTTTGGTGTTCGTTGTCGGGTTGTTGTATCGCATCCGTACCTATGCCAATACCCCTGCGCCTCTTAAGATACCGACTACACCCGCGCCGACCACGAAAGGTGGCGTGGTGTTGCGCATGACGCGCGAGGTGGTTTTTTTCGAGAGTCTGTTCAAGGCGAATCTTTGGACATGGGGTTTGGGATGGTTGTTCCATGCCAGTCTTTTGCTGGTGCTGCTGCGTCATCTGCGCTATTTCACGGAACCCGTGTGGGGATGGGTGGTTTTTATACAGCCGTTCGGCATCTATGCGGGTATCGCCATGCTGCTGGGTGCGTGTGGATTATGGGCGCGCAGACTGTTCGTCGAACGCATCCGCTATATATCGACGCCCTCGGATCATTTGATGCTGGTTTTATTCATCAGCATTGCGAGTTCCGGTTTGCTGATGAAGTTCGCTGTACATCCTGATGTGATCGGGATTAAGAATTTTTTTATTGGGTTGATGCATTTGAATATTCAATCCTTGCCGACAAGTTTTGCGCTGTATGTGCATCTGTCGCTGGTTTACACACTTCTGGTCATCTTCCCCGTAAGCAAATTATTGCATGCACCGGGAGTGTTTTTTTCACCCACTCGCAATCAGACCGACAACCCGAGGGAAAAGCGACATATCGCCGCCTGGGCTGCCCAACTGGAATCGGAGAAATAGGATGGCTGATATTGCCGCACCGGCTTATCGTATTATTCCCATCATCCCGGCTTTAAAACCAGGTGCGATGGAAGGCAAGGGGCCCTTTGTCGCCAGTGACAAAATCAACGAGGCGATCGGCTTTCCCGGTCATCTGGCGGATGACTGGCACGACAAAGCCATCGCCAAGATGGGCGATCTGCTGTCAAAGTATCGTTCGCTTAAAGTGTATATGGATGCCTGCGTGCACTGCGGCGCCTGTTCCGATAAATGTCACTATTTCATCGGGACGCAAGACCCGAAAAACATGCCGGTGGCGCGTCAGGATCTGATGCGCAGCGTCTACCGCCGCTATTTCACCCTGCCCGGAAAGTTGTTTCCAAAGCTGGTGGGGGCGCGCGATTTGACAAAAGAAGTGCTCGATGAGTGGCATAACTATTTTCACCAATGTTCTGAATGCCGTCGCTGCTCCGTGTTCTGCCCTTATGGCATCGATACGGCGGAAGTCACCATGGCGGCGCGGGAGATACTCGACAGCGTAGGGTATGGACAAAAATATTCTCTTGAAATCATAGGGAAGGTGCACAAGATCGGCAATAACCTGGGGCTGCCTGCTGCGGCGCTGAAAGATACGCTGGAAGGACTGGAAGAGGACGTCAAGGATGCGACCGGCATCGATGTGCGTTTTCCTATCGATGTGCATGGCGCGGAAGTGCTGCTGATTACGCCTTCCGCCGACTTCTTCGCCGAGCCGCATATCGACAGCCTGATCGGCTACGCCAAGGTGTTTCACGCGACCGGAACCAGCTGGACCGTGTCATCCATGTCTTCGGAGGCGGGTAATTTCGGCATGTTCATCGGCAACTACGAGCAGTTGCGCACCATCGCACTGCGCATACGTCAGGCTGCGCTGGAGCTGGGGGTCAAGCGCATTGTGGTGGGCGAGTGCGGTCATGCCTGGCGCGTGGCGTACAGCTTCTGGAATACCCTGAGCGGGGTGGGCGATGGCGCAGATCCCAACGACCGTTTCGCACAGATGTTGCAAAAACAGCTCGATCATCGCTATAAACAGCCGACGCATATCTGCGAATTCACCTGGGACATGATACAGGATGAGCGGCTGGTATTCGATAAATCGCTCAACGACAAGCACATCATTACCTTTCATGACTCATGTAACGTGGCGCGCGGTTCCGGTATGGGCGGTTATCCGGGTGGTCAGTTCGACATTCCGCGCAATATCATCAAGGCGGTTGCCAATAATTTTGTTGAAATGGATCCGAGTACCACTCATGAGCGGACGTTCTGTTGCGGCGGCGGCGGCGGCCTGCTGACCGACGACTTGATCGATGTGCGCGTCAAGGGTGCGCTGCCGCGCATGGAAGTGTTGCAGCAGGTCGCGGATGAGCATGGCGTGAATTTCATGGCCTGTATCTGCGCGATATGCAAGGCGCAATTTACCAAGGTTTTGCCGATATACGGATTCGACCGGAAAATGATAGGCGGCGTACATCAGCTGGTCAGCAATGCAATCAAACTGGGTGTTAAGTAACAATTTACTGGAGGTAGCTCGAAATGTCAGAAACAATAGAAACTCCCCAAAAAAATACCTTCCGCCGTTACAAGGACGGCGATCACAAGGTGCGTAAATGGAGCGAACAAATATTCCAGGCGAGTTTTACGCATAAGTGTCCAACTTATATTCAGTCCACGCCTCCCTGCCAGGGAAGCTGCCCGGCGGGCGAAGATATTCGCGGCTACCTTGCTATCGTTCGCGGGACAGAAAAACCGCCGGTCGGCAAGGACGGCAAACCTGCCATGCCCTGGCAGGAATATGCATGGCGTCGCTTGACTTCGGCCAACCCATTTCCATCCGTGATGGGACGCGTATGCCCGGCACCCTGCGAGACCGGTTGCAATCGCAATGCGCTGGAAGATCACGTGGGTATCAATTCGGTAGAGCATTTCCTGGGTGAATATGCAATCGCCAACAATCTGAGCTTCAGCACGAATGCTGCGCCTACCGGTAAAAAAGTCGCCGTAATCGGCGGCGGACCCGCCAGCTTGTCCTGCGCCTATCAACTTGCTCTGAAGGGCCATGAAGTCACCGTGTTTGACGAACATGAACATCTGGGCGGCATGATGCGTTACGGCATTCCGGGTTTCCGTACGCCGCGTGATGTGCTCGACGCCGAAATCAAGCGCATCATAGACCTGGGTGTGAAGACCCGAATGAACTGCCGTGTGGGCACCGACATCACGCTGGAGCAGTTGCGCAACGACTTCGATGCCGTTTTCCTGGGTATGGGCGCACAAGCCGGACGTGCATTGCCGCTCGAAGACAGCGCAGCACCCAACGTAGTGACAGCGACTGCCTTCCTCAAGGCGTTTAACGATGGTCGTCTGCAACATGTAGGCAAACGCGTGGTGGTGGTGGGTGGTGGTGATACATCGATCGACGTTGCGACCGTCGCACGTCGTCTGGGTCATCTGGAAGAATCCAGGCCTACCGATTTTGAACAGGCTATTTCGGGTCAGATGGCGCACGATGTGGCGGAAATTTCGGTCAAGCAGGGCGCCGAAGTGACGCTTACCTCGATCTTCAATATCGACAAGATGCAGGCCAACAAGCATGAAATCGAACAGGCGCTTGCCGAAGGCATTGCCATTCTTGGCAGTCTGGTGCCTATCGGCATTGTGCGCAGTGCAGATGGGCGTGCGACCGCTTTGCGCGTTGCACAGTGCGAAGCGAAAATGATCGGCAGCAGGCTGGAAGTCAAGCAGATCGAAGGTACTGAACGCAATATCGAAGCCGACCTGATCGTATCCGCGATTGGTCAGGCGGTGGACTTTACCGGACTTGAAGAATTCAACAACGGCAAGGGCGCTGTTTCCACGGATCGCAACTATCTGGTTGCCGGTCAAAAAGGCGTGTTCGCCGGTGGCGATATCATCAAGCCGCATCTGCTGACCACGGCTATCGGTCACGGTTCCATCGCTGCCGATGGCATCGATAATTACCTCAATGGCATGGATCTGGAAAAACGCCCGAAGATCGACGCACACCAGTTCGACCTGATGCGCAAGATGATGGAGAAGGGGCTGGAAGTCAAGGAAACGCACGAGCCTTTGCGCGGTACCGATCACTCCAATGTGGCCATCCATAACTTCGATGATCGTTCAGACCGCTATATCATTCCGCACGATAAGCTGTTCCTGGGGCATTTTTCAATTGTCTCCCGCAACAAGCGCAACATTATTACGCTGGATGCGCAGTCTGCACTGGGGAACTTTGAAGACAGGCTGGGTGTGCTCACGCAGGAAAATGCAGTCGCAGAAGCCAAGCGTTGCATGAGCTGCGGCATGTGTTTTGAATGCGACAATTGCGTGGTGTATTGCCCGCAAACTGCCGTGTTCCGTGTGCCCAAGGCAAAAGCCACGCTGGGCCGCTATGTAGATACCGATTACAACAAGTGTATCGGCTGCCACATTTGCGCGGATGTGTGTCCGACAGGGTACATTCAAATGGGTCTGGGTGAGTAACGCTGTATGAACCTGATGAGCGATCAATCGTTGCGTATCAGCTCACCGGTCGTCCTGCTGCAAATGATCGTTCGCGGTTATCTGCGGATGGACCTCAAGGTTATTATCCGTGCGCTGCTGGTGATGTGTTTGCTGGTCTTGTGCATGCCCTCCGTCTGGGCTGCGCAGGACACCCCTTACAAGCTGGACATCGGTCGTGGCGGGCAGTGCGTGAGGGATCCCGTGTGGATGCGCAAGAATCACATGCATCTGCTGATACACCAGCGCGATGAGGTGGTGCATAAGGGGATACGCGATGACAAGATCAGCCTTAAAAACTGCATCGAATGTCATGCCAGCACCAAGGATGACAGTGTGATTGCGCGGGAAGACAGTTTCTGTGTCGCGTGTCATCGCTATGAAGCCGTCAAGATCGACTGTTTCGAATGCCATTCCGGTACGCGCAAGAGTGTCTGGTTGCAAAGGAATGCAAAATGAATGACATCCATAATCAGCGCAGAAGTTTTTTAAAGACTTCATTAGGGGTTGCAGCCGTTACCGTCGCACCGGGCTTGTTGCTGTTTGATGTTGCCCATGGCAAGTCAGAAGCCGTCTCCAGCAAAGTTCGCTGGGGAATGCTGATCGACACCACGAACTGTGCGGACGGTTGCCATGATTGCGTGACTGCATGCAACAAGGAAAACGGGCTGTCAGGCGGATTGGCGCCTACCGATTCGCAATGGATCAGAAAAATCGAGATCAAGGATGTCAGCGCGGGACGCAGTTTTGCGCTGCCCATGATGTGCCAGCATTGCGAAGAACCGCCCTGCGTGGATGTATGCCCCACGGGCGCTTCTTTCAAGCGTGCGGACGGCATCGTGCTGGTTGACAAGCATCGCTGCATCGGCTGCCGTTATTGCATGATGGCCTGTCCGTACAAGGCGCGCTCCTTCGTACATGAACCGCTGCACAATCAGAATCCCGATGTGCCGCGCGGCAAGGGCACGGTGGAGAGTTGTACCCTGTGCGTGCATCGCATCGATGCAGGCAAACAACCCGCTTGCGCCGAAGCTTGCCCGAATAAATCCATTTTATTCGGCGATCTGAATGACCGGAACAGTGAAATCGCAAAAAAACTACGCACCGTCGCATCTGTGCAGGTGCGTTCCGATTTGGGACTTAATCCCGGCATCCATTACCAAGGAATATGAGCATGTCGACGTCGTTGAACAGTAAATATGCCGCATTGCAATTCAAGAATCGCCTGTATTACCTGCTGCTGGCCGCAGGCGGACTGGTGCTTCTGGCTGCCCTGTATTCCGTGCATATGATGGAAAGCCACGGGCATATTATTACCGGTATGAACAACCAGATTGTATGGGGGGTGCCGCATGTATTCGCGATTTTTTTGATCGTGGCCGCATCGGGCGTGCTGAATGTCGCATCTATCGGTTCGGTGTTCGGTAAAGCCATTTACAAGGCGCGCGCGCCTTTGGCCAGCCTGCTGTCCATCGCCATGCTGGCGGGAGGGCTGGCTGTGCTGATGCTCGACCTGGGCCGCCCAGATCGTTTCATGCTTCCCGCCTTCAACTTCAATGTGACGTCTGTTTTTGCGTGGAACGTGGTGCTCTATTCCGGCTTGTTCGGGCTGGTGGTCGCGTATCTGTGGACCATGATGGAAAAGCGCATGAATGTCTGGACGAAATCAGTCGGACTGGCGGTGTTCGCCTGGCGTTTTATTCTAACCACCGGTACCGGTCTGATCTTCGCTTTTCTCACCGCTCGCCAGGCTTATGGCTCTGCCATCTTGCCGCCGATGTTCATCGTGCTTTCCTTCGCCTGGGGTATGGCCGTGTTCCATATGGTACAGACTGTAATGTATGCATGGAACGATAAGGTGCTTGATCCTGCGATCATGGAACGCAAGAAGCATCTGCTCGGCGTGTTCGTGCTTGCATCGCTGTACATGGTGGCTGTTTATCATATGACCAACCTGTATTTTGCCCATAAAACAGGTTTCGAGCATTTTATCCTGAAGGATGGCGGCGTCTACCCGACCCTGTTCTGGTGGGGTTATGTGGTATTGGGCAATATAGTACCGTTGATTCTGATCTATCTGCCGGGCCTCGGAAGCAAGATCAGCGCGCTGGCGGCTTCACTGACTGTCGTGCTGGGCGGATTTGCATTTCTGTATGTGTTCATCATCGGCGGGCAGGCTTATCCGCTGGATATTTTTCCCGGCTTCCAGGTCAGCAGCACCTTCGGCGATGGTCAGATTGCAAGTTACACCCCTTCCGTTTATGAAATCCTGCTGGGCCTCGGCGGGCTTGCCATTGCCTTCATCATTACGACGGTCAGTGTGCGTGTGTTGAATTTCATGCCGCATGACAAGCCTTACATCGCCGATTAATACAGTTGCATGGCTGCCATGAACCGTTTTCTTATTTCGGCAGCGCACAAGTCATCGGGTAAAACGATGGTCAGCATTGGCTTGTGTGCTGCATTAAAAGCGCGCGGACACGTCGTGCAGCCCTACAAAAAGGGGCCGGATTATATCGACCCGATGTGGTTGTCGCAGGCAGCTGGCCGTCCCTGCCGTAATCTTGACCTGTATCTGATGGAACGCTGCGACATCATCGCCACTTTTTCGCGCCACAGCGCAGCAGTAAGTCTGGTGGAAGGCAACAAGGGGCTGTACGACGGCCTGGCGCTCGATGGCAGCAACAGCAACGCGGCGCTGGCCAAGATGCTCGATCTGCCGGTGTTTCTGGTGATCGATGCGCGCGGCATGACGCGCGGCATTGCGCCGCTGATTCTGGGCTATCAGGCGTTCGATCGCGACATCAATATTGCCGGCGTGATACTCAATAATCTGGGCGGCAATCGCCACGAAGCCAAATTGCGCGCGGTTATCGAGCACTACACCGATGTGCCGGTGGTCGGTGCAATCCATCACGACGAACGGCTCAGCATCGTCGAGCGTCATCTGGGTTTGATGCCCAGCAATGAATCCCATGTCGCGACAGCCAAGATCAAGCAGATAGGCGAGGCCATCGCTGAACAGGTCGATCTGGACAAACTGCTGGCCCTGTCGAAAAAAGAACCGCTGGATACGCCCGGCAAGGCCGAGATCATCGCCCTGCCCGGCAGGGATAAAGTGCGCATTGCCATCGCCCGCGACCGGGCTTTCGGTTTCTATTATGCCGACGACCTCGATGCTTTGACTGAAGCGGGTGCGGAACTGGTGCCGTTCGACGCCCTGCGCGATGCTGCTTTGCCGGATGTCGATGCCTTGTATATCGGCGGAGGATTCCCGGAGACTTGTGCGGCAGAACTGGAAGCCAACGACAGCTTGCGTATGCAGATCAAACAGATGATTGAAAACGGTATGCCGACTTATGCCGAATGCGGCGGATTGATGTATCTGTCACGCAGCATCGATTATCAGGGGCGCCGCTACAAAATGGTGGGTGCGATTCCGGGCGATGTGCAGATGCACGACAAGCCTGTCGGTCGCGGTTATGTGCATCTAAAAGAAGCCGGGTCGCATCCGTGGCCGCGCCCAAACGGGCCTGCGATGCAAATCAGGGCGCACGAGTTCCATTATTCCAGCCTGGAAAATTTGCCTCCGGAGACACGCTACGCTTACCATGTCGAACGCGGTTACGGTATAGACGGGGAACGTGACGGGCTGGTGCTGCACAACATGCTTGCATCTTATACTCATCTGCGCACCATAGGCAGTTGCTACTGGGCAGCGCGCTTTGTGGCTTTTATTCGGCGCGTAAAGCAACCATCCAATACAGGCAATAATTTAACCATCGGAAAAATATGACACATCCATTTGCGCAATATATACAGTTTCTGGGTAAGGGACGCCGCGGCGCGCGCGATATGACGCAACAGGAAGCCGGGCAAGCCATGGCGATGATGCTCAAGGGGCAGGCTGAACCCGCTCAGATCGGCGCTTTTTTGATGTTGATGCGAGTCAAGGAAGAAACGGTGGCTGAAATGGCAGGCTTTGCCGAGGCATCGCGCCAGAGTATCAGTGTGCCGGAGGGTTTTCCCGTGGTTGATCTGGACTGGGCGGCCTATGCGGGCAAGCGCCGTCAACTGCCCTGGTTCGTTTTGTCAGCCTTGTTGCTGGCAAGTAACGGCATCAAGGTGTTGATGCATGGTATGGAAGTGAAATCAGCAGAGCGGGTTAACACTACCGATGCGCTTGCCGCGTTAGGCGTGGCAAACTGCCGCTCGTTCGAGCAGGCTGCACAGCAATTGGAACAGCGCAACTTCGCGTTTATCCTGCTCGGCGCGATGAATCCTGTGCTGCAGCAGTACATTGATCTTAAAGAAACGCTGGGGCTGCGTTCTCCGGTGCATTCGGTTGTGCGCATGTTGAATCCGGCACGCGCGGCAACCTCCATCATGGGGATATTTCACCCGGGCTATGATGAGACTCATCAGGGCGCGGCACAGTTGTTGGGGGATACTTCGCTTGCCGTATTCAAGGGCGAGGGCGGTGAGGCGGAACGCAATCCCGATGCCGACTGCAAGGTGAGGCTCCTGCTGCAAGGCGAAATGCTGACTGAAGTATGGCCGGCCTTATTCAATTCGCGTCACATGAAGGATGAAACGATGGATGTTTCGCGTCTGGGCCGACTGTGGCGGGGCGAAATCGAGGACGAATACGGACAGGCTGCCGTACAGGCTACCGCTGCCATTGCATTGCGTGCGATGGGAAGAGCGACGGACAGGGATGATGCACAGCGTATGGCAGCGGCGATGTGGCAGGCGCGCGCCCGCGATTATCTGGGAAGCTGATATGGATTTTTTGCCGATTTTTCTCAACGTCAAGGAAAAGTTATGCCTGGTGGTCGGCGGTGGCGAAGTTGCCAGGCGCAAAGCGGGCGTGCTGCTGGATGCGGGAGCGAGGGTGCGCGTGGTCGCGCCGCACATCGAACCTTCTTTGTCCGGGCAGGCGGACGTCGAGTGCATCGTTGCCCGTTTCGAGGCTGAGCATTTAAGCGATGTGGTGCTGGTCGTCGCCGCGACCGATGACCGGAGTGTCAACACCCAGGTCTCCGAGCTGGCGCGTGCGCGCAACATACCGGTGAATGTGGTGGATGACCCGGCACTTTGCAGCTTCATCATGCCTGCCATTCTGGACCGTTCACCGCTGATGGTGGCTTTTTCCAGCGGAGGTGCTTCGCCTGTGTTGACGCGCATGATGCGCGGCAAGCTCGAAGCCGTCATTCCGCAGAATTTCAGCCGTCTGGCGATTTTCGCGGAACGTTTTCGCGGGCTGGTCAAACAACGCGTGACGAATCCAGCCAAGCGCCGCATCTTCTGGGAAAATGCACTGGATGGCGTCATCGCGGAAAAAGTGCTGACCGGCGATGAGAACAGCGCAGAGCAGATGCTGCAACAGATGCTGGTCGATGAGGACAACATCGTGCGCGGTGAAGTGTATCTGGTCGGTGCGGGGCCGGGCGATCCGGATCTGTTGACTTTTCGTGCGCTGCGCTTGATGCAGAAAGCCGATGTGGTGGTATACGATAATCTGGTGTCGAAACCCATCGTCGAGATGACGCGACGCGATGCGGAGCGTATTTTCGTCGGCAAGAAGCGCGCCGATCACACGCTGCGCCAGGAGGAAATCAATGAATTGCTGGTGCGTCTGGCCAAGCAAGGCAAGCGCGTATTGCGCCTGAAGGGTGGCGATCCGTTCATCTTCGGCCGGGGCGGCGAAGAGATCGAGACGCTGGCGGCGGAGGGTATCCCGTTTCAGGTAGTGCCCGGCATTACTGCGGCTTCCGGTGTGGCATCGTATGCGGGCATTCCGCTGACGCATCGCGATTATGCACAGTCCTGCATGTTCGTCACCGGGCACCTCAAGGACGGCAGCATGAACCTCGATTGGGCGGCGTTGGCCAGACCCAGGCAGACTGTGGTGGTGTATATGGGACTGCACGGACTGGACACGCTGTGCGATGAGCTGGTCAAACACGGCATGCCCGACACCACGCCTATCGCCATCGTTCAGCAAGGCACAACGCAGAATCAGCGCGTGGTTACCGGCACACTGGCGACGTTGCCCAAGATTGCAGCGATTGCACAACTGCAAGCTCCAACGCTGATCATCATAGGCGGCGTGGTCAAGCTGCGTGAGAAGTTGCAGTGGTTTTATCCACGGCAATCCTGAATTTGTGACCGCAGGCGAAACGGCTTCATGAGCAACCTGCTGAGTCTGACGCGTGCGGCAAGGTTGGTCGGTGTCAGCCGTGTCGCGCTGCAAAAGAAAATTCAATGCGGGAAAATGATTTCCCACGATGGCATGGTGAGCGTCGAGAGCTTGCTGGCATGTTACCCGGAGGCGCAGCTGGAAGATACCGTCGAGTTTCAACGGATATCCATGATCAAGGAGAAGGCATTTGGCAAGCGGGTTTTTGAGCGCGCACTACCCGATGCGGAAGTGCTGGCCGCACGTGTGACAGAATTGAGCAAAGCGCTGGCTGCCAGCCAATTGCAAATTCAGAAATTAAACGTATTTTTAAACAAGCTGTGGCAAAGGCTGGATGAGTCGGCGAGTAATGCCGAGTCTCGCGAGACCATGGAAAACCTGAAGTTATGGATAAAACACGAGGCAACCTCCGCTATGGAACCAGGCTTTAGCAATCCTTTGTCGATCCGGGACAGCATGCTGAGCGTCATGACTGCACAGGTGACCGTGTTGCCCAGCGGGCATGATTTTTTGCTCGAAGGGCAGGATACTTTGCTGGAGGCGGCCATGCGAGCCGGCATACCGCTCAATTATGGATGCAGCGGCGGCAATTGCGGTCTCTGTAAGGCCAGAGTCGTTTCGGGTCTGGTCAAAAAAACGCGTCATCACGATTTCGTTATTTCCGAAGCGGATAAGAGTCAGGGCTTTGTTTTATTATGCAGCAATACTGCGGTCAGCGATGTCGTAATCGAAGCCGTCGTTGCAGGCAGCGTGCAGGATATTCCTTTTCAGCAAATAACCGCTACGGTCAAAAGCATCGATGCGCTCGCGCAGGACATGCTGTTGCTGCACGTGCAGACACCGCGCAGCCAGCGTTTGCGTTTTCTCGCAGGGCAGAGCGTGACCCTGCGGGTCGGAGAGTCCTTCGTTGCCGATCTGCCTATTGCCAGCTGTCCCTGCGATGATCGCAACGTGCTGTTTCATGTGCGCCGCCAGCATGGCAATCTGTTCTCGGATTATGTTTTTGACCGTCTCAAGGTGCACGAATCGGTTGAACTGGAAGGGCCGCAAGGCGAATTCATTCTGTATGAGAAGTCACCGCGCGCGCTGTATTTCTTTGCGTTCGACGGCGGCTTTGCACCGATAAAAAGCCTGATCGAACATGCCCTGTCGCTGAATGCGGAGCATATTCATCTGCACTGGATAGGGTCAACTCAGGAAAATATTTATATGCCGAACGTGGTGCGCGCCTGGGCCGATGCGCTGGATAATTTTCACTATCTGGAGCATATCGCCGGTTTCGATTTACGTGCTGCAACGGGCAACCGCGAAGCGCACTTGCAGCAGCAGTTGGGAAAAATAGTCGACAGTGATGACGGTTTGATCGAGGGCGATATCTATCTTGCCGGGCCGGAGTCTGCGTTGCTTATTGCAGAGCAGTTTTTTTTAGGTCTGGGCTTGCCCAAGACCCGCGTATCCGTGAACGTAGTCAAATAACTTAAATAACCTCAAGGGAGAAGAAAATGGATAAAGCTGTATGTGCTCAACGTGCACCTTACGCGCTGGAGCTGGAAGCCGGTGAGTATTGGTGGTGCTCCTGTGGAAAATCAAAAACCCAACCATTCTGCGACGGGGCTCACAGCGGCAGCCAATTTGTCCCTGAAAAATTCACATTGGCGGAAAAAACCAAGGTCTGGCTATGCGGCTGCAAGGCAACATCGAAAAAACCGTTTTGCGATGGCGCGCACAACAAGCTGGAAGGCTAGCGCGTTTCATTGCTTTGAGCAGGCTTTAGAATATTTTCCGCAATTCAACCACGGGAGGCATGATGAACTTTAAAAGTATGTTGCTATCGGTATTGCTGGTATCGGTCACAATGGGTGCGCAGGCGGCAGATGCGTTGCTGAAACCTTTCGTGCTGGCCTCTAAGGGTGCAGGGACAGTGGCTGAGAAGGCTGTCCAGGTAAAGGCGGCACTGACGGGAGGCGGTTTTACGGTGGTCGGTGAATATGCACCTTATGCCGGCGCTGACATCATCATCGTCACCAACGACGAGTTGAAGAAAAATGCCGCAGCTTCGGAAAATGGCGGGTATGGCGCGGTGCAGCGTGTTGCGATCACCGAAGCCGGCAAAGAAGTGCAGGTCAGTTATACCAACCCGGTGTATATGGCCAATGTTTACCGTATGGAAGGGGATTTGAGCGGTGTGGCAGCGCATCTGGCGAGCGTATTGGGCAAGGTCGAAGAGTTCGGTGCGGCGACGGGTATGACAGCGAAGCAGGCACGCAAATATCATTACATGTTCGGCATGGAATATTTTACAGACCCCAGCCTGCTGGCGGAATATGGCAGCTATGAAGAGGCTGTGCAAGCGGTCGATGCGAAGTTGTCAAACAACAGGAACGGCGTCTCCAAGGTATATCGCGTCGATATTCCCGGCAAGAAGGAGAGCGTGTTCGGCGTGGCGATGAAGGGTTCCGGCGATAACAAATACATGGACGATCATTTCATCATGAACGAGATCGATTTCCATGATTTGAAATCAACTGCGCACCTTCCCTACGAGGTGCTGGTGTCAGGCGACAAGGTGTATGCGCTGTATGCCCGTTTTCGTATCGCGATCGATTTTCCAGACTTGAGCATGATGGGTAAGAACAGCTTCATGAACATCATGAAGTCGCCGGAAGCAATCCGTAACGCATTGCAGAAAACGGTTCAGAAATAGTTTTAAGACAGGTAAGAGAGGATTTGTTATGGGCGCACAATTAATCGAAGCAGTTAAAGCGGGCAATGTTGCCGAAGTAAAGCGGATGTTGCTTGCCGGAGCTGATGTCAATTCACGCGACGAGGAGGGGTCGACGTTGCTGATGCTGGCAGCGTCCGTCGGCAATCTCGGCATGGTCGCGGCGCTCATCGAATCGGGTGCGGATGTCAATGTGCAGAATGAACGCGGCTGGTCGGCACTCAGCCGTTCCGTCTTCAATGCGGAACAAAATCGCGGTTTTGCGGATGTCGCGCAGGCGCTGATTGATGCCGGCGCGAATATCGAAGCGGCGATCAGTTATGGCGTGCGCCCGTTGATGCTGGCGGCAGGCTATGGTGAAACGGCGGTGGTTGAAGTGCTGCTGAAGGCCGGCGCCGACGTGCTGGCGAAAAATGAAGGCGGTTTCACTGCGCTGATGATGGTCAAGCAGAAGCATTATGTGGATGTCGTCAACCTGTTGCATGAGGCCGAACAGATTTCCGGTCTCGGGGAAGGCAGTTGCGAGAGCAAGAATGCCCCGGGTTCCAATGTCATCACTTTTTTGAAACGTCCCAGCGCTTGATTTAACGCGTATTTGAACAGGAATCCAATGCCTTATTTTATTTATCAGATTACCGAGCAGCCTATCCGGCTTCTGAAAAATCTCGAACAGCATGAAGCCTATCGCGAGGCATCAGCCAGAGTCAAACAGTTGCGCGTCGAATTGCCCGAGAGTTCGGTTGCGGTCATCAAGATGATCCATGCGGAGAGCGAGTTACAGGCCGAAGACTTGCTCAACGAAGTGCGCGTTGCCACGCCCGGTCCGGATGACGAGTAAATTACATGGATGAGTCTGCCTTCCGCCAGCGGTTGGCAGGGCTGGATGGACGCGCCTGTCCGTTTGCAAAAAGCATCTTGACCCGTTGTGCGGGATGCGCGATGTCCGAAAAGCGCAACATAGCCGAGCGTGAACTGGTGACCTGTAGTCGCGCTGAAGAGCATGAACGCTGCCTTGTGTTGCGGGATTTGTTGCGGCATAACTTCACCTTTGCCTTGGGCAAAGTGCATATCGACGGGCCGTTGCCGCATGCACAGGAGATGCGCATGCAATGTGGCGGTTTGAAAGGTCTGCAACGGTTGATGGATGACGGCGACGAGGTGCGGGATGTCGCAGGCTTGCTGGCACAGGCGCAGCAGAAGTATGGCGAATTGGCCGATTTCCCTTATTCGGAAATCGTTCGTCTGGCTAATATCTATTTCAAACCCCGATAATCAACTAACAGTCGCAAAGGAAACCATGTCAGAGCAACCTACAGAAATAAAATTGCATCAAACGTCCCGCATGCTCGAAATCACTTTCAGCGACGATGCGTGTTTTCAGTTGCCTTACGAATTGTTGCGGGTGTATTCTCCCTCGGCTGATGTCAGCGGACACGGCCCGGGGCAGGAGGTGCTGCAAGTCGGCAAAAAGCATGTCGGGGTGAGCAGTGCAATGCCGGCCGGCAGTTATGCAATGCAAATCAATTTTGATGACGGCCATGAAACAGGACTTTACACCTGGGAATATCTGTACAAACTGGGGAAAAACCAGGCTTTGTTGTGGCAGGATTATCTTGACCGACTGGAGGCAGCGGGGGGCAGCCGGGAGCCGCTTCGTTGAGCGAAAATACCCGACAAATTAAGTCGACTTAATTTATAATCCTAAACTGAACCATTTATCTGAATCCGGGAGCAAGTATGAGTTTTAATGAAACTGAAGTGCAAGGCGCGTTGAAGAATTTGATCGACCCAAATACTAAAAAAGATTTTGTCAGCGGAAAGTCTGTAAAAAACATCAAGGTCGCAGGCGTTGATGTTTCGCTGGAGATACTTCTGGGTTATCCGGCAAAGAGCGTATGGAGCGAGATCCAGGCGATGGTCGAGTCGCATCTCAAGTCCGCTTTGCCGGGTATAGGGAAGATCAGCGTCAACGTGTCGAGCAAGGTGGTGCCGCATGCGGTGCAGCGCGGCGTGAAGCTGGTCGAAGGCGTGAAGAACATCATCGCCGTGGCAAGCGGCAAGGGCGGGGTAGGCAAGAGCACCACGGCGGTCAATCTGGCGCTGGCGCTGGCTGCCGAAGGCGCGCGAGTAGGGGTGCTGGATGCCGATATCTACGGCCCGTCGCAGCCTACCATGCTGGGTATCACCGGACAGCCTGAGTCCGCCGATGGCAAGAGCCTGATGCCGATGCTGAGCCACGGTCTGCAAGCCATGTCCATCGGTTTTCTGATCGATGCCGATACGCCAATGATCTGGCGCGGCCCGATGGTGACGCAGGCGCTGGATCAGCTGCTGCATCAGACCAAATGGGACAATCTCGACTATCTGGTGGTGGATTTGCCGCCCGGCACGGGCGACATCCAGTTATCGTTAGCGCAGAACGTGCCGGTGACAGGCGCCGTGATCGTGACCACGCCACAGGATATTGCGCTGCTGGATGCGCGCAAGGGTTTGAAAATGTTTGAAAAAGTCGGCATCAAGATCGTCGGTATCGTTGAGAATATGAGCACGCATATCTGTACCCAGTGCGGTCATGAAGAGCATATTTTCGGCGCGGGTGGCGGTGAAAAAATGTGCGCTGATTACAATACCGAGTTTTTGGGTGGCCTGCCGCTGGATATACGCATACGCGAACAGGCCGACTCCGGCACGCCAACCGTGGTGGCCGATCCGGAAGGCAATATCGCCCGTGTCTACAAGCAGATTGCACGTCGCATCGCAGTCAAGGTGGCGGACATGGCGCAGGATCACAGTGCGGTATTCCCCAAGATCGTCGTTCAGAGCACCTGATTTTTTCAGCTTCAAATGAAACAGGCTGGGTCGCTCAGCCTGTTCGTCGGCCGGCTTCAATCCCAATGCGGCGCCGTATATCGCCGCGTTTCGCGGTTATCAGTTTTTCAGGCCGTATCGACACTCCTCTATTACCCTTTTTACCCTGCCGGGTTATGCTAATATTCCGTCATGCCGCCACAGTGTTACTCTCTGGGCGTATTTTCCTACTTTTCATATAACCCATTTGTCCCCACAATACTGATTGTGAGTAACGGCAGGTAGGGGTAAGATGCACACGTTAATTAGCAGACCTTAATATACTCGGGAGGCGTCAAGATGGAAGAAGTTCTAAACGATGGCAATCGCCGCAATTTTTTACTCAAGCTGACCACCGTGGTCGGAGGCGCCGGGGTAGCGGCAACCTGTGTGCCCTTTGTAGCCAGCATGAACCCGAGCACCGATGTGCTGGCGAAAGCCGTAACCGAAGTCGATCTGAGCGGGATTCCGCCAGGCGGGATGCATACGGTGGCCTGGCAGGGGCAGCCTGTGTTTGTTCTGCACCGCACACCGGAGGAAATCGCGGCGTCGACTGCGACCAATGGCGTGATTGATCCGGAGCCGGATGCCAAGCGCGTAATAAAACCCGAGTGGCTGGTGGTGGTGGGTGTCTGTACGCATATGGGCTGCGTGCCGAACAAGGAAGGCCCGGGCTGGATATGCCACTGTCACGGCAGTCAGTATGACGATAGCGGTCGCGTTATCCGTGGTCCCGCACCGAAGAATCTTGCGGTGCCTCCGTATCACTTTTCGTCGGAAAACAAATTAGTCATAGGCAAGGCATAGGAGACGAGCATGGCAAATAACATCATGACCTGGATAGACAAACGTTTCCCGCTTACCAGCTTCGTCAAGCACGAACTGACGGGTTATCCGACTCCGCGCAATCTCAGCTATTGGTGGAATTTCGGTTTTCTGGCCGGCATTATATTGATGCTGCAAGTCGCTACCGGAATTTTTCTGGCAATGCATTACAAGGCAGACGTTGGGCTGTCTTTTGATTCCATTCAGCACATCATGCGCGACGTGAATTACGGCTGGCTGTTGCGTTATATGCATGCGACCGGTGCATCCGCCTTTTTCTTCGTGATCTTCGTGCACATGGCGCGCACCTTGTATTATGGTTCCTTCCGTGCGCCGCGCGAATTGCTGTGGTGGACTGGGCAGGGGTTGCTGTTGATGTTGATGGCTACCGCATTCATGGGCTATCTGTTGCCCTGGGGACAGATGTCATTCTGGGGCGCAACGGTCATCACCAATTTGTTTCGCGTTACGCCATTTTTCGGCGAACAGGTTGTCATGTGGCTGCGCGGCGATTTCACGGTGGGCGATGCCACGCTGACGCGTTTCTTCTCGTTGCACTACCTGTTTCCGTTCCTGATCATCGGCGGGGTTATCGTGCATCTGGTGGCGCTGCACAGCGTCAAAAGCAGTAACCCGAGCGGCATTGATCTGGCTGACAAGGACAACATTCCGTTTCACCCCTATTTCACTATCAAGGATCTGTACGGTCTGGGCGTGTTTCTGATGGTGTACAGCGTGTTCGTGTTCTTCATGCCCGACAGTCTGATCGAACCCGCCAACAATATTCCGGCCAACCCGATGATGACGCCGAACCATATCGTTCCTGAATGGTATTTCTTGCCGTTCTATGCGATTTTGCGCTCAGTGCCCAACATGGTGGGCGGTGTGTTGGCGATGGGTTTGTCCGTAATGATGTTTGCCTTCATGCCGTTTCTGGATCGTTCGCGTATTCCGGGCGGCGCACATTACCGGCCGATCTATCGTTTGCAATATTATCTGTTCCTGATTGATATGCTGGTGCTGGGATATGTAGGCTATATGCCGCCGACCAGTTCGACCATCGTGATCGTCGGACAGGTTGCAACCTTCTGTTACTTCGCTTCATTTTTTGTTGTTCCGTTCATATCCAAAGCCGAGGAGCGCTGGCTGATCAAACGCGGTTTGCCTGCTGATATAGTGGCGCTGATGGAGAGGGAAAAAATTGATTTGGACAAGCGTGACAGCGAAAATCTACGTCGCAAGGGAGATAAGTGATGAGCAAATTGCTAAAGGTTGTATTGCTGGGCTGCCTCAGTATGCAAGCGGTATGGGCGAGTGAGGCAAAGCTTGAAAAGATGAGCGTAGCGACTGATAAGCCTTCCCTGGCACGCGGTGCGGAAGATTTAATGAATGATTGCCACAGTTGCCACAGTCTGAAATACATCAATTATCGTGATCTGCTCAGTCTTGGGGTTGATAAACAGAAAGTGGATGGTTGGCGGGGAGATGCACCGCTGGACTCCCCCCTGATGTCGCAAATGTCAGAGGCAGATGATATGGCGACCTTTGCTAAAGTGCCGCCGGATCTGAGTTTGATGGCGCGCGCGCGCGATGGGGGCTCCAACTATGTGTATTCGTACCTGATAGGCTATTACACTGGCCCTGATGGCGTCACGGGCAATCATATTTTCCCGGAAACCAAGATGCCGGATCCGTTGGGTATCAGCGGAGCGACTGACGCTGCGCAGCGCAGCGGCATGCAGGACACTGCGAAAAGTATCGTGTCCTTTCTTTCGTGGGCATCGGATCCTCACGAATCGGATCGCATCCGGCTCGGTTACTATGTAATGGGGTATTTGTTCGTGCTGACGACATTGCTTTATTTCCTCAAGAAGCAGATATGGTCGAGGTTAAAATAACCCGATGAAAATGCAATGGCACGGCGCGCGTGACTGATGACGAAAACGATACTCGCTGCGATAGTGCCTATATTTGGTTATGGTGAGGGGGGTAAATTAGTGTTCCCTTATTTTTATCTAGTATGTAGAATGCAGCATAATGACATCGTCAGTATTTTGAGTAGCGATTCAGGTTTTTTCGCGGTGTCTGATGAAGGTGGTGAGTGTAATTTCGATGTTTTATTAACTTGAGGAAAATAACATGAGAACGATCTTTACTGGTTTGGCTGTGGCGGGTTTATTGCTTGCAGGTAATGTTATGGCGGTGGACATGCCGGCTGATGGAAAAGCCAAGTGCGGCGCATGTCATGCCATTGATACAAAAAAAATAGGTCCGGCCTGGAAAGATGTGGCGGCCAAGTATAAAGGCCAGCCCGATGCCGAAAAGACATTGATCGCCAACATCACCAAAGGCGGCCAGTTTGGCTGGAAAATGAGCAACATGCCTGCAAAAGGCATGGGTGCCAGCGATGCGCAAATTGCATCTCTGGCAAAATTCATCCTGACCTTGCAGTAACGCATTGCAGCAGCAGAAAAGAACCGACGAAAGTCGGTTTTTTTTTGACTGTGCATCATGAACCTCCTTGCACTTTGCCATTGAATACAAGGTGCGGGGTGTTGATGCAGGGAATTACGTTATTTTTCTCCTTTTGTTTGTAAAATAAATTTATTATTTTTCCGATATATTGACGGTTAATGGATCAATGCCTATGCCGCTGTTTTGGCAGGCAATTCAAATTTAACCCGTTATGGAGAATATGATGAGCTCAATCAGCGGTCTGTCAGGATCGAACAATCTGTCTTTTTTGCAACCAGCGGGCAGTGCAACTCAACGTGTGGGCGGGGATACCGACGGCGATGGTGGCGGCAGCCACGGAGCGGGTAGCGTCGGCAAATCGAATTTCATGAGTGCAATTGCTCAGGCGCTGGGTCAAAGCCTGCCTGGCAGTTCTGGCGCAAGCGCCTCCACCTCCGGTACGGCATCAACCAGCTCAACTCAGACTCCGCAGGCAGCGCTGCAAGGTTTTCTGCAGAATCTGTTTTCATCATTGGGGCAGGCGAGCGGGAAAAGCCACACGGGCGACAATAAAGGCAATCAATCTGTCTCGGGTGTCGGAGGTCAGGGCTCCAATATGGCGGCCAGCCTGCAGAGTCTGCTGCAACAATTGTCCGCAAACAATGCGACAAGCAGTACGGTCAGCGGTAGTTCAAGCAGTTCATCCGGCACCAGTGATTCATTAAGCAATCTGAATTCTAGTTTTCAGAATCTGATGAGCTCGATCAATGCTTCTCAGGGTCAGGCAGCAGCGGCGACTGCGCCGACCTTGCAAACTTTCCTGCAAAACCTGATGCAAAACATAGGCAGCGGCCAGAATATCAGCGGCGCAATGGTTAGCACGCAGGCATAACCTTTCGATTTTTATCCAACAAAAAAGCACGCCGAAGCGTGCTTTTTTGTTGGTATAAGCTATCTGTCTTGCTTATGCCTTGTTGCCGTTGCCGCGATTGCCGTTAAAGCCTGGGCGGTTACCGCCGAAGCTCGGGCGATCCGAACCTTCGCGACGCGGAGCGCCATTGCCGCCGAAGCCACTGCCGTTGCCGCGAGGCGCATTGCCGAAGCTGCGTTCAGAACTGCGTGGCTGTTGAGCTTGTCCGCCGAAGCCTGTGCGAGCCTGGCCTGCAAAGCCTGCACCTTCGTTGCGAGCAGGATGAGCATGGCGGCTATCCGGTGCGCTGTGATGAAAACCTGTTCCGCGAGCTGCGCCTGTCGAAGGGTTGCCAGCCGAGCTGCGATTGCCGCCGAAACCACCACCATTGCCACGGTTGCCGGCATATCCGCCGCCATTGCCACCGCCAAAGCCGCCGCTGCGAGGCGCGCCGTTGCCGCGAGGACGATCGGAAGACGGGCCGCCGGTACGCAGCTTGTACTTGGGCTCCAGACCTTCGATGGTGTGCATCTTGATGCTTTGCTCGGTGTAACGCTCGATACGCTTCAACAATTGCGCATCGCGGTTGGAGGCAAACGAGATCGCGATGCCTGAAGAACCGCCGCGACCGGTACGACCGATACGGTGTACATAGTCCTCAGCGAACTTGGGCAGGTCGAAGTTGATCACATGCGAGATGCCGCGAACGTCCAGACCGCGCGCAGCCACGTCGGTTGCAACCAGAATGCGCACGTTGCCGTTACGCATGTTGAGCAGCGTGCGATTGCGTTCGCGCTGGCTCATGTCGCCGTGCAAGGCAGCCACTGAATGACCCTGAGCGGAGAGCTGATCGGCAAGACCGTCCGCATCGCGTTTGGTGGCGGTAAATACCAGTGCCTGATTGACTTCGGTGTCAGTCAACAGGTGGCTCAGCATCTTGTTCTTGTGCGCCACGTCATCGGCGAACATCATGCGCTGCTCAATGTTTTCGTGCTTGTCCTTGGCTGCCGACACGTTGATACGCTTAGGGCTTTTCAGCAGACGGGAAGCCAGGTTGCCGACTACGCCTTCCAGCGTTGCCGAGAACAGCAAAGTCTGGCGAGTAGCAGGTGTTGCTGCGGCGATGCGTTCCACGTCGTCCACGAAACCCATGTCCAGCATGCGGTCGGCTTCATCCAGAATCAGCATTTCCAGACGCGAGAAGTCAATGCGGCCGCGTTCCAGATGGTCGATCAGACGACCTGGCGTTGCCACCAGAATGTCAACATGGCTGGACAGCAAGCGGTTTTGTACCGGGTAGGGCATACCGCCCAGAATACTGATGATCTTGAAACGCATGTTTTTGCCGTACTTGGTGGCGGCATCGCAAACCTGCTGCGCCAGTTCGCGCGTCGGGGTCAATACCAGTACGCGCGGACCTTTGCCTGGCATCGCCGAAGGTGTGGCCAGACGGTTCAGGGCGGGCAGGATAAAGGCGGCGGTCTTGCCGCTGCCGGTTTGTGCGGAGGCCATCAGATCGTGACCATTGATGACTTCAGGGATAGCCTGTTCCTGGATAGGCGTCGGTTCCGTGTAGCCGGATTCGGTAATCGCCTTCAGGATGGATGGGTTTAAATTCAGTTCTGCAAATGTCATGTTACTTCCTTTTAAAATCAAAGGGAATCCACTCCGTCATCAGGATCGCGCACCCGATCAAAAATCGGGCGCGGGTAAATCCGGCATGGCGAACGTAAAATCGTTCCCTAAGGTAAACGCAGGTGATTATGCTGTCCGTCGTACGGGCAGAGGATTAACCGGCGCAAAAAACATCGTTGCTAACCGGGAAACCCTGGAAATCCGTTATAAATAACGAATTTCTGTAGAGTTCTTTAGACAGGTGCGCTGAACTAAGTGCACGAGAGGTAGGTCGGAAACGATGAGCTAATGCCGCATAGGCTGCGGCAAGGTGCGCATTATACCCAGGTAAAAAATAATAGCCAGCTATTATTTCAATCAGGGAGCAGCATGCGTTATCTGAGAAACTCGATCCACAGCACGCCAGGCGCATAATTTTTGATCGTATGACAAGGATGCGTGGGCCGGACTGGTTGATGGGAGTCGCAGGTAGTGCAAATTCCTCGGTGTAAGCACGGGCAGTACGCTCTTTTGATAACACTTTTCGGCCATCGAGCCGTTGAAAAAGACCCGGGTAATGTGCGGATGGGATTGGAAAAAAGACTGGAAATCATTCGGAACTATAGAGCTGATGTCGGAGTCCAGGCTGCTGTGGCGCTTGCATGCGGCGAGCACATCCCACAGCGCGATTCCGGCGGATTTTAATATTTGCGTTCGCGCATCATAATTCATCTCGGGTCTGCTTCCTGTCAACTCGCCCATAATGCGCCAGAATGCATTGCGAGGATGCGCATAGTACTGCCCGGCGCGCAGCGATTCACGGCCCGGCATACTGCCCAGGATAAGAATGCGCGCATTTGCATCTTCGATGGGGGGCAAACAATAGACTGGCGTTGTCATCGGCGTTGTGATGAATTGGCGGTACAATGATTGTAAACGTAATTCACAATGGCCTGAGCCTGTTATAGTAAGCGCCTTGTGATGGAGACAGACATGGCCATTGAAACCGAACTCAAATTGCGCATGACGCCCGAACAGCTCGCCAGACTCAGGCGGCATGCGCTGTTCAAGACCCATCAGATCGCGGCGCCAGAGACCTTTCGCCTGCACAATATTTACTACGATACGCCCAACCTCGAACTGCACCAGCGCAGGATGGCGTTGCGCCTGCGCCGTGTTAAAGGCCAATGGCTGCAAACACTCAAAGGTGGCGGACAGACTATGGCAGGCTTGCATCAGCGGTCTGAGTGGGAAGTGCCGGTGCCTTCAGCCAAACTGGACTTTTCAGGATTGGACGAGGTTGTGCGCGACGAATATCTGCCGCCTGCGCTACGCGAGCGATTGGGGCCGGTTTTTGTCACCGATTTTTACCGCACCAGTCGCGAGATTAACTGGCAGGGTGCGATCATCGAAGTGTGCATGGATCACGGCGAGGTTAAGACCGCGCAGCACAGTACGCCTATTTGCGAGGTGGAGCTGGAACTCAAATCAGGCGAGCCACGGCAATTGTTTGAGTTGGCTCAGGCCTTGCTGGCCGTCGTGCCGTTCGAGCTGGAAACGGTGAGCAAGGCCGAGCAGGGGTTTCGCCTGATATCCGGTTACCTTGCACAGCCGGTAAAAGCTGAATTACCGGGTCTTGCCAAATCGGACAGGCTGACGGACGGGTTGCAGGCGCTGATCTGGTCATGTCTGCATCATTTGCAGGGCAATCTGCAGGGAGCGATGGGCAGCGGGATAGGGGTTGGGCATGATGCGGAATATCTGCATCAGATGCGGGTGGCGTTGCGGCGCTTGCGCGTGGTGTTGCGCATGGCTGAAAAAATCCGTGCCGATGAGGAATTGGCTGAGTTGCGCTTACTGCTGGGCGTACTGGGTGTATCACTGGGACGGATACGCGAGTGGGATGTATTTATTGCCCAGACACTGCTACCCATGCAGGCGGCGATAGAGGGCGATGTCGGGCAGCAAAGCATGCAGAAATTGCTGACACACAGCGAGCGGCAACGTAACGATTGTTATGCCGCGCTGCGCATACAGGCAGGCCCGTTGCAGCACTTACTGCTGCGTTTTGCACTTTGGATGAACGGCCCGTACTGGCGGCAGGCAGAACAGGATGCGCCAGACACGCGCGATTTTGCTGGCAGGCGTCTGCGTCAGTTGTACAAGCGCTATCTGCGTGCAGGCGTGCAGTTGCACGCACTGGATGCCGCACAGCTGCATGCCTTGCGCATTCATGCCAAGAAATTGCGCTACAGCGCGGAATTCTTCTCTACCCTGTACGATAAACACAAGGTTAAATCGTACCTTCCCGCATTGAGCGAAGTGCAGGAACTGCTGGGGGGAATCAACGATATTGCGGTGGCCCGCCGTTTGCTGGATGATATGTTGAGTAATCTTTCTGCGCACGCTGAAGTCATGGCGTTTATCAAGGGCCAGCTGGATGCGGATTTAGCAATAAAACTGAAGTCATTAAATAAAACCGTTCAACAGCTTAACAGGCAGCCGGTTTTCTGGGAAAAATAAGCGCCGGGAGCAGCGTCCATCTTACAAATCGGGAATCTGCCAGTCAATCTCGGCTTTGCCTGCCGCGCGCAGGGCGGTGTTGATTCTGGAGAACGGGCGGCTGCCGAAAAACCCTCTGTGGGCAGACAGCGGTGAGGGATGGGGCGATTCGATCACGATGTGGCGGCTTTGGTCGATCAGGCTGATTTTTTTGCGTGCGTTGGCGCCCCACAGCACAAACACCACGGGATCGGTTTTGGCGTTTACGGCCTGAATCACCGCATCGGTGAAGGTTTCCCAACCCCGGTCTTTATGTGAGTTCGCCTGATGCGCCTGTACCGTCAATACTGCGTTGAGCAGCAACACGCCTTGTTCGGCCCAGTGAGTCAGATAGCCGTTATTCGGCATCTTGCACCCCACATCATTTTCCAATTCCTTGAATATATTCAGCAAAGAGGGCGGTATCGGCACACCCGGACGCACGGAAAAGCATAATCCATGCGCCTGATTGTCATCGTGATAGGGATCCTGCCCGAGAATCAATACGCTGACTTTTTCAACAGGCGTCAGGTGCAAGGCGGAAAATACCTCAGCTTCGGGAGGGAAGACGGTAAATTTTTGACGCTCCATAGCGACGAATTCCTGCAAGTTCCTGAAATAAGGCTTGCGAGTTTCTTCGAGCAGAACGGGGCGCCAGGAGGTTTCCATGATGAGACTTTTCGTACAGGGGATGAAACGCGATTATAACTGCCCGGCTTTCCCATTCAAAGTTTCCTTGCCGTTTTGCGGCTTCCAGCGCTTCAACAGCAGCGCGTTGCTGACCACCGACACGGAGCTCATCGCCATCGCTGCGCCGGCAATCACCGGGCTGAGCATGCCGGCAGCAGCGAGCGGGATGCCCAGCACGTTGTAGGCAAAGGCGAAAAACAGGTTTTGGCGGATTTTCGCAAGGGTTGCGTGCGACAACGAAATCGCATCCACCACGCTCATCAGATCGTTGCGCATCAGGGTGATGTCGGCAGCCTCGATGGCGATGTCGCTGCCGCTCCTCATCGCGAAACTGACGTCGGCTGCCGCCAGTGCCGGTGCATCGTTGATGCCGTCGCCTGCCATGCCCACCATGTTTGTCATTCCGGGCTTGACCCGGAAAACGAGTCGCAAAAGACGAGTTTCGAGGAACGGCCATCCAGCTTTTTTATCTGGCTGGATCCCCGCCGCAGCCTGTCCTCGAATGGGGTAGTCGGGGGCGGGGACGACGGCCTTGAACGATTCTACCAATGCGGCCTTGTCCTCTGGCCGCACTTCGGCGCGGAATTCGGCAATTCCCGCCTGCGCTGCAATGGCTTCGGCTGTGGGCCGATTGTCGCCGCTTATCATCACCACGCGTATGCCCATTCCGGTCAGCTTCGCCACTGCATTGCGGCTGCCGGCGCGCAACTGGTCGGCAACGGCGATATATCCCAGCAGGGTTGCTTCGCGGACAATCGCGATCACCGTTTTGCCTTGCTGTTGCAGTCGAAGAACCGCTTGTTCATCAATCGCCACGCCCAGCTTAACGGCGAAGGCGGGGGAGCCGAGCTGACAGGATTTTCCGTCGATTTCTGCACGCAATCCCATGCCTGCAAATTCTGTAAGGTTCACGGCCGGTATCAATGGCAATTCCCCGGCGTGCAGGGGGCGTGACAGCGGATGGCTGGAGCCTTGCGCCAGACTGGCTGCAATTTGCAACAGCGTTTTTTCAGGCACGCCTGTTTCCGGCAATACATCGGTGATGTCGGGACGCCCTTCTGTGAGCGTGCCGGTCTTGTCCAGCAGCAATACCTTGAGTTTATGGGTGCGCTCCAGCGCGGCCGCATCCTTGACCAGGATGCCTGCCTGCGCTGCGCGTCCCGTGGCGACAACCAGCGCGGTCGGCGTGGCCAGTCCCAGTGCACAGGGGCAGGAGATCACCAGCACCGCCACGGCGTTGATCAGCGCTGCGCTGAATCCGGCGCCCAGGCTCCACCATACGGCAAATGTGATAAGCGCGATGCCCACGACCACCGGCACAAATATGGCGGCGATGCGGTCGGCCAGTTTCTGTATTGCGGCTTTCGAGCCTTGCGCCTGCTCGACCAGACGGATGATGGCGGCAAGCTGGGTATGTGAACCCACTGCCAGTGCGCGGCATTTCAAGAGGCCCTGCCCATTGAGGGTGGCCGCGTACACCTTGTCGTTCGCCTGCTTGGTTTGCGGCAGGCTCTCGCCGGTCAACATGGCCTCATCCACGCTGGAAGCGCCTTCGATCACGATACCGTCCACCGGCACGCTCTCGCCGGCTCTCACCAGAAACACATCATCCACATGCATCTGCTCAACGTATATTTGTTGCATCACGCCATCGCGATCGACCTGAGCGGTTTTGGGTTGCAGTTTGATCAGCGCTTCCAGTGCGCTTGAGGTTTTGCTCTTGGCCCGCGCTTCGAGCAGTTTGCCCAGCAACACCAGCGTGATCAGCGTGGCGCTCGCTTCAAAATAAAGCGCCTGATCCAAATTCAGCAGCAGCACCGCGCAACTTAAAAAATAGGCGGCACTGGTGCCCAAAGCGACCAGCACATCCATGTTTGCAGCGCCGCCCTTCAAACTGCTCAAGGAGCCTGAATAAAAGCGCGCACCTATCCAGAATTGCACCGGGGTGGCGAGCAGAAATTGCAGCCAGCCCGGCAGCATGAAATGGATGCCGGCAAACATCAGCAGCATGGAGAGGAGTAACGGGGCGGTCAGCAATGCCGAGATGACGAACTGCCGTTGCTGCGCCTGTAACAGTTTTAAACGCGATTGCTTTTCAGCGGCAAAGTCGCGCAGCGGATGGGCATCAAAACCTGTGGCCTGCACGGCTTTGATCAATCCGCTGAGTGTAATCTTGTCCGGGTTATAGGCGATGTGCGCCTTTTCGGTGGCGATACTGACTGAAGCTTCAACTTCGGGGAGTTGATTCAGCGCTTTTTCCAGACGCGCGGAGCAGGCGGCGCAGTGCATGCCGGTGACCTGCAAATCCGTGCGGATGATTTTTTCCATGCGCAGATTATACGCCCTGACAGCGTTAAGCAGTCGTGGCCCTGTTATCCGGCTTGCATAACCGGCTGCGCTGGCAACCGGTTACTCAGGATTTATTTATTTTTTCATCGGACAGGTATTCAGACCGAAGATGGAGTAAGCCGGGCAGATGCCGAGTAT
The DNA here is from genome assembly GCA_021800795.1 of Pseudomonadota bacterium. GTDB lineage: Bacteria > Pseudomonadota > Gammaproteobacteria > Burkholderiales > Gallionellaceae > Gallionella. The sequence continues at coordinate 74,722 of JAJYYO010000013.1, forward strand.
TCCGGTCAGCAAAGGCACAACGCCGATATATCCCCATACGCCTATCGTGCCGCTGTAGGCCAGCGCGATCAATGCCAGGCCTGCAATGATACGTACCGCACGATCTATGGTTCCTTCGTTGGTTTTCATTTTCGCTCCTTGGTAATGTAACGGGAGCACGCAGGATAGGTAGATTTTTCGTGCTTGTCTGTGATAAAACTCACATAAGACTTAAGGAACCGCTGATTTATTCGTCTTCCCCGCAAAAGCGGGGAACCAGCGCCTTTATTCAACTGGGTTCCCGCCTGCGCGGGAACGACAAAACCGAATAAATCAGCAGTTCCTTAAAGTTCTGCAAATTTTTTGATCGCAGACTCGTCGATGATGGTGATTTGTTCGCGGCCCAGCCTGACCCATCCCTGTTCGGCAAAGCCCTTGAGCAATCGGCTGACGATTTCACGTGCGCTGCCGAGTTCATCGGCCAGCGATTGATGGGTGGCATGTATCGTGGCGGATTTGCCGACCAGCAGGGCTGCCAGGCGCTGATCGAGCTTGTGGAAAGCGACCGCTGTGACCAGTTCCATCAGACCGGTGATCCGCTCGCTAAATATCTGGAATACGTAACGGCGGAAGGCTATGTGTTTGTCGATCAGATTATGAAAAACCCGCGCGGGTAACACCACCATTTCGAGTGGTTCTTCCGCCAGTCCGCGCGCCTGATATGGGGTGTCGCCCAGCAGGCAACTGCTGGTGAGGATGCAGCTTTCGCCAGGCAGGACACGGTACAGTCGCAGTTCCCGCCCGCTCGCTGCGGACTTGACGACGCGCAAACTGCCGGATAACAACAGAGGAAAGCCCTGGCAGCGCTGCTTTTCGTCAAACACCACGGTTCCCGCCGCCAGCTGCAGCAAGTTTGCGGTTTCAAATAACTCGCCAAACTCGCTTGATGACAACCCCCGCAGTACAGGATACTGCTGCATGATGCGTGAAAGAGTGTCGTCTGTGAGCATGATGATTATTGATCCAGTATGGCTGTTGCCGTACAGAGCCTGTCGAAGGGTGAACGTTTGGTTCGACAGGCTCACCACGAACGCTTCCTTATTGTCCTTCGATCAAGCTTCCGGGCGCATCTGCGGGAACAGGATCACGTCACGGATGCTGGCGCAGTCGGTCAGCATCATGATCAGGCGGTCGATGCCGATGCCCTCGCCGGCGGTCGGCGGCAGACCGTATTCCAGTGCGCGCACATAGTCGTTATCCTTATACATCGCTTCCTCATCACCCGCCTCCTTGGCAACCACCTGCGCATCAAAACGCGCTTCCTGATCTTCCGCATCGTTCAGTTCCGAGAAGCCGTTGGCCAACTCGCGACCCAGCACGAACAACTCGAAACGCTCCGTGATGGCAGGATTGGCATCGCTGCTGCGCGCCAGCGGCGAGACTTCCACCGGATAGTCGATGATGAAAGTCGGTTCAAACAGCAGTGTCTCGGATAATTCCTCAAACAGCGACAATTGCAGACCGCCCAGGCCGTCCTTTGGATTGTATTTTGCTTTCAGGTCTTGCAGTTCGGCCAGCACGAAATCGCGGTCATAGAGTTGTTCGGTGGTGAATTGAGGATGATACTTCTGGATCGCCTGCACCATGGTCAGACGGTGAAATGGCAGGCCTAAGTCCAGTTGCTTGCCCTGATAGCTGATCAGCGTGCTGCCCAATACTTTTTGCGCCACTACTCTTAACAGCCTTTCGGTGAAGTCCATCAGATATTTGTAATCGCGATAGGCTTCGTAGAATTCCAGCATGGTGAATTCCGGATTGTGGCGCGTGGACAAGCCCTCGTTGCGGAAGTTTCGGTTGATTTCAAATACTTTTTCGAATCCGCCGACCACCAGTCGCTTCAGATACAACTCGGGTGCGATGCGCAGAAACATCTGCATATCCAGCGCGTTGTGATGCGTCTCGAACGGTTTGGCAGAGGCGCCGCCGGGGATGGAATGCATCATCGGCGTTTCCACTTCCATGTAGCCCTCGGCAATGAAAAATTCGCGTATCGCCTGGATGATGCGGGTGCGCTTTAAGAAAACCTCGCGCGCATCCCCATTCGTGATCAGATCCAGATAACGCTGCCGGTATTTCTGTTCCTGATCGGACAGACCGTGGAATTTCTCCGGCAGCGGACGCAGCGACTTGGTCAGCAGACGCACTTGCAATACGCGCACGGAAAGCTCTCCCGTTTTGGTCTTGAACAGCACGCCGATTGCACCCAGAATATCGCCCAGATCGTAGTGCTTGAAAGCGTTGTGCGCCTCCTCGCCTGTGTCGCCGTTGCTGATGAACAGCTGCATGCGACCGCTCATGTCCTGCAAGGTGGCAAAACTGGCTTTGCCCATCACGCGCTTCAACATCATGCGCCCGGCAACTGACACCTGCATCTGCATGGCTTCCAGCTCATCGTGCGACAGGTGGCTGTAGGCGGTATGCAAATTCCCCGCCAGATGCGTGCGGTTAAAATCATTGGGGAAAGCGATGCCTGCTTTGCGGATGGCGGCCAGCTTGTTGCGGCGCTCGGTGATAATCTGATTTTCGTCCTGCGGGTGTGCTTCGGGCTGAGATGAGGTGGCTGTCATAATGCGCGATGAATTGATTTTTTTGTGTCGAAAGAGACGCGATTGTGTCACAAAAAGCGGGAATCAGGAATCAGAAAGCAGGATTCAGCCCGGTAGGATGTGGTGAGGCACGAACCGCATCACTTGCGTGGCACAGCAGAGGCCGCTGCGCACTGCGCCTTCCAGCGTGGCGGGATAGTCGCCATCGGTATAGTCGCCTGCCAGTAAAAGCTGTGGCAGGGGCGTTTGCTGTTTTGGACGCTGCAAGTTCGGCGTGCAGGCAAACGTGGCGCGTTTCTCGGCGATCACTTTTTGCCATAGAGGCAAATCAATGATATCGAACTCTGCACGTAACTCGGCAATCACCTTCTGCGCCAGCTCGTCCCGGGATAAGCACTGGTGCAGGCCTTCCGCGCTGATGACGCTGGCGATCAGGCCTTGCTGTCCCGCAATCCGCCCCCTGTCGAACAGCCACTGGCTGAAGCGTTGATAGAGGCCCAGCATGGCATGCGGCAGTCTGACATGGCTGGGGTATTGCAGATATACGGTATAGATAGGCTGATACTGTAGAGCGTCGATCAGTTCGACGACAGGAGATAATTCGGCAATCGGGCGCAGCAGTCTGGCGGCGGCTGAGGGCGGCGTGGCGCAGATGACGTGACTGAAAAACAGACTGCCGCGTTTTGTGACGATTTCCATGCCGTGTTCGTGCGGGAGCAGGTTTTCCACGCCGCAGGACATGAGTACATGCCCGCCGCGTTTTTTGACATGGTTTGCGGCGCGCTTTGGCAGCAGCGCGCTGAAATCGATGCGCGGGATCAGCATGTCGCTGTCGCTTCGCCTTTGATTTAACGCGTCGCGCAGCACGTTCAGCAGAACCTGGGCAGATGCGATCTGTGCCGGTGTGTTCAGGGCGGCGATGCACAGCGGTTCCCAGAGCTTCTGTATCAGATTATCGCTTTGACTGTAGCGGTCGAGCAGTTCGGTGACCGTCATGTCGCCGTGCAATTTGAAATTTGCCTGGCGAAGCGCGAACATGAAGCGCGCTGCGCTCAGTCGCTCAGTCCACGATAAACCCTGCGCACGCAGCAACCCAGCCAGAAGATGCAAGGGCGCAGGCAGTCGGGGAGCTTGCAATGCAAAATGCCCGTGTAAATCGAGTTGCAGCGGCAGCCTTAAAAAATCCTGTTCGATATTGCCGCCGACCTGTTCGATCAGGCTCAAGGTATCCTTATAGCAGCCGAGCAGCAGGTGCTGGCCGTTGTCCAGTTGGGTGTCTTGATGCACAACGCCCCGCGCGCGTCCGCCCAGCTGCCTTGCGCTCTCGAATAGCGTGACCGGAATGCCTTTTTCGGCAAGCGCCACGGCTGCCGCCATGCCTGCATATCCGCCACCGATGATGGCTATGTTCAGTTCTTGAGCCAAGTCGTCCAGGCCAGCCACAGCTTGCGCAGCGGGGTGAGTGAGACGCGTTCTGTCAGTACGTGACAGCCGGAATGGATGACTTCATCCAGTGTTGCGCGATAAATGGCTGCCATGATCAGTCCTGTGCGTTGACTTTTTCTGTCTGAGTCCGGCAGTTGTGCCAGAGCCTGCTGATAGTAGCGCTGTGCACGTTCGATCTGGAACGCCATCAGTTCCTGAAAATTTTCGCTGTCGCGTGCAGCGAGAATATCTGCTGCGGTCACGTTGAACTGTTGCATTTCGTCCATTGGAAGATAGATACGGTTGCGTCTGGCATCCTCGCCGACATCGCGGATGATGTTGGTGAGCTGAAGCGCGATGCCCAGATCATGTGCATATTTGAGCGTCTGGCGGTCGCTGTAGCCGAAAATTTCCACCGACAGCAGGCCTACCACCGAGGCGACGCGGTAACAGTAGAGTTGCAGGGATTTGAAATCGCTGTAGCGCGGCTGATCCAGATCCATCTCCATCCCGTCGATGATTTCCAGCAGATGCTCCTGCGCCATATTGAACTGTCTGACGATAGGTACAAGGGCAAGCGCCACCGGATGTTGTGGTTTTCCGCCGTAAATCTCGGCGACCTGTCCTCTCCACCAGTTGAGCGTGCTGCGAGCCACATGCGAATCCGAGCACTCGTCCACCACATCATCCACCTCACGGCAAAAGGCATACAACGTGGTTATCGCACGGCGTTTGTCGCGCGGCAGAAACAGGAAGCTGTAATAAAAGCTGGAACCGCTGGCGGCGGCTTTGTCTTGGCAGTATTGGTCTGGGGTCATGGTTTAAACCTGCAAAAAGTTTCTCTGAAGCGGCTTGTTTCAGAAGCCATCCGGCATTTGTGAAGTGCGGACTGAATCAAGTTTAAAGTGGCAGAAAAGTATGGGTGATCCGACATTATCAGGTTGCCATTGCTGGCCTGGACAGGCAAGTTGGCAATGATAGATTGGTGGCGTCATTTCGTCACCTCTTTGTTGGATTATAAACAGCAAGAATATGTGCGCTAACGCACAGAACGTGGTACAGCGAAACAATATGATTGCTCCGGCATGCAGTTGCAGTGCTGGTGACCTTAGATGGCAACTTCACCTATCGGTTGGTTGCAAAATAGGTTTGACCAGGATTCGCGCGACGCCGAACAGGCCAGCCTATGAGGTTCGGCATTTGTCGTACCAAGGTGGATGCAACCCTTTAAAGGAGATTTCAAATGAAGCTCACCAAGCTTGCTTTGTCGCTGCTGGTAGGTATTGGGACGGGATGTACCACCGTACCGCCCACGCCTCTTGTTTCCTTGTCCGATTTGCCGAATTGTTTTAATACCAATTACGACAAGGAGCGGGGTCTCTTTACGATGAAGGACGTCATTGGCAATCCGGTGAATCAACAGTGTTTGCTTACAGTGCGGTCCCGCAAGGGAGTTGCGTCGGCACCAGGACTTACGGCAGGACGCTACAGGGTTTATCTTGCCAACGGCGGCGGAGGCGGATCTGGTGGAACTTTGCAAGCCTCCAGCAGCAGTGACGGGGGTGGCGGCGGTGGCGGGGGCGGCGCCGGTGCAGCGGAAACGCAAGCGACGATCAACCTGACCGAGGGGGTATACAAGCTCACCATCGGAGCAGGCGGGCCGGGTGGGACTACCTGCCAGCCGGATGCTGGCTTTGGCGGCGGTCCCGGATGGGTTGGTAGTCCAAGCAACATGGTACGTGTTGCGACCGGCGAGGTGGTCGTCGGAACGCCCGGTGCCGACACCTATGCTCGCCCTTCACGAAGTCAGAATGAACAAAAGGCCGGCAAGGTGGATTCACACGGCGGCTCTGGCCCCGGACAAGCCAGCGGCGGACATGGTAACCGCCCTGCAAGCACTTACAGAGTCGAAGACGAAGCCGATCCTGGCACAAGCAAGCTAGCATCAGGGCGTTTGGTGGCGGGGGGGGATGCTGGCTCTGTTTCGGTGGATGACCAGAGTTCGGGCGCCGGAGGCGGTGGCGGAGCGACGAGGATGGGGCAAGGTGGTAAAGGCGGCGGCAAGGGCACTGGCCAAAAAGTCGTTGCGCCAGAGCGCGGCTCACTCGGCAGCGGCGGCGGCGGCGGCGAAGGCAGCTTGTCCGGGTGCTCCCCAGGCGCCCAAGGCGGTCACGGGTACATTATTTTTCGCCCAATTTGACCCTGCTACGTCGTCTTCGTAGCAGGGTAGGGCGAAAGCCCCTTAGCGGGGCGTTTCGCCACAATTCAAAAACATTCGGCGGAACATCGATGCGTTCTGCGCTGCGCGATGGAGTTGGTCAGTATTTGCAGCGGCAGCCTGAAAGGCAAGCGGGGTGTGGCCCCGCAGTCGGTCACTTTCTTTGTTCCTTTGTCCGGCCAAAAGATAAGTAACCAAAGAAACGCAGCCTGGGTTTTCCGCACTTGCGGCATCGATAGTCCGCAAACAAACGGGGCTGCGCCACTCGCCCTGGCGGAGGCACAGGGGAAATGGGCGGAACTCATCGTATGAATAATAATGGGCCTCCGTGATTTGAGTTGGCACCTGACTCTCTGTAGTTGACCAGAGAAAAATGGGATTGATTTGACATAGTGTGCAAGAACCTCTGTAATCCGGGATGGGTATCCTGCGTGAGAAGCCGATTGATCTGCATGCTCATGCTGAACAATGAGGTATTGCCGATCAGGCAGCTGGGTTGATGGATAAAAGTCGTTTTAGGGTCGGCTTGTAAGAAGGCGGAGGGTGGCACGCTGGAGTCGATGTTTTTTCGTGCAGCCTTTTCGAGATTTGCCTGATGCGCCGGCCATTGCCGGTTGGAACGATTACTCGCAAGAAGGGAATATCATGTTTCTTGATCGTGATGATGCCGCAAACAGGTTGGCAAAGGCACTCGAACATTATCGCGGCGAGCATCCGCTGGTGCTGGCGATTCCGCGCGGTGCGGTACCGATGGCCAGAATTATTTCGCGAGCGCTGGACGGCGAACTGGACGTGGTGCTGGTGCGCAAGCTGCGCGCCCCGGATAATCCGGAGTTTGCCATCGGTTCGGTGGACGAAACCGGCTGGACCTATC
>JAJYYO010000002.1:0-129253 GCA_021800795.1 Pseudomonadota bacterium
TTTTCCACATAGTCGCGCCGGTACAGGCCGCGCTTGATGCAGGCTTCGGAATTCAGGATTTCGCGCATCTTTTCCAGAAATTCGCCTCTGACATGCTTTAGCGCGGGTACCGGAAAATAGCCCTTGGCGCGGTCGATCACCGCGTCAGGAATCAGGCCGCGCGCCACCGCCTTGAGCGGAAACTTGCCGCCTTCCTTGAGTTTCAGCGACGGCGGCATTTTCGCCGCCAGCTCAACCAGCTCATGGTCGAGAAACGGCACGCGCGCTTCCAGCCCCCAGGCCATGGTCATGTTGTCTACGCGTTTGACCGGATCGTCGACCATCAGACGCGTCACATCCAGCCGCAACACTTCATCCAGAAATTCATCCGCACCCGGCTGTTGCAACTGTTCGGCGACCCACGCGCCCGTCACGTCCGGCACCGCGTAGGCATCGGTCATCATTTCCAGATATTCCGCATGATCGCGGTCGAAATAATGCCGTGAGAAGCGTTCAAGCGGCGTACCCGTTTCCTGTTCCATGCGCGGATACCAGAAATAGCCGCCGAACACCTCATCCGCACCCTGCCCTGCCAGCACTACCTTCACCTCTTTCGATACCCGCTCGCCCAGCAGATAGAACGCCGTCACGTCGTAGCTTGCCATCGGTTCCGACATCTGATGAATCGCGTCGGGCAGGTGTTTCAGGATTTCGTCGTTGGGCAATGCAAATTTGTGATGTATCGTGCCGAATTCGGCGGCGATCAGATCAGAATACTCGAACTCATCAGCCACCTCGCCCGCCACTTTCTCGAAACCGATGGAAAAGGTATTCAATTTCTCCACATGATCGGCAAGCAGGCCGACCAGCAAGCTGGAATCCAGCCCGCCCGACAGCAGAATGCCGACCGGCACATCGGAGGCCAGCCTGTGCCGCTCCACCGCTCGGCGCAATACGATGCGTGTCGCGCTGAGCCATTCCTGTTCCGTGAGTGTTTGCGGTGGTCGGGTCGCGTCCAGCGTCCAGTAGCAGCGCTGCACCACTTCCCCGCTGGAGGTTAATCGCAGCGTGTGCGCAGGAGGCAGTTTTTTTATACCCTGAAGGATAGTGCGCGGCGCGGGCACCACACCGTGCAGGGTAAAATGCTGATGTAACGCGACGGGATCGAGGCTGATATCCACCCCGCCGCCCGCCAGCAAGGCTTGCGGCGTGGAGGCAAAGCGCAGACGAGACTCGTCCAGCGTGTGATACAGCGGCTTGATGCCGAGCCGGTCGCGTGCAAGAAACAGGCTCTTGTCGCGCATATCCCAGATGGCAAAGGCAAACATGCCGAAAAAACGCTGCACGCAATTTTCGCCCCAGGCGTGATATGCCTTGAGGATAACCTCGGTATCGCCTGTCGAAAAGAAGTCGTAGCCCATTTCGACCAGCTCCGCGCGCAGCTCCCGGTAGTTATAGATTGTGCCGTTGAACACCAGCGCCAGTTGCAAATTTTCGTCCAGCATGGGCTGATCGGCATGAGAGCTAAGATCGATGACTGCCAGGCGGCGGTGACCGAAGGCCAGCGCGCCGTTGCTGTAATAACCCTCGTGGTCCGGTCCGCGCAGCGCCAGTCGCGCCGTCATGCGCGAGAGCGCCTCCATGTCGGGCGACGCCCGATCGATGCGCAATTCTCCACAAATGCCGCACATGCAAAACTCCAGTAGGTTCGGTTATACGATTATCTCTTATGCAGCGTCAGGCAGCTAAACATTCCTGCTTGTCGCATGAAAAGTTATTTTCACCAGGGTACCTGTGCCTTCTGCGCCGGATGACAGGCTGACTTCGGCATGGTGGCGATCCGCGACTTCGCGGACGATGGACAAGCCCAGCCCGCATCCCTTCTGGTTGGTACCCAGTACGCGATAGAAGCGCTCAAACACCCGCTCGCGTTCACTGCTGGCAATCCCCGGGCCGTTATCTTCGACTTCCAGATTGATTTTTTCCTTATTGCGGCCGATTCGCACGGTCACCTGACCGCCTGACTGGGTATAGCGCAAAGCGTTGTCGATCAAATTGTTCAGCAGTTCTCCCAGCAACAGTGCGTTGCCCGTGACAGGGAAGCCGCCTTCGGCACTTTCGAATCCAAGATCGATTTTTTTTTGCAAGGCATCTTGCACCCAATATGCTGTGACGTCTCTCGCCAGAGCGGCCAGATCCAGTTCGGCCATCGTGTCCTGTGCGCCTGGCTCGGCTCGCGCCAACAAGAGCAACTGGTTTGCAAGGTGCGCGGCATGATCCGCAGCACGGCTTATCTGTTGCAGTGAGTAACGAATTTCGACCGGGTTATCCAGGAGTTGTGCCAATTCTGCTTGCGCCTTGAGCCCGGCAAGAGGGGTGCGCAACTGATGTGCTGCATCGGCAATAAAACGGCGTTTCAATATCAGAGACTCGTCCAGTCGCGCCATCAATCCATTAAAACTATGAATCAGCGGTCTGACCTCGGCAACGACATGATGCTCAGGCAACGGACTCAAATCCAGCGAGGAACGACGTGTCACCTCGTTTCTCAGCTGCAACAACGGACGCAAGCCGCGCCCGACACCCCACCACACCATGATGCCGGTAAATACCGTTAAAAATATCTGGGTTGGCAGTACGCGCCACATCCATTCCTGGGCACGCTCGTCGTGCAGCACCAGTGTTTTTCCCACCATGACCACGACACGACCGCTGATGACATCCTTTTCCGGAACGATGACTGCCATCATGCGCACCGGATGGTTTTCGTAATTGGCCATATAGAAGATTGGTTTTTCACTCAGGCTGCCCGGTGGAGCGGGTAAATTCGGAGAACCAAATTTGAAATCCTGCTGCCATCCGCTAAGGGCGTAGTACACCTTGTCTTTTTTATCTTCCGACAACATGTTCAGCGCGCCGCTGTGAAGAGTAAATTCCACATGACCCTGATTGGTGTGCAACTGATCGACCAATAGCTTGCTTGCATCGGACAGAAAACGGTCATGCCGCCGGTCTGCGCTGTCATGACCGGCCTTGTAGATTAGCGCGATATTGAGGAGCAACAAAACCACCATCGGGATCAGCACCCACTGCAACAACTTCTGGCGCAAGGTGCCGGAATCAAAAATGGATTTACAGAGACTCATTGATTTCCAGCAAATAGCCCAATCCACGCAAGGTACGGATATGTGCATTACCCGTCTCAATCTTTTTGCGCAAACGATGCACGTACACTTCGATGGCATTGAGACTCATTCCCTCGCCCAGATCCGACATCTGCTCGATCAGCAACTCCTTGCTCACCACACGGCCTGCACGCAACATCAGTATTTCCAGCACACTCAATTCGCGTGCCGATAATTCCAGCGCTTCACCATGCAGCGTGGCACGGCAACCGACTGTGTCCAGGCATAACTCCCCGGCCTGCAAGACAGCACTGCTGGCTGATTGGCCGCGTCGCAATAATGCCCTTATTCTTGCCTCCAGTTCGAGCAACTCAAAGGGTTTTGCAAGATAGTCATCCGCCCCGTAATCCAGCCCCTGAACGCGGTCTTCCACCTTGTCGCGCGCCGTCAGTATCAGTACCGGCACTTTCACGTTGCGGTGACGCAATCGACGCAATATTTCAGTGCCGTCCATATCCGGCAATCCCATGTCCAGAATCACCAACTCGTATTCATGCGCTGTAAGCAAATCGTCTGCGCGAACGCCGTTGGTTTCGTGGGTCACGACATGATGCGAGCGGGCAAGAATACGTATCAGGCCGTCAGCCAGTATCGGGTCATCTTCAACGAGCAGTATGCGCATATTCTCTTTCAGTAATACGTTGGCGAATAGCCGTGATCATTGTCAGGGATGTTTTTTCCCTCAACCCGGCCGTTGCAGTGAATAAAAACATCTGCGCTTCGACAGCACGAACGGTATTGGGTTCACTGGAAGGCAGAGAAACAGCAGGTTGCACAGAAGATATCCGATGTCCTCAGAAAATCGGATTGCAACGGAGTCCAGCCTGCTGCCGGTTGGCTTAGTGCAGATTCACCACAGGCATGAAGCCAAGTTTTTCCCTCAGTCCGTCCCTGCTGCTGCGCGCATCCGCAAGGCTTGCATAGGGACCGATATGCACGCGAGTCGTGTTGTTTTGCATGAACAGCACGAGGCCCTTGCCGGCATCGCCCAGCTTGACGCGCATTTTTTCCAGAAATTTCTCGGCCGCAACCGTTGTATTAAATGCGCCCAGTTGCAGAAAGATATTGCTGCCTTGCGCCGCAATCGGCGTGCTGACAACCGGCTGTTCGGCAGCGATCGGCGCGCTCACAACGGCGACCGGCGCCAACGGTGCACTTTGCACGGCTTTGGCCATAGGGTGAACGTCCTGATGAGCGCCCGCAGACACGCTTTCGACTTCCACCTCGGAACTGCCGCTGCCGACGATGCCGAGCTTGTGCGCTGCGGTGTAGGAAAGATCGATGACGCGGCTATGCAGGAACGGACCCCTGTCATTGATGCGCACCACTACCGATTTTCCTGTGGCAACATTGGTCACGCGCGCATAGCTGGGTATCGGCAATGTCGGATGAGCTGCCGTCATCGCATACATATTGTATTTTTCGCCGCTGGATGTGCGCTGACCGTTGAATTTCTTGCCATACCATGAGGCGATGCCGCGTTGCTTGAAATTGCCCGGCGCGGTCATCGGTGTATAAGTCTTGTCCAGTGCGGCGTAGGGCCGGTTGGCGTAGCGATGCAAGGGTTCGGCGACCGGCACCGCGTCGGGTGTCGCGTCGAGGTTGGCAGGCGGATTATCGTCCGGGCCATCGCCGGCAAGATAGCCGCCGGGTGCCGGCGCCTGTACAGGCTGGACAGCAGTTGAATGATCCATAATCGGCGCCGGATTGGCACGTATGTCCGTCTGGCGTTGCGGCGCCGTGCCGCAGGCGCTGAGCGCCAGCGCCGCCAATGCCACAACAATAATTTTTTTATTCATGCTTACTCCTTGTCTGTCAATTGCTTAGCTCTTTACCAGCTTCTTGTGTGTCTGTATGCTCATCAGCATACCAAAACCCAGCAACAGGGTCAGCATGGACGTTCCTCCGTAGCTCACCAGCGGCAGGGGGACGCCCACAATCGGCAGGATGCCGCTGACCATACCCATGTTGACGAATGCATAAGTAGCGAACGTCAGGGTGATCGAGCCTGCCATCAGGCGGGTGAAATAAGTAGAGGCGTTGGCCGTGATGACAAACCCTCTGCCGATTACAAAGAAATACATCGCCAATAATATCAAATTTCCGACCATGCCGAACTCTTCCGAATACACGGCGAAAATAAAATCGGTAGTACGCTCCGGCAGGAAATCCAGATGGGTCTGTGTGCCATTCAGATAGCCCTTGCCGAAAATGCCGCCTGAACCTACCGCGATCATACCCTGTATCGTGTGATAACCCTTGCCCAGCGCATCCTGCGAGGGATCGAACAACATCTCGATGCGATGGCGCTGATAATCGTGCATCATTCTCCACATCACCGGCGCGCTGGCGATTGCTGCAACGAACAAGCCGCCCATCACGCGCCAGGAGAGACCTGCCAGAAACAGCACATAAAATCCGCTGGCGGAAATCAACAGCGCCGTGCCAAGGTCGGGCTGCCTTGCGATCAGCGCAACCGGCATCAGCAACAGCAGGGCTGCCACGACGTAATTCCTGAGTGTCAGACTGGCTTCATGCTTCTCGAAATACCAGGCCATCATCAGGGGAACACCTATTTTCATCAGTTCGGACGGCTGTATGGTAGCCACGCCGATGTTCAGCCAGCGCCGCGCGCCGTGGCTGATTTCACCGAACAGCGCCACCGCTATGAGCAACAGCATGCCTGCCACATAGATCGGCACGGCGGTGCGCATCAGATAATGCAACGGCAGATTGGCAACGATCCACAGGCAACAAAAGGCCACCAGTATATTCATGCCCTGCGACATGACGCGCTCAAGATTATGGTCGCTCGCGCTGTAGAGCGTCAGCAGGCTGGCCAGCATCAGCAGGCTCATTCCTGCCAGCAGCGGCAGATCGAGGTGTGCCACAATGCGTTGCCAAAGTTGTCGTCTGGTCATGTTAATCCACCTCCACTTCAGGGACGCCCGACGCTGCCGGGGTAGTCGTTTTCGGCGCAACCGGTATCTTGCCAAGCAGGTAGTAGTCCATTACCTTGCGGGCGATAGGCGCTGCCGTGCCGCCACCGTGCCCGCCGTTTTCCACCAGCACAACCACCGCAATTTTTGGTTTGTCGACAGGCGCAAAGGCGATGAACCAGGCATGGTCGCGATGCCGTTCGTCCATCTTGCTGGCATCGTATTTTTCTCCCTGTTTCATGGCGACCACTTGCGCCGTGCCGGTCTTGCCTGCGATGGTGTAAGGCGCGCCCGCAGAAGCCTGCGCCGCCGTGCCGCCGGGTTGGGTCACCGCCTGCATGGCGCGTTTGATCAGATCAAAATTTGCCGGATCAAGTTTGATATCAAACGCAGCTTTGTTTTCCAGTTTGTGTATTTCATTGGTGCTTGAATTCTTCACTTCCCTGACCAGATGCGGCCTGTAGCCTATGCCGCCATTCGCCAGAGTGGCTGTCGCCGAGGCCAGTTGCAAGGGCGTCACCAGGCTGTAGCCCTGGCCGATACCCACCGACACGGTATCACCCGCATACCATTTTTGTTTGAAGCGCTTCTGTTTCCATTCCTGGGAAGGCAGCAGCCCCGATGTCTCCCCCTCAAGATCGATGCCGGTCTTCTTGCCGAAACCGAAGCCCGACAGAAAGCTGAAAATACGGTCTATTCCCAACTCAACGGCAAGGCCGTAATAGTAGGTATCGCAGGAAACCACGATGGATTTGAACATATCCACCGAGCCGTGCCCGCCCTTTTTCCAGTCGCGATAGTGATGACTGCTGCCCGGCAGGGTGTAAAAACCCGGGTCGCTGATGGTTTGCGTCGGCGAGCGCATGTTGTAAAACAGCCCCGCCAGCGCCATGAAGGGTTTTATCGTGGAACCCGACGGATATTGCCCGCGCAGCACCCGGTTATTGAGCGGGTGATCCGGCGAGTCGTTCAACTCCTTCCAGCTGTCCGCATCGATCCCGTCAACAAACAGACTGGGGTCATAGCCCGGCCGGCTGACAAAGGCCAGCACTTCTCCATTGGCAGGATCGATTGCCACCAGCGCGCCGCGATAATCTCCGAATGCCTGCTCGGCGATGTCCTGTAATTTGGCATCGATGCTCAGAATCAGCGTATTTCCGGATACCGGCGGTGTGCGCGACAGGATGCGCACTGCGCGCCCGGCCGAATCCACCTCGACCTGCTCGATGCCTGTCGTGCCGTGCAGTTCATTCTCGTAATATTGCTCCAGCCCCGTCTTGCCAATGTAATCGGTGCCGCGATAATTGGCATCCGCATTGTTTTCTTCAAGTCTGTCTTCATCCGTCTGATTGATGCGGCCGATGTAGCCCAACAAGTGCGCCGTCTTATCGGAATAAGGATAATCGCGGAACAGGCGCGCCTTGATTTCGACACCCGGAAAGCGGTATTGCTGTGCGGCAAAGCGTGCCACTTCTTCGTCGCTCAATCGGCTGCGTATCATCAGCGTCTCGAAATTGTGACTCTCCGCCTGCAGCTTCTTGAAGCGCTTGCGATCTCTGGGTTCTATATCGACCAGCTTAGCCAAATCGTCTATGGTGGCTGCCAGATTCGCCACCTTGCTCGGTGTGATTTCCAGCGTGTAGCCGGAAAAATTGTGCGCCATCACCACGCCGTTTCTGTCCAGTATCAGGCCGCGATTGGGCACGATGGGCATCACCGAGATGCGATTTTTTTCCGCCAGCGTCTGGTAATAACCATGGCGCATCGCCTGTAAGTAGACAAAACGGCCCAGCAGTATCCCCAGCAGCAGCAAGGCAAAACCGATGCTGATAAACAGCCGCAAGCGAAAATTGAAAATCTCCTGCTGATGGTTTTTTAGCTCAACCCGCTTATTCATTCACGATCCACGCGCATCTGACGCATTGACTGGAACAGGGAACTGGTCGGAATCCACAGCAGTGTAGAAGTCAGGCAACCCAGAAAATAGCTCCAAGCCATCTGACCGTTCACCTGCCAGTGCACCATGCCATATATCGTATAGGTCAGCAGCAGGATGAGAAAAACCTGGGTGGTTTGCTCGCGCAAATCAAACATCCGTATGCGTCGGCTCATCACCACGCCGCCAAATGCCAGCACGGTATAGGACAGCGCATGTTGCCCGAACAAACTGGCATCATTCACATCCGACAGGATGCCTATCGCCCAGGACAGGCCGATACCGACGCGCAACGGCTTGTGCGTACACCAGTAAAGCATGACTACCGCCACAAAATCGGGGCGCAATGTCAGCCAGATGCCGCCCCAGGGCAAGCCGTTGAGAAACAGCGCGCCGATTATGCTTGCCACGATGAAGGTGTTGCTGAGAGGGCGCAGGATTTCCGATTCCGGCCGATCAATATTGGCCATTAATGCCCCCCTGTCTTTCTGGTCTTCGCCCTGGCAGCCGCGGGCTCTTCTTCCGGACGTTCGGGCAGCTTGGGCTGTGCAGACAGGATCATCAAAAAGCGATGCTTGTCCACCCCCCCGATGGGCGAGCACACAATGCGGGCAAATGGATAAGCCGCGTCGCGCTCTATTTTTTCCACCCTGGCAACGGGCATGCCCGGCGGATAGAGACCGTCAATACCGGAAGTGACCAGCACATCGCCCTTCAGAATATCGGCGCTGACCGGCATGTAGCGCAGCGATAACTGGCTGGTGTCCCCGGCGCCGAACGCAACACTGCGCAATCCGCTGCGCTGTACCTGTACCGGCACGGCATGATCTTTCTCGGTAATCAGTGTGACCTCGGATAGCCATGGATAAACACGGGTGATCTGCCCCACGATACCCTTGTCGTCCATCACTACCTGTCCTGCCTGAATATGGTTCGTGCTGCCTTTGTCGATGAGCACTTTACGCCTGAAAATATCCCGCTCGGCATAGGTGATTTCGGCGAATTGCACGGTAAACTGGCTGCGCCGCTGCAATGCCGTCAAATTGCGCAATTGCTGATTTTCCAGCAGCAGGGATTGCCATTGCACCAGTTGCGCGGTGTCCGTCTCATGTTGACGATGCAATGCCCGATTCTCTTCCAGCAAAGTGCGCTGCCTGACAAAAAAATCCGAGGCATCCTGCCACAGGACGCCCGGCAGCGTTGCCAGACGCTGCATAGGGGACACCAGCACAGAAAGTACACTGCGGGTGGACTCAAGATAGCGGTAACGCGCATCCACAAACATCAACAGCAACGACAGCACCGCAAAAAACACGAGGCGCGCAGCGGGGCTTGGGCCCCGGTCAAAAACCTGAAAAGTTTGCGTACTGTCCATCTGGGCTGGTAAGTAGTAAGTCGGAAATAGCCAGTAGTCAGTAGGGAGCAGGGAGTGAAAAAACAGTTCTACGCCACTCACCACTGAGGCACACAGTGCCGCTCCACTCACCACTTACCATCAAAACTTACTCCGTAGTAAAGATGCCGGTGGACTTGTCCATGCTTTCAAGCGCACGACCGGAACCGCGCACCACGCAAGTCAGCGGATCGTCGGCGATCAGCACCGGCAAACCGGTTTCTTCCATCAGCAGGCGGTCGATGTCGCGCAGCAACGCGCCGCCGCCGGTCAGCACCATGCCCTTGTTTGCAATATCCGCACCCAGTTCCGGCGGCGTCTGTTCGAGCGCGATTTTCACTGCACTGACGATGTTGTTGAGCGGATCAGTCAGCGCTTCGAGAATTTCATTGCTGGAAATGGTAAAGCTGCGCGGCACGCCTTCAGCCAGATTTCGCCCCTTCACTTCCATCTCGCGCACCTCGGAACCCGGGAATGCGGAACCGATGGTCTTCTTGATTTCTTCTGCGGTGGTCTCGCCGATCAACATGCCGTAGTTGCGACGGATGTAGTTGATGATGGCCTCGTCGAACTTGTCGCCGCCGACGCGCACCGAACCCGAATACACCGTACCGCCCAGCGAAATCACACCGACTTCGGTCGTACCGCCGCCGATATCCACCACCATCGAACCGGTCGCCTCTTCCACCGGCAGACCGGCGCCGATCGCCGCGGCCATCGGTTCTTCGATCAGCTCGACGCGACGTGCACCGGCGCCAACTGCGGATTCGCGGATCGCACGGCGCTCAACCTGGGTCGAGCCGCAGGGCACGCAAATCACGATGCGCGGGCTCGGGCTGAAGATGCTGGCCTTGTATACCTTGCGGATAAATTGCTTAAGCATCTGCTCGGTCACGGTAAAGTCTGCAATCACGCCGTCCTTCATCGGGCGTATCGCCGTAATGTTGCCCGGGGTGCGCCCCAGCATCTGCTTGGCGCCCAGGCCTACCTGCTGGATGATCTTCTTGCCGTTCGGGCCGCCTTCCTGGCGTATCGCCACCACCGAAGGTTCGTTCAGTACGATGCCTTGCCCGCGCACCCAGATCAGCGTATTCGCCGTTCCCAGATCGATTGCCAGGTCGTTAGAAAAATAGCCGTTAAAAAGTCCAAACATGTTGATTCCCGAGAAGTCCAAAGAGGTGTGTTGCCAAACTGGTTATGATACTCTATCAGTCTTGTTATTATAAAGCTTTTACTATGTCATTAAGCACCGCCGACGTTCAGAAAGTTGCGCGCTTAGCGCGCCTTGCCATGAACAACACCGAAATCGAAGCCGCCAGAACGCAATTGTCCGGTATTTTTGAACTCATCGAAGAGATGCAGGCTGTGGATACCAGCGGCATAGAACCCATGTCGCACGCCCAGGATTTGTCGCAACGCCTGCGTGAAGACAGGGTCACCGAGACCGACCAGCGCGAGCTTTTCCAGTCGATCGCGCCGCAGGTCGAAGCCGGCCTGTATCTTGTCCCTCAAGTTATCGAGTGAATGCCATGTTGAATTACAGTCTCACACAACTGGGCGCCGCACTGCGCGCCAAAAAGATTTCCAGCGTCGAGTTGACTCAACTCTACCTTGACCGCATCGCCGCGCACAATCCAGTGTTGAACGCTTACCTCACTGTCGACGCCAAAACCAGTCTGACTCAGGCGGCGGCTGCCGATGCGCTGCTGGCGCAAGGCCGGGCGTTGCCGCTCACTGGCATTCCGATCGCACAGAAGGACATCTTTTGCGCCAAAGGCTGGCGCACCACCTGCGGATCGAAGATGCTGTCCGACTTCATTGCGCCTTATGACGCACATGTCGTCGAACAGTTCAACAAGGCAGGCGCGATCAATCTGGGCAAGACCAACATGGACGAGTTCGCGATGGGTTCATCCAACGAAACATCGTACTTTGGACCCGTTAAAAATCCCTGGAATCACAACGCCGTGCCCGGCGGCAGCTCGGGCGGCGCCGCCTCGGCGGTCGCAGCCCGTCTGTGCGCGGCGGCCACAGGCACAGATACCGGCGGCTCGATACGCCAGCCGGCAGCGCTGTGCGGCATTACCGGCATCAAGCCGACTTATGGCACGGTATCGCGCTACGGCATGATCGCCTTCGCTTCCAGCCTGGATCAGGCAGGCCCGATGGCGAAGAGCGCGGAAGACTGCGCGCTGATGCTGAATGTAATGGCCGGCTTCGATGAGCGCGATTCAACCTCGCTGCTGCGCGAAAAGGAGGACTACACCCGCGATTTGAACCGGCCTCTTCAAGGATTACGCATCGGTCTGCCCAGGGAGTTCTTTGCGGAAGGGCTGTCGAATGACGTGGCAGGTCGCGTTCAGGATGCGATTGCCGAATACAAGAAACTGGGTGCTGTTGTCATTGACATCAGCCTGCCGAATTCGAATCTGGCCGTACCGGTGTATTACGTACTGGCGCCGGCCGAAGCGTCCAGCAACCTGTCGCGCTTCGACGGGGTGCGCTACGGTTATCGCGCGCCTGAATATACCGATCTGGCGGACATGTACGAAAAGAGCCGTGCACAGGGCTTCGGCGAGGAAGTCAAACGCCGCATCATGATCGGCACTTATGTGCTCTCGCACGGCTATTACGACGCATATTACCTGCAGGCGCAGAAAATCCGCCGCCTGATTGCGCAGGATTTCACCGACGCCTTCAAACAGTGCGACGTGATCATGGGGCCGACTTCCCCTTCCACCGCCTTTAACCTGGGCGACAAGGGCGACGACCCGGTGCAGATGTATCTGTCCGATATCTACACCATCGCGGTGAACCTGGCAGGACTTCCCGGCATGTCCATCCCCTGCGGGTTTGGCGATCCGGGCGCAAACGGCCCTGCCATGCCGGCCGGCTTGCAGATCATCGGCAACTATTTCGACGAGGCGCGCATGTTGAACGCCGCGCATCAATATCAACTGGCGACCGACTGGCACAGCAAACAACCAAACGGAATTTAAAAGTAGGGTGGATAAAGCCCGCAGGGCGTATCCACCACCCGAAAAATGAGCGACTACAGGCGAGCTTTCCAACCAGGCGGATGTTATTTCTTTACCGTCGTGACATACGAGCGCAGGCCTTGGCTAATCGAAAAACCTGCGATCGAGCGTTTAAGGAAAGCCTTCCGTCATGTCATGAAAGCTCGTCCGTTTTCGATTGATGCCATTGTTATATGGCCCGATCATCTGCACTGTATCTGGCAATTACCGGAAGGTGACCATGATTTTCCGGAACGTTGGCGGCAAATTAAACGGTTTGTGTCAATCGGCCTGGAAAGTCCGCTTAATGCACGCAATGAAAAGGCGTTGTGGCAACGACGATACTGGGAGCACTTGATTAAAGATGAAGAAGACTGGTATCGTCATATCGATTACATTCATTATAATCCAGTCAAACACGGTTACGTCACACGTCCTGCCGATTGGCCATACGGCTCTTTCAAACTTGCAATGAAGCGTGGCTGGTATGACGCCACTTGGGGCGATGCGGAACCTTCTTCTATCGCCGGAATGACATTTGAATAATGGTGGATACGGCTGCGCCTTTATCCACCCTACAAAATAGGACTACACAAATCATGCAATGGGAAACCGTCATCGGGCTGGAAGTGCACACGCAACTCTCCACCCAAACCAAAATTTTCTCCGGCGCGTCCACCACCTATGGCGCAGAGCCCAACACGCAGGCGGATGCGGTGAGCATCGCGCTGCCCGGCGTGTTGCCGGTACTGAACAAGGGTGCGGTTGAGCGCGCCATCAAGTTCGGCCTGGCAGTCGGTGCGCATATCGCGCCGCGCTCGGTGTTTGCGCGCAAAAATTATTTCTACCCCGACCTGCCCAAAGGCTACCAGATCAGCCAGTTCGATCTGCCGGTAGTCGGCATGGGCTCGTTGACCATACAGGTCGAGCCGCTATCAGGAAATGCAAAACCCTACGAAAAAGTCGTGCGCATCACCCGCGCGCACCTGGAAGAAGACGCGGGAAAATCGGTGCACGGTGCATCGCAAGGCATGACCGGCGTGGATCTGAACCGGGCCGGCACGCCGCTGCTGGAAATCGTATCCGAACCCGATATGTGTTCCGCCGCCGAGGCGGTGGCGTATGCAAAAACGCTGCACACGCTGGTGCGCTGGATCGGCATCTCGGACGGCAACATGCAGGAAGGCTCATTCCGCTGCGATGTGAACGTATCGGTGCGACGTAAAGGCGAGCCGCTCGGCACGCGGCGCGAGATCAAGAACCTCAATTCGTTCAAATTCATGCAACAGGCCATCGATTACGAGGTGCAGTGGCAGATCGACACCCTCGAAAATGGCGGAAAAATCCATCAGGCCACTATCCTGTTCAACCCGGATACCGGCGAGACGCGCGCGATGCGCAGCAAGGAAGACGCGCACGATTATCGTTACTTTCCGGACCCGGACCTGCTGCCGCTGGACATCACCCCTTCCATGCTGGAGGAGGTGCGCGCCACACTGCCTGAACTGCCGGAAGCTCGCCGCGGCCGTTATGTAAAGGAGCTAGGCTTGTCTGCTTATGATGCGTCCAGCCTTACGTCATCGCGCGAAATGGCGGATTTCTTCGATGTGTGCGTAAACGCCGTCGGTCACGCCAATGCCAAGCTGTGCGCCAACTGGATCATCGGCGAGGTCAGCGCCCAGCTCAATCGCGACGGACTGGAAATGGCGCAATGCCCGGTCTCCCCGCAACAGCTGAGCGGCATGCTGCTGCGCATTGCGGATGGCACCATTTCCAACTCCGGTGCGAAGGAATTATTCCGCACCCTGTGGGCGGAAGGCGAGACAGCGGATGCGATTATCGAAGCAAAAGGGCTGAAACAGGTTTCCGATTCGGGCGCAATCGAAGCGCTGGTGGATGAAATCATCGCCACCCATGCAGACAAAGTCGCTGAATACCGTTCAGGCAAAGACAAACTGTTCGGCTTCTTTGTAGGGCTTGCGATGAAGGCCAGCAAAGGCAAGGCCAATCCGGCGCAACTGAACGAGGTGCTGCTGAAAAAACTGGCAGGTTAAAATATTCATTGTCAGGTTTTGGCGAATCCAGCATAATCCGCTTTGCCGTTCAGACCAATGGGAGAGTGTGGTTTTGATACCACCGCCGAAGGCGTAACACCCGTAACCGCTCAGGCAAAAGAACTATTGGCACAGGCAAATCTGGAGAGCGCAGGCTAAACCTGCCACCGAAGGGGCACGCAAAATCGTCATTCCCGCGAAGGCGGGAATCCAGTTGAATAGCTGGATTCCGGGTCTGGCCCGGAATGGCATTTTGTAATCTCTCAGGTACCAAGGACAGATGGGGCGCAGCACGATTTTCGTGCTGCGCCTTTTTTTGTGAAAGCCGACATGACTCTTAAAACAACTCCCCTCAATGCCGCACACCGCGCAATGGGTGCAAAAATGGTGGATTTCGGCGGCTGGGACATGCCGGTGAACTACGGTTCACAGATCGACGAACACCATCAGGTGCGTAATGATTGCGGCATGTTTGACGTGTCCCACATGCGCGTGCTGGATATGAAAGGCGAGGGTGTGCGTGACTTTCTGCGTTACCTGCTGGCGAACAACGTGGACAAGCTGACAATGCCCGGCAAAGCGCTTTATTCCGCGATGTTGCTGGAAAACGGCGGTGTGATCGATGACCTGATCGTCTATTTCATGAACGAAAACTGGTTCCGCATCGTGGTCAATGCAGGCACGGCGGACAAGGACATCGCCTGGATGAAGAAACAGGCTGAACTGCATGCGCCACAACTCGACATCGCGGATCATCCTGAACTGGCGATGATCGCCGTGCAGGGACCGAATGCGCGCGCCAAAGTATGGGACGCGTTGCCCGGCAGTCGGGAACTGACCGAAAAACTGATCCCTTTCAGTGCGGTGGAAATGGGCGCCATGTTCATCGCGCGCACCGGCTACACCGGCGAAGACGGCTTCGAGATCATGATACCGGCCAAGGCGGCGCCGTTCTTCTGGGCGACGCTGGCGGAAAAAGGCGTCAAACCCATCGGGCTTGGTGCGCGCGACACGCTGCGCCTTGAGGCCGGCATGAACCTCTATGGACAGGACATGGACGAGAGCGTCGGCCCGCTGGAATCGGGTCTTGCCTGGACGGTGGACCTTAAAAGTCCCCGCGACTTCATCGGCAAGCAAGCGCTGCTGGCACATCCGCCAACGCACAAACTGGTCGGCCTGGTATTGCTGGATCGCGGCGTATTGCGCGGGCATCAACAGGTGCACACCGCACACGGCAACGGCGAGATCACCAGCGGCAGCTTCTCCCCCACGCTGGAAAAATCCATCGCGCTGGCTCGCGTACCCGTCGAGGTTACCATCGGCGATACGGTACAGGTTGCCATTCGCGATAAAATGCTGAGCGCACAGGTGGTCAAGTATCCGTTCGCAAGAAATGGCAAGGCAGTCGTTAGCCTCTAGTCGCTAGTCGGTAGTTAAAACCGCGTAGCGACCAACCCAACTAATGACTAACGACTAGTAACTAACAACTGAAGGAGTTTTAAATGAGCATTCCATCCAATCTGAAATACACCCCTTCCCACGAATGGGTCAAAACCGAAGCGGACGGCACGGTCAGCATCGGCATCACACAACACGCACAGGAATTGCTGGGCGACATGGTGTTCGTCGAAGCGCCTGCCGTCGGGCGTCACCTGAAAGCACGCGAGGAATGCGCGGTCGTGGAATCGGTCAAGGCCGCCGCCGATGTGTACGCACCCATTTCCGGCATGGTCACTGAAATCAACGGGATACTGGATGGCAGCCCCGAAGCCATCAATGAAGACCCTTACGCTGCATGGATGTTCAAACTGAAGCCGGACAACGCAGCCGACGTAGACGCGTTGATGGACGCGGCCGCTTATCAGGCCGTCGTAGACAGCGAAGCACACTAAAACAGGAGTGAGGATTGAGGAGCGAGTGAAAAACCTCTCTTCGATTTGCGCCATACTCAATCCTCGATCCTTGATCCTCACTCCTGCTTTTTAATTCTCAATCCTCAATCCACGATCCTCCATCCTATGAATTCTGACCAGTTTGTAAACCGCCACAACGGCCCCTCCTCCAGTGACGTTCAGGACATGCTGCAAAAAATCAACGCGTCCTCACTCGATGCGCTGATCGATGAAACCATACCGGCTGCGATTCGTTTGAAGACGCCGCTGAACCTGCCGGACGGCCTGTCCGAATATGCCTATCTTTCCCATCTCAGGGGCATTGCGGCGAAAAACAAGTTGTATAAGAGCTACATCGGGCTGGGCTATTACGACACCATCGTGCCGCCGGTAATCCAGCGCAACGTACTGGAAAATCCGGGCTGGTATACCGCCTACACGCCCTATCAGGCCGAGATTGCGCAGGGTCGTCTGGAGGCGTTGCTCAATTTCCAGACCATGGTGGTGGATCTGACCGGCATGGAAATCGCCAATGCCTCATTGCTGGATGAGGCCACCGCCGCCGCCGAGGCGATGACCATGCTGCACGGCCTGCGCCCCAGGGATGCCGCTGCAAAAAACAGTTTTTTCGTCTCGCACGAATGCTTTCCGCAGACCATCGAGCTGCTGAAAACCCGCGCCCGCCCATTGGGAATCGAGCTGGTAATCGGCGACTTCAGGACGGTCACCCTGAATGACACGCTGTACGGAGCGCTGCTGCAATATCCTGCCGCCAGCGGCGCGGTGCACGACTACGGCGACTTTGTTGCCCGCGCGAAACAACACGGCATGACGATTGCGGTGGCAGCCGACATCCTGAGCCTGGTTTTGCTCACGCCGCCCGGCGAATGGGGCGCAGATATCGTACTGGGCTCTACGCAGCGCTTCGGCGTACCGATGGGTTACGGCGGACCGCACGCCGCCTACTTCGCCTGCCGCGACGCCTTCAAGCGTTCCATGCCGGGGCGCATCATCGGCGTATCCGTCGATGCGGACGGCAACCCTGCGTTGCGCATGGCGCTGCAAACCCGCGAACAGCATATCCGCCGCGAGAAAGCCACCTCCAACATCTGCACCGCACAGGCCTTGCTGGCCATCATGGCCGGCATGTATGCGGTCTATCATGGTCCGCAGGGGCTGCGCGATATCGCAAGACAGTTGCACCTGATGACCGTCGCCCTGTCGGTCGAGCTGAAAAAGCTGGGTTACCAGATCGCGCACGACAGTTTCTTCGACACGATCAAACTGCTGCATACCGATAACACAAAAATACGCGCGCTGGCTGAGTCGGCAGAAATCAACTTCCGCTACAGCAGCGAAGGCCTGGGGATCGCGCTGAATCAGACCACCTCGATTGCTGATCTGAACGCCATCCTTGTCGTGCTCTCGGACGCGGCCGGAAAACCCGCCGCCCGGTTGAGCGAGGTGCAGGTAGCCGGCCAATCCATGCACCTGAAGGTGCGGCAATCGGCGATTTTGAGTCATGCGGTGTTCAATTCCTACCATTCCGAAACGCTGATGATGCGCTATATCAAGCGACAGGAAAACAAGGACCTCTCGCTGACTCACTCGATGATCGCGCTGGGTTCCTGCACCATGAAACTCAACGCCGCAGCCGAACTGCTGGCGCTGACCTGGCCCGAGTTCGCCAACCTGCACCCTTTCGTGCCGGTCGAACAGGCGGCAGGCTTCCAGGAAATTATCGCGGGACTGGACGCGGCCTTGTCGGAAATCACCGGTTTCGCGCAGATGAGTTTTCAGCCCAACAGCGGCGCACAGGGCGAATATGCGGGTCTCCTGGTGATCCAGGCCTGGCATCGCTCGCGCGGCGAAGCACAGCGCAATGTCGCGCTGATCCCGTCTTCCGCGCACGGCACCAATCCTGCCAGCGCGGCGATGTGCGGCATGGATATCGTGGTGGTGAAATGCGATCAGAAAGGCAACATCGACGTCGCGGACCTGCGCGAAAAAGCCGAGTTGCATCGCGACAAGCTGTCCTGCCTGATGGTGACCTACCCCAGCACGCACGGCGTATATGAGGAATCCATCATCGATATTACCGATATCATTCACGCGAACGGCGGACAGGTGTACATGGACGGCGCCAACATGAATGCGCAGGTGGGGCTGACCAGCCCCGGCAACATCGGCGCGGATGTGTGCCACCTCAACCTGCACAAGACCTTCGCCATCCCGCACGGCGGCGGCGGACCGGGTGTCGGCCCGATTGGGGTAGCAAAACATCTGACGCCTTTCCTGCCCTCCCATCCGCTGATCCAAACCGGCGGCGATCAGGGCATCCATGCGGTATCCGCAGCGCCTTACGGCAGCGCGCTGATCCTGCTGGTGTCCTACGGCTACGTCAAGATGATGGGCGGCGCGGGGCTTAAAGAGGCGACCCGCATGGCGATCCTGAACGCCAACTATATCAAGGAATCGCTCAAGGACCATTATGCGACCCTGTATGTGGGCAGCAACGGTCGCTGCGCGCACGAAATGATTCTGAACTGCATTCCATTCAAACGCGATGCCGGTGTGGAAGTGGCTGACATCGCAAAACGTCTGATGGATTTTGGCTTTCATGCGCCGACCACTTCTTTCCCGGTGGTGGATACCTTGATGGTCGAACCGACCGAGAGTGAATCCAAGGCGGAGCTGGATCGTTTCTGCGAGGCGATGATTGCGATACGCGGCGAGATCGACGAGATTGCAGCCGGACGCGCCGACAAAAAAGACAATATCATCAAGCATGCGCCGCATACCGCGAAGGCTGTGGTGTCGAGCGACTGGAATCGGCCCTATACGCGTGAACAGGCGGCATACCCCTTGCCCTGGGTGCGCGAGAATAAGTTCTGGCCCGCCGTTGCGCGCGTGGACAACGTGTACGGCGACAAGAACCTGATCTGTTCCTGCCCGCCGTTGGAAAGCTACCTTTAGTTTAAAACTCCCCCGGAACGGCTGTTCCGGGGGAGTTTGTAGATCGTGAAAGCCGAACGGTCGTAAAAAACTAATCTCTGCAAAGGTGATGTGAAAAACGATCCCCTGCTTTTGCAGATGCTGAAACGTTATCACCTTTGAGGGCGGAAGATTTGGATAAGAAGTTTGGATAGAAGTTTGGAGAGGACATTCATGCCCATTGGTGTGCTACTATACAAAATGATTTATGATTTCCATCAAAACCATGCAACGGCTTCCAAAAAAGCTTAAGAAAGAACCGCTGATC
This sequence comes from Pseudomonadota bacterium, assembly GCA_021800795.1. Classification (GTDB taxonomy): domain Bacteria; phylum Pseudomonadota; class Gammaproteobacteria; order Burkholderiales; family Gallionellaceae; genus Gallionella. The sequence continues at coordinate 19,658 of JAJYYO010000002.1, forward strand.
GATGCCGTATTCGAAATACGCTTCACGAGCGCTTTTCCTGCTGGTGGCATATTGCCGGGCTTTTTGTTTGGAAAACTTGATGGCAACAAGACGATTGAGCAACTTCCTGTGGCACAGTTGCCTCAGTCTTTGAGGGATACAGACCCAAACTTGCAATTTGCACCATTAAGCAGACTTGATTGGAAACAGTTTTACATTAACGTTGGCGACCGTAGTGTGTCGATTGGTTTTAAGCATCCATATCCTGGCTGGGACAGTTTTAAATCAGCGATTACCCAGGTAATGGAAGCCCTGAAAGATCCAGGTATTGTAACGTCCGTAGAGCGGTACGCACTCAAATATATAGATTTACTTCCTGCGACCAGTCTTCGAGAGCAGGTCGCCTTTGTCAATTTTGATGTAACTCTTGCTGGGCACAAACTGGAAGAGGAGGCTTTTCAGCTTCGGTTAGAAATCCCGAAAGATGGTTTCATTCACGCGGTTCAAGTGGTATCTTCTGCAACAGTCACATTACATAACGGCGAAACAAGGCAAGGATTGATTGTTGATGTTGATACTATTGCCAACCAAAACAGTATTTCGTTTGATGATTTGCTTAATGACTTTTCCGAAAAGCTTGAAACGATACATCAAGCAAACAAGAAAATATTTTTTGATTGCCTGAAGCCCCAAACCATTATAGCGCTGGAGCCAGAATATGAATGAGATTCGCTACAACCAAGCCTCGACATTTGGTCAGGTACTAATTGCAGGAATGTTCGCTACACAGCTTTTGCCGGCCATTTCGCAACGAAATGTCGAGGAATCGAACGCAAAGAGTATATCGAGAGCCATTTATCGAACAACAAGCAATGCGTCCACATACTCGCATTTTGGTAGCCCCATAACAGGTGGATACCGGCACGCCATTGAGAAATCTGAATATGCATGGAAAACTCAAGAGTTGGCAGATTTCCTTCTTCATTCCTCACAGATTTCTTTGGAAGCGATAGATTATTTGTTAGCGGCAATTCGTGATAATTACGGCGGCGTGAAAATAGATGTTGCCATACATACTGACCCTGAGGAAGGGTGGGTTAAACCAGTAATTACTGTCCATTCTGGGATGGAGGATTTTGATAAGCTTTTGGACCTTGAGGATGTTTTTTTTGCTAGGGCAGCGAATGACACAACTATTTTGACAATACTTCCTTTTGTCGTAATATCGCAGGCGTAAATGGCCTTCAAGCCAGTAGATTTTTACTACCTTGCAGGCTGGCTGTTTAAGCAGCAAAACCCACACGACGAAGCACGCGCTCGCGCAGTTGTTTCCAAAGCGTATTATGGCGCCTTTCTTGAGGCGAGGGATAAGGCTGGCATAGCCGATAAGTCATCCGGGGTTCACAAAAAAGTACATGACTACTATTTCACAGCGGGTAAATTGGCTTTGGCAAATCGACTCGACGAATTACGGATAAAGCGCAACGAAGCTGACTACGATACCACGCTGACAATAACATCCAGAGATTCAGGGAAGGCTCTTGCTCAGACAAAAAAAATTCTGGAAGAACTCGGCGTCGCCATTATTTGAAGTCACTAAAATAGGCGGTGGATGCGAGGTCAAATATTTCATTTGTTGCTTTCCATGACATAATTTCGAAACTTTCCGAAATTCAGGCAACGCGAATGACAGTTCCGATGCCGTTTTTGCGCCACATCATCCAGCGCTTTGCTGATTTACGACTCCAGGATTTCCCGTACCACCGCATCCTCCGGCACATCGCTGCCCGCCCTGGCTAAAATTTCCAGCGCCCTCGGCAAGCTGCCGTGTTTTGCACGCTCGGCAAAAAATCTGCCGCTGTCTTGCGGGCGGATATTTTCTCTGCCAGGGCAATCGCCACATATTGATTCATGGCTACACCATCGGCTTCAGCCGGTTGTTTCAATTCCTGATCCACAAATTTACGCATAAACCCATGCCGATTACGCTGTGCCATAAAGTGGTAAACTACTCAAATACTTAATTCAGGGGTATTGAATCATGTCGGACAAGATGAAGCAGGTACTGGAAAATATTAAAGAATTATCGCCACATGAAAAGGGGACACTTGCGCATTGCCTGATATCGAGTCTTGACCAAACGAATAACGACGATGTTGATGATGCGTGGGCTGAACTGGCCGGGGCAAGGTTTTCTCAACTGGAATCCGGCGAAGTGAAGCCGATTACATGGGAAAAAATCAAATTCGGACTTAAACGGTATACATGACGAAGCTGTATTTTCATCCGGAAGTGGAACTCGAAATCAGCGAGTCCTTCCGGTGGTACGAAGCAATAGCCCAAGGGCTCGGTGATGATTTCATTTCAGAACTCGATAGCGCGTACGATGCCATCGTAAATCTTGCTGTAATATGGCCAATATTCAAAAAAGGTTTCCGCCGATACATACTTACCCGATTTCCATTTGCCGTTATTTACAAGCAGCTTGGAGACGAAATTTATGTCGTTGCAGTTATGCACCAAAGCAGAAAACCGAATTATTGGTCGAATCGTGTCATTTCCAACAACAAATCACAAATTTGACGAGCTTTATCGACAAGTAAGACAGATACGTGCTTTGCACTATATTCTCTCTGCCTGTGATGAATAATCTGGCTATAAGGAAACACACACTATGAGCAAGAAAAAAGAAGCCTCCGATAAAGTTGCCGTCACGCTGGATGGCGCACCCGTCACCCTGCATGGCCGCTTTCCGGTTGTCGGGCAAACCGCGCCGCCGTTCACGCTGGTGGACAAGTTTCTCAAGGATGTAACGCTGCAAAGCTTCGAGGGACGCTGCAAGATACTGAATATCGTACCCAGTCTGGATACGCCCGTCTGTGCGACTTCGACGCGCAAATTCAACGAGGCCGCAAGTACGCTTGCCGACACCGTCGTTCTGATAATTTCCGCCGACCTGCCGTTTGCAATGGGCCGTTTTTGCGCGTCTGAAGGCCTGGAAAATGTCATTCCTCTTTCACTGATGCGCGGACGCGAATTCATGCGAAATTACGGCGTCAAAATCGCCGATAGCGTACTCGCCGGACTCACCGCCCGCGCGGTACTGGTGCTGGATGAACAGAACCGCGTGCTGTACACCGAACTGGTGGACGACATCACACATGAGCCCAATTACGATGCCGCTCTGGCAGTGCTGCAAACAACGAAGCCTCTACCAACTAACGACTAACGACTAACGACTGGATTTAATCATGAATACACTCATCTGCGGCTCAATGGCTTTTGACACCATTATGGTGTTCAAGGACCAGTTCAAGAAACATATCCTGCCTGAGCAGATCCACATCCTCAACGTCGCGTTTCTGGTGCCGGAAATGCGCCGCGAATATGGCGGCTGTGCGGGCAACATCGCATACAACCTGCACCTGTTGGGCGGCAAGCCGCTGATCATGGCGACTGTCGGTGACGACTTCGCACCCTATGCCAGGCGTCTGGAAAAACTGAACATCGCACAGACTCACATCCGTCACGTGCCGGACAGTTATACCGGACAAGCCTTCATTACCACCGATCTTGACGACAACCAGATCACCGCCTTCCATCCGGGTGCAATGGGTTTTTCCGAGCAGAACAAGGTTGCCGACGCAAGCGGAGTGACGCTGGGTATCGTATCGCCGGACGGACGCACCGGCATGATCGAACACGCCGAACAGTTCGTCGACGCGGGCATTCCCTTCGTGTTCGATCCCGGTCAGGGCATGCCGATGTTCTCCGGCCCCGATCTGTTGCGCTTCATCGATCAGGCCACCTATGTGACGGTGAACGATTACGAAGCAAAATTGCTGGAAGAAAAAACCGGCAAGACGTTAAGCGAAATCGCCAAATCGGTGACTGCGCTGATCGTTACACTGGGCGCGGACGGCTCGCTGATTTACACCGACGGCAAAAAAATCGCCATTCCCACGCCTAAGCCTGCCGCCATCGTCGATCCTACCGGCTGCGGCGACGCTTACCGTGCAGGTCTGATGTACGGTATCCAGCGCGGTTGGGCATGGGAGACTACCGGGCGTCTGGCCTCCCTGATGGGCTCGATCAAGATCGCCAGCCGGGGCGGCCAGAATCATGCGCCTACCCGTGAGGAAATCATGACGCAATTCAAGCAACATTTCGGCTCCTCCATCACGCTGTAAATCATGTACCGATTGTTTTTGCTCCTGGTACTGCTGCTTTACGGTTGCGCCGGAGATCAACACGGCATCAGTGCAACAGGGAAGGAAATCGTTAAGCTGGGGGTAATCGAAAGCGTCACGCCCATCGAGATGGATGCCAGTTCAGGCGCAGGTTCCCTGGCCGGCGGCATTTTCGGTCAGGCGGGCGGCGCCAATACGGGAACCGGGCGCGGTGCAGTGGTCGGCTCCGTGCTGGGCGGCGTACTCGGCGGCACACTCGGCAATCAGGCGGGCATCAATACCCGCCCCGGCCTGGAGCTCTGGATCAGGCTGGATAACGAAGAGCAGAGCAGCTACGTGATGCAGCCCGGCAAGCCGGATGCGTTCAGGGTCGGCGATCGCGTGCGCGTGGTATACAGGAAGGGTGAAACACGCGTCGAGCTGGACACGCAAGCAGCCCGTAAACCCTGAGCAGTTGTTGTGCGGGCCTGGCCCGCTTTTTTATTTTTCTGCCGGATTACCCCCGACTGCCAAGCATCTTGTCTATCACTGCCATTGCCTTATCCGTCGCCCCCTGATGCGCTGTGACAAACTGCATGCCCTGTTTGCGCATTTCAATCAGCACACCGGCGTCATTCAGCAACTTCTGCGCAGTCTGAAACAATTCATCCGCGTTGTTCACCCGGATAGCGGCACCTGCCTCGACAGCCAGTCTTGTGGCATCGGCAAAGTTATGGGTATGCGGGCCGATCAACACCGGGGTGCCGACCGCGCAGGCCTCGATCAGGTTCTGCCCGCCGAACGGCAGCAGACTGCCGCCGATAAAAGCCAGATCGGATGCCGCGTAATAGGCGAACATTTCGCCCATGCTGTCTCCCAGCACCACCTGAACGTCAGCCGGCACCGGGCTGTTTGTACTCCTGCGCTGACAGCGCAAACCGCGCGCACTCAGCATATCGGCAATCTCATTAAAACGTTGCGGATGGCGCGGCACGATGACCAGCAACACGTTAGCGTGAAAGTCGCGTAGCGATTCGTTCTCACCTTCCCCCTCCGGGGGAAGGATGGGATGATAACCAGACACTTGGTTGACGTTTTTTGGCAACCTAGTGGAATGGCTAGTGGCTCCATCAGGGAACCGACCGGCGCAAGCACTTTTATGCTCAGGGGATGAGCTTGCGCCATGTCGGTTGGCCGAGAAACCTTGAGCCTGCCACGCATCCAGCAACAGGCCCTCTTCGCCCTCGCGTGTGCTGGCTAACAGAAATATTTGACGTGTCGCGCCGAATTGTTTCCGCAACGACTTACCCGATTCCAGCATGGCTTGCGGCGGTGCAATATCGAATTTCAGGTTGCCCATCACGGTAACATTTTGAGCGCCGAGCTGAATCAGGCGCGCCGCATCGTCTGCGGTCTGCGCCGCAATGGCGGCAAGTTGCTGCAATGCGTTTCGGGTCAGGCCGGCTGCATGTCCGTAACCCTTCGCCGATTTTTCAGACAGGCGCGCGTTGAGCAGCAACATGGGGACGCCCGCCGCATGAGCGGCATTGATCAGATTGAACCAGATTTCGGTTTCCATCAGGATGCCCAGTTGCGGCCTGAAGTGATGCAGGAAGCGCCGCACCGCGAACGGATAGTCGTAAGGCAGATATACCCGCAACACATCCTTGCCATAAAGTTGTTCGCCGGCAGCGCGCCCGGTCGGTGTGGTGTGCGTCAGCAATATCCGATAGCCGGGATAGGCAGCGCGCAATCTGGCGACCAGACTCACCGTCGCACGCGTCTCTCCAACCGAGACTGCATGCAGCCAGATGACAGGTTTAACATGGGAGTCGCGCAGCGGTGCATCACGATCAGGGTAAAACCCGAAACGCTCGCCGATATGCTGCAAATATTCCGGCTGGCGTCGTGCACGCCATGCCAGGCGCACAAACACCAGGGGCAGCAGCAGCCACCACAGCAAGGTATATAAAATTCTCACCAGTGTTTAGCCACAGAAGAGTCGGCGCACTCCACCTGGATGACTTCGCGGTCTTCCAGACGGATTGCAGTCAGCGGCCCGCCCCACAGACAGCCGGTATCCAGCGCGATGGCTTTGGGCCTGATCAATAATCCCAATGCCGACCAGTGACCGAATATCACGGTCGAATTGCGACTTTTGCGTTCAGGGATATCAAACCAGGGACGATAGCCCGGCGGGATATTCTGCAGTTCCGCCTTGAAGTTGAATTCCATCTTGCCTCTCTCCGTGCAGATGCGCATTCTCGTCAGCGCGTTGGTAATCACGCGCAAGCGTTCGTATCCGGTCAGGTCATCTGTCCAGGCGTTGGGCTGATTGCCATACATGTGTGCAAGAAAATCTACGTAGTCGTCGCCTTGCAGGGCAGCTTCCACTTCACGCGCAAGGCCTGCCGCCTGTTCCAGCGTCCAGCCCGGCAGCAGCCCCGCATGCACCAGCACGAATTCCCCCTCGACATGCAGCAGCCGCTGATTGCGCAGCCAGGTCAGCAATTCTTCGCGATCCGGTGCGTTCAGAATCTCATCCAGCGTATCGCCTCGATGCAGTCTGGACGTACCCTGCGCTACCGCCAGCAAATGCAGGTCGTGGTTGCCCAGTACCGTAATGGCGCTTTCGCCCAGTGACCTGACCAGACGCAATACCCGTAAGGAATCGGGGCCGCGGTTGACCAGGTCGCCGACCAGCCACAGCTTATCCAGTTGTGGATCAAAACGTATTTTTTCCAGCAACTGCACCAATTCCGTGTGACAGCCCTGAATATCGCCTACTGCATAGATGGCCATGAGCAAACACCTGTTAAAATGTCAGGGAGATTAGCAGATTTACATTACCGCCACTTGCACACCGCCAAACGCATGCCGAATATTGCCAAGCAGTTCTATCCGGAAATACAGGGAATACGAGCGATTTCAATTATCGCGGTAATCCTGTTCCACTTCGGGTTGCATGCCCTGCCGGGCGGTTATATCGGCGTGGACATGTTCTTCGTCATCTCCGGATTTCTCATTACCAGGATGATTACCTGGGAAATAGGCCGCGGCACTTTCTCGACTGCGCGATTCTACAAGAACCGTGTTGTTCGTCTGCTACCCAATTTATTCCTGATGACCGTAGCATCGGCCATCATTTCCTACTTTGTGCTGAAGCCCTATGACTTCTTTCAGTATGGCAAGAGCCTGCAATTTTCTGCCATCTACTTGACCAACATGGTATTCGCCAGGCAGCAGGGATACTTCGACATGTCACGCGACACCAAGCCGCTATTGCATACCTGGTCGCTCTCCATCGAGGAGCAATTTTACCTGATCTTTCCGGTTTTCCTCATTTTGCTCTACAAGTTGAAGGCACATCGCATCGCGGTGCTGGTTCTGATCGGGCTTGCCTCATTGTGGGTCAGATTCAATTATATTCAGCAGCATTTGCCCACAGAAGGTTTTTTTTCCTTCGCGGGGCGTATATGGGAATTTGTTGCAGGCGCACTGACTGCATTGATGTCGGCCTCACTCAGGGAGAAGCTTGCAAATAACGAGGCCCTCGCGCTGCTGTGCATGGTGCTGATCGCAGCATCGCTGCTGTTCCTTGACGAAAGCCATTCCGCACTGCTGCTCGTCATCCCCTGCCTCGCCACGGCGATGTTCATCGCGTCCAGCCAGGGCACCCGGACAGGGAGGTGGGTAAGCGGAAAGTTTCTGGTCTTTATAGGCGGGCTTTCCTATTCGCTTTATCTTTGGCACTGGCCGTTGATCGTGTGGTTTCATAATGCGGATTACCAATTGAACCGATATACCCGGACAGTTATCCTGATCCTGCTCACCGGTACATTGTCTTACCTGGCCTGGAAATACGTGGAAGAACCATGTCGGCAAAACCGGGAAAAATTCTCCGGAAGATTCGTGGCGGGACTCACTTTATGCTTTGCTACTTTTTGCGTCGCTGTCGGCGGCTATGTTTACGCGAAAGGCGGCATGGAAAACCGTTTCCCGAACTGGGTCAAAGCCAAAAACAATCTGGCGGCTTTCGACTTTAAAGCAGCCACAGGCATAGAAATCAATTATCCAGCCAACTGTCTGATCGGCGACGACCCCAAAGCCATTCTGAGCCACTGTTCTTTCGGGGATAAGCATTCGGAAAACCGTTTTCTTGTCCTCGGTGACTCCCACACCGCAGCATGGTATCCGGCATTTCAGGCAGCCGCCGAAGCGAAACATGCGCAAGGCACTCTGGTCACACTGCCCGGCTGCCCGCCGCTTTTTGGCATCAGCAGCCTGGATGGGGCAAAGGATATCTGTGCGCAGGGCTTCGATCGTCGCATCAGTGCGCTGATCGCCGCCAAAGTATTCAAAAAGGTTTTTCTGGTTGCGTCATGGAGCATGTACACCGAGGGCGATCCGAATAACCAGCCCAACCATTTTATCTCCGATGCGGAGACGGTCTCCCATGATTCGGCGTCCAGCAAGCGGGTCATCGCAAAGCATTTGCAGGAGACCATCCGTCGCATGAAGGAGAACAATATTGAGGTTGTCATCGTACACAGCGTGCCGGTACTGCCCCGCGTCATTCAGAATCTTCCCGATGATTTCACGCAGCCGTTAGCGGATTTTCAGCGGCAGAATCAGTTCATGGAAGATTTTATGCGGCAACATCCGGGCGCCGTGTCCATCGACCCCGGCAGCGTATTCTGCGATGTGCAGATTTGCAAAACCCGGAGCAATGGTAATATTCTGTATACGGACAATAACCATATCAGCCCTGCGGGTGCGTCCCTGCTCATCGGGATGATAGCAAAGGCGCTATGAAGCACGCTTCGCATCCACATTCCAGACCGTAACATGCTATTCAATTCATACAGCTTCATTTTCTTCTACCTGCCCGTCGTTCTGATCGGCTTTTTCCAGCTGGCGCGGGTCCATCATGCCTTTGCCGCCGGCTGGCTGGCCCTGGCATCGCTGTTTTTCTACGGATACTGGAATCCGGCCTATATCGGATTGCTGCTCGGCTCCATCGTGTGCAATTACGCATTCGGGATGTGGATAGCGAAAAGCAGGACTGAGGATCGAGGATTGAGGATCGAAAACCCGGAAGCGAGAAGCGTAGAGCGAGGATCAGGGAAAAGACATTTGCTGATAGTGGCGATCACGGCCAATCTTCTCTTGCTTTCCTATTACAAATATGCCGATTTTTTCATAAGCAATGTCGACCTTCTGGCCGGCACGCACTGGAATATCGGCGAAATCATGCTGCCGCTGGGCATTTCCTTTTTCACCTTTACCCAGATTGCGTTCCTGGTGGACACCTATCAGGGCAAGGTTAAGGAATACAACTTTATTCACTATGTGTTGTTCGTCACCTACTTTCCCCACCTGATCGCAGGGCCGATCCTGCATCACAAGGAGATGATGCCGCAATTCGCACGCGCTTCCAGTTACCGCTTAAACTGGGAGCATGTCGCCAACGGGCTGATGCTGTTCACCCTGGGGCTGTGCAAAAAAACCCTGGGGGCGGATGCACTGGCACCTTATGCAAACGCAGTATTCAACGGCGTGCAGAGCGGCATGTTGCCGACCGCTTACGAAGCCTGGGCGGGTGCGCTGGCCTATACCCTGCAACTCTACTTCGACTTCTCCGGCTACACCGATATGGCACTGGGTATCGCGCTACTCTTCAATATTAAACTGCCGGTCAACTTCGATTCACCTTACAAGGCGACCAGCATCATCGACTTCTGGCGTCGCTGGCACATGACCCTCTCCCGATTCCTGCGCGATTATCTGTACATCCCGCTGGGCGGCAACCGCAAAGGGAAAATGCGTCGTTACGTGAATCTGATGGCGACCATGCTGCTGGGCGGCCTGTGGCACGGCGCAGGCTGGACCTTCGTCGTCTGGGGTGCATTGCATGGCGCATACCTCACCATCAATCACCTGTGGCGTGAAATGATTGCCGAGCGTTTCCTGAAACAAGTTCCCGGCTGGCTGGGCGCGCTGGCAGGCGGCATGCTTACCTTCACCGCAGTCGTCGCCGCGTGGGTGGTGTTCAGATCGAATGACATCGTTCAGGCAAAAATCATGCTGGAAGCGATGTTCGGCATCAATGCACGTCCCATTGCGCTCGATGCGGTGTTGCACGGACAACTGCTGCTGACGACCGACCTGTCGGGCCGAGACCTGATCAAATTGTTGTTCTACTCGCTGGCCTGGGTCTGGCTGCTGCCGAATTCCGCCCGTCTCAGGTTCATCAAGGGCAATTTCATTCTGGCGCTGGCGCAGGCGGTGGTTGTGGTATGCCTGCTGGCTCTCGCCATAGACCAGTTCGGCAGCTACAGCCCGTTTCTCTATTTCCGGTTCTGATGGGCATGAGACATGCCAGATTTTTCTCTGTCCTCGTGTTTGCGCTCATGGCGCTCTACGGCGCTGTCGGATTCTATTTCCTCCCGCTGGCGAGTTTTACAGGCCCGCTGACGCGGATGGGGAAAATATCGGAATCGCTATTCGGCTGGACACGGGAACAGCCCGCCATTAATCCCGTATATCTGGTCAACGCCTCATGGCAGGAGGCCGACATGCTGGCCATCGGCGACAGTTTTTCCATGCCACGCCTCTGGCAAAGCGCGCTGGTTCAACGTGGAATAAAGGTTCACACCGAAACATGGGAGGCCATGCGCAACATCTGCGAGGATTTTCCGGAATGGTTGCACGGCAAGGGTTTCAAGGGGCGCTATGTCGTAATCGAGGTCGTCGAACATAATTTCCAGGATACGCTGGATCGTTCCTTGAGCTGCAAACAAACCTTTTATCACCCTGTGCGCTATCCTCCTCTCTCGCCTCCGCCCCGAAGGATGCCTCTGCCTGAAACGGACTTTTCCGGAAAGCTGTCGGTGGGCATACAGACCGAATTGAACGATCTGAAATATCAAGGATTAAGTGCGAAGCCTGATTTCGTCGGCTGGAACATGAGCAATAACGTGCGCATGAATCGGGTGAAGCGCGGATGCGAACTGTTCAGCCACCCGAGTTGCAACGATGCGTTGTTTCTTGCGGATGACCAGGTGGAAGATTTTAATGAAGCCACGCTCGACAAAATGCAGGTAATCAATGAACGATTAAAAGGTATCAGACCGGTATGGGTTATCGTGCCCAATAAATCTACCGCCTACCTGTTTCCTGAAAAACACTTCTGGGACAAGGCTGAACAACGTTTTCGCGCGCCCAATGTATTGAAGGTGCTGCGCCAGCAGATAACTGAGAAAACCATAGACCTCTATCCCGCCAATGAAACGCATCTGTCCACCTCAGGCTATCTGATCCTGGGCGATGCGATTTACCGTAGCCTGCAATGAAATACGCCAGAATTTTTTCCATCCTCGTGTTTGCATCCATGGCCCTGTACGGCGCCATCGGCCTGTATTTCCTGCCGCTGGCCGGCTTCGAGGGCGACCAGACGCGTATCGGCCTGCTGCCCGAAATCCTGTTCGGCTGGACAAAACCACAGCCCGCCGTCGAACCTGCTCCACAAGCCGGCTGGCAGGATGCCGACGTACTGGTCATCGGCGACAGCTTCTCCGACGGAAGAATCTGGCAGACGGAGCTGGTGCATCATGGACTGCGCGTACACACCGAACACTGGGCCAATGTACGCGGCATCTGCGAGGACTTTACTCCCTGGTTAAAGGACAAAGGTTTCAAGGGAAAATATATCGTGCTTGAAGCCGTCGAACGCAATGTAGAGGCGGGACTCGCCCAGTATGTCCGCTGCAAGAAAATGGATTTCCATCACAGCGTCGAGGCCGACAAGCCGAAAGGCCCGCCGCCCACCGTGATCGACCGACACACGCCCGATTATTCAGGAAAAATATCGATAGGGTTGCAGACCAGGCTTAACCAGTCCAGATATGAGCGTCTAAGCGCACAGCCCGATTTCAAAAGCTGGGATACCGGGCGCGGCAGCATCGTGGCGAGAGTGCCCGGCGGTTGCCAGCTGTTCAGTCACGCCCGCTGTGCCGATGCGCTTTTCCTGGCCAGCGACAACCTGGCGGATCTGAGTCAAAACGTGGTGAACGACATGCAGATACTTGATAAACGCATGGCAGGATTTAACACGCTGTGGGTGGTTGTTCCGAACAAGACGACTGCCTACCTGCATCCCGAAAAACACTTCTGGGACGAAGCCGGCTCGCGCGTGCACTCGGTAAATTTGCTCAAGGTCGTACGCCAGGCCATCGAAGCAAAAACGGTAGATGTTTATCCCGCCAACAACCAGCATTTTTCGACTTCAACTTATTTGATAATGGGCCGTGCGATCTATCAGGCCATGCAGCCATATCCACAAGACAAATAACGAACCCTCATATATCCAATGCCTTCGTCAAAAACGGATCAATGAAAACGTATTGCAGGCAGGTCGTCAAGCCTTTTTGGGATGAGTCAATGACTTGATGAATCCACGGAACGGCTTGATTTTATTGTAATAATGGCATGAAAAATCCTGAAATGGCTCTTCTTTCATAAAGGGTCGAGCAATATTCACCGGCACATCGTACAGCTTGAAGCGAAATTTCCGGATTTTTTTAATATCTTCAACCTGTCTCGAAAATTCGTTTTTATCGCCGGCAAAGCGTGTTTCTCCGTTTTTCCAGCCAACAAAATAAAGATCAAAACTGGTCGGCATGGTAAAAAACAGATACTCACTGAACATGCCCCGAAGGTTTAACCCGGCTTCAAAATGGGTACGATCAAGATTTCTGTAGTAATCCAATCCAACAAATTGCGTACCCGGCGAGAACTCTGACGCCGTGCGTCTCGTACCATGCTCCAGCCTGCCCAAGGTTGCGCAAGTTACTACAACCATCCCTCCCGGCTTAGTCATCCGATACATGTTGTTCAGGGTCTGTATCCAGTTCGGATCGTGTTCGAAGCATTCACAGGAAATAGCAATGTCCAAACACGCGTCCGGCAGGTTGACTTCATGTCCGAAACCAACCAGATCAACGCCAGGACCGGCACACAGGTCTACCCCCACATAACTGGAATCCGGGAAAAATTTTCTGATTGATCCATTCACATCATAAGAACCAATTTCAAGAATTTTTAGTCCGCTCGTTTTGTTTTGGACAAAGTATTTTCTTACCAGAGAAACGAATGTCAGTTGTTCTATGTGGGCCATTTATTATTACCGTGCAGAGTGAAAAAACCGGTTGAATCAAAAGTCGAGGGGTTAACTCTCAACCCACTTGCCAACGGCGGGTCGCGGATCCCAGCCTTCGATGTCTTCCAGCGGATAATCACAAAACATGCCGTAACCCACTCGCCGCAACTTGCCAAGGCGGGTGGCGCGTGGAAAGTCACTTGCGGCAGCCGCTTGCATATTGCCGGCGGCAGGCTGGTTTCTTAATGTTGCCAGATAGTTATTGAAAAATTCCTTCTGAGTAATGCCCCATTTCGTCGCAAATATTCGTCCGCCCAGATTGTGCTTTACCCGGCCGGTACTCTTGAATCCGAAGTGATAGAAACGGCTGTTGCCGACCACGCGAAAATTTCTGCATCCTGCCACCCAGAATTTCATCAGCAGATCGTCGTCGGTGCTCATGCCGGGACTGAATTCGATGCTGTAACCACCCACCACCGTCCACCACTTGCGATGCACGAGGGTAGGCTGCAACGCCGCGCCTTCCATGTCGCCGCGCGCTTCGTTCATATAGTTTGCAAGCAATGCGGCCTCATCGAACTCTTCGGGATTCGTGCCGTAATCCTGATTGATGATAAGCGGGCTTTGCGATTTTCTGGGTTCGATCAAGGTGCCGAAATACATTGCAAGATCCGTATTCGTTGCCTTGATGGCATCGGAAAACGCCGTATCCCAGCCCGGGCAGGCGACCATATCGTCGTTCATATACAGCAGCCAGTCATGACTGGCTTTGGCGGCCAGGTTATTGACCGACAGACAAATGCCGACATTTTTCTCGGTATGACTGTATTTCAAGCCTTGCAGCCTGACCCAGTCCAGCGTCCCGTCGGAGCCGTCATTCACATGAATGATGATTTCATGGGGCACGCTTGAATATTTCTGTATGCTTTCAATGCATAACTTTAAATAGTCGAGATTGTTCCAGGTGGGAATCAGTATGCTGAACATAATAAACCTATGGGTTATTTGGCGAGGCATGCCCGCCGTGGTGAATATTCAAACAGGCGGCCAGCAGAACGGCTACCGTTAAGCTGAAAAAGGCTGTCGCCATGGTCAGATTGAGCGTCTCGGCTGTCAAACCGAATACCACGAAGCTGCTGACAAAGACCAGTCCAAGCATTCCGGCCTGTCTTACCCGGGCAGTATCCGAGCGCATCGACAGATAAAAAATTCTGGAAGGCACAAGGTATATCGAGAGCATGGCAATTAAACCAATCATCCCCATTCCGGCGGCCTTGGACAGCAGTTCGTTGTGAACTTCCCCCTTGCCCAGCTCCGCGGCCATGGCGGTAATTTTCCCGGCTCTTTGCATGGGATCCATCTCGCGTGCAAACCCCTCCGGCCCGACACCGAAGACTGGGTTCTGCACAAAGATCTCCGCTGCCGCCTTGAAGAGCTGTAGTCGAATACCCGTAGACGTATCCGGATTGCCATGCTGGAATGCCGCCAACTCACTTCCCACTTCAGTAATCCGATGATGAATTTCCCGGCTGAAGTTGTAGGCGGAAACCCCCGCCACTACAAGCATGAGCGATGCGGCTATCAGCGCTTTAAGGTGGATTTTACCGAATCTGAAATAGATAAAAATTGCCAGGAATATTGGCAAGGAAATCCAGCCCCCTCGCGAGCCTGAGATAATCGAGGCGTAGATTCCTGCCAGAAACCCGATAATCTTCAGGCTGCGCAGCAATAGCGCATCACGCCCCGTCCAGTTGATGCTTAAGACCGACAACACACCCAAAACCAACTCAAAATCTCCAAAATGAATCAGATCCAGCGTGGCAATACCGTATCGCCCGTCGATAATCGGCTTGAGCATCAGGCAGCCGGCAATCGCGGCCAGGGGGAAGCCATACTGCACCATGGCGACGGCACCGAAGCGCACACGCCGCAACATCATGAAAATGGGCGCAGCCAGTAAATAACGGGAAGCCGCATCATAGGGATGTCCGCTGTAGTGATGGTGGTAGCTTTGACTCATGAAAATGGCGATCGGCATCGAGGCCATTGCCAGCAGGTAGAAAGTCATCTTCCTGTTCCACGCAATCGGCTGCATCTCACCCGGACGGTATGCCCATACGCCCAGTGACAGCAGCAACAAAAGCAGGAAAACGCCGTTCATGCCGCCTTTAACGGCAAACATCAGACTCGGGTATATCAATATCAGGAACGCGGCACCTGTTTCTACCAGGCTGGCATAATGCAATTTGATTTTAATCATTTCAACTCGGCCTTGAGAATTTCACGGTAGATCCTTTCATCTTCCTGTACAACCTTGGTCAACTGCAAGACTCGCAATAACGAACAAGGACTTTGCAGTTTCAAAGATGCTGAGGTCTGACAGTGGTAACCAGAGGCTGAGGGCAAAGGCACAGGCACAGGCAGGACTTGGAAAATTCATACTCGTGTCGCATCAATAAATCGAATCAAACGGATTGATGATACGAACGCCAAGCGGCTCGAAGTGTCGCACATTGCGGGTTACAACGAGCAGACCATGTGAAAGCGCCGTCGCAGCAATCAATACATCTGCTCCCTCATGCTTGGCTCGGCAACTCAAATCGCCCCACAGACGCGCAACGTCTGTGGATACAGGCAAGATGCGAGCCTCATAATTCCTTAAAAGCGCATCAAGCCAAACAGACAAGGAATCGGCGAATACAGGATCATCCTGACGTTTCCCGGTAATGCCGCGCTGAATTTCACCTATCGTTATCACGCTTAAAAAAAGTTCTGACTCTACTCGCTGCGACAACCATTGCACCACTGATTGAGCCGGCTGACGTTTGCGTAATTCTGAAATAACAACGGTATCGAGCAGGTACATCAGAATTCAATATCACGCGGTTTCAAGTTCGCCTGTGCGAACTCGACATCATCCCGTGGTATAGCCAATAAATGTGCTATGAAATCAGGGCGATCCGCTATTTCATGACGCAACATGCGCTCATAATCGGCGGTCGCAAGCACCACTACGGCCTCTCTCCCACGGCGTGTGACACGCTGCGGCTGCCCATGCAAAGCCGCTTCGACCAGCTTGCTAAATTGATTTTTGGCATCCTGTAAGCGCCAACTTGCTGAGTGCATATTTGCTCCTAACTAGCCATATTATCTAGCCAGACTATAGAGGACATTTGTGTAAATATCAAGAAATCAAATACAGGGCGGTTTCAAATGGCTGTTACAACAACTACTGTTTCGACCAGCTTTGCATAATGCAATTCATTTCAACTCATTTTCGAGAATTTCACGGTAAATGCGCTCGTACTCATGCGCCACAGTACCCCAGCTTCGGTCATATTGTGGTACGGGCTCCATGCGGGTTAGCTGTTGTTCAACGGCACGAGCCCATGCTGGAATTGGTGCAGAGAGCGGCAACACAGAACCGGCATCCGGCACGACATGCTCCGCTGCGCCGCATACATCCGAGATGACGACCGGCACACGGGCTGCCATCGCCTCGGAAATCACCATGCCATACGGCTCGGCTTTTGCCGGATGGAGCAAAACATCCAGTTCACCGAGATATGCGTTATCTTCGCGCCAGCCCAGCAAACGGTAACCGCCTGCCCAGCCGGCGAATAAAGGTTTCAGTTCGGACGGATCGGGGCCCGCCACCCATAGCTCAAGATTGGGACGGGCGCTGCGCAACGCAGCCACGATCTCCATCGCCTGTGGCAAGCCCTTGCGCTGCCACTCCCATCCGACAAACCCCACCACCCCGCCATCGGCGGCAACAGCGCGAGGCTCACGCGGACGCACCGGAAGTACGCCGGGAATAACAGGCGCGGAAATTTTTGCTGCCATCTCCGGATAATAACGAGCAAGCTGCCGGCTGATAAAAGACGAATTGGGCACGATGACGCTCGCGGTTTCGAGCTCCCGGCGCTCAAGATACAAGCGCACCCACACCCTCAACGAAATAAAACGCCACCAGCCTTTTTCATAAATCGTGGCGAAAGGCGGTCCATGAAAAGTGGTCACGTCATGTACACCCAGACGCTCATGACTGTGAATGACTCGATTCGCACGAGGATGCTCACGTACCCAACGCGCAACACGCCTGCTGAAGCGCACTTGCGACAGCCAGCGCGGGCGCTTGGCCGTCTCGCCCAGTTCAACCACGCTTATACCTGCAGGTTTATCTGTATGACAACGCTCGCAAAGCACCGTGACCTGATGCCCCAGCTTCTGAAGTTCGAGGGTTAATTCCCACACATAGCGCTCCATGCCGCCCACCGGGCCGTAGCGCTTAACGACTTGTACGATCTGTATCCCGCCGGATTCGCTCATTATGCCCACTTCTATTTCCGGCTTATTTTGCAAAGTAGCCACCTGTCTTCGAAGCGCCACGGAATTCAATGTCGCCATTTTCTTTCAGGTTCTTAAGCCAGCGCTCAATATTTTTTACAGATGTTTGCATTTTCTTGGCAAGTAAAGGCGCTCTTAATCCTGGATGATGAGCGATCAAAGCGAGCAACGCATTTACTCCCTCATTTGCTCCCTCATTTGCTCCCTCATTTGCTCCCTCATTTACTCCGCCAACCCCAGATTCCTTGTAAATCACAACGTGAAAACCATGCTGAAATTCTTCAAATACCGGCTCTGCAAGGCCATGCTTCACGCAAGCATTCCTGATACGCTTGATCCCTGAGCCATAACGCTCAATCAGCCCGCATTCCTTGAACATGTTCGCTATTGCCCTGTTTCGGGTGCGAGAGGCGTAATGACCGCTGTTAAGCTGCGCGATGGTCAGGTCGCCATACAACTTGCCAGGATTGAAAAACTCGATTCTGTCGTCGAAAATCTTTATGATGGAATTGCCGCTGTCACGATAATCGCGATGAATCACCATATTGATGACGATTTCGCGAATCGCTTCCAGCGGATAATCATAACGTTCCTGGCGTTGTGCTTCACCAGTGATGACATATTCAACCATCAGGTGTTTGCGTATAAAACTCAAAGCGCCCTCAATTTGACTCAGTAAATCAGTATTGAGGTCGACATTGTCGATGATATCGGTTTCAGTTTTAAATCTGCCGACTTGCAAGGAAGTAATGGCTGAAATGTTATTTACAAAAAGCAGGTAGGCCGCGAAGGTCAGCTTACCTTCTTTGACCAATTCATACTTTTGCAAAACCTGGTAAGGATCGTCGTCAAAAATTCTGTCTTTATTTTTTTCGATTTTTTGAATAAGACCCAATACTTTTTCCATCGAAATGTCGCCAAAATCATGACGCGTATCCAGATGATAGTCCCAGCTTGAGTTAATGGATTTCAAGTGCTCATTGGCAATTTCATCCAGGCTCATTAAATGATTCGAGTTTTGAATCCGCTTGAAATAACGATTTTTGAATGCAATCGGTTTGATGGGTTGTTCAGTTACACTTATCAGTACGATGGTCTTACCGTCAATCTTGCAAACCTCAATGTCCGGCAGAACGCTGGGGTGCGTATTGTTTTTGATCTGATTCAGCCAGTCTTTCAAGGTCTCGTTATTGACCTCAACCCCGTTGATTTTACTTGTATCCGAGACCCCAATGATAATCCGTCCACCCTTTGCATTGGCGAAGGCGACCACGGTTTCAATCACCTCTTTTTGGAAAGAGCTTTTGAACTCCGTTGTGCCGGTTTCACCCGCACTGATAGCGCTTAATATATCATTGATCATTATTCATTGAACTCGTCATCTTGTGACAGTTGCGCATTGTAGCGTCATAGGCGGCTTGGCGCATCAGTAGTGCACCTGCCGCCTGTTTTGTGCAGTAGAATCGGGTTCGCCCCTTTACCAATCTGTTTGGTGTTCCCATGTTTTCCATATTGATCCCCACCTGGAACAACCTCGAATTGCTCAAGCTCTGCGTTCGCAGCATCGGGCAAAATTCGGCTTATCCTCACCAGATCATCATCCATGTCAACGACGGCAGCGACGGCACTCTGGCCTGGGTGCGCGAGCAGGGATTTGAGTACACGAGCTCACCCGAGAACATCGGCATTTGCCTGGCGGTGAACGAAGCGGCCATGCACGCAAAGATGGATTACATCGTTTATCTGAACGATGACATGTATTGCTGTCCCGGCTGGGACACGGCGCTGGTGAATAAACTGAAGAACATTGATACCGATCTGTTCATGCTGTCCGGCACCATGATAGAGCCGCGCGATACCAGCAACCCCTGCGTGAGCGTGGGAAATTACGGCACGGACTCGGACAATTTTGACGAAGATCGTCTGCTTGCCGAGTTGCCGCAACATCACAGGGCCGATTGGTGGGGCGCTACTTGGCCGCCGACTGTGGTCAGCCGTCGCTGGTGGTTCAAAGTGGGCGGTTACAGCAGCGAATTTTCGCCCGGCATGAGCAGCGATAACGATTTTTCAATGAAGTTGTGGCATGCAGGCTGCCGCATCTTTCTGGGCGTGGGCGACTCGCTGGTTTATCACTTCCAGTGCAAGTCCACCGGCAAGGTGAAGAAAAACGACGGCGGAAAGCAGTTTCTGCACAAGTGGGGCATGCGCCAGTCGGTGTTCGACCGCTATTATCTGAGGCGCGGTCAGACGGCGAATGGATTGAAGCTCGGGGAACCGGAAGATACCCGCGAATTACGCTGGCAATTGCTGCGCAGCAGACTGAAGCGCGCACTCGGTTAAGATTTAGCAGCGCGCAACGCGGTCAGTTTGCGATATTTAAGATAAGTCGTGCGCGCATTCATGCACGCGATGTTCCAGCCGGCAGCGCCATCCAGCAACCCTGCGCGCAACAGGTAAGTTCGCACGAACGCCCAGCCCCCGCGCAGCACGGCGTTCAGCATGCCTGAACGTTTACCCGCTGCAAACATCTGCTGTGCGGCAGCATTCGAGTAGTGTTCCACCTTGCGTTCCACGTCATCCTGTGTGAGGTAGCTGTAGTGCAGCAGCGGATTTTTCAGTTTAGCCGCCTTGCCGGTCAGCAACACGGACTCGTGAACCAGACTATCCGAAAATTTGCCCGCATCGCGTTTGAACAGGCGCAACACATCATCTGGATACCAGCCGCAATGGCGGATAAATTTTCCGCAGAACTGCGACAGGCGCGGGCAATAATATCCCTCTGCCTGAGCCTCTGTCATCGCCTGCTCGATTTCGCGGCGCAACTCGGGTGTGACGCGCTCGTCAGCGTCGATGGAGAACACCCATAAACCCGTCGCATAGCCCAGCGCGCGGTTTTTCTGAGGACCGAAACCCGGCCAGTCTGCATGCACATACACCTTTGCACCCATCTCGCGGGCGATTCTTGCCGTGTCGTCGGCGCTGCCTGAATCCACCACGATAATCTCATCCGCCCATGCAACCGATTCCAGGCAGGCGCGAATGTTGGCGGCTTCGTTCCTGGCAATAATGATGACCGACAGTCTTGGCATTATTTATAGGTTGTGACTTGCTGTGGATTGGGTTGATATTCGGGCACCCAACTCGCGAGCGCCGTCTTCACGCGTTCATCGGGCATGGTTGCAGCAGCAGTCCATTCCAGCAGGGTCTCCAGCCACGCCTCATCGGCCTGCCGCGCCTTTGCGATGCGCAGTTTGGGATGCGGGGTAGGCAGGGTGTGTTCGTTGTCGGCCAGCAATTCTTCATAGAGTTTTTCGCCTGGACGCAGCCCGGAAAACTCAATTTTAATTTCTTCTTCGGTAAAGCCGGAAAGGCGGATCAGATCTTTCGCCAGATCCAGGATTTTTACAGGCTCACCCATGTCCAGCACAAAAATTTCACCTCCCTGACCCATCAAGCCCGCCTGCAATACCAGTTGCGCGGCTTCCGGAATGGACATGAAATAACGGGTAATCTCGGGGTGGGTAACCGTAATCGGCCCCCCCTGTGCAATCTGGGCGCGAAACTTCGGGATCACGCTGCCGGTACTGCCCAGCACATTGCCAAAACGCACGATGACAAACCGGGTATCCCCGGAAGGCTGCAAGGACTGGCAGACCATCTCGGCCAGACGTTTGGACGCGCCCATCACATTGGTCGGATTAACAGCCTTGTCGGTCGAAATCATCACAAACCTGGCTACCCCGTGTTGCTGCGCAGCACGGGCCACCGTCCAGGTTCCCAACACGTTATTGCGGATGGCCTGCCAGGCGTTGTGTTGCTCCATCAGCGGCACATGTTTGTAAGCTGCGGCGTGAAACAGCACGACAGGTTGATGAAGTTGCATGGCCTCATTGACTCGCGCCGCATCGCGCACGTCGCCCACCATGCAGACAAGGTTAATCGATGGATAAGTCTGCTGAAATTCCTGCTCAAGGGTATACAGTGCAAATTCGCTTTGTTCAAACAACACCAGCTTTGCAGGAGCAAAGCGTGCAATCTGCCGGCACAACTCCGAGCCGATCGAGCCGCCCGCCCCCGTTACCATGACCGACTTATTGTGCAAAAGCCCTTGCAGTCCGGCCGCATCCAGCACCACCGGGTCGCGTCCCAAAAGGTCGTCCAGTTCGATCGCGCGCAACTGAGACACCGCCACCTTGCCGCTCATCAAATCGTCGAACGAGGGCACGGTGAGCACTTGCACCTTCGCCGCATTACACAACTGAATGGCACGCTGACGCTGCTGGTGCGAACTCGATGGCATGGCGATGATGACGCGCTCTATGCCAAAGCGGCTTATCCACTGGCCCAGTTCATTCAAAGGGCCTAGTACTTTCACGCCATTGAGCACGCAGTTCTGCTTGTTAATGTCATCGTCCAGAAAACCTGCCAGTTGCCAGGCCGGATTTCTTGCCAGATCCTTGGACAGCGCCACGGCAGCATCCCCCGCGCCCAGCACCAGCACGGGCTCGCTGCCGAGCTTCATGCGCCTGTTAAACCGGGTTTCCTTCCATGTCCGGTACAATATGCGGCTGCCGCCCATGAACAGGATCAGCAGCAACGGATTCAACACCAGCACGGAACGCGGCACGATGGAAGAGCTGCGCAACATCCACAACACAAACGGAATCGCCAGCGCGGCCAGCAGAACAGCCAGCACGATGCGGCGCAAATCGTTCAGGCTGGCATAGCGCCAGATGCCGCGATACAACCCGAACATCCAGAATATCGCAACCTGCAACGGAACGACCCACAGCAGGGTCTGTTGCATTTCAGAGTTGAAGTTGGCAGGCAATTCAAAATTGAAACGCAGCAAATACGCCAGCATCCACGCCAGCACTGCCGCAGCAACGTCGTGAATTATGGCCGTTGCGGTGCGAACATTCGATTTACGCAGCATCGGTGCTCTCTTGATACAGACGCCAGCGCCTGTCTACCCACATGCTCAAACCCAGATAAATCGCACCCCACAAGGCCAGCAGATTGCCCTGACCGCTTGTATCCAGCCCAAGCCCCGTCAATGCCGACACGCCCGCGAGCACCATCAGCACATATTCCGCGATGGCGGTATTGCGATGGCCCCAGCCCATTTTTACCAGGCGCTGATAATAATGGCTGCAATGCGCATCCGTCAGCTTTTCCTTTTTGCGTGCACGACTCAGCAGCGTCAGGGTCGCATCCATTACAAACGGCGAAAAAACCAGAATGGGGAACCAGAATGGCCAGTAAACCTGCTGCCATCCCCATACGCCGAAGGCCGCCGCCAGAAACCCCAGCGGAATGGAACCGGCATCGCCCAGAAACACGCGGGCCGGGTGGAAGTTATGATAAAGAAACCCCATGGCTGCGGCGCCTACCGAGAAATTCAACATGGCGAACGCTTCATTGCCGCTCATCAGTGCTGCTATCCCGTAGAAACTGAAACCTGTCAGTGCCATGCCGCCTGCCATACCGTCCGAACCATCCATGAAGTTGTAAAGGTTGGTCATCCAGACGACATACAGCAGCACCGGCAGCATCCATATCCAACTCATTCCGCTACCCAATACCACGCACAAGGCAGCAATAAAATGGCCGATCAAACGCGTTTTTGGCGTCAAACCGCGCACATCGTCAACCAGCGACAGGACGAATAATCCCAGCACGGGCAACACGATCCACCATGCCCAGAATTTGAACAGCAATACCCAGCCGGCCATGATTCCCGCCATCAAGGCGATGCCCCCGGTACGCGGTATCGGTTTGTCGTGCAGCGAGCGCTCGTTAGGGTGGTCTTCTATCGTGCCGTGCTTGCTCAAGGTCAGAATCAGCGTCAACAAAATGGTTACCGAAGCGGAAATCAGCGGGGAATAGTGGTTCATGGACGTTATCGTAGTTTAAACGAGGTGGATTTTAACACGCGCGTCAACCACGGCTGCCGGAAAACTGCTCCAAACACTGCTGATAGACTGACTGTGCAGTGATTTTCTGCTGGCAGGGCGGAATTTTATTTACCCCCTCCCCAGCAAGCGGGGGAGGGCTGAGGAGAGGGCAGTCGCGTTTAAAGCAGGGTGAACAGTCAAGTCCGCTGGTGAGGTGCAGGCAGGATTTTCCCGGGATGCCGCTGTAATTCGGGTCCGTCGGACCATGCAGCATGATACCTGGGACATTCAGCACGGCAGCCAGATGCCCTATGCCGGTTTCGACACTGACAAAACCTTGCGCATGCAACAGCAAGCTCACCAGGTCGGTCAATGACAGTCCGGGCAACACCAGCGCCTGAGGTACGCAGGCAAGCCGCAATGCGCGCTGCCGCTCTTCCTCATTTCCCCATGGCAATAAACAGCGCCAGCCCTGCCGGGTCAGCAAACGCACCAGTTCCAGCCACGATGATTCCGGCCAGTATTTGCTGTTCCAGGTCGTCCCGTGCAACAGCACGATACTGGGCAGTTCGATCAAACTTTTCAGATGTTCCGGCAGGCCGCTTGCCATTTGTCGACGGCGAAATGCATCCAGGCCAAAGTCGGCGGGTTGCCGGATGTCGGCACCGAACAGTTGCGCCACGAGTTGTCTGTTTTTCTCGATGACATGCAGGCCCGGCGCTACGCGGGCGGTTTTTTTGTAAAACCTTGCCGCCAATGATTCGCGCGCGCTATCCTTGTCAAAACCGTATATATCGGCACCGGCCAGACGTGCCAGCAGGGCGCTTTTCAGCAAACCCTGCGCGTCCAGCACCAGGACGTAATTTTCCGCCCCGAGTTGCCGCTTCAGGCCGCGCAGTAATTGAGGGATTTTCCACCAGCTTTTCTTGTGGCGGCGCAGCGGCACCGCAATCACCTTGTTGACAGCTTGATGCCATCCCGCCATTTCGGCAAAGGCGGGCTCCACCAGCCAGTGAATCTCGGCGTCGGGAAAACAGCCGCGCAGGTCGCTGATGGCCGGAAACAGATGCAGAATATCGCCCAGCGACGACAGCCTCACGACAAGAATTTTCATGCGCGATTCAATCGAACAACTCCGCGTCCTTGAGGTTCTTACCTTGCGCATCCTTAATGGAGAGTGCTGGAGGCGACGCCAACTGCCAATCTATCGCCAAAGCCGGGTCGTCCCAGCGCAGGCAGCGTTCGTGTTCAGAAAACCAGTAATCCGTGGTTTTGTAGAGAAATTCCGCCGTATCCGACAGGACCGCAAAGCCATGCGCGAAACCCTCCGGCATCCAGAACATGCGTTTATTCTCGGCAGACAGTTCTACGGCGACATGCCGGCCGAAGGTGGGCGAGCTTTTTCGTATGTCCACTGCGACATCCAGCACCGAGCCTTGCACCACGCGCACCAGCTTGGCTTGCGGGTGCTGAATCTGGTAGTGCAGGCCGCGCAACACGCCCTTTACCGAACGCGAGTGATTGTCCTGCACGAAATCCACATCCCGACCAACCAGCCCGGCAAATTTCAGGCGATTGAAACTCTCATAGAAAAATCCCCTGTCATCGCCGAACACGCGGGGTTCGATAATCAGAAGGTCGGGAATACCCGTCTGAATCGCTTTCATACTGCTCCTCTTTCCCTGAGCACCTGCATCAGGTACGCGCCGTAGCCGCTCTTGATCAAAGGCTTTGCCAACTTTTCCAATTGCGCCGCATCGATAAATCCGTTGCTGTAGGCAATTTCTTCAGGGCAGGCGATTTTCAATCCCTGGCGATGCTCGATGGTCTGGATGAACTGGCTGGCATCGAGCAGCGATTCATGGGTGCCGGTATCCAGCCAGGCGAAACCGCGCCCCATGGTTTCTACCGACAATTGTTCACGTTCGAGATAAATTCGATTGACGTCAGTGATTTCCAGCTCACCGCGCGACGATGGCTTAAGCTCGGCTGCGATATCCAGCACGGCGTTGTCGTAAAAATACAGGCCGGTGACCGCGTAATTGGACTTCGGGATCAGCGGCTTTTCCTCCAGTGAAATGGCGCGACCCGCCTTGTCGAATTCCACCACGCCGTAACGTTCCGGGTCGCGCACATGGTAGGCAAACACCGATGCACCCTCAGTACGCTGTGCCGCATTCAACAATTGTTGTTGAAAATCGTGACCGTAAAAAATATTGTCGCCCAGCACCAGCGTCGAAGGATCCTTGCCGATAAATTCACGCCCGATAATGAAAGCCTGCGCCAATCCGTCGGGACTAGGCTGAACGGCGTATTGCAGGTTCAAACCCCACGCAGCGCCGTCCCCCAGCAACTGCTCGAAGCGCGGCGTGTCCTGCGGGGTCGAGATGATCAGAATATCGCGTATTCCGGCCAGCATCAGCGTGGACAGCGGATAGTAGATCATCGGTTTGTCGTATACAGGCAACAGCTGCTTGGACACGGCCAGCGTGACCGGATGCAGGCGCGTCCCGGAACCGCCGGCGAGAATGATGCCCTTCCTGGAGTGCCCGCAAGGGGCAGGCCGTGCGGTGCCCGCACCTGAAGGTGCGACCGCTGTGCTCAGTGGTACGTGGTGAGTGGTAAGTTGGGTCATGTCGTACTCAGTTTTTTGTGTAAACCAGTTAACCATCTTCGCATCAAGCGGCTCGTCCCTGTGGCATGCGAACATCCACTACAATCTCCGAATATGGGGCAAAAACACGATTTTGCTCATCCTTTTCAACCGCTTGCCATTCGGCTAATTTTTCCACGTCACCGTGGACATTTTTGTAGTCTCGCTTTAAGAGTCTGGCAAGTGCGGCAATGGTCATTGGACCTGATTCCCGCAAAACTGCAAGCAAGTCCCAGCGGCGCGGGGTGAATACTGCAAAGAGCTGGCCGATGTCGGAAAAGCCAATGCCATAATAGGGTGTCGGGGTCTCACCTTTCTCCAGTGCTACCATCGTTTGCGCAGCTCGCGCCAAACTTAATTCCAGCGGTTCACCCACCTTTACATTCAGGATGCTTTCGTTCATTTTAGAACTCCTTTTACGTCGGCCATAAAATCGGCCATCAACTGCCGTGGATTTACGAAACAGTAATTCTGTTCCTTGTCACCGAGGTGTTTGTGATCGCCCTTGCCGCGCTCGTTGTCGTAACCGACTATCCGCTTACCTTTTACAATATAAACCAGCCTGTACTTGTACGGATGTTCAGAGGGTGGAACTGGTTCTGGCACATTCCAAATCACGATTTCGACAAAGCCGACACCATATACTTCCTTTGCGCGAAAAAATTCAGTGGCTTTCATGGGGTGTATGAGACCATAGCATGCTGTTTGTGTCAATTACTGAAAGTGGGATTATAGTTTTTACTTACCATTGAGCGTAGCGGTCGCAGCTTTAGCTGCGGGTACCGCACGGCCTACCCCTTGCGGCCCCTACTTGTCACTCTCCAGCACTTCAGTAAGCATACGCTCGACGCCTGCCTGCCAGTGCGGCAAATGCAGATCAAAGGCAGTTCTTAACTTAATCGTGTTCAGACGCGAATTATGCGGGCGTCCGGCGGGAGTTGGAAAGGCGCTGGTAGGTACGGGCTGGATGGCATCGGGCGCAACCTTGAGTTGAATCCCTGCACGCCGGGCATAGTCGAGAACGAAGCCGGCATAACCATGCCAGGAGGTTTCGCCACGAGCTGTCAGATGATAAAGTCCGGAAAACTCGGGATTTTGTCTGGCCGCGCGTATCGCGTGGGCAGTCACATCGGCCAGCAAATCCGCGCCTGTCGGTGCGCCGATCTGATCGTCGATGACTTTCAAGCTATCGCGCTCTTGCGCCAGACGCAGCATGGTTTTGGCGAAGTTGCCGCCCCGCGCGCCATAAACCCAGCTGGTGCGAAAAATCAGATGCTTGCAGCCCGACTGCCGGATGAATTGCTCGCCTTCCAGCTTGGTCGCGCCATAGACGCTCAAGGGGCCGGTCGGGTCGGCTTCCGTCCAGGGCTTGTCGCCAGCGCCATCGAACACATAGTCGGTGGAATAATGAACCAGCCATGCATTCAAACGCGCAGCTTCCTGCGCCAGCACGGCAGGCGCCTGCGCATTGACGGTGCGTACAAGTTCGGGCTCGCTCTCGGCCTTGTCCACGGCGGTATGTGCGGCTGCGTTGACGATAACGTCAGGGGCGACGGCCCGGACCGTCCCGGCAATACCGTTAAGATTGGTAAAGTCGCCACACAAATCTTTGGAATTTGCATCCAGCATGACCAGTTCGCCCAGTGGTGCGAGACTGCGCTGCAACTCCCAGCCCACCTGACCGTTTTTACCGAGCAGCAGTATCTTCATAAGCAAGCCTCTAAGGAATTCGTCATTCCGGCGCAGGCGGGAATGACGGTAAAAATTTTCATCAGGCGCGCTCTGAATAATTTTTCTCGATCCACTGCCGATAATTACCCGACAGCACATTGTTCACCCAATCCTGATTGTCCAGATACCATTGCACCGTCTTGCGTATGCCGGTCTCGAACGTCTCGGCAGGCTTCCAGCCCAGTTCGCGCTCGATTTTGCGCGCATCGATGGCATAGCGGCGATCGTGTCCGGGACGGTCGGCGACAAAGGTGATTAAGGAACGGTAAGAAGAGGATTGAGGATCGAGGATTGAGGATTGAGACGCCGGGAGTGGGCGCAGTTCGTCCAGAAGGTCGCAGACGGTATGCACGATATCGAGGTTGGCTTTTTCGTTCCAGCCGCCGACATTATAGACCTCGCCCGGTCGGCCTTTTTCCAGTACACAGCGTATTGCACTGCAATGATCCACAACGTACAGCCAGTCGCGAATTTGCTGACCGTCGCCATACACCGGCAGCTTCCTGCCCGCGAGTGCATTGACGATCATCAGCGGGATGAGTTTTTCGGGGAAGTGGTAAGGGCCGTAGTTGTTGGAGCAGTTGGTGGTCAGTACCGGCAGCCCGTAGGTGTGGTGGTAGGCGCGCACCAGATGGTCGCTGGCGGCCTTGCTGGCCGAGTAGGGGCTGTTCGGCTCATACCGGTGCGTCTCGCTGAAGGCAGGTTCATCCTTTGCGAGTGAGCCATACACCTCATCGGTGGAAACATGCAGGAAACGAAAATCAGCTTTTTCAGTATCCGCCAAACCAGACCAGTAGCTGCGCACCGCTTCGAGCAAATGGAAGGTGCCGACGATGTTGGTCTGAATGAAGTCTTCCGGGCCGTGTATGGAGCGATCAACATGGCTTTCAGCCGCAAAGTTGACCACGGCGCGCGGGCGATATTGCGCCAGCAGCCCGGCTACCAGTTCCGCGTCGCCGATATCGCCCTGCACGAAGAGGTGACGCGGATTGCCCTTGAGTGTTGCGAGATTCTCCAGATTCCCCGCGTAAGTCAGCTTGTCCAGACTGACAACGGTTTCGTCGCGTTGCGCGCACCAGTTCAGAACGAAGTTCGCCCCGATAAATCCTGCACTGCCGGTCACTAAAATCATGGTCTGCCTCTACTAAAATTCATTTGAAAAATCGCATGTCGGTGTTGAATCCATTCATCATGCGGCCAGGCGCGCAAGCCAATTCGCCGCGTCCGTGATCGCGATGCCATGCAGGAATTCTTCCTGCCGCAGGCTATGGACAACCTGCACTGCCTCAGCGTCTGGAAACTGCCCTGCGAAGCGAATCAAAGCCCGGTGCGGCTTATTGTCGCCCGATTTACATTCGATCAACTGCGTCAGTCTGCCGGCCTCGCTAAGTGCAAAGTCCACTTCCGCTCCGTCTTTGGTACGGATGTAATGAAGGTCGGCCTCTCTTCCCGCACTATCCTGAAGGAAGTGCGCCTGTTTCAGCAGCATTCCTGCCATCGCATTTTCCAGGCGAATCCCCTGGTCGCCACGCACCAACCCGGTATCAAAAAAATACACCTTAGGCGCTTGCAGAATGGCG
The DNA here is from genome assembly GCA_021800795.1 of Pseudomonadota bacterium. GTDB lineage: Bacteria > Pseudomonadota > Gammaproteobacteria > Burkholderiales > Gallionellaceae > Gallionella. The sequence goes on from JAJYYO010000002.1 coordinate 49,177, forward strand.
CGCCCGATGTTGCGATGCCAGGGATGCACCGTAAAGACGATGAAAAGCGCCTGCAAAATATCCAGATAACGTTTCAGCGTTACCGGGGATACAGCCAGATCTCTGGCAATTGAGGCCAGCGATAACGGCGAACCCACCCGCTCGCGCAATAGTTCGACAAACAGACGCATCGTATTGATCTCATGCAAACGCGAAAACTCCAACACATCCTCTCGTATCAGATCGGTGAAATACTGCGCCCGCCAACGCTCCGCCTGAATCGAGTCGGCAGCCAGACAAGGCTCAGGAAAGCCGCCGCGTTCCAACAGATGATCGAGCGCCTCCGCCGGATTGCTGTTTTGCTGTTCGCACCACTCGCGCACCGAAATCGGGTGCAACCGAAAAGCAAAATACCGCCCCGCCAACGAATCACCCGACTGCCTGAAAGTCTCCATACGGGCGCTGCCGGTCACCAATAACGACTGACTTGCCGGGCGACCATCCACTACGCCCTTGAGCCAGGCCTTCCAATTCGGCATCTTGTGAATCTCATCCATAACCAGCAATCCGGCGCGAGGATTCCACGATTGCCGTTGCAATACCGCACGATCAGCCAGCACATCCCAGTTCAAGTACTGCGCATTGCCGAACGACTGCATTAACTGCCTGCTCAAGGTGGTTTTTCCAACCTGGCGCGGACCAGTCAACACCACAGTTTTGGTGGACAAATCGTTTAATACCACATTATCAAGGTAACGTTTCATTGCGACCAATATAATACACAATATAATTAAGTCGCGACTTTATTAAACAACAGACCCGGATGGTCGTTAAAATAAGACAAGACTATGTCATCGTGCGTGTTGATGCTTGGGTAGGATTGATTTTTTCTGCGGATTTCCATTACGTTCATTATTCTCTCCTCGGTCAAATCTAGATACTCAAGGGCGCTTAGCCGCTAAGCTTACGTACAATGTGCGTTGCGGTGATCTATTATCAGGTCACCGTACAGATCCGCATACGACTTTGCCATCTGCTCGGCTGTAAAGTACTTCCAGTATCGCTCCTCGGCGCGTTTTCCCATGGCAGCAGCTTCCGCCGGGTGCTCCCACAGGTAACTCATTGCTTGTCTGAGCGCTGCCGGATCGCTGGGCGGCACAACCAGGCCGGTTTCATTCGCGATGTTAATGTAGGTCGTGCCGGTGCCGATTTCGCTGGAGATCATCGGTTTGCCAAACATCGCACCTTCCAGCAACGACAGCCCGAAGGCCTCGGAACGCAGATGAGACGGAAAAACGACACCGTAGCATAACATCAGCAGTGCCGACTTGTCCGCGTCGGGCAGTTGCCCCAGAAAATAAACATTTCGCAGCCCCAGACGGACAGCATGGCTTTTCAGCTCCGCCTCGACCGGCCCGGCACCCACTATCACTACCGGGTAATCGGTGCCCTGCAGCGCATCCAGCAAAATATGCAGCCCCTTGTAGTAACGCAACATCCCGACAAAAAGGAAAAAGCGCTCCGGCAGCTGTGAGCGCCAATTGGCCAGCAGCGCTGGCGCAGGTGCGGGATAAGTCGACTTGTCCAGTCCGTAGGTGATCTCCACGATCTTGTCGCGATAAAGATTCAGCACCGGGCTGCTGGCAAGGTAGTTGGGAGAAGTTGCAACGATCCGGTCTACGCTGGCAAGAAAACGGTGCTTGAGCGGACGGTACAGTTTCAGCAATGTTTTCTGACGGATGATATCGGAGTGATAAGTCACCACAGTCGGCTTGCCGTGCCCGGTGGCGAAATGCACTATATCCATGAACGGCCAGGGATAATGCAGATGAACGATATCGGCCTGCCGGGCCAGTTCGGCGAACTTGCGGAAAGCCGAAAATGACAATCCCGTTGACGCCAACTGCAAATCCAGCTTTGCCTGATGAACCAGATGCCCGGAAAACTCTACAGGCTCCTTATGTGCGTTAGAGGAGAGTGCCAGCACTTCGCTGGTATATCCATAGCGGGCGCATCCTTTACACATCTGAAAAATCGCCTGCTCAATCCCGCCGAATGAATCCGGATAATATGTCTTGAAAAAATGCAAAACCTTCGGCGACTCGCGGCTCATAATGCCACCTCGCGATACACAGCAGCCGTTTCCCGGGCGCAGCGTTGCCAGCTGAAGTCAGCCGCGCGCAATAAGCCACGGCATCTGGCCCCGGCGCGCCAGGTTTCGTCTTCCAATCCCGCAGCGATCAGTTGACTTAAAGTGTCCACATTCTGCGGCTCGCACATCGCTGCGGCATCTCCTGCCACTTCAGGCAAGGTCGAAGCATTGGAACACACCACAGGAATACCGGACGCCATCGCTTCCAGCACCGGCAACCCAAAGCCTTCATACAGGGAGGGAAACACGAAAAGACGGGCCCCGGCATAAATCAATGGCAACTCGTCAGCCTCTACAAAACCCAGGTAACGTGCCCAGCCTGCCGCCACGGCAGTTTCAATGCGCGCATGCAACTGCTCGCTGCGCCAGCCGCGATAGCCGGTCAATACCAGCGGCCAGCGCTGCCGCTCGGCGTGAGGCAGCCTTGAATAGGCATCGAGAAGCGCTTCCAGGTTTTTGCGGGGTTCGATAGTGCCTACATACAGGCTATATGCTCCCGCCTGCAGACCGAATTTATTCAAGACAGGCGCCAACTCATCGTCTGTTCTGGGTCTGAAATCAGCCGAACACGCCAGGGGAACCGCACGAATCTTATCCAGCGGCCAGGCAAAATAAGCAGCGATCTCCCGCCTGGTATATTCCGAGTCGGTTATCAGCATGTCAGCCCGCTGTAACGTGAGTTCGATTTCCTTGCGCATATACCTCACACGTTCAGTAGGGCTGCACTGTGCCCAAGTAAACATCGAAAGATCGTGAAAGGTACACACGGATGGCCCGTCGAATGGCGGCAAATAAAAGTTCGGCCCGTGAAAAACGTGATCCGCATGCCCACGTAACGCATAATGTTTTATCGGTGGATATACAAAGCGATAGATTCCGACGGCTACGGAACTTTTGAGTATCGCACGTCGGAGATGGGCTGAAATCGAAGCGGTCGATGTTGCCGGCATCGTGGCCTCAGGCAGTTCATCGACAAAGCGATGCCCTGAAAAAAATCGCAGCTGTTCTATCTCAGGCAGTTTTTTGAGGTTCTGCGCCAGTTCGAAGGTGTAGCGCCCGATACCGGTAAGAGGAAACCGCACCGGGTCAATCGACAATATAACCCTCATGCGCTTGCCGAATACATCCACTCTAATGTGGCGAGCAGCGAAATTCTATCCTGCACGCCAATATGCCTCGCCAATTTATCACTGCTTCCGACAAGACGTTTTACCTCATTCGCTCTTACAAACGATGGATTGACGTTCACCTCGATGGCATAACCCGCTATCTCAGCCATCATGTTCAAAACCTCTGACAAGGAAAATGCCTCGCCGGAACAGACGTTGAACACCTCGCCGACTGGACTGCTTTCGACCAGCTTGCGATAAATGGCCGCCACTGTTCTTACGTCCGAAAAATCACGAGCCACGTCAAGGTTGCCAAGTTCAATTTCGCTCGCACCCCGGCGGAAATGATCGACAATTTTGGGCAGTAAAAAACTTATCGTTTGCCCCACTCCCGTGTAATTGAAAGGCCGCGCAATCACAATAGGCAGCTTATTCATCCACAACCTGGCCATGTATTCCATCGCCAGCTTGCTCACCGCATAATCATTCATTGGAGACGGACTTACAGACTCGTCAATGACGCCGCTGGTGGCATTTCCGTAGATGTTGGCGCTGCTCGCCAACAGCACAGACTGAATATCAGGCGCATGTTCAGCCAGCGCTTCCAGCAAGTTGCGCGTCCCGATCAGGTTGACCCGATAAAAGACGTTGGCATCGCCATGCACTACAAATGACATCGCTGCCAGGTGAATGACAGCCTCCGGCTGAGCTGACCGTATCTCCTGTTTGACTTCTTCGAGATTTGTCAGGTCAGCCGTCAGGCCCACGACCTGATGCCCATGTTCTTCCAGTTCCCGTTGCACGTAATGCCCGGTAAACCCGCCTAGTCCGGTAACCAGAATGCGCATATCAGAACGAGAAGCCTTGCAGGTTGCGTCGCATATCCGCCTCGACCATCATCTGGCACAACTGTTCCAGCGTGGTCCTGGGTTCCCAGCCCAGCTTTGCTTTAGCCTTGGCTGGATTGCCGATCAGCAACTCCACCTCGGCCGGACGGTAAAACTTCGGATTGACGCGCATCACCACCTGTCCCACCTTCAATTCCCTCTCCCCCTGGGAGATAACCAGCGACTTGCCCGCTTCTGGGCTTAGTCGATTGGCTAGTGGTTCCATCAGGGCTGGGGTGAGGGAAGCCACAACAGCCGTTTCGTTTTCTGCCGCGCCTCTGAATTCCAGCTCCATCCCGGCCGCCTTGAACGCCATGCGCACGAAGTCGCGCACGGTCTCGGTACGGTTGGTGGCCAGCACGAAGGTGTCCGGCTCATCGGCCTGCAACATGCGCCACATGCCTTCGACATACTCTTTGGCATAACCCCAGTCGCGCTTGGCATCGATATTGCCCAGCTCAAGCACCTCCAGCTTGCCCAGCTTGATCCTGGCTACGCCGTCGGTGATTTTTCGCGTCACAAATTCAAGTCCGCGCAACGGACTTTCATGGTTGAACAGGATGCCGCTTGCGCCGAAAATTCCATAGCTTTCACGGTAATTGATCGTCATCCAGTGCGCATAAAGTTTGGCGACGCCATAGGGGCTGCGCGGATAAAAAGGCGTGTCCTCGACTTGCGGGATAGTCTGCACCTTGCCGAACATTTCAGATGTGCTGGCCTGATAAAAACGAATCTTCGGATTGACGATGCGTATCGCCTCCAGCAGATTAACGGGGCCGAGACCGGTGATCTCTGCGGTAGTTACCGGCTGATCGAACGACACGGCCACGAAGCTTTGCGCGGCCAGGTTGTAGACCTCGGTCGCCCCGGTGTTTTGCAGCAAACGGATGCTGGATGAGAGGTCGGTGAGATCGTATTCCACCAGATGCAGATTCGGGTTTTGCTTGACACCTAACTCTTCAATACGCCAGAAATTGACCGAACTGGTGCGACGATATGTGCCGTATACGATATATCCTTTTTCCAACAATAATTGAGCCAGGTAAGCTCCGTCTTGACCTGTAATGCCGGTGATGATTGCTGCTTTTTTCATTATCTGAGCCTCATTAAACTTTAAACTGCTTATGGTTTTTTTAGTCATGAATTGCCAACATTACGCAATAACATAGCAATGGTATGTGTTATTTGTCGCGCGTGTAAATACACATGCGGATTCAAGCTACATTTGAAACGGAAATCAAATTCTAACTTTATCTCATTCTTGACGTTGATGTACTTCAAACCAATCCAGTCGAGTCGAGAGACCAAAGTAATTTTCATCGGTTGCAGAATTAAATTCGGCCTTATTCTCCCCTCGCTTCAGAATATCCTTTGGAATATCAGCCGTAAATTTTCCATTCCCCGTCCAACGATACTGAAGATCATGTCCATTTAAACGGATATGGATACTTTCCCGAATTGCGTCACTTACAATCAAATCAAATCGACCCTCAAGGACATAAGGCTTTCCAGTCGGAACCATATCAAATAATAACGACGAATGCCCATGCGTTTTCCAAGCCGAAGCTCGATGAAAAAAATAATTGACGTCCCACTCAGCTTCTCTCCAACCACTCCCGTGAATTGGCAACTCCATACTCCACCATCTTCCAAAATCCCAGCGATATCGATCCGATCCTTCGACGGGAGTGAATTGCTTGAAATCAAGCGGCCATGGCTTGGCTGCCAGAATATTGCGATAGCGTTGTGCAACATGATCCTTACCAGAATTAAGCTGTGCCCGGTATTCGTTAAGTGCAGGATACTGTGTAGCAGAACCATCAGGCTTGATATTCAGGACGACAATCTTATCCTTTGGAATCACAAGATCGGGAGTTACTGGCAATAGTGCGAGGCCGGGGCCGGACACGGGAGATGCCGCCCTGAACACCCAGCGATCGGATTCCTCCACGCAATTTCCGTTTCTTGCCAGAGAATCCCTCTTCTGCCAATTTCCCTCAGGCATCAAGCAAACCTCAACGGAGTTAATTGGCTTGTCATAGAAATAGCTCAGAGCATTGCTGATGTTATTCAGCATCCAGGTATGGTTAATTTGCTCAGATCCATCGAGGATCAAGAGCGTTTTATTGTCAAGATTGCCGTCGAAATTTTCGACGATACTGCGAAGCAATTGGCGTTGTGTATCTGATATTTGCTGATAATGGTGAAATTGATATAGTTGCGCCCCCATGCCAAGCAGAAGTAAAGCGATGCAAGCAATCTCGGCGAGCCATTTCCGAATTCTGGATAACAGCATCAGGCTAGCAAGAAACACCATTGCCGCTCCTGGAGCCGCAAACAGATAGGTCCGCTGACTGATCAACATATGCGCATTGGAAGACAAGTACGGCAGATAACCTAAAAGGGATAAAAGCAGGCCAATCGACATGATGCGTAAAGAAAGACGGCTGTCTGTTGCTCTGCTCTCACTATCATCCAGGTTACCCGATGGAAAGATTTTGTTTCTAAAATGTATTACCGCAGCACAAACAATAGTTGCGAATATGAGATAACTGTAATTTCGATATTCCAGCAATACCATTCCGACCGCATCAAACCAGCCCCCGGCCAGGGATCGCAGCAACCCGATGGAAAATAATTTCGGCAACTTATGAAGCAGAGCCGACGCCAGGCCGCCTCCACCCCCAATCACCCCACTTTGGTATATATCACCACTGCCAAGAACCAACAAAGCATGAACAATACATAAACCAACGGTGATTACCCAACTGGAAGAAAGTAGCGGGTAAGTTCGGATGTAATCCCAAGTCTGCCTGAAACCCACCCGTGCAAATAAAACCAGGAATGGCATCGGTGCAAGGAATAGTGCCGCCTCATACATCAGGATGGCTACCCCAAGCGATATCGCACCCGCTAAAGCCAGTCCAAAACGTATCGCCCTCCGTGGCTGATCATATGCAGTTACTAGCATTGCAGCAGCAAATAACACAAGAGCCAGAGAAATGTTGATGTGTATACCCCTGAATGACAATTGCATCGTATCCGCAGGATAAAGAATAACTAGCGCGCCTAAAAACATCGCCCATCCACGTGACCTTGTTAAAAACCAGGCGATGATAGATGCGGCAACCCCCTTCAAGACCAATGAAAGCATTTGCAGCAGATGCCAGAAAATGAAAGAGTCTGGATTTAAAAAATAGGCAACAGCATGAGGAAAAATGGTCAACGGACGAAGTCGATGGGCCGCTAATGGCGTGTCAACACCGGCCCAAAAAAACAGCCCGTTTTTTGTGAACAATGCGAGTACATCCCACTCTTCGATGAGTCCAGTTAATTGAAAGCCGAAAGGCAGCCACAACAATAAAACGATTAATACAGGAGAAATTATAAAAGGAATCCAAGTTCGCTTAAACATCATATCCGCATTCATTAAACAGTCCCTGCTTGGTATAGTGTTACGGTTCGTGCCTGACTTGAAATACCCACCTCGTTAATACGAAGGTGACTGGCATAGTGATTATCAAGCTTGCGAGAGGTGCTAAAGTGGCACGTAATTGAAATAGTTCAACCCATAAAAAAACCACCAGCAACCCAACAAGATATTGCACAAGGTAGACGACAGGAAAAAGCATACCTCGCTTCCCTGTACTTGGCATTGCAAACACAAAATAGCGGCTTAACAGGTATGCTAACGCAATGCCTATAACAAAGGTAATGGTGTAACTAATTCGGTATGAAATAAAACGCAACAGCGCCAAATATATCCCATAAGTCACGATGGTATTAAAACCACCTGAAAGCAGGAAGCGCCCGAAGGATGCCGATAAACGCATGGCTTTAAGTGCCACTCTGAACCAAGGCTCTTTCTTCCTTCAGTTTCAGAAAATCAGAATAGTCACGAATGTAATCTGCAACATCGTAATGTTCTGAGGCAAATACCAACAGCACGGCATCTGCAGAATAACGATACTGTATACCCCAGGTCATCGGTGGCAGATAAACCCCCATTGATGGCTTATCGAGAACGAACTCCTCCCGATGATCACCATCATCTGCCACCACGCTTACGCTACCTTTAACAGCGATTAGAAACTGGTGACAAACATGGTGTGCATGTTCGCCACGAGTCTCTGCTGTGGGAACGTTATAAACCACAAAATATCGTAATGGCTCAAAAGGGATGTCACGCTGGAATTCTCCGACTGAGAGACTACCTCGCATATCCGGCACATGCTGAAAAGCATGAAGCGTAACACCTGCTACTGTAGTTTGAACACGGCTCGGCACGCTGAGTACCAAATGCTCACTATGGGTATGCGGATGCTCTGTTGTATCAACGTATCCAGTGATTCTCGCCGGATTACCGACAACAATCGCATTTGCCGGTACTGAACGGGTAACCACTGAACCGGCACCTATCATCGCATTTCTGCCAATTGCAATGCCTGGCAGTATTGTTGCATTAGCGCCTATAGATGCGCCAGAGTGGACAATGGTACGGGCAAAAGACACAGGATAGCGTTTGCTTCGCGGAAAAATATCATTTGTGAAAGTAACATTTGGCCCGATAAAAACGTCATCTTCAACATCGAGCCCATCCCATAATTGCACCCCGCACTTAATGGTGACCCGATCGCCAACCGAGACGTCATTTTCAACAAAGACATAGTCACATAAGTTGCAGTCCCGGCCAATTTTTGCTCCAGGAAGAATATGTGTAAAAGCCCATACGCGCGTGCCTACCCCAATTTGGGTACTCTCACATAATGCTTGTGGGTGAACAAAATAATTCATGTCTCATGCACTCGATTATTCAAAATGGTGGATATTCATAGGAATGGCGATTGGCCTGGCTTTGGTGTTTTCATATGCTCGCCAGGCGTAAGATCCAACAATCCCCAGCCCGAATAGATTGACTGCGCCCAGGAAGGTGATAGTCAACATGGTCATTGCATAGCCCGGCACGGAAATCAAACCTGTTAACTTGCCACCGACCACAACCAAGCCTAATAGTCCTGCGATGACGGCGGCCCCCCCTCCTACTCGAATCAGCAAACGAATTGGCAGATCTGTAAAGGCGAAGACACTGTCCATAAGATAGTTGATCTTTTTTCGTACAGTCCATGCAGATTTTCCGTGCTGGCGCTCCTGTCTTACATAACTAATAAATTTTCGCCGAAACCCGAGCCAAAATATTTGTGAAATCAGGGAGCTGTGTCGCTCGTCCAATTGGAGCAACGTATCTCGAAAAGCACGATTACACCCGAATATATCAACTCCACCGCTGGGCACGTCAGGCATCACGTATTTTTGGTAAAGCCACCAAAAAATCTGTGCGGAAATTCTGCTTAAACGAGGGTCATTTCGGCCTTCCCGTGTACCAACGACCACATCATACGAACCGCTCCTCAAAACCTTATCCATTTCAAGTATAAGCTCAGGTGGCTCTTGCAAGTCTGCCGCCATCACTGCATAGCGCTCACTATTACTTAATTGCAGCCCCGCGCGAATGGCCGCAAAAGAACCAAAATTTCGCGACAAAAGTGCAAGTTTGGAAGGGAACGGTTGATCAGGGAGCGCATCACGCAGCAATTCGTAACAGCGGTCAGGGCTGCCATCGACTATAAAAACGGCTTCCAATTCTTCTTCAAGTTTTTGATGAAGATCAGCTACCGCCTTAAGCAAGTCAACAATTGAGCCTTCATTACAATAGACTGGAATAATGAGGCTGAGCAAGTAAGCCTCTTGCTAATTAAAAAAAGATTGGACAGCGCTTATTACTTGATTGACATCCTGATCCGATAGCCCCGGAAAACAAGGCAGGGATACAACAGCGTCACACGCTGATTCGGTATTGGATAGTTTACCGATGGTTTTCGCATTCGGATATGCTGGCTGAAGATGATCGGGTAACGGATAATGGACATCGGTTGCAACACCCAAAGATTGCATGTGGCTACGGAAAGTTTCTCGCGAATCGACACGAATCACATACAGATGCGCAACATAATCATCGTCAACCGACACGGGCAGCACAAGGGGAAGACCGGAAAACGCCAAATTGTACTTTACCGCGATCCGTCGCCGATATTCATTCCATCCGTCCAGCAGCGGCAGTTTGTCTCTGAGGATTGCTGCTTGCATTTCATCCAAACGACTATTACGGCCAAACGGTGTTTCTACATGGTATTTTTGCGCCCAGCCATATTGCCTTAGCGTCCGCACACTATTTGCAACGGCTGGATTGTTGGTCACGATCGCCCCCCCATCGCCAAGGGCACCAAGATTTTTGGTTGGATAAAAACTAAAGCAGCCGATATCTCCAAAACTGCCTGCCCGCCTACCATCCCTTGTCGCTCCATGCGCTTGCGCACAGTCTTCGATCACAACCACCCCTGCCTCGCGCGCCAAACTCACCAGCTCAACAATATTTGCCATTTGACCATAAAGATGCGTAACTATTACAGCCTTTGGGTCATGCTTGAGTGCCTGCGCCAAAGAAACCGAAGACATATTCAAGGAAGCGGAGTCCACGTCCACATAAACTGGAACAGCACCGACAGCATGAATCGCAGTGCTGCCATAGAACCCCGCATTGGCCACTGCGACTACTTTATCGTTTTTTTTAACACCGACAGCGCGTAAAGCAAGTTCCAGAGCATCAGTCCCGTTGGCAAGCGAAACGCAATCTGCGACACCGATATAAGCTGCGAACTCACGCTCAAAGTTTTTAACTTCCTCACCTAAAACGTACCAGTGACTTTGCAACACACGCTGAATAGGAGATAAAAAATCGAAGTTGGCATTTGAAACACTGGCGGAAAAAATAGGAATCATGGTTTAAGGTAAGTTAATTCTTCATAAAAAGTCGTTATCGTTGTATTATTTTTTGTAAATAGTGAAAATAATAAATCCAAATACGTATTCCCACTATACTCCTCACGAACAATATTGCATTAAGCTTGAGAGAAAACTCGACATCCATACTGCAAAAACAAGGTACAAGAAAAACACCCCATAAATTCCTGCATTTTGCCTTATCAAAGGTAATTTTACAAACACAACCCATACCGACAAAGGCAGCAATGCAGCAATTATGGGTAGTGACCATCTATTTTCACTGCCTGAAAATGCATGAACAGAAGCCCAACCAATCAGCAAACTGGGAAATGCATAAGTGAAAAGAATACGCGCCGCATTTGATCTTGCCGTCTTTAAAGCTGCGTCATATTTATGCAGCTCACGAACTCCGTAAAAGTAACCTGCCAACCCCCAAAATACGACAAATTGACTGAATATAAAAAGAACCGGCCTGTATTTGATATGCAATTTGTAAACATAGGGGAAGAGATAGTCAAAGTCTAGCACACCATATAAATGTGAAAAAATCGTCTTAAATCCAACAAGTGGATTATGTATATACCAGGCAAGTCCTTCCTCATGAGAGCCTTGTGTCCATGGGCTTGCGTAACACATCTGCATATTTCCACCTGATAAGTTAGTCATGTATTTCAGAACATGCGATCCCCAATCAAATTGAGAAGCCCCTAGATCTGCTACTGGCATGAAACTCAGCACATTAAATGCCGAGAAGTTGTAGATAACCTGTGGAGTAACAGCCAACAGAAACCCAATAAGTATTGACGATACTGACAGCACACCCAATGCAAACAAATTTTTCTTTTGGCAATAGATAAAAATGCAAACTACAACGCACAGAGGGAAAAGTAGGTAGATGCTACCCGGCCTCACCATCACGGCAAAGCCGATTAAATATCCCAACAGAATGTGCCATCCTACGGTCTTATTGGCACCAGTGCCGGGTGGCGAATATGTGAATATTTTTAATATCGCGTAAACAATATAAACTAGTAAAATTGCAGTGAAACCATCGGTTAGCGCAATCGCTAGGTATGGATATATAAGAATATTTGCAAGTAAAGAATAAAAAACTATTATGCCTATTTGCCGTGAATAATTTTTCACAATCACCTGTGATAACAAGTAGACACCCAAAAAGTAAAGAGTTAACTGACTTATAAATAACAAAAATTTAAACTGCAGCCCCAAAATTCCCGCCAGTTTAATGATCCAAGAAAGAAAAAGTGGATAACCATAAAGCCTTAAGTTATCTAATTCTTTTTCATTTAGTGAAATGCCTGACTCAACGTATGCCTTGGCTATTCGAGTGTAGCCATCAGCATCGCAACAGGGCGGTTGTTTAATCTGGTAATAGAAGCACAAAAAAGCAAAGCAGGTTGCCAACAATAGCGCAAGCCGCATTCCGACACTCTGATTGCCTTCAAATTTATTTTTCCACATCAGTAATTTCCAATATTGAATCTATAATTAATTTTTAACGGGTGTGGCAAAGTTCAAAACTCACGCATCGAATCATGGAGCATCCTTAATTAATTTATGTTTTTGTGTCCTTCACACTGGCAGAGCCAAAAACGAATAAACGTGTCAGCACATACATGAGCAGGGTATAACCAACGGCAGAAATCACCTGAGAAACTACGGCATGAAGGTTTAAATATTTCAGTGCGAATCGCAATATTAACAAATTGAATAAAAATGAAATCATAAATGCGATTAAATATCGTATGCTTTCTGTTACAAAACGACCATCACTCCTGAACACAAATTTTTTTGACAATACAAATCCGAGTACAAAACCAACGGCATACCCAGCTATGTTCGATAATATTGGCGAAGCTCCCAAAGCCATTAACGAAAAAATAACGATAAAACCAACGATCGTATTGATCATCCCACTTCCCGCATAACGTGTGAGATACGCCGCCTCCTTCCACCAATCAGGCGTAAATTGCTTATTGATCATCGCTTCGGTGCTTTATATTAACGCTACTTTCTACTATATAAAGGGGGCGACCTTTAACTTCCCGGTAGATTTTACTAATATAAACACCGAGAATCCCCGTTGAAAGCAATTGTATTCCCCCAAAAAACAAAATGATCACAGTCAGAGATGTCCATCCACGAATAGTGACTGTCGGATCTATAATTCTGCTTACGATTAAAATCACTGCAAGAACAAAACTTATCGAAGTTATAAAAAGTCCTGCCAAGCTGGAAAAATAGAGCGGCTTTTCAGTAAAGGAAGTTAGGCCATTCAGCGCAAAATTGACATATTTTTTGAATGAAAATGTCGATACCCCAGCGTAGCGCTTATCCCTTTCGTATACCACGCCGACTTGCGGATAACCAACCCAGGCCACCATGCCTCTGTAATAACGATTTTCCTCCTTCATTTTTTTCAAAGACTCTATAACAACTCTGTCTATCAGACGAAAATCCCCTGTGTCTTTGGGTATTTTCGTTTCACTCAAACTGCCAATAACCCGGTAATATAATTTTGCGGTCAATTTAAATAACGGATTTACCCCCTGCCGGTTGGGCCGCACACCGTAAACAACTTTATATCCTTTGTCCCACTTTGAAATTAAATTTAGAATAATTTCAGGCGGGTCTTGCAGATCGTCATCGATCACGACAGCAATTTCTCCGCGTGAAAAATCAATGCCGGCAGTTATGCCGATTTGATTGCCAAAATTACGGGAAAAATTAATCAGTTTTACCGCAGGATCTGTTTGAGCAAGCAGCTTTAATTTGTGTAGCGTATTGTCTGTGCTGAAGTCATTGATAAAAATTAATTCATGCTCAAATCTCGGGGACAATTGATCGAGAACACTTTTTGTTCTGCGGTAAAACTCCTCAATTCCATGTTCTTCGTTATAAGTCGGAACGATCACAGAAAGAAGCTTAGAGGGATGCAGCAGATGCCCGAAATATTTATTCAGAGCAGCTTGTACATAATCATCACCGAAGCCTATATTCAATTCGGCTAAAATAATCTTTATTTCTGAAATATCAATATCATAGCTCGTGCCTTTGCTGACCAACATGCAATTCGCCGGGATTCCGATGAAATCCTCTATATCCCGAACAAGTTGTAAAACCGGGGTTTGATGCGTGCTGGCAATATTGATTATCTGGTTTAAACAAAGGCCCCCACTCAATACATCGCCAATGATCGCATGTACATCATCAATGTCTATTAGATTTTTTTGAGCATGCTTCCACAACTCGAAAGGTTTCTGATTTGAGATTGCATCAACAAGGTAATTGACCAAGCTGGACTTGGCATCTGAAAGACCCAACACCTGGGGCAAACGAAAGATGTAAAAATTTTTTGCTGAGTCCTGTATCAACTTTTCCATACGGACTTTATGTTGTACATATGGGGTGTGACCCACTTCCGGATCAACAATGCTGCATGAGCTGAAATATACAAAAATGGCATTAGGATGCTTTGACAACGCTGCACTGACAGCAGCTTCCTCATCCTGAATTATTTTTTCATCTTTAATAGCTGAGTCATTAACTCCGCCCGCAAAGATCAGATATTTCGACTGCAAGGAATAGTCGATGAACCGGTTTGCAATAACACCATTACCAATAACCATGCGCATATATTTGCCCGAGTATTCAAGGATAAAGTAATTTATCTAACTAACATTACTTTCTAACCACGGCCAAGATTGAAACACCGAATGGCAAACTTACAAACCTAAGGAGGTATTTTTCAATGCCGAAAATTTTCTCAAGAATATAGTTCAATGGCCTGCTGGGCATGTCCACATCTGATGCCCCATCACGCTTCAACAAGTTATTCAGCATACGTACTACAAAGACAGCGGGGAAAAGCAGCGTATTAAAATACGATATTTTTTCTACCGTGAATCCGGCCTGTACCAGCTTGGAATTGAGTTCTGATAGTGTGTACCTGCGCTTGTGCTCATTCAATTCGTCAAATGATGACCATAGAAACATATATGCAGGAACGGTTATTACCGCTTTTCCTCCAGAAACAAGACGGGAACGTATCGATTTTAGTGAATCAATATCACGATCTACATGCTCAATCACATCCAGAGCTGTAATGAGGTCGAAAAAGTCCTCTTCATAAGGGATTTGATCCGGCAATATCCCCTTCTCTACCCTGCCATTAAATATCTCTTTGCTAAAATTAATAGCCTCATCTGACATATCCATGCCGAAAGGTTGCCCAATATTTTCAAGGGCATTAAGCATCAAACCACTGCCGCAGCCGATATCTAGAACTTTTACATCACCACTTTTGCGTAGGTATATATTGATCGTGTCTAGTACAATTTCTTTTTTGGTAACGAACCACCAGTGTTTTTTCTGGATTTCAAAGAAAATTCGGTACATATTTATGTTCATAATTCAGGTGATTCCTTATCGTGTTCAACTTGTATTGTCTAAAACTCACTTAATTAATAAGTGTAGTCGATATCACTGCTCCAGCTTAGCAACATAATCATATAAAACAGGTGAATAGCACTTCTTTATCCGTAGAAATGCTGCTCTATTGAATGCCATGCTACCAGGCTAACGCAAATGTCAACGGAAGACCGTTAACGTATTTAATAGAAACTATAGGATTGAAATTGGTAATCTCAGCATGCGTAATAACCCGTATGATCAGTTCAACAACAAAAACATGTATTACATACATACCGAAGTCACCTAATACATAAACTCATTATCAGCACCAGTTGCCACGATATCTGTAAATTAATTGCTCATACAGCAGTGCCTTTCTGTTCTTTTTGGTATCGGACCTCTACCTCCTGGTGCTTATTTACAATCGTCATTGACGTTGGAAATGAGAGAATTTTGACAGCCAACCGTCTGATGCCTGAATATTTTCTTATCAATTTTTTCATCATAAAAAATAATTTTGGTCTTGACGCTACTGCGCGGTATGATTTATTTGTTAATTTAATAAAATACCTTCCGACTATGCCCCGAAAATAGTTGTTTTGGGCAACCTCTCCCCTCTGCTCATCGTATCCGACCGCAAAAACATTCCTGATCTTCTCGCTATCCTCCAACGATAATTTTAGACTCGGCTTTTGTTCACTCCATCCTGCCAATATGGCATTAAGGTTGAAAAATGCTTGTCTGGAAATCGTACATTGATTTACCAGGCGACTCATTTCAATTAGAGCGTCAGCATATCCCTGCGGGGAGAAATTTTCAGCAGCGTACAACGCAGCTTTTTCACCTAATTTCCAGCGAAAAGTTACATCACTGGACAGTTTCACTAGTGCATTTTTGATATCTTCCGCCTCGCTTTCCGGCGATACCTTTAACACACAATCGTCCGGCAACTCACTGTAAAATCCGGTATCCGTAACTACTATTGCCTTGCCACAGAGCATAGCCTCTATAGTTGAAGCAGAAGCCGCCTCTAGTGTCGGCCATCTCAGGCAGCACGCCACATCGGCATTGGCTAACTCACGCGCCAGAGTTTCGTCGTCGACCTCGCCCCTAATTACTAGGTGCACTCCCAGCTCTTTCGCCAATGCCAACAATTCTCCGGCAACATCCTGCTCTACTGCGCCAACCAGGCGATATACAACCTTATTTCGCAAGTCATCGCTTTGACCAATCGCCTTAATTACACTTGGCGCCCGCTTGTTTGCATTGACATGCCCAACAGTAATTACTATCAACTCATCCGCTTTTGAATCTTTAACCTGTTCTTGATACTGCCTGGGCTTTTCATAAGCCAGCGGAACAACGGTAACAGGGCCTGCACAAGCGCTGTCTAGACGCTCTCTATCCCATGCAGAATGTACAATCACCCCTGCTGACATTGATGCTATCCATTCGGTCATGGGCATGGACTTGCATGTGCCTTGAATAAACGATGCCGAATCACTATGACAAAAATATTGCTCATACTTTTTGTCATAGAGCCGTTCCAGCACCTCTGCAACCTCAGCTGTCGAATGCTCTTTCGCCCAGCCAAAAAATAAATGTCCCAGAAAATAGTCGTGCAGACATACAAGACCAGGCAATTTTGGCATCCAATCCAAACATCCGCAATGATATTCAAAGTTATTACCAACCTGATAAATCAAGGCATCAGCTTTATCTGCTGCTTTATTTACCAGGACTTTGTCTGTCCAGGCAACAACTTCGCAAGGGAATGAATGTGCAGCATCCTTCAACAAGAAGGATGCTTCAGTCCGCACAATGGTTACAACGTGACCATTTTTTACCAGTGCCTGCACCACTAAACAGGTCATGCGGCCTATTGCTGACTTGATCAGCCCCGGAGTAAAAATAACCAAATTCATTCAAGCAACCTCTTGATAGTGTTTTCCCAGGTCGCACCAAAACTTTCCCATAACGCTCGGGTTGACTCACCCATCATGCGAGTATGTTCAGGTTGTCTGTGTGCAATCGCCATACTTTCTGCCAACGCTTTTGGCTCCGGCGCCGCAATCCATCCCGTTTCCCCATCCCTTACCAACCCGAGCACCCCCCCGCTATCACTCGCTGTAATAACCGGCTTTCCTGCTGTGGCAGCTTCCATAGCTACATAACCGAATGAGTCTTCGTCAAACGGGATGTATGCACATGCCAGAGCCCCATTTACATAGTTCGCCAGAACTTCTCGATCCATAAAGCGCAGGTCAAGCTTAACGCGATCTGAAAGATCATACTTTTCAACCAGTTCCAGCAGACGTTGCGCATCCCCGTGTGAATCAGGAGGCCCCGCAACGACAAGCTTGAGTCCAACCGGCAGATATTGCATGGCTTCAACCAGCAGGTGCTGACGTTTCATCGAATTTACTCGCCCCCCCGCAAAAATATAGCCTTCCGACTTTTGCCCGGAAAATAATTCCGGGTTATTCAAAGGCGGTAGTAATACTTCAGCATTAAAACCGTTGTAGTGCTTAAGGCGCCCCCTGGTGACTTCAGAGTTTGTAAAAATTCTTCGACTTTCCTCAAATGCATCACCGTCTGCATTTCGTATCACAGCCCGAATGCTATCCCCATCCGGCCCATAAGAAATACTACTTTGCCCAGCATCAAACAAATCGTAAGCTTGACGATACTGATGCAATAACCACAATGTCTTCCTCGGATGGCGAATCAGGTAGGCCGGAAACTTCAATGCAATTACATGATCAACGTTTGTCAGTTCAAACGCCCGCACCATCAACATTTGAGATGCGACTCCTTCTGCGGGTTCCCATCTAAACGGTATCCGCAATATTTCCGCATCGTGCCCAAAAATTGTAAGTTGCTTTTGCAAATTGGCTGCCAATTCTTCGGCACCGCCCCAAATAAAGGGAGCTACATTATTTACTATTAGCACTTTCATGCCAGCAACCTACTGACTACATGTTCCCATGAAATATTGAGCTCACCTATTCTGGTCAAAGCATTACGCCCCATATCCCGTGCCTTTGCCCGATCCAGATACATCGCGTCCATAGCTTCCGCCAGCGCCTTGGGGTCTGGTTCCGTCAACAAGCCGTTATATTTATCCGTCACCAGCTCCAACACGCCGCCCGAGTCATGTGTACTTATGATCGGTTTTCCAGAATGACTGGCCTCAAGGCTTGGGTAACCATATGAGTCCTCGTCCAGCGGCAAGTATGCTGCAGCCAGGCATTCGCTCAATATCTTTATTTTTTCTTCCTCACTGATCCAACGATCTTCAAATGCCACTCGATTTTCGAGCCTGTATTTTACAATGACTGATCTCAATTCATTTGCATAAGTGCTATTTGAAGCCTTGCCCGCTATTCTCAGCCTTACTGGGGTAATAGTATGACGCATTGCCTCCAGCAATAGATGCTGTCGCTTATGATGTTCCACACGACAAACATAGGCAATCTCATCATTGAATCCCTGGCAGTGGAATTGTTCAGGCTGGGCTATCGGTGGATACAGGACCTCACTATCGAGACGGTTATATGTCCTCAATCGCTCCGACATCACCCTGGAATTGGTAAAAATACTTTTTGCCTCCTTCAGCGCTGCAGTATCGCTTTCATGGAGAGCCGCTCGGATTGCGCGGTGATGCGCATCATCCGGAAAAGTGCGATAGGGCGTATCCCATAGATCGTAGAATACCCGTACGTGATGAATGAACCACAGCACCTTGTTCGGATGCGGAATAAAATGAGCAGGTGGTCGGAAGCAAATCACACGATCCGCTGATTCCGTCAAATCAACCCAGCGGTATGCCATCATCTGGGTAAACAATAAGTCGGGCGCATCAACTTGTGGCAGATATATCCGCTCCACTTGATGCCCGGCAACCTTGAGTTCCGTTTCCAGCCACTCGACAATGTTTCTGTATCCGCCTTGTACAAACGGAACGAACGAGGAGCAAAGCGCAATCTTCATAGTGCGGCCAAAGCCACCGCCAGACTTTTAGCCACCCGATCCACGTCTTCTTTTGTCAAAGACTGATGCGTTGGCAGGTTAATTCCGCGTTGTGCCCACATATCTGCCACCGGATAAACAGCGTCTTCTTTGTAGGGCGGTAATATATGCATTGGATAAAAGACAGGGCGAGTTTCAATTCCCTCCACATCCAATATCTGCATGACGGTATCGCGCTCTTTTTCCCCGCCATTTTTCAAAAAAATGGTGTACATCCAATATACCTGGCGCGCCCACGTAGACTCTCGTGGCAACTGGATTCGATCTGCCAGATTCTGAAGTGCTTCATCATACCAACGCCCAAGACGATCCCGGTCAGCCAGCGCAGTGCCGATATTTTCCATTTGGGCCAGCCCGATAGCGGCCTGTATGTTTGTCATTCGATAGTTGTAGCCGATAACCGGAAACCAGTACCGGCGTGCGGGATCCATCCCCTGCCCGCGGTGCAAACGAAGCTTTTCCGCCAATTCATCATCGTTAGTGGTAACCATGCCGCCCTCACCCGTCGTCACGATTTTATTACCAAAAAAACTAAAAACTGCGCAATCACTCAAACCACCCACTTTGACGCCAAAATACTCAGCTCCGTGCGCTTCGGCTGCGTCCTCTACCACAAACAAACCATGCCGTTTAGCAATTTCATTGATTGGCCCCATCTCAGCCGGATGACCATAGAGATGCACAGGGATAATGCCTTTTGTTTTTGGCGTTATTCTTTTCTCGATATCGTGTGGGTTCAGATTCATCGTACTTTGGCATACATCAGCAAATACCGGGGTGGCGCCGCAATACCTGACTGCATTTGCCGTAGCGATATAAGTTACTGTAGGCACGATTACCTCATCTCCGGGCTCTAACCCAAGTACAACAAGCGCCAAATGTAAGGCAGTCGTACCGTTGTTTGTAGCAATTGCATGCTTGACATTGCAAAACTTGGCAAAGGCATTTTCAAATGCGCCAATATACTTGCCATTTGAAGAAATCCAGGTTGTTTCCAAACAATCGAGAACATAGGCTTTCTCGTTGCCACCCAGCTTAGGCTCGGCCACGGCGATTCTTTTCAATTTTCACTCCAAACTATATTTAAGAACTGCGCACGGGTCGCGCCGGTATACCTACTGCAATTACATTATCCGGTATATCTTTAGTTACAGCAGCACCAGCGCCAATGATGGACCAGTTGCCTACGTTCACCCCAGGTACTGCACAACTTCCAATCCCCATAAAACTGCCATTCCCAATGGTCACCATGCCCGCCAGCGCGCATCGCGGAGCAATATGGGCAGCCTGACCAATTCTACAATCATGGTCAACCGATGCTCCGGTATTTACAATAGCAAAATCTCCAATTTCAGCTTCCGCATTGATGATCGCACCCGCCATTATAGCGACGCCAACGCCGATCTTTGCGCTGGGAGAAATCATTGAAAATGGACTTATCGCATTCACTAACTCATAGTGGAATTGTTTTAGCACTCTGGACATTCGCAATCTTGTCCGATTTGAACCTATGGCAGCAAATGCCCTGCAAAAACCATCGGCACGCAAATTTTCGATCCATTTATCCCCTACTAGGATAGGCACCCCAAGACATTCTTTATGCTCTTCTTCACCGCTTATACAATAAGCAACATGATTTCCGCTTTGCCTTAACAGCTCAATAACCACTTTTGCATGTCCGCCGGCACCAATAACAATCACATCTTTGATAGACATAATTAATTATTACTTGTGAGATTCAGACTTATTAATTCAGATTCCGTATCAACTGGCTTGTATCCAATCAATGCATACCCGATATAGTTTGACTGAACTTCTGGACTTACTTCAAGCACAGGCATATAAAAAATAATTTTAACATTTACAAAACCCGCCCACTCTGCATGGAATTTAAGCAACTCTGGTGGATAGGGGCGAACATGGGACGGATCTAAATAAAAATATTGCATCGCACGACAACAACTTGGATTTACCGTTTCTATCAGAACTATTCCGCCAGGCATTATTTTTCTATAAGCCGCATTTATAAAGCTCTTGAGCATATCGAATTGCAAATGCTCAGCAACTTGAAACATAGTAATCCCAAATAGAGCGTTATCCTTAACTCCATCGATATAATTTATTCCATCCTCACAGATTGCATCTAGTCCCTTTTTTTTCACATGCTGGATATTAAGTCGATTGGTATCAATCCCCCGGCCTGGCAAGCTTTCCTTTGCAAGTAGTGAGAGAAACTCGCCCCTACCACTACCAAAATCTAGAAAATACCCTCGATCATTTTTATCAGCCAGTGCCGTATAGCAATCTTGAAAATAGCTTACATATATTGATTGTCGCCTCTCTATTTCCTCCTCAGATCCTCTAAAAATTTTCTCAAACAAATAATACCAACCATCATCACCATAGTTATGCTTAATTTCAGTCAAAGCCTCATTTTCATGCAGCATTGACAAAGCCAGGTAAGAGTCCGCATCAATAAAACCATTCGCAATGAGTGTGGTATTTTGATCTTTTGAAATTGCCTCCATTTTGGGACTTTCGTTACATGATTTTTCCAGATCAATAAGAACTGTGTATAACTTATCATACTGCTTAGTAAGGTCATCTAAGCTCTTCTGCATAATGTCATGCTGCTTAGTAAGGTCATCTAAGCTCTTCTGCATAATGTCATGCTGCTTAGTGAGGTCATCTAAGCCTCCCTGCATAATGTCATGCTGCTTAGGGTCATCTAAGCTTTTCTGAATATTGTCGTGCTGCTTAGTAAGGTCATTTAAGCTCTTCTGCATATTGTCATGCCGCTTATCAAGACTGACTAAACTCTCCTGAATCTTATCTTGATTAAGCAATGAAATCAGGTTCCGCCGAATTCGTGACACAATTGGGCGCAACACAAACTTAAATGCCTGAGAAAAAAGCAACCCAAACCTATTCATTTGAAAATAAGTCCACTAGTTTAAATACAACCGGCATATAACAACAGCCCACCACCTCGTCTGAAGGGGATCCCACCACTTCGAATAACGCAGCCTTATCCCACCAGTCATAATTTGCGACAACATGTGAATATGAATCATGAAGAGCAACTGAAACTGTATAACTACCTGGCCCAATATTCAACGTAGGAAAATAAAATTGGGCACGCAAAAATTTAGTATCCTTAACAGTATGTGGATTGCTTTTAAGTAATTCAGTATTAGTACCAACCATAACATTGCCATAACGATCCCTGATTGAAATTCCAATACAAAACTCACCTACAGACTCTTCAACCTGAACTTTTACTGTGACGCACAACTCAACTCCGGGGGCAATGTGGTAGGTAATCACACCATTATGCAAAAGCTCGACTGCCGCAATGGAAAGCTTTCCATTACCAGAGCGAATTCCACCATCTTTTTCCGGCTTTTTTATTTCATCTACACACTTACCGCCCTTTGCCAATAATGCACTGTAATAATCAAGTACATCATCCGGGTCTCCAACATATTCTATGTGTCCGCTATTAATTAAAATTGCACGGTTGCATATATTTTTAATCGCGCCGGGATCGTGTGACACAAACAAAATCGTGGTTCCTTGCTCAGAAAATTCACGAATTCTACCAACACACTTATGCTGAAAGTATGCGTCTCCTACAGAAAGCGCCTCATCAATAATCAATATCTCGGGCATTTTTGCTGTGGCCACACTAAATGCTAATCGAACCTGCATGCCGCTGGAATACACACGTACCGGCTGATCCATATAATCGCCAATCTCGGCAAAGGCCTCAATTTCAGGCATCAGGCCGGCGATCTCTTCAACGCTCATGCCCAATAGTTGGCCGGCCATGAAGGCATTTTGTCGCCCGGTGAAATCAGGATGGAAGCCCATGCCGAGCTCCAGCAGCGCCGCCACACGCCCGGTGATATTGACGCTGCCGGTGGTGGGCTGGGTGGTGCCGGTAATCATTTTAAGCAGGGTGCTTTTGCCCGCGCCATTGATGCCTATGATGCCGACAGCCTCTCCCGGATTGACAGTGAAGTGGATGTCCCGCAATACCCAGTGCAGCTGATGGCGAGGTTTGCTGAAGGGCACCAGCCATTCCTTCAGTCGCGACCAGCGCGTGGGGTATTGTTTGTAGGCTTTGCCTAAATTGGTGACGGTGATGGTGCCCATATTCGTCTAATTTCCCGCAGCTAATATAGGTGTTGCGGAAATAGGCTTACGCAAGAATGTGCCGATAAACTGGCGGCGGTCGCTGGTGATGAGTTCGTATATAACCCGTATATCAATATTCATATATTCGTGAACAATCCGGTTGCGCAATCCAATTGCAGAATTCCACTGTGACAATTCCTGCGCAGTGATCTCGCCATGTGGTCCCAGTCTGGAAAGGCATCGTAAGCCGATACAGGTACGGGTCTGCCCGCTGACTTAAGCATGTGCTTTGATTTACCGATGGCGTTTTCTATGAGAACTTTAAGTGCATGCAATGTGCCGCTTTCTTCGAGTCGAGACAGCGGTGCACCAGACAAAATGCGTTGCTTCGCCTCATCGAGTAACGCCATTTGCTCATTGGCAATGCGTTCGCTTTCCGCCTGGTACAGATCAAGCCGCATTGTTTTTCCTCCAGTAATAATCTTCCAGTTCGCCCCATGTCCGTGTGAGATAGTGGTTCCATGCCAGAGTATCCTCGCCCTTAAGAATAATACCTTCTTCAGCCACTACCGCGCGCATTGCAAGCCGGGCCGTCGTAATATCAATCAAGTCAATTTGATCTTTGTGCATCTTGATTGCATCGGCAATTTGTTGCTTCAGAATTTCCGATCGCTCCAGAATTGTCCATCCATTGGTATGTTTTTCCCATTGAATGGCAATATCCCAATCGCTGTGATTGTTTGCAGTACCGCGCGCCCGGCTTCCGACAAGCACTGCAAGCTCCAAGTCCGGAATAGTTTGTAGCAACCGCTTTAAATGATCGAGTTTGTTCATAACTCATCCACCATTTCGCCGGCGTGCTTGCGCAAAAGGTGCATTCCTAAAACACACAGGGTTATGGAGAGGACGGTTGCAGGAGCAGACTTTGCCATGCAGGCACGCGACCGGCAAGCAGGGTATTGCTTGCAGGCTTTGCCCGGGTTGGTGACGGTGAGGGTGCCCATATTCAGTGATCCAAAGCAGCAAGCAGCCCATGCTGAACCGCCGCCGCGCGCAAGCGCTTGTCCCTGGTCCAAAGCAGAGTCCCCGGCGTCAAGCGCACGCTTGCCAACAAGTGCGCATCAATATAGCCAATGCCCGCCCCGTATAACCTGCTTTGGTTGATGAAAGCCAGCACTTCTGCATCTGCGGCAATATTTGCACAGGACAAATTACTCAGCGCATCTAAAATTACCTCGCGCTGTTGCAGGTTACCCAAGGCAAGCTCGCCAATTACAAAAGGGTGCGCGAGTACCCGCCCGGTATTGAGCAGGTTCACCAGAAAACTATCGCCAAGGCGAAGATGGTCTAGCCACACGGAGGTATCGACTAATATCACTCCGCTTGACGCCTTGGCACGGGCTCAAGCAGAGGCTCGCTGCCACCCAGCAGTGCCAGCCGACGTGCACTTTCGCGGTCTATCAATGCTTTCAGCGCTTCTCTAACCAGGGCCGATTTTTCTGTCAACCCTGTAAAGGCCTGCGCTTTGGCAACCAAAGTGTCATCAAGTGCCAGTGTCGTTCTCATCGCAATACCTCGCCTATATTCAGGCACGCATAATAGCATCGATCGATGACCTGGAAATACCATATTCATAGCTCATCCACCATTTCGCCGGCATGCTTGCGAAAAAGGTGCATGCCTAGAATACACAGGGCTATGGCAAGGACGGTTGCAGGCAGCAGACTTTGCCATGCAGGCCAGTGACCTGAAACGAGAATATCCTGAAAAGCACCGATGATACCCATCATGGGGTTATAACTCACCAGCGAGCGCACCGGTTCCGGCAGGATGGTGATCGGATAAACGATAGGGGTAAGCCAGAACCAGAACTGGATGACAATGCCGAAGAACTGGCCGACATCGCGAAAAAAGACATTGAGCACACCGAGACTGATCCCAAGACCGATGGAAAATGCAACGAGAATAATCAGGACAGGAAGCAGGGCCAGATAAACCAGCCCCGGGAAATTGCCTGAAATCAGCAGAAAAAAACTGAACAGGCCGAATACGATGATAAAGTTTAATAGTGCATTGGCAACTACGATAACGGGTAAACAAAGCCGGGGAAAGCTCAGCTTCTTGAGCAGATTGGCATGTTCAAGAAAGGTATTTTGAGCGCGACTGACGATTTCCGCGAACAGCCCCCAGGTCAGTACGCCCGCGCACAGGTAGATGCTATAGGCAAAGGTAGTGTCGTTGCCCGCCAATCTGGAGTGCATGACTTTGGAAAAAATCACAGTGTAGACGATGATCATGGCAAGCGGATTGATCACTGTCCACGCGGCACCCAGCAGAGAATTGCGATACTTGGATTGGAATTCGCGCCTGACGCTACCGACGATGAAGCCGCGATAGGACCACAAGGATTTAAGCATGTTTTGCATCAAGCAAAATTCCTGATCGAGTATTCAAGTTCGCACAAAAGTACGGCGTGCGGCGCGGCTTCCTCGTTAAACTGGTTACCTGAATCAGCATGCAAGTCGCATACCTTAAAATATGCCGAATTCACGGGCTTATTCGCCCGTATTTATCATCGAACCGGACGATGTCATCTTCGCCCAGATATTCTCCGCTTTGCACTTCGATCATGACAAGATCGACCACGCCCGCATTTTCCACGCGATGCTTGTGACCTGCGGGGATGTAAGTGGATTCGTTGATATTGACCAGCATATCGCGATCGCCGTTGGTCACTTTCGCCGCACCGCTCACCACAATCCAGTGTTCGCTGCGATGATGATGCATTTGCAAACTGAGCTTGCCGCCGGGCCTGACTTCGATGCGTTTGATCTTGTAGTGCGTATTTTCTTCCAGAATCGTATAAGTGCCCCAGGGACGATATACGGTGCGATGCAGCTTGTGCGCCTCATGCCCGCTGGCCTTGAGGCTGGCGTAAAGGTGTTTGACATCCTGTGCGCGGCCCCGATCCGCAACCAGAATGGCATCGGGCGTGTCGATAATGATGAGATTGTTGACGCCCACCGCCCCGACGATGCGCTCGTTGCTCTGAATGTAACATTCGCTCACATCGAAGAGCTGCGCCTCACCCTGGATGCGATTGCCTTTTTCGTCTGCCACAGTCAAATCGCCCAGCGCACTCCACGATCCGATGTCGCTCCAGCCTATGCTGCACGGTACGACTGCGACATTGGCGGATTTTTCCATGACCGCGTAGTCGATGGAATCGTCGGGAATCTGATCGAAGGTTTCCGGGGTGAGCTCGACTTGTGCGAAACCTTTTCCCGCTACCTTGCGGGATTGCGCCATGCATTCGCGTGTAGCCGCCAGAATGGTGGGACAGTGTTGCTCCATCTCGCGCAACATGGCGCCTGCGGAAAAACAGAACATCCCGGAATTCCACAGGTAGCGACCCGAGGCCAGGTATTCCTTTGCTTTTTCAAGACAGGGCTTCTCGACAAAACGGAGGACCGGAAAACCAGCCCCCTGTCCCTCGGTAAGCGGTGAATCAAGGTCGGCCTCGATATAACCATAACCCGTGTCGGGTGCTTCCGGCTGGATGCCGAAAGTAACGAGTTTACCCTGTTGTGCCAGCTGCGCGGCAGCCGCTACCGCACGCGCAAAAGCATCCTGGTCGGCAATGAGGTGGTCGGCAGCAAGAACCAGCATCAGCGCATCGCCGCCATGCGTGTCAGCCACATGCAGAGCCGCAGCAGCAATGGCCGGCGCGGTATTCCGGCCGAAGGGTTCGAGGATAAAACTGTTGGTCAACGCAGATGGAACGCTGTCCGATACTTCACGGTACTCGTCTTCCGTTTTGAAAAACAACTCGCGGTTGGTGACAGTCAGAATGTCAATCACGCCCGGCAGCACCGCGCCCCGTATCCATGCCTTTTGCAGCAGGCTCTGTCCGTCCGCCAGACGGATGAATGGCTTGGGATGCATCTCGCGGGAAATCGGCCAGAGACGGGAACCTGCACCGCCGCATAGAATCGTTGGAATTAATTTTATTGCCTGGGGAGAGCTGATCATTCTTACCTGTTGAACATGTCAATGCAAAAAGTGTAACGGATTGTAACGCAAGTTGGCGGAGATGAAGTATGGCGGGCTAACAAATAAGCGTTCCATCTCCAACATGGCGAAACTCAAGCGGGCCGTGCGGTCAACCGTAAGCCCTCTTGCAAGGTAAAAGGTGGAATCCAATCCAGTTCGCGGCGAATTTTACCGCTGTCGACCTGCAGCGAGCCCAATAGCCGCTCAATTTGGTCGGCCTTGCCGAGCAAACGTCCCGCCAGTCTCAGCAACGCCTGCGGGCAGGGAAACAGATGCGCCGGATGACCCATCGCTGTTCCCAGCTGGCGCAACAGATCGGGCGTGGAAATACCCTCGCCATCGCTCACCAGATAAGTCTGTCCTGCTGCTGCGGGATGCGTCGCACACAAAATCAACGCATCCACCAGATTTTCAACGTAAATCAAACTGCGCCGGTTATCAACCGAGGCAAGCGGCAGCGGGATGCCCTTGGTCAGCACCTTGAGCATCTGCGCGAAATTTCCCTTTACTCCCGCGCCATAAACCAGCGGCGGGCGGATGATGACAACTTCCAGACCTGTCTCTGCCGCCACCCGATGCAAAGCCTGTTCTGCCTCCCACTTGGAAATTCCGTAGGGATCTTGAGGTGAGGGAGTGTCAAGTTCAGAGAACTTTTTTTCCGCGCAGGTCGCCTCGCCATTTACCTTGATCGAGCTCACATAAACGAACCGCTTCACCCCGCTCGCCGCCGCCGAACGCGCCAGATGCTCCGTGCCAGCAACATTGATCTTGCGAAATTCTGCCAGAGGATCGCTGGACTCATCACTCATCACATGCACGCGGGCAGCGAGATGAATCACAACCCCCACGTCAATGAAGGCCTTTCCCCAGTCGGTTTCGCCGTCTATTGTGCCAACTACCGTCCTCTCGATGTCATTGAATTTAACGTTTTCAGAACGCATAGCAGCACGAACCGCATATCCTTTTTGCGACAGTTCCTTGCAAAGCGCGCTGCCGACAAAACCATTGGCGCCGGTTATCAGGAATTTCATAGCCATTTCCGACTCAGCAACTGCCAGTAAACCGGGGAGAAAAAGAAGCGTGACAGACTATTCAAATGCCAACGAAAATATCTGAAGCTGCGATGACTACTACGATGAGCGAGATGAACCACACGAGCTTTTGGACACAAGACCACCTCGTACCGCAGCAACCGCAGTCTGGCGCACAAATCGACGTCCTCGTAATAAAGGAAGTATCTCTGATCGAATCCGCCTAACTGTTTGAATATGTCGCGCGGGAACAGCATGAACATACCGCCCACCCAGTCTGGATAGATATTTTCATCTCTGACCAGATAGTCACCACCCTTGCATCCGCCGAATGCTTTGCACAGCAGTTTTAAAGGCGACGGAAAGTGGCGAGCGCTGTCTTCGATTTCGCCGGTCTCGCCCAGCACAAGCGGTGCCGTCACTCCGACGACTGGATTCTTCAGGCACTCAAGCAAAGAGGGAAACGGGTCACTGCTGAAACGAATATCCGGATTCATTACACAAAAATATTCTCCTGTTATCTGTGCAAATGCCTGATTATGATTGGCTGCAAACCCTTGAGGCGCCGTGTTGCAAATGATCTTCATCGAAAACGAGAAGCTATCAGCAGTAAACGGCAACTGCTCTGGAAGATTGAGTGTAAGAACAACACATAATTTTTCACACGCGCAAAAACGCTCAATGTCAGCCAATAAATTCGCAACGAGAGAGCCTTGCGAATGGCTAACAATCGAAATAGAGGTTGTCGGCGACCTCACTGTTCGCTCACAAAGCTCGAAGACATGCTCAAGATGACAAGCAGAAACAAAGCGTCAGGCATGACCGAACGCTTGTGAATTTTATATGCTCTGATAACTTGCAGTCTCTGTAAACGGGACACGTTGGGTAACTTGGCGTAGGCGTCAATAACCTCCAAATTTTTCTTATTCCGCGTTGCAGCGTCTCGAATTCGAAGTCGTTCAATTAACATCCTTGCCTGGCGAATACTTGAGAAAACATTCTCAATCTGCTGTCGCCACCTCTCTGGCTTGAGCGAATACGTCACTATCCTGGCCAAGCCTGATTTCGCCCCCACAACGTTCCCCGCATGTTGCCGATATTGCACCAGGGCCCGGTTCACATAGGCAATTTTTCCGGCTGAAGCGGCCAACAAGGCAAGCCACCAATCATGCATCGGCAATCCATGCGGTACGGGCAATGCCAATTTGAGCAAGGCTCGATTGAGCAGACATGCGCAACCTGTCATATCGTTTTGGCATAACAAATGCCCCAATTTGACGGGTTCAGGGAAAATCTTCGCATAATCCATAAAGGAGTGTGCGATGACGCGCATACTGTCGTCCACCACTTCAAGATCCGAGTGGATGAGAACGGGGGTGGACGCACTGTCGCCAGACTCTATTTTTTTCATTTCAAGCAACAGACTCTGCAATTTTTCACGATGCCAGATGTCATCTTGATCCGATATGGCTACATAGCCAGCATCGCTGTCGAGCGCAATTTGCATCAGCCGTGCAAAATTCTGGACAACTCCCAAATTGCCAAATCCATCCTGCAATA
Source organism: Pseudomonadota bacterium (assembly GCA_021800795.1). Classification (GTDB taxonomy): domain Bacteria; phylum Pseudomonadota; class Gammaproteobacteria; order Burkholderiales; family Gallionellaceae; genus Gallionella. The sequence continues at coordinate 79,394 of JAJYYO010000002.1, forward strand.
AAGTGATCCGGTGATCCTTTGCTGTCAATCGAAGGATTGTTTCTACCGTTCCATCACAAGAGCCATCATCTCGAATAATCAAAGACCAATCCACGACTGTTTGGCCTTGAATACTCTTAATCTGCTCTTCTATGAATCTGGCTCCATTATATGAGGCCATTACGATGATTAATTTGTGCGAACTTAACTGCACACTATTAACCAGCGTCGACGATTTCAAGATGAGGCAACGGGAAAACCAGCTTTGCATGTTTCCACTTGCTCTTGGTCGTGAAGAATCTTTTGAAATGCCAGGGAAGAACGATCAAATAATCCGGCTCATTCTGGAGAAAGTCATTCTCCGGAATGATTGGTATCCATGTTCCGGGAGTAAAACAACCGAATTTCTCGGGGTTCACCTCTCCGACGAAGGGAACCTCTTTCTCGGTTATTCCACAATACTGCAACAACACATTCCCTTTTGTAGAGGCACCCAGGGCCGCTACAACCTTGCCCTCTGCACGGGCTGACTTGATAAACGCCAACAGCTCTTGCCTCGAATTGGCAACGCGCGTTGCAAACTCATGGTACGGGACAAGCGTGTCAAGCCCGCGAGCACGCTCTTCATCGAGGATTTTCTGCACTGCAGGCAGCACCTTCGTGTCTCCTGATGACTTTGCTACTGTTACAGAAAAACTTCCACCATTCACGTCATTGAACTCAACATCAATAATCTTGAATCCAACATTATCTGTCATCCACTTGATTTGCCGCAGTGCATAAAACTCCAAATGTTCATGGCAAACCGTGTCATACGAGTTTGTATCAAGCATAGTCGGCATGTAGCTTTGCTCAAACACCCATATGCCATCATCGGTCAACACGTCATATATCTGCCGCATAAATTCCAGCGGATCTTCCAGGTCATAGAACATGGAAAAAGAAGTGATCACTTTGGCCTTCTTTCCGGGAAAACGCGCTTCCACCAGCGCTGAAGAAAAGAAATCCGGGATCAATTGAATGTGTGGGGGGTAATAACTATGGAATTTAATGCCGGTCGGATCGACGCCAACCAATACCGGACCGCTGGACGGATACGCCTGCAACGTAGTGCTATCGTTACTACCAATATCTACTACAAGGTCGCCCTTATTCAAGGTAACAAAGCCGAGTATTTTCTTAACTTTTTCACTCAGATGCGCCACCATGCTGGCATTAAGGCCGGAACGGTAACCATAGTTTTCACCGTACATTTCCCCCAAGTCGTAGGAATGTTCCAGTTGCAGTAACCCGCATGCATTATCACCGACACACTTCACCAAGCGCAGCGGACCTGTCGTCACATTCGCATTTTTCTCGCGAGGAAAGACACCTGTCAACATCTGTTCACCCAGGTCAAGTACACATTCCAGGTGTGTATTGCCGCAAATTCTGCACTTTTCAGTTTTCTTATACATCGTCACCTACCTTATTAGTGATTTAATTTTTCCAGCGCCTGCATATCCGCATTCACCATCATACTTACCCGTTCGAAAATGTGAAACTCGCGCAGCGATTCGCTCGTCGCCTCCCCCTCCGGGAGAGGGTTCGGGTGAGGGAGAGCGAAGCGAGGGTGCCCGGGCATGGCAAGTTTCATCATTCGGGGTGGTCGCTTGCCAGTTAAAAGCTCGGCCAGCTATGATCCGCCTGCACTATCACCTCAAGCGCTGCTTCATATAATACCCACGGTTCGCGCCGCCCAGCGCGTTATAAAATTTGCACGTCCTCCACTAAGCAGGCTGTTCATAATCATCCTCGCACCGCGCCCTCCTGACACCGCACAGTAAATTGAAGCGATAGTACTTACCAGTGTTACCGGGACTGTCGCCACAAATTTAGATGCATAGCGTGTTAATCCGGAAATATTTGTGCGTAAAATATCGTCATAAGCTTTAATGGTATAGGCTCCAGTCGCGCGATAAAACATCAGCCTCTTAAGAAGAGGCCAGCCGCCACGCGGACATACCAGCGACTTTGCTTGATCGGAAAAGTCCGCAAATGACCAAACCAACCCAGGCCATTTAATTATCCAAATGTCCAAACCGCGAGGTGTCCACATTGCATTTCCGTATCGGATCGTTATGAGCGGCTCTGCTATTACCGCAGCCCGCGCAATCGGTAAATGCTGGAAAATGACGCCGACGTGAACAAACAACGAGCCATAGTATGACTTACGATCACGTGCAAGCCAAACATCACGCCTGATTACGACACATCCAATGAATGACAGCCCCTGTGTTGTTTCCACGAATAAGCTCTCCTCGTCACCGCTTCTGTACTCTCTGTCAAATTTAATATTGATTAATTTTTCATCTAGCATCACTGAGAAGTCGGCATTTTTAATCTCTGCATTAACCACGACCAAATCATTGCCACCATCCAGCTTCTCTAACACACGCCCAACTGCACCGGGGCGCAACAAATCATCATCGGTCATTAGCCAGCAGTATTCGCCCGTTGCATAGCTTACGGCCTTATCATAATCGCCATCTACCCCCGAGTTTTCCATTTCGCGGTAATAACGAAGTGCGGGATAACGCGATGCGTACCCCGCCACCACTTCTTGCGTATTGTCTGGCGAAGCGCCATCCACGACGACAATCTCAACACCTTCCGCCAACTGGCTGAGAATCGAGTCCAAGGTTTCAGCAATAAATGCGCTCCTGTTATAGGTCGCAATGCATATGGAAAGCTTTGGTTGCACTGCAAAATTACAAGTTTGCTCAAATTTATTTTCCATTGTATTTTGGAGACAGATTCCCGTCATTTTGACAAAAAATTTTCATATAACGAAAAGTGCTGTTTCGCAATTTTCCTCCACTCATCCACATCAATATCGGCATCATATATTCGTCGCCTTCCTACATAAGTGCTGAGAGCCAATCTCATCTCTTGAGTGTTGCCAACTTTTGCGAAGTACACATTGTGTTTATTGTCATATCCGCTTTGGGTTAGTGAAGTTGTTATTACAAACGCCCCATTCAATACCGCGCCATGAATTGAGGTATTCCATTCGCCACCACCTGTCCGGAAAGGCAGGATCACTGCATCCGCAACCGCCAATAATGCTGCCACATCAGCAACGGGGAGAAAACCGGTGATGGTTACCTTTCCGAGCCACGGCTCAACCGAAGCGCGCCTCATGATTTCGTGCGAATAATCACCTTTCATGTCAATTTCTCCAGCAATCACAATCTGGTCTGAAGCTGGATTGGCAATTTCAAACAGCAATTCAACACCTTTGCTGGGATACACAAAACCAAAAAAAACAATCAACCTTTTCTGATTCTTTAAATACAGACTTTTTAATGCAATTTTTTTCGGCTCGTCTAAATTAACTCCAGGAATAGTTGATGCATTTGGTATGAAGGCAGACTTTTTTTTCCATAAAGCCCAAAGCAGCATAGGATGTAAATTTTCCTTATACCGAGGACGCACAAACACCAACTCACTGGGAATAATCGATATTAAAAAAAGCCTTAACACGCTACCCAGGCTATAACCTTCATGCCAAGTCTGCACAACTTTTTTTCTCATCAAGAAAGCAATCATCGGCAATACCCACGGCAATAAACCTTTGCCATAACCCTGAGTTGGGTATTGAATATGCACAATGTCGGGTGACCAGTGCCGGATAATTTTTATGACCTTCAGTGTTTCTGTAAGACTCCACTTTTTAATAACAGGAAATATTTCAACATTCCCTGCATTATCCTTACCTCTTCCAAGAATGCTGGTTAGGATGCCAACCTGAACGCGATTGTCAGCTGCGAGTGATTCCGCCAAGTTTTGGCTATAATCACCAACGCCGCATCTCATTGGTGGAAAGGAGCCTGTGACTAACAACACTCGCATGTTCAAGCAGACTTTGTAAGCGCAAGCCATCCGAAGGTGTATTGTTTTCCCGCGCAATCAATCGGCTTATCTTTGCCACCGAATTTCATTTCACCGGCTGGGAACAATCCATATTGTGCAGCTTCCTTAACAAACTTAGCCACTTCATCTTTTGAGAAAATCTTCCAATCCATCCCAAAAAACTTAGTGCCCGTCGTATCAATTTTCTCCGGCCAATAATCAAACGACGCGATGAAGTATCCACCCGGCTTCAAAAGGCGTGACATTTCCTTCAGGAGCGCTTGCGAATTAAAATCGTGTTCAATAACCGAGATTGATGTAATCGCCTGAAATGAAGCATCCTTAAATTTTGTGTGCATGAAATTAGTTACTTCATAGCGTATTGAATCTTGATAAGGCATTTTGTTCAAATTTGGATTAAGGTCGGCACCTGCTAAATTTGAATAACCTACCTTATGAAGTGATGCCAGAATTTCTGAACAATAGCAACCGATATCAAGTATCGGTTCGTTTTTCCTAACATGTTTTTCAATAAAGTTGACTGTGGCGAGCACATCCCAACTTTTTACCATGTCGCCCATAATCACTCCACTCACCAGTCCCAGTTTCCTCATCAGCGCCTTCAAGCGCGAATCGGGTGCATCAACGTGGGATGCCCCTTTACTATCCAACTCTTGCCGGGCTTTGTTTATTTGCAATTTATCTTGCAGAACTTCCATACTCATCACATTCTCCTTATTGCTTAATTCATTAAAAGTCTCATGCTTAAATCATAAAGCCTTGTATCTGGTTAAAACATTTTGTACGGCAATCCTCAAGTTTGGCGACAACATTACAATTATCAGGAAGGTACAGAAGGCCAATCCGCTTCCAATCAACAACTCCACATAAGAAGAAAAACCCAATTCACGAGCTATATGTCCTATACCACCTACTATTAACATCGATATACCGAGTGGCATCCCAACATCAAATAATAACCACGTCAAACCGATCCCTTTAAGTAATGATCGGTGCGTAAGCCATGTGCCAATTAATAAGTAAATACCATTCAATATCGCCCAGGCCGCAGCACCGCCAACGGCTCCATACTTAAATGCAAGAAGGATTGTCGTCGGTATCATCACGACGACCAATATCGCATTAATCGTAAGTGGCAAGCGTGTCATTCCATAAGCCAATTGCAACGCATAAGGGAAATGCATAGCGCCATTCAGTGCCGTCCCGATCAAGAACAGCGAGACTACTGGTGCTGTACTTGAAGCAAGTGAGGGATTTCCAGTCCATAAGAGAAGTATTTCTTCTGCAAAAACTGCTGCCGCGACGGCTATTGGAAAAAGTGCCGCCAGAAGCAAGCGGGTTCCTGACCTATACAGGTCAATCAATTTTTCAGTTTCATTAGTGACGATAAGCGCAGACAAGCGTGGATATATCACATTAAAAGTTGGCGTTAGTAAAATATACAGACCACTTGCCACCACTCCGGCTAACGCATAGCGGCCAAAATCCTCCAGGCTGAGAATTCTGCTCAGTAGCACCTTGTCCAGCTGCATCAGGACAATCCCCGATACTGCAACACCACTCATACCCACTGAGAATCGCCATATGGTTTTCAGTTCATTAACTTCAAACCGGGTTTCCCTTATTCGTCCAATCACTTGCCACGCCGCCAGTCGCATGGTCATTGCATAAACTAGACCTACGCATGCCTGCCAAATGAAGAAGGCCTCAATCGTCGGTGAGACAAACGCGAGCACTGCCACCGTACCCAGGCTGCCGACCGTCGCCATAACCATATTGATGCCACTCGATACGGTCAAGCGTTGCGCCCCGTTCAATGCGCCCTGATACAATCCTATCGGCCAGCGGCAGGCTACCACCAAGCCCATCAACATGATGGCATGTGAAATAGTTTGTTGAGAAACATGCTTGGATTGCAGCCAATATTCCGCAATCCATGGCGCGAGCAGGATGATCAATAAAGCAATCATTGCCGCCATGCTCCAATAGACAACGGCAAGGGTGTGCAACAGTTTCCCAGCTTCCTGCAAACTTCCCGATGCCGAACAGCGCGCAACTTCGCGGTTAATCGTTGGCGCCATTCCCATGTCGAGGAGACTCAGCACGGCTTGCGTTGTCGCAAAGAAACCAATTAATCCATAGGCTTCTATGCCGAGATATTTAAGATAGAACGGAACAACCGCCAAACCGACCAGTGCTGACCAGACAGAATTTACCAGGCCTGCCAGTAGATTGTGTCCTAGTTTCACTCGATATCACCGATGGCAGACGTTCCCAAGCCGCCCGCAAAAATAACGGCTTTCATTTACGCTCCCAGAGTGACCATGCAGTCAATTTATTCATGTGGATTCTCTAACAACCCATTTTGTTCAGCTTCGCGCGTAAGCTCCTCTATCTCTATGCGCAGACACTCGTATTCTCGTGTTTTAATTTTAAGAAATTCCACGGTCATCAATGCCTTGTGTTCGACCCCGTGCGGAGTAAGCAGATAGACATAAGCAAGCTTATTGTCGTTTTTACGAAAATTGTCGACTTTCAGGCAGCCTTTTTCGATCAGTGCCTTCAGGCAGAAATTGATCTTGCCCAGACTGACGCCCAGATGTTTCGACAAATCTCTTTGCGAAAGGCCGGGATTATCTTCGAGGGTTTTAAGCAAACTGTAGCTGGTGATATCGTCGAACATGGGTGCGTTCAGTCTGTGAACGGCGCGCATTAGAACAGCGCCTGCGCAAGCTTGTCAAGCTGGAGGCAATCCGACACACGCGCTATGCCTTTGCGTCCAGATGTGAAGCTATCCTGGCAAACTCCGTCACGGACAGATTTTCTGCGCGCAACTGGGGATTGATGCCCAGCTGCGCTAACTCGCCTTCATCAAGATAACTGCGCAGGGTATTGCGCAGCGTCTTGCGGCGCTGACCGAAGGCAGCGCTGACGATTTCGGCGAACAGCTTTTCGTTGTGAACGATGATTTTATCGGCAGGCAGCGGGATCATGCGCACGATGGCGGAGTCAACCTTGGGCGCGGGGCGGAACGATTCCGGCGGCACATCGAGCAGTTTTTCCATATAAAAACGGTATTGCAGCATCACCGACAGTCGCCCGTAAGCCGGTGTAGAATGATCCGCCACCATGCGTTCGACCACCTCGTTTTGCAGCATGAAGTGCATGTCGGTGATGCGATCGGCGTAGGCGGCAAAGTGGAACAGCAGCGGCGAGGAGATGTTGTAGGGCAGATTGCCGACGATGCGCAGCGGGGCCGCCAGCGTGGCAAGATCAAATTTCAGTGCATCGCCCGCATGAATGGTCAGTCTTGAGCTCGGCTGAGGGTAGTCGCTCTCAAGGCGCGCGATGATGTCGCGGTCGATTTCCACCACATGCAGATGATTCAGCTTTTTCAGCAACGGACGCGTCAGCGCGCCCAACCCCGGGCCGATTTCAACCAGGTTGTCATTTTGTTCGGGGCGGATCGCGGCGACAATGTCGGCGATGATGTTCTCGTCTACCAGAAAGTTCTGGCCAAAACGCTTCTTGGCTTGATGACTCATTTCAGCAACCCCATAAAGCGTTTCAGTGCAGGCTCATACGCTGCGCGTGTGATGCCGGAGCTAAATTTCTTTTTGGCCTTATGCATGGCGCTCCTGCGGGTGCCGGGACGAAAGTTTTTCGAATTGAACCATCTGTGCCGCAACCCTGATCGCTTCCATAAGACTGCCGCCCTCAGCGCGTCCTGTGCCTGCCAGATCCAGTGCCGTGCCGTGATCCACCGAAGTGCGGATGATCGGCAAGCCCAGTGTAATATTCACTCCCTGACCGAAACTCGCGTGCTTCAAGACAGGCAGCCCCTGATCGTGATACATGGAGAGCACACAATCGCATTGCGCCAGCTTGTCGGGCGTGAACAGGGTGTCGGCGGGCAGCGGCGCGCTGACATTCATTCCCTGTAAACGCAGCCTGTCCAGCACCGGGATCATCACCTCGATCTCCTCGCGTCCCATGTGTCCGCCCTCGCCTGCATGGGGGTTCAGTCCCGCCATCAGAATGCGCGGGTGAGCGATGCCGAAGCGACGCTGCAAGTCGAGATGAAGGATGCGCAACACATTTTCCAGCAACTCTGCGGTAATCGCATCGGCTACATCGCGCAAGGGCAAATGCGTCGTTGCCAGCGCCACGCGCATTCCGCCGCCCGCCAGCATCATCACCACCTGCGGCGTCCGGGTCAGTCCGGCTAAAAACTCGGTATGTCCGGTAAACGGTATTCCTGCATCGTTGATAATGCCTTTATGCACGGGAGCGGTCACCATGCCGGAAAATTCGCCCGACTGGCAACCCTGCACAGCCCGGCGCAAGGTCGCCAGCACGTAGTCGCTGTTTGCTGCATTCAGCACCCCGGCAACTGAGGGCTCGGCGAGCGGAACGTGAATCACTGATAGCGAAGGGAGAAGGGAGAAGGGAGAAGGGAGGATTCCGCCTTTTCCCTGTACACCCCTCAACTGATACTCTTCCCCCTTCCCCCTTCCCTTTTCCCCTATTTCCCACTCGCGAATTTCCAAAGAGATGCCCAACATCTCTGCTCGCTGTTGCAACAGATGTTTATCGGCAATCACGACCACGCCCGGCATGGCGAGTTGCACACACAGATCCGGGCCTATGCCTGCCGGCTCCCCCGCCGTAATGACCAGCGGCCTACTTTTGTTCATCGTTGGTGCGATATTCAATAAACGCGCGATCACGCAACTGGCGCAACCAGTCCTGATAAAGCTCCTCGGATTTGAATGAGGCGATGGAAGCACGCGCCTGCTGACGTTTCTGCTGTTCGGTGACATCGGTATTGCGCCGCTCCAGCACTTGTATCAAATGCCAGCCGAACTGCGTTTCCACCATGCCGATTTCGCCAACTTTCAGCTTGTTGAGCTCCTCTTCAAATTCGGGTACCGTCTGCCCGGGCGACAACCAGTCCAGATCGCCGCCTTGCTGTGCGCTGCCGTCCTGCGAATAGCGTTTGGCCTGGTCAGCAAAGCTGGCGCCGTCGTCAATGCGCTGCTTGATTTCCAGAATGCGTTTTTTGGCTTCGGCCGAAGTCACGATTTCGCTGGTTTTAATCAGAATGTGCCGCGCATGGGTTTGCGTAATCACTACAGGCGCGCTGCCGTTGCGCTTATCTATCAGTTTGAGGATATGAAAGCCGCTCGGGCTGCGCAACACCGCCGTATTCTGACCGGGTTTCAATGTCTGCAATTCGTTCATGAACAGCGGCGGTATGCGATCGGTCGGGCGCCAGCCCAGATCGCCCCCTTTGAGCGCGTCCTTCGCATCCGAAGTACCCGCCGCCACTTGCGCGAAATCCGCGCCACCGGCAAGCTGAGCGTACGCATGATCGGCACGTTCCCGTGCCGCCTGGATTTTGTCCGCACTGGCCTGTTCAGGCACGACCACCAGTATGTGCGCCAGGTGATACTCTTCGTTTTCAAGGCCCATGGTGGCCTTGTTGGCGAGATAGTTGTCGACCTCGCTGTCGCTGATAACCAGCTTGCTTTCAACTTCACGCTCGCGCAGCTTGGTTGAGACAATTTCGGCACGTATCTCGTCGCGGAATTTTTTAACGTTCACTCCTTCCGATTCGAGTTTGGCCTGGAATTCGGCCAGCGTGGGGAATTTATTCTGCTGGGCTATGCGCGTGATAGCCACATCCAGTTGTGTGTCGTCTACACGCACCCCGCTTTCCTTGGCATATTGCGCCAGCAACATGTCGGAGATCATCCGTTCAAGGATTTGTTTCTCCAGCACGCCCTGTTCCGGCAGAGGAGTGCCCTGTTTCTTCAGCTGAGCGACGACCGTACTCACCCGCTCTTCCAGCTCGTTGTGGGTAATCACATCATCGTTCACCACCGCCACCACGTAATCTATTGTCGCCACCTGCTGTTGTGGATCGATTCGTTCGACGGCAAAAGCCGGGATGGGCGACAGCAGAAGGGCACTCAGCAGAACGGGTATTTTGATTTTTGACATGGTCATCTTTCACACTAAAAAATTAAGGCAGAGGCGGGGCGCTGGCGGGAACAATCTTCGACTTCGTATAGCCGGGCACGCTCTGTTTAAGCAACATCATCGGGTCCGATCCTACCTTGATCAGATCGTTCAATTCCAGCTGGATGAATATCCCTGTGCTGTTTTGGGGCACAGCCACGCCTGCGCCGTTCAGAACCAGGCCGGCAGTAAAGCTGTGCGCTACCATGCGCAACGTCCAGCAGCTTTGCGTGTACTCAAGTCCGACAACCCCATTCAGCAGCATCTTGTCCAGGAAGGAATAGTTCCATTGCCCCACCGCAGACCAGTGTTTGAACAATGGCCATTGTCCGGAAATATTGATTTGACGCAAGGCAGGCGCAGCGACCGCGTAATTGCTCCCGCCTATCGTGGTGTAAGGCACGCCGTAAATAGTCGGGTAGATAATTCCGTTGACCATGGCGCTGCCTGTCGGGTTCGCTATGCCCGGAATCAGCGCACCGATCGTATCGCTGATAAAACGGTAACCCAGGTTGATCACCTTGCCGGCTTCAGGACGATAGTCTGCCGAGATATTATAGTGCTGAGTCATCGACAAGGCAGGGCTATACTGCAACTCGGTGGAAAACGACCAGGCGCCGCTGATGCGGCCCGAGGCGCCCAGCAAAATATCCGACTTGTTGTTCGATGTGGTAGGCGCAACCAGATTAACCTGGGGTTGGGTGAAGCTGAAACGCTCAGCCACCGAGAGTTTCAGATGTTCGGCTCCGTCATCCGTTCCCAGGAAACGCGAGACCAGTGCCAGCGTCACCTGATTCGCATCGCCTATGCGATCATAGCCTATGAAACGATTTTCGGTGAACAGCTGGGCAAAACTCAACTGAGTCTGCGCCGTATCGAAGACCGGCAACTGATCCTGATTCTTGTATGGCACATACACATAGTAGGCGCGCGGCTCCAGCGTATTCAGGTAACTGTTTCCCAGTAAATTGAGATCCCTCTCAAAGGAAGCACCGCTATCCAGGCTGAACATCGGCAGGGTGCGCGTGGTGTCCGGCATTGCTGTCGTATTATTGATGCCCATCACATACTGGGTGCTGTTCAGGGTAAACTTGGGCGTGAGGTAATACCCGGGCGTATTGACCAGAGGGTAGCTGACGCTGGGCGCTATCATCAGCCGCTGACCGTTCACCGCCGTGGGATGACTGAAGTTCACATACTCGCCGGCAAAAGCAAAATCTGCACCGCCGTAACTGCGCGCCCCGTTCAGCGTAAGCTGGGGCAGCCGGGCATAAGGCACAATTATCGGCGCCAGCGGATCCTGCAGGGTCTGATAGCGTTGCATTCGTGCCGTGCTGTTCCACCAGCCCGCGTTATAGTTGAGCTCCGCATCCTGCAACAGATTGATCTGCGAAGAGAAATTCACCGCATCGGCCAGGTCGAGGTAATAGGCGCTATCCGAGACGTGATTGTAATCTATGCTGCCGGTCAGGCCGCCGCCAAACGTTTCGTTGTGTTTCAGGCCAAACCGGGTGCGGTTGGTGCCGGTCAACGCGTCATTGGGCAATATATCCGCGTGTACCTCGCCTGAATAGTTGGCATTCAGATAGCGGAACTCGTTATTCAGCTGCAAGCCGCGTTTGGTCAAGACGCGCGGCGAAAAAGTCGCGTCCATGTTCGGCGCAATGTTCCAGTAATACGGCAGGATCAGTTCTGTGCCGCTGTTGTTTGTGGCGCCAAATGTAGGCGCCAGAAACCCGGATCTGCGCTGGGTTCCCAGCGGAAAATCCATCCTGGGAGAATACAGAATCGGCACGTCCATGAATTCCACCCAGGCCTGATGGGCGACACCCACCTGCTGTTCGCGGTCTACCTCAAGGCTGTTCATTTTGACCAGCCAGTCCTGATCATCCGCGCGACAGGTCGTATAAGTCGCGTTATCCAGCGTGTAATGCTGCTGATCCTGAATGTGCGCAATATCGCCTGAACCGCGACCGCCGGTTTCCTTCATGAAGAATACCGGCTGTTCCATGAAGCCGGCATGCGTATCCATATTCAGTTTCATATACGGGCCGCTCATGGTGTTGCCATTTTGTTCTATCACCACCGAACCAAATCCTTCGACGTCACCCGTTTCCTGGTTATACAACAAACGCTTTGCGCGCACTTTCTGGTCGGACTTGGTCAGAATGGCGTTGCCGGTTGCTTCGACCTGGTTTTTCTGCTCGCCCGTCAGATTATCTGCTTCCAGAAACACCGGTTCGTCCTGAGCCGGTTGCATGACAACAGAGCGCGTGCGCGCTTCTTCTGCCATGGCAGGATGGGCAAAAACACAAAGCAAAGAGAGTGCGACAGGCTTGAGACGAAACCGCATAATATGAATAAGATGGTAAACTTTTGCAAGTTTACCATCAAGCACAGTCCAAAAGCCCACTATGCAACGTTTACAACAACTGACCGTTTGGCTGCAAGGCCAGTTTCCCGGCGAAAAATTCAGTCTTGCACCCGCTTCCTCAGATGCCAGCTTCCGTCGCTACTTCCGTGTCAGCTTCGATGACGGCGGCTGTGACAGTGCGAACGGGTCGCTGCAAAGCAGCGGGGAACCCGTCGGCCTGCCCCCTGCGGGTAGGTTACTGATGGAACCACTAGCCGATCGACTAAACGAGCAAACAACGCTCGCCAAGTCGCTGGTTATGGCGAAGCCAGCCGATTGCGGGAACAGCCGCCAGGCCACCCCTTCCGCACCCGACAATTCCACTGTAACGCATCGGGGCGGCCGCACCCTGATCGTGATGGATGCGCCGCCCGATCGCGAGGACTGCCGCCCTTTTCTGCATGTGGCTCGTTTGTTCGAAAAGGCCGGAACGCATGTGCCCCACGTGTATGCAGAGGACTTGACACAGGGTTTTTTGCTGCTGTCCGATCTTGGCAATACTACCTATCTGCAAGCATTGAGCTTAAGAGAGCAGCAGGGCATCCACCGGCTTACCCCTTGCGAGGAGGATAACGCACGCAAGCTATATCATGCCGCCACCGATGCGCTGATCAAAATCCAGCTCGCATCAAACGACAGGGATTTGCCGCCTTATGACGAAGCGCTGCTGTTGCGTGAGATGCGCCTGTTCCCCGAGTGGTATATCAACAAGCATCTCCAGGTGACATTAACCCCCGCACAGAATGCCAAACTTGAAACCGTTTTTGCGCGCATCGTGGCCAACAATCTGGCGCAACCGCGCGTCTATGTGCACCGCGACTATCATTCGCGTAATCTGATGCTGGTCGAACCCAACGGGCAAGCCCGTTTCCCTCTCTCCAACCCTCTCCCGAACACGGGCGAGGGAGCGAATGAATCGCTACGCGAAAATTGTTTAACCTCGCCCGGCATCCTCGACTTTCAGGATGCGGTATACGGCCCGATCACCTACGATCTTGTCTCCTTGTTCAAGGACGCCTACATAAAATGGGATGAAGAGATCGTTATCGACTGGCTGATCGACTATTGGGAAAAGGCGCGTCGTGCGCGCCTGCCGGTGCCGGAGGACTTCGGGCAGTTCTACCGGGATTTTGAGCTGATGGGCGCTCAGCGCCACCTCAAGGTGCTGGGTATTTTTGCACGGCTGTACCATCGCGATGGCAAGGATGGCTATCTGAAAGACATGCCGCTGGTGATGAACTATCTGCGCGCCGCCTGTGCACGCTATGTAGATCTCAAGCCCTTGTTCAATCTGCTCAATGAGTTGGAGCCGCCCGAGGCGCCCCCGACGGGGTACGGGTTTTAATATGAGAACCCTGAAACAATGATGCTGCGCATTCCCTCTCCTCAGTCCTCTCCCGCATTGCGGGAGAGGAAGCAAACGTGCAACGTAGTAAGCAGGGATATTGCCCAGTGGGCAATAACTCGCAAAAGCACAGCCTTATGATGGCCATGATATTAGCCGCAGGTCGCGGCGAGCGCATGCGCCCGCTCACCGACCGCATCCCCAAACCCCTGCTTGAAGCAGGCGGCAAGCCGCTGATCGTCTGGCATATCGAGAGGCTGGTGAAGGCCGGCATCACAGAACTGGTCATCAACCACGCCCATCTGGGCGCACAGATCGAACAGCGGCTAGGCGATGGCAGCCGCTTCGGCGCACAGATTCAATACTCGGCAGAGAGCAGCGCGCTGGAAACCGCAGGCGGAATTGCCAACGCACTGCCGCTGCTGTGTCCCTCTCGCCCGATGGGCGACGGGTTGGGGATGAGGGAGCCATTCGCAGTCATCAACGGCGATATTTATTGCGACTATGATTTTTCGCTTCTTCACGAACGGGCCAACGCGCTGCATGCCAGCGGCGACATGGCGCATCTGGTACTGGTGGATAATCCTGCGCACCACCCCAAGGGCGATTTTTGCCTTCAAGACAGCCGGGTCACACCAGACAGCTACCTGCTACCCGACAACAGCTGCCTTCAACTGACCTTCAGCGGCATCGGCCTCTATCATCCTTCCCTGTTCAGCCACATTCCGCGCGGCAGCGTAGCCCCCCTGGCGCCCTTGCTGCGCGCACAGATTGCACAGGGAAAAATAAGCGGCGAACGTCACGCAGGCGTCTGGGTGGATGTCGGCACGCCGCAGCGCCTGGCTGAACTCGACGCTCAGTTAACGAATTTATTACACAAGGCCACTCATGTTTGATCCCGATATCTACGCGCAGCGCCGCGCCCGCCTGCTGCATCAGATGCAGCAGGGCATCGCAATCATCCCCAACGCGCCTGAGCAACGGCGCAACGGCGATGCCGATTACGCCTACCGTTTCGACAGCAGCTTTTATTACCTGAGCGGCTTCTGTGAGCCTGAATCGGTGCTGGTGCTCATCGCCGGCGCTTCGCCTCTCTCCATCCTTTTTTGCCGCGAAAAAAATATGGATCGCGAGATATGGGACGGCTATCGCTATGGCCCCGATGCCGCGCAGGAACAATTCGGTTTCGATGCGGCTTACCCCATCGCCCGGTTGGATGAGAAGCTGATTGAACTGATGGGCAATCAGCCAACGCTGTTTTATCCGCTGGGCGCGAATGCCCTCTGGGATCAACGCATGCTTAAATTACGCGATGCGGTGCAGGAAAAGGTGCGCAGCGGCGTCCGTGCACCGAACGAGTTGCGCGACGTGCGTGCCTTGCTGGGAGAAATGAGATTATTCAAGGATACGCACGAGATCGCCATCCTGCGCCGTGCCGCCGCCATTTCCACCTGCGCGCACAAACGCGCCATGCAATTTACCCGTATCGGGCACTTTGAATACGAAGTCGAGGCCGAATTGCTGCATGAGTTCTGTCGCCACGGCGCACGCGATCCCGCTTACACCTCCATCGTCGCGGGCGGTGCAAACGCCTGCGTGCTGCATTACGTCGACAACAATGCAAAGCTGCAAGACGGCGATCTGCTGCTGATCGATGCCGGCTGCGAACTCGAAGGCTATGCCTCCGACATCACCCGCACTTATCCGGTGAATGGCCGTTTTCTCGGCGCGCAAAAAGAAGTGTATGAAATCGTGCTGGCCGCACAAATCGCTGCGATTTCAGCCGCCGCGCCCGGCAATAACTGGGAAGCGCCGCACAATGCCGCTTTGCGGATACTGGCGCAAGGCTTCATCGATCTGAAGCTGTGTCGCGGCACGGTTGACAGCGTGCTGGAAGACGGGGGCTACAAGAAATATTACATGCACCGCACCGGCCACTGGTTAGGCATGGATGTTCACGATGTCGGCGACTACAAGACAGGCGATCAGTGGCGCAGCCTGCAACCCGGCATGGTGCTGACTGTCGAACCGGGTTGTTATATCCGTCCTGCCGACGATGTGCCGCTGGCCTTGTGGAACATCGGCATCCGCATCGAGGATGATGTGGTCATCACAGGTACGGGCAATGAAGTGCTGACCGAAGCCGCCCCGAAGACAGTCGCTGCAATCGAAGAAATAATGTGCAAGGCATAGTGCCAAAATGGAACTCTGCCATGCACATTCCCCTCGCCTCAATCCTCTCCCGCAAGCGGGCGAGGAGGCAAACGAATCGCTACGCGAATTTCAAATAAACGAGAAAATCATGAATAAACAGTACGACATCGTCATCATCGGTGGCGGTCCGGTCGGCAGCGCGCTGGCGCTGGCGTTGAAGGACAGCCCACTGCGTGTCTGCGTGCTCGAAGCGCGCACGGCCGCAAGCTCGGATGCACGCGCACTGGCTCTGTCCTATGGCAGCCGGTTGTTGCTGGAACGCATGGGCGTATGGGGCAAACTGCATGACGTGTCGGCGATACGCCGTATCCATATTTCGCAAAAACGAAGCTTCGGTCGCGCCGTGCTGTGCGCCGAAGAAATGAACGTGCCTGAACTCGGCTACGTGCTGCCCTACCAGATACTGCAAGATGCCTTGAGCCGCGAGCTGCGAAACGGCGCGGTAGCAACCATATTTGGTGCGAGCGTCACGCAGCTTGCCGGTGAAATTGGCTACGCCGATGTCGGCTATCAATTGGATGGCGTCGAACACACCCTGCATGCCCGCCTCGCCGTGGTCGCCGATGGCGGGAAGCTGCTGGCGCAACGACATCCGCCCGAGGTGCGCGACTATGGACAAAGCGCGCTGATCACCCATGTAACCTGCGCCGCGCCGCAATCCGACACCGCCTTCGAGCGCTTCACCCCGCAGGGGCCTGTGGCATTGCTGCCTTTCAAGGACGGTTACGAGCTGGTCTGGACGGCGCCCCATCAACACACTGAGAAAATGCTGGCCTGGGACGAGGCGCAGTTTCTGGAAGAACTGCATCGGCACTTCGGCGACCGGGTCGGAGAATTCCTGACTGTAGGCCGCCGCAGCTGTTTCCCGCTGGGACTGAAAAAAGCACCTCGGCAAGCCCCGATGCCGCACGTAGTACTGATAGGCAATGCCGCGCAGACCATGCATCCGGTGGCAGGGCAAGGATTCAACATGGGGCTGCGCGACGCCTGGGAACTGGCTCGGGAAATACTGGATGCAAAACCGGAAGCGCTGGGGACGGATGCCATGCTCGCAGGCTACCGCAGCGAACGCAGCACGGATCGCGAGGCGGGCATTCGCTTCACCGACTCTCTGGTGCGTCTGTTCTCCAACGATCTGCCGCTGGTGAGCGCCGCCCGCGCCGCCTCGCTGACCGCGCTGGACTGCCTGCCGTTCGCCAAACAATTTGTGGCAAGGCGCATGATGTTCGGGGCAAACGGTTAAAAAGCTTTTAATCGGGTTTGGGTGCTGTCACGTCAACGCCCAGCGCAGGCCGAATGTCATCACCCCATCCGCCGCCCAGCGCCTGAATCAACGCAACGCCGGCGGTAAGGCGTTGACCGGAAATCAGCAGCGCCGCGTTGTGTGTGGTATAAGCCGCTGTCTGGGCGGTGACTACATTCAGGTAAGGTACGATTCCTGCCTTGTACTGATCGGTTGTCAGACGCAACGACCGCTCTGCCGCAGCGACGGCCTGCTGCTGTAAATCCGCTTCATCGGCGAGCGTAGCGGAAGCGACAAGCTGATCCTCGACTTGCTGTAAAGCCTGCAAACCGAGTTGCCGGTATTGCGCGACCGCCATCTGATAACCCTCACGACTTTGCGCGATCTGAGCACTTCGCGCACCGCCGTCGAACAGCGTTGCCGCCAGCGAAGGCCCCATGGACCAGAACAGATTGGGCGCAGATACCAGATTGGTAAAAGTGGTGCTGCGCCAGCCGCGTTGTCCGGAGAGCGTCAACGCCGGAAAGTAGGCCGATTCGGCAACGCCGATCAGGGCATTGGCAGCCGCGACCTGGCGTTCGGCAGCCTGCAGATCCGGGCGACGCAGCAACAGTTGCGAGGGCAATCCGACCGGAATGGCGTGCGGTTCAGGCATGTCGGATACGGCGGGCAGGCTGAAGTCGGAGGGCGCTTCACCGATCGTCACTGCGATAGCGTGTTCCAGTTGCGCACGCTGCACGCCGAAAGAAACCTGTTGTACCCGCGCGGTAGCCAGTTGCGACTGAGCCAGCGCCACATCGGCCTGAGTGGCCACGCCCGCAACATAACGGTTTTGCGTCATTGCCAGGAATTTTTCATAGGCCGTTACCGTTTTCTGCGCCAATTGCGTCTGGCTGTCCAACTGGCGTATCTGGAAATAGTCCTGCGCCAGCGTACTCTGCAAACTCAGCTGCGCGGCGCGGAGGGTATCCAGGCTGGCTGCGCTGCTGGCGATGTCAGACTCGACCTGACGACGTACTTTTCCCCAGAAATCCGGCACCCAGCTGGCGGAGAAAGCCGCCGATTTTCCTGAAATGGTGATATTCTGGCCCGCCCCTATGACGTTGCCAGATCCTGAAGAAGTGCGGCTGGAGGCAACGGCGACGCCCACCGTGGGAAACTCGGCAGCGCGCGCTGCATCGGTGAGCGCCGTCGCTTGCAGATAGGCGTGATAAGACGCGATCAGGCTCTGATTGGCGCTGGCGACGCGGGGCTCAAGGTCGTTGAGCGTTTTGTCGTTGAATACGCTCCACCAGGCGTCCGGCACTGGAAGAGGGCCAGTCTGCACCCAGCCCTCCTTGAACTGTGCCGGGGTTGTGATTGACGGACGCTTATAGTCAGGCCCCACTGCACAGCCCGCCAGGATAATACTTAGTCCAATAACAATCAGCATAATTTTCAGCATTTGCAATATTCCTATAAACAGACAAGAAAAAGTTGAGTGTTCAGTTCAACTATCAACTTTCATCCACAATAGCTTCACGCCTCAATCCTCGATCCTGCCTTTTTGCCCAGCGGCGGCGACCCCAGTGGCGCAGCTTGTCGAGTTGCAGATAAATCACCGGGGTAGTGTACAAGGTGAGCAACTGGCTGACGATCAGGCCGCCGGCAACGGCGATGCCCAGCGGCTGACGCAGTTCGGCGCCATTGCCGGTGATTAGCGCCAGCGGCAAGGCCGTGAACAGTGCCGCCAGCGTCGTCATCAGTATGGGGCGCAGGCGCAACAGACAGGCCTGATGGATGGCGTCACGCGGACTGGCGCCTGTATCCCGCTCCGCTTGTAGTGCGAAATCCACCATCAGGATGGCGTTCTTTTTTACGATGCCGATCAACAGAAATACACCGATCAATGCGATGATGGAAAAATCGGTATGGAAAATCATCAGCGCCAGCACCGCACCCATCCCTGCGGACGGCAAGGTGGACAAAATGGTCAGCGGGTGTATGGTGCTCTCATACAACATGCCCAGTACGATGTAGATAACTAAAATTGCGGATGAGATGAACAGGGGCTGGTTGTTGAGGGTGTCCTGAAAGAGTTTGGCGGTACCCTGAAAGCCGCCCTGAACGGCGCCGGGCAGGCCGATTTGCGCCATCGCCACCGCAATCAGATGCTGCGCCTGTCCCAGCGACAAGGTCTTTTCGAGGTTGAATGAAATCGTCGATGCGGCAAACAGTCCCTGATGGTTGACCACCAGGGGGGTGTTGCCCGGTTCATAATGTGCCAGTGCCGCAAGAGGTACTTTTTGTCCTGCGGCACTGATCAGATAAATGCTGTTCAGCGCATCCGGGCGTTGCTGGTATCGATCTTCCGCTTCCATGACCACGCGATATTGATTCAGCGGCGCATAAATGGTCGATATCAGACGCTGACCGAAAGCATCGTTGAGCGTCTGATCTATGGTGTTCACCGAAATTCCATAGCGCGCAGCGGCTTCCCGGTCGATCAGAAGCTGAATTTGCAGCCCTTTGCTCTGCTGGTCGGTATTCACGTCGGACAAGCCGGGAATGTGCCGGAACGCTTCCAGCACGCGCGGCTCCCACTCACGCAACTCGTTCAAATCGCCGGTTTGCAAAGTATATTGGTAGAGCGCGGGAGATGGGCGGCCGCCCGCGCGGATGTCCTGCACGGGTGCCAGAAATACCTGCGCACCGGGCACCGAGTTAATCTTGTGCCTGAGTTTGCCAAGCACGCTTGTCGCATCCGGACGCAGGTTATAAGGCTTCAGGCTCATGAAGATAAAGCCGCCGTTGGTTCCGCCGCCGCCTGTAAAAGCCATGGCATTTTGTACCGCCGGATCGGCTTTGATAATGGACACAATGCGGGCGAGTTTTTGCGACATGGCCTGAAATGAAATCGACTGATCGGCCTGTATATTGCCGATTATCAGGCCGGTGTCCTGAGTAGGAAAGAATCCCTTGGGAACGACCTTGTACAAATGAACGGTGAAGGCTATGGTTGCAAAAAACACGATCAACATCAGCCAGTTGTGTTTGAGCGCCCAGGCAAGGCTGATGTCGTAACCGCGCAACAGGCGTGCGTAGCCGCGCTCGCCCAGAGCCGCCAGGCGTCCGGGCGGGGTGTTGCCGCGCAGTTCAAGCAGGCGGGATGCCAGCATCGGTGTCACGGTAAGCGAGACGAACAGCGAGATAACAACCGCGATGGACAGCGTGGCTGCAAATTCGCGGAACAGGCGGCCGATGATGCCGCCCATCAGCAGGACAGGCAGAAAAACCGCCACGAGAGAGAGGCTCATCGACAACACGGTAAAGCTTACCTCATGTGCGCCGCGCAGCGCTGCCTGCATGGGCGGCATACCTTTTTCAACGTGCCGCATGATATTTTCCAGCACCACCACGGCATCGTCCACCACGAATCCGGTGGCCACGATCAGCGCCATCAGCGACAGATTGTCCAGGCTGTAATTCAGCAGATACATGGCGGCAAAGGTGCCAACCAGCGAAATCGGCACTGCGATGGCGGGAATCAGCGTGGCGCGCCAGTCGCGCAGAAAAACGAAGACCACCAGCGCCACCAGCGCCACCGACAGCAGCAGCGTGCTTTCGGAGTCGTGCAAGGAGGCGCGGATGGTCGTCGTGCGATCCATCATGATGTTTATGTGTATAGCCTGCGGGATGGAAGCCGTCAATTCGGGGAGTTCCGCCTTGATTGCCTCCACTGCGGCTATGATGTTGGCCCCCGGCTGGCGGGAGATAATCAGCTGCACCGAGGATTGACCGTTGAACATGCCCATGTTGCGTACGTTCTGTGAGTTCTGACTGACATGCGCTATCTGACTCAGCCTGACCGGTGCGCCGCCCACGTATGCGACGGTCAGTTGGCCGTAATCTGCGGGGGCAGTGAGCTGGTCATTTGCCTGCAACTGCCAGCGGCGGGTTGCATCTTCCAGTGCGCCCTTGGGTGCGTTGATGTTGCTGGTGGCGATGGCTGTTCTTATTTGCTCCAGGCTCAATCCCATGTTGTTGATCTGGTCCAGATCAAGATCGACGCGCACAGCGGGCAGCGCACCTCCGCCTACGGTTACCTGGCCGATACCCGGCAACTGGGAAATTTTCTGCGCCAGTATGGTCGAGGCGGCATCGTACATCTGGCTGACCAACATGCCGTTCGATGTCAGCGACAAAACCATGATGGGTGCATCGGCCGGGTTGACCTTGCGGTAGGTCGGATTGCCTACCATGCCGGCAGGCAGCATGGGGCGGGCGACATTGATGGCGGCCTGCACTTCGCGGGCGGCCGAATTGATGTCCTTGGATAAATCGAACTGGATGGTGATATTGGTCGAACCCAGCGTACTTGAAGAGGTCATTTCAGCGATGCCTGCGATGCGCCCCAGTGCACGTTCCAGCGGAGTCGCCACGGTCGCGGCCATCACATCGGGACTGGCGCCCGGCAGGCTGGCGCTGATATTGATGGTGGGAAAATCCACTTGCGGCAGCGGCGCCACGGGCAGCAGTTTAAAGGCGATTGCGCCTGCCAGCAGCACGGCCAGTGCCAGCAGTGTGGTCCCTATCGGCCGTCTGATGAATGGCGCTGAGAAATTCACTTTACCGTCTCTTTGGAGCGCGCCGTCCAGCGGGCTGACAGGCGTTCAAAGGCCAGGTAAATCACCGGCGTGGTAAACAGGGTGAGCAGCTGCGACAGCAGCAAGCCGCCGACCAGCGCAATACCCAGGGGCTGGCGCAGTTCAGCGCCCATACCTCCGCCGATGATCAGCGGTATCGCACCGAACAGGGCTGCGAAGGTCGTCATCAGTATCGGCCTCAGCCTCAGCTGCGCTGCCTGAAAAATGGCGTCGCTCGGCGACAGTCCCTCATTTCGCTGCGCATCCAGCGCGAAATCCACCATCAGAATCGCATTCTTTTTCACGATACCAATCAGCAGGATGATGCCGATGATGGCTATCACCGTCAGGCTGTTGCCCGAAAACATCAGGGCCAGCAGCGCGCCGATGCCGGCCGATGGCAGGGTAGATAAAATCGTCACCGGATGGATAAAGCTTTCATACAAGACACCCAATACGATGTACATGGTCACCACCGCCGCGAGCAACAACCAGAGCTGGTTGGCGAGTGCGGCCTCGAAAGCTGCCGCCGCGCCTTGCATTTTTAACGGTACGGAAACGGGCAGCCCGATTTGCGCCTGCACCTTATGTATGGCCTCTACCGCTTCGCCGATCGACGCACCGGGCGCCAGATCGAACGAAATCATCGCTGCGGGAAATTGCCCGAGATGATCTATCTCCAGAGGCCCGCTCTGCTGCACAATGCGCGCAACTTCATACAGCGGCACGGCTACGCCGGTACTTGAAGTCAGGTAGATTCCGTTAAATCCGGCAATGCCCTGGCGGTCTTTGGGGTCCAGCAGCAAGACCACGCGATACTGTGTCGACT
Source organism: Pseudomonadota bacterium (assembly GCA_021800795.1). Taxonomy (GTDB): domain Bacteria; phylum Pseudomonadota; class Gammaproteobacteria; order Burkholderiales; family Gallionellaceae; genus Gallionella. The sequence continues at coordinate 101,981 of JAJYYO010000002.1, forward strand.
GAGTGAAGATGATTGAAATCAGTCGCTGACCGAAGGCGCTGTATAGCGCGCTGTCTATGTTGGCTACGGTGATGCCAATGCGTGAGGCGGCGTCCCGGTCGATGTCCACATAGGCCTGCAACCCCTTGTTCTGCAAGCTGCCGGACACCTCGGAGAGTTGCGGCAAGGCGCGCAATTTATCCAACAACTTTGCTGTCCAGACAGACAGCTCTGCCGCACTGGTTGCGGTGATGCTGAACTGATAAGGGCTGCGGCTGACCAGGTCGTCGATGGTCAGATCCTGTACCGGTTGCAGAAAAATGTCGGTGCCGGGCAGCTGGGCCGACAGTTTTTTCAATCGGGCGATAACAGGGCCGACACGATCGCTTCGTTGATCCAGCGGTTTCAGGCTGATGAGCATGCGACCGCTGTTGAGGGTGGTGTTGCTGCCGTCCACACCGATAAAGGATGAAATGCTCTGCACGGCGGCATCTTTGAGCAGAATGTCGACCAGAGCCTGCTGCCGGCGGTTCATTTCGGCAAAAGAGGTGCTTTGTGACGTTACCGTGATGGCCTGAATCAGTCCGGTATCTTCCACCGGGAAAAAGCCTTTGGGAATCGCGATATACAGCAGCACAGTCAAGACTAGCGTACCAAAAGCCACCATCAGGGTCAGCGGCTGATGCTGCAAGACCCAGCGCAGAGACCTGCCGTAAGCTGCAATCAGCCGGTCGAACTGGCGTTGACTCCAGCGCAGCAGGGGGCCGTTCTGTTCTTCAGGCACATGCTTTAACAGACGTGCGCTGAGCATGGGCGTGAAGGTGAGCGATACGATGGCGGAAATCAGAATCGCCACCGCCAGCGTGATGGCGAATTCGCGGAACAGGCGCCCGACGACATCGCCCATGAACAGCAGAGGAATGAGCACGGCGATCAGCGAAATGGTCAGCGAAATGATGGTAAAGCCGATCTGCTTCGCGCCTTTTAGCGCGGCCTGCATGGGAGACTCACCCTGCTCGATATAGCGGGCGATATTTTCTATCATCACGATCGCATCATCCACCACGAAACCCGTGGCAATGGTCAGCGCCATCAGCGTGAGGTTGTTGATGGAGAAGTTCGCCAGATACATTACGCCGAAGGTGCCGACAAGCGACAGGGGTACGGCCAGCGCAGGGATGAAGGTGGCGCGCGCGCTGCGCAGGAACAGGAAAATCACCAGCACCACCAGTATGATCGAGAGCATCAGTTCGAACTTCACATCGGCAATCGCTGAACGTATGGTCACGGTGCGATCCGACAGTATGGTCAGGTCGGATGCGCCCGGCAGGCTCTGGCGCAATTGCGGCAGCAGATCGTGGATATGATCGACGACTGCGATCACATTTGCGCCGGGCTGGCGCTGAACGTTGATGACGATGCCGGGCTTGCCGTTGACCCAGGCAGCGAGCAGCGCATTTTCAGGTCCTTGCGTTACAAGGGCGACATCTTCCAGCCGCACCGGTGCGCCGTTGTTGTAGGAGATGATGAGACTTTTGTAATCCTGCGCCGATTGCAGCTGGTCGTTGGCGTTGATGGTCAATGCCTGCGCGGGCCCGTCGAAACTGCCTTTTGGCATGTTGACATTGGCCGCAACGATTGCGGTTTGCACACTGAGCAGACTCAAGCCATAGGATGCCAACTGGCGGCCGTTGACCTGAATCTGAATGGAGGGGCGCTGTCCGCCGCTCAGGCTCACCAGGCCCACACCTGCGACTTGCGAGAGTTTTTGAGCCAGTCTGGTGTCGGCGATATCCTGCAACTGGGTAAGCGGCAGCGTGTCCGAGGTCAATCCCAGCGTGATGACCGGTGCATCGGCCGGGTTGATCTTGGCATAGATAGGGGGTTGCGGCAGGTCGGTCGGCAAGAAAGTGGTTGCGGCATTGATCGCAGCCTGGACCTCCTGTTCGGCCACATCCAGCGGCAGTTTCAAATCGAAGCGCAGCGTGACGACCGATGCGCCGCCTGAGCTGGCGGACCACATCTGCGACAGGCCCGGCATCTGCCCGAATTGTCTTTCCAGCGGCGAGGTGATGGAGGAGGTGATGACGTCCGGGCTGGCGCCGGGATAAAGCGTGGTGACCTGTATGGTCGGATAGTCCACTTCAGGCAGTGCCGATTGCGGTAACAGTCTGTAGCCGATAAAACCCAGCAGCAGCACGGCCAGCATCAGCAAGGTCGTGGCAATGGGGCGCAGGATGAACAGCTTTGAAGGACTGGATTCGCCAGATGCATCCAAAGTGCTGTTGCCGGTCTCGTCCTGCGTACCGCTCATTTCCCGGCTTTCCGCACCGTTCCAGGCTTGCCGCCTTTCATGCGGTCAGGTATGCCTGCCGGCGTGACGATTTGCACTTTGCTGCCATCCTTGAGTCGGTCGAGACCATCGGCGACGACGCGTTCGCCGACGGCAAGACCGCTGCTGATACTGGTGTAATCCAGGTTGCTCACCCCTGTGGTGACTTTGCGCAGCGCCACCTTTCCGGTGCCGTCGATCACATAGACGTAACTGCCGGGTGCGCCTGTGGCAATCGCGGAGGAGGGCACCACAATGGCGTTTCTGAGCGTATCGACGAGCAGTCTCACATTGACGAACTGGTTGGGAAACAGCACCTTGCGGGAATTGGCGAATTCAGCCTTGAGCATCACGGTGCCGGTGGCGGAATTGATCTGGTTGTCCATGGCAATGACTTTTCCACTGTCGAGTATTGCGGTGCGGCGCTGATCCCATGCCTGTACGGGCAACGTTGCGTTGCCGTGCATGCGTTCGAGCACCTGCGGCAACTGCGTTTGCGCAATGGCAAACAAGGCTGTGATGGGCTGTACCTGAGCGATAGTGACGATGGGCGGCGATGAAGTCGCAGCGGTACCCGAGAGGGCGCTGTTGCCGCCGCCGATGGCGCCGGTGAGGCCTACCATGTTGCCGGTGGTCACCTGGCGCAGCCCGGCAATGCCGGAAATAGGTGAGACGATGCGCGTCCAGTCCAGTTGCAACTGGGCGTTGTCCTGTGCCGCCTTGTCGGCGGCAACCGTGCCGATCAGTTGCGCCACCGTTGCACGTTGATCCGTGACCTGCTGGGCTGAGATGGAATCCTGCGTCAGCAGCGTTTCATAACGCTGCAAGTCGGATTGTGCGCCGGCCAGTTGCGCCTGGTCGCGCATCGTCTGCGCGCGTGCTTGTTCGAGCAAGACCTGATACGGTTTCGGATCGAGCGTAGCCAGCAATTGTCCGGCCTTGACCGGTTGCCCTTCGCGAAAATTCAGGCTTTGCAGCAACCCCCCCACGCGCGGCATGACGTTGACGTAGTTGAGCGGTATGACGGTGCCCTGCGCCTCTATCCATACCGGCATGGACTGCTGTTGCACGGTCGCGGCGGCAACGGGAACAGGCGGGCTCGCTCCCGGTTTACCCTCGCCATCTTTGGCGTGAGCGAGGGTTAAGGTACATAACATACCCAGCAGAATGGCACTTAACGTAAAACTCGCGTAGCGACTCGTTTGTCCCCTCTCCCCACGGGAGAGGGTTTGGGTGAGGGGAATGGGCATGGGTGGCATATTTGCCATGCCCGTTTGAATAAATCCAGTCGGGTTGTGCAGGGTGTGACGGTTTGCAGGGTGCTCAAGGGAAGCTGACATAGATTAGCTGATAAACCGGGAGTGCGTAAATGGGGAATATTATACGGAAGAATCTGTATGCCATTTCGATTGAAATAAAGCGTTACAAATTTGTTGATAGCGTACATTTTTACGATTTGGCAAGCGTGGGCGTCAGCCAGCTGTTGCCGTCGCTCGCCACCAGCAGATCGGCCGATTCAGGTCCCCATGATCCGGCCACGTAATTGGGGAAATCCGCCGCCGGATTCGCCGCCCAGGCATCGAGAACCGGCATGACCAGTTTCCAGGCGGCTTCCACCTGGTCGGTGCGCATGAAAAAAGTGGCGTCTCCCGCCATGACATCCCATAACAGCGTCTCGTAGGCTGCCGGTATGTCGATCTGAAAAGCTTCGTTATAGCTGAAGCGCATGTCGACGGGGCGCAGGCGCAACTGTGAACCGGGTTCCTTGGCCATGAATTTGAGCACGATACCCTGTTCAGGGTGCATCTGAATGACCAGCCGCGTCGGTTGCGCGTTCAGGCCAGCGGAGGCGGGAAAGGCGCGATGCGGCACATCGCGGAACCTGATAGAGATTTCGGAGACTTTGGCGGTGAGACCCTTGCCGGTGCGCAAATAGAACGGCACATCCTGCCATCGCCAGTTATCGACGTAAAGTTTGAGCGCTGCGTAGGTTTCCGTGTTGGAGCGAGGGTCGACGTTGGGCTCGTTACGGTAAGCCATTCGTTTTTCACCCCGTATCCATCCTTCCGCATACTGACCGCGGGCTGCAAATTTATCCACTGCATCGGGCGGTATCGGGCGCAGCGCATGCAACACATCGACCTTTTTCCCTCGCACATCGTCGGCGTCGTAGACCACGGGCGGCTCCATGGCAACCAGACAGAGCAATTGCAGCAGGTGATTCTGCACCATGTCGCGCAGTGCGCCGGTTTGTTCGTAGTAGCTGCCGCGCTTCTCGACGCCCAGCGTTTCAGCGACGGTGATCACGACGTGATCCACATAGCGCCGGTTCCATATCGGTTCGAAGATCGGGTTGGCGAAACGCATGGCCAGAATGTTCTGCACGGTTTCCTTGCCGAGAAAATGATCGATGCGGAACAGTTGCCGCTCCTCGAAGACACGGCACAGCACATCGTTGATTTTGCGAAATGACTCAAGGTCGTTGCCGAGCGGTTTTTCCACAACCAGCCGCACGCGTTCGCGATCCTGCGCCAGGCCGGCGGCGCCGAGGCTCAGCGTAATGGGCTCGAACAGCGATGGCGGCGTGGCAAGGTAGAATACCCGCTCTGCCTTGCAGTCCCATGCCGTATCGATTGTGTTCAGCGTCAGCGCCAGTTTCTGAAAATCTTCCTGATCGGCAACGTTGAGTTTGACATGCCGGATCATGCCGGAAAATGATTGCCAGGCGTCTTCAGGCGGCGCGCCTCTGCGCGAATTTTCCGTGATGCCCTGATGGTAATGAAGGGCTATTTCATCCTCGCTCTTGTCAGAACGATCCACCGCCAGCAGCAAAAAACGTGTCGGCAAATGTCCGTCGAGGAACAGGTTGAACAAGGCAGGAACCACCAGGCGCCAGGAAAGGTCGCCGCTGGAACCGAACAGTACAAACTGGGTGGCGCTCAGGCATTGGGCTGCTTGCATCGTTTTGTTCTCCTTGAGGTCCGGGATTCGACCCGACAACATCGCCGTGCGTTCCATCTTTCTTGCATGCGACACTTTGCATGCTACCTGCTTGTGCGCTGGTCTGTAGAGATTTTTCTCATGACAGAGGTAAGCCATCTTGTGAAACAAGTACGGCGGGCTGTTAGAATCGCTTATATAACAAAGCAAGCCAGCCATGTACCCAATCCATAAAATTGTCCGCGCCCACCCGCGCCTGATTGCTGCAATCATCGCGGGAAGCATTGTCGGACTTGCACTGCCTGCACAATACGAGTTGGTTTTAAGGGTATTGATAGGCTGGAACGTGACAGTCTGGTGCTATCTGGGTTCGATGGGATGGCTGATGATGCGTGCAAGCCATGCCAGGGTTCGCCGCATTGCCGAACAGGAGGATCAAAGCGCGGTTGTTATATTGGCGATCATGTCGATTGCAGCGATCCTCAGTATGGCTGCGATTGTCCTGGAGCTGTCGACCGTCAAGGGCTTGCCTTTGAGTCTGCGATTGGCTCATTACGGATTCACCGGAGCAACTGTGTTCGGTTCATGGTGCCTTGTTGCAACGCTGTTCACTTTTCACTATGCACGAATTTATTACAGGTCGCCGATTGGGCGGCGTGCGCTCAGTTTTCCGGACAAGGAGGAGAATCCGGATTACTGGGATTTTCTTTATGTTTCGTTTACCATCGCCGTCGCAGCCCAAACATCCGATGTCGCGATCATGTCGCGTTCGATGCGCAAGACGGTACTGGCGCAATCCATACTCAGTTTTTTGTTCAATGTCGCCATTCTCGGCCTGTCGATCAATATTGCGGCCAGCCTGGTCTGATCATAACGGCCTGCGGTGTATCATCAGTCCTTCTTGTCCGATGGTGTATGATGTTTCTTCGCAGAAATTCAGCCGGCAGGCTCAAGATTTCACCGATGTTGCCGCGGGAAGTAACGGGTATACAACCCGTTCCCGGGTTGGAATCCCTATTAGACCGGAGTAATAGATTTGGCTACAGTTAGCAAAGTTTCCGACAAGTGGGTATTAGTCATTGACGATATGGAAGGCATGCGTGCGCAGCTGCGCATGTCGTTGTCGAGCTCCGGTTTCGCCAAGTTGCATGTCGTATCCAGTATCAAAGAGGCTCTGGAACGTTTTGCCGCCCATCAATACGACGTTATTTTGTGCGACTATTCGTTGGGGGACAGCACCAACGGCCAGCAGTTTCTTGAATATTTGCGCACCAACGATCTGATCAAACGCAATGCGATTTTTGTCATGATCACCGCCGAGCAATCTTATGCAAAAGTGGTCGCGGCCTCAGAATGCGCACCCGACGATTATTTGCTCAAGCCTTTTACGGCGGCACAGTTCAATATCCGCTTGGAAAAACTGCTGGAAAGGCAGGCATTTTTTTCCGCAATAGATCAAGCTGCCGATAAGAAAAACTGGGCGCGGATGATCACCGAGTGCGATAAATTGATAGCAAGCCGCGACAAGTATTTCTTCGATCTCTGCAAGATCAAGGGCGTTGCGCTGGTCAGGGATAACCGGGTGCAGCAGGCGGTGGATTTCTACCGTGAATTGCTGGCGATGCGTCCGCTGGGTTGGGCGAAGTTGGGGCTCGCGCGCGCCCTGGCGCGACTGAACGAGAGGGTCGAAGCTGAACGTCTGGCGCGCGAAATACTGCATGAAATGCCTCAATTCATGGCGGCCTACGATTTTCTTGGCGGATTGATGACGGAATCGGGCGATAAAAATGCCGCGCTGGAAGTTTTGCTGAAGGCCAGAGAAATTGCACCCGGCACCATGAATCGTATACGTGAGTTGAGTACGCTGGCCGTGAGTATGGGCAAGCCCGAGCTCGCCGAAAGCGTGATGCGCGAGACGCTGATACAACATAAGCATTCCCCGGTGCGTCAGGCCAACGATTACGCGGTTCTCTCCAGGGCTCTGCTCGATCAGGGCAAGACACAGGAAGCGCTGACGGTTGTGCAGGACGCAAAAAAAAGCTTTTCTGATAAGCAGAGCCAACTGGCGCTGGCTGTGACCGAGTGCGGCGTCCATCGCGCTGCCGGTAATGATGAGCTCGCACACGCTGCGCTGGAGAGAGCCATGGCTGACGCTGACTCGGGGAGTTGTTCTGCGGATGCGCTGGTCGCGATGGCAGATGCCTGTTTTGCCCTGGGCAGGGAGGAAGAAGCGACCCGGCTGCTGGAACAGGCGGTGCAGAACAACCATGAAGATGCGGCGATCAAGGACAAAGTGCATGCGGCGCTGGTCGCTGCCGGCCGGGATGCCTCGGAAGCGACCGCCTTGATCGAGGCCAGTGCGGCTGAGGTGATCAGGCTGAATAACGAGGGCGTGCGTCGCGCGCAGGCGGGGGAATTGGCGGAGGCGATCGAGTTGCTGAGTGATGCAGCCGACCGATTGCCCAATAATTTGCAGATACTTGGCAATGCAGCGCTGGTCATTGCGCTTGATCTGGCGCGCAATGGAAAAGATGCGGATAAGCTGAGCCGATGTCGTATTTATCGTGAGTCATTGCTCAAAAAATCGCCCGACCATCCCAAGCTTGAGCAAATAGACGGCATGCTCAGGCAGGCGAAGGTCTGAAGCGTCAGGGGTTATGTTTTGAATGATTTGTATACCGTCGTGATGCACGATGTGAAGAACCAGCTTGCGGAGCTGGCTCTGCGCCTGCGGAAACGCGGCGATGCACAGCAGGAAATGACCATTGCAATGAATGCATTTCATCGCTTGACAGAAATGTTGCTGTTGCAAAGAGACGACGGAGAGCAGTTGTGGGTTAATGCCGACTCGGTTAATCCCGCGGACTTTCTGGAAATGCTGGCCTCCGAATACACCGAACTGTTTCCCGATATTTCAATTCAACTCGATGTTGAACGCGCACCCGCCTGCGCATTTTTCGATGATGCGCTGGTGCGTATGGCGCTGGGCAACGCGTTGCATAACGCCTGTCGTCATGCGCGAGCGCGCGTTCAACTTGCCGCTTTTGAGCGCAGCAACATGCTGGTGCTGGAAGTTTGTGACGACGGAACGGGGTTTCCCGAAAGCCTTTTGTCGACAGGCGGCAAATCGCCTGCAGCGACAAGCGTTGCAGGCACCGGACTGGGATTATACCTGGCACATAAAATTGCCGGCTTGCATAAGTTGCAGGATCAGTGCGGATATATTGAACTGAGCAACTTGTCCGGCGGGCAGTTCCGCATGGTTTTACCCTGACCGGCCATTTATGATTTGTCGGCTTTAGGCGCTGCTTTCGCCCTGGGCTTTGCCGCTGCTTTCGGTGCGGCCTTGGTTGCTGCTTTCGCTGACGCCTTGGGCTTTGCTGCTGTTTTGGATTCAGCCCTGGGTTTCGCCGCCGCTTTCGGCGCGGCCTTGGCGGCGGCCGATTTCCTGACCGGTTTGGTTTTGTCGCCTCGGGCTGCCTTGGCGGCTATCAGTTCCAGCGCTTCTTCCAGCGTGATTTCATCGACCGATACGTCCTTGGGCAGGGTGGCATTGATCTTGCCGTGGCGCGCATAGGGTCCGTAACGACCGCTGCATATCTCTACCGAAGCCTTGTCATCAGGGTGGTCGCCCAGTGTGCGCAGGATGGTATTGCCGTCCTTGGCCTGCGCGAGCAGTTCCACCGCACGGGCCAGCCCGATATCGAAGATGCTGTCGGAACGCGGGATGGATTTGAATTTTCCGTCGTGTCCGATGTAAGGGCCGAAGCGGCCGATATTGACGATGACCTTCTTGTTTGTTTCCGGGTGCAAGCCCAGATCGCGCGGCAAAGACAGCAGTTTCAGGGCGCCGGACAAATCTGCCCCATCTACGGGCATTTCCTTGGGCCACGAAACGCGCTTGGGTTTGGTTTTTTCGCCTTCGATCACTTCGCCCAGCTGCACGTAATGACCGTAGGGGCCGCGCAACAGCAGCACTTTCTGCGCGGTATCGGGATGCACACCCAGCTCAACGCGCACTTCCTCCTGCGTTTCTCCTCCTACGCTGCGCTTGTATTTGCATTCAGGGTAATTGGTGCAACTGATGAAGCTGCCGTAGCGACTCAATTTCTTGGCCAGCGGCTTGCCGCATTCCGGGCAGGCTTCGTCCAGCAATTCCTGCGGACGTTCGATATTGGTTTTTTCCTTGATCAGGCCTGAAAAGCCTTTCCAGAACTCATCCAGCACGCCTACCCAGTCACGTTTGCCATCGGATACGTCATCCAGCTCATCTTCCAGCGAGGCGGTGAAGTTGTAATCCACATAGCGCGTGAAATGATCGGTGAGAAAGCGCGTGACGACGCGCCCGACATCGGTAGGCACGAAGCGTTTCTTGTCCAGCAGCGCATATTCGCGGGTTTGCAGCGTGGAGATGATGGTGGCATAGGTCGAAGGACGACCGATGCCGTATTCTTCAAGCGTCTTGACCAGGCTGGCTTCGGTGAAGCGCGGCGGCGGCTGGGTAAAGTGCTGTTCGCCGAACAGCTTGTCCACCGGCAATAGGTCGCCTTCAGCCAGCGGCGGCAGACGGCTGCCCTGCTCTTCTTCGGCATCGTCCACGTCTTCCATGTAAACGCCGATGAAGCCGGGAAAAACCAGTACCTGTCCGTTGGCCCTGAACAGCGTGTCGTCTCCTCCTAAGCGTATGTCGGCGCTGACGGTGTCATAACGCGCAGGTGTCATCTGACAGGCAAGCGTACGCTTCCAGATCATTTCGTACAGACGGGCCTGATCCGCCGTCAGGCGTTCGCGCAGGCTGTCGGGCGTGCGCGCAATCGAAGTCGGGCGTATCGCCTCGTGCGATTCCTGCGCATTTTTGGTCTTGCTCTTGTAGACGGGGGGGCTGCCCGGCAAATATTCACCGGAAAAGTTGCTGCCGATGTAGTCGCGGATTTCGGCAACGGCTTCCTTTGCCAGCGATACCGAGTCGGTACGCATGTAGGAAATCAGACCGACGGTCTGGCCGCCGATGTCTACGCCTTCATAGAGCGTTTGTGCGGTGCGCATGGCGCGTTCGGTGGACATGCCCAACTTGCGCACGGCCTCCTGTTGCAGCGTGGAGGTAGTGAACGGAGCGGCGGCATAGCGCTGTTTGGCTTTCTTTTCGATGCGCACCACTTTGGGCGGCAACTTTGCATTGTCAAGTTTTGCAAAAATCGCATCGTATTCGGCCTGACTCTTGATGCTGAGCTGTTCGAGTTTATTGCCCTGATACTGGAACAATCTGGCGGAAAAGGGCTGATGATCCTTGTGGCTGTCCAGATGCACAGTCCAGTATTCCTGGCTCTTGAAGGCCTCGATTTCCTGTTCGCGTTCGACGATCAGGCGCAATGCCGGACTTTGCACCCGTCCGGCGGACAGGCCCGGACGGATCTTGCGCCACAACAGCGGCGACAAATTGAAGCCGACCAGATAATCCAGCGCGCGCCGCGCCTGCTGCGCATTCACCAAGGGCATCGCGATTTCGCGCGGGTTGGCAACCGCCTCCTTTACCGCGGACTGCGTGATTTCATAAAAAACCACGCGCTTCATGTTCTTGTTTTTAAACCCGCGACGGGCTTTGAGCAATTCGGCGATATGCCAGGCAATCGCCTCACCCTCACGGTCAGGATCGGGAGCGAGCAGGATGTTGTCTGCGGATGCCGCTGCCTTGGCGATGGCATCCATGTGTTTGCTGTTGCGAGCGATGGTTTCGTAGTTCATCGCAAAACCGTTTTCGGTATCTACCGCGCCGCTCTTGGGGACGAGATCGCGCACATGCCCGTATGAGGCAAGCACCTCGTAGTCATTACCCAGATATTTCTTGAGGGTCTTGGCCTTGGCCGGAGATTCTACGATCAGAAGATTAATTGCCATGCGTGATGTTTAATGTAATTGAGTGGATTGTACGGGGACCAGCAGCTCTTCGATCAACAAAGGGCTGAGATCCTGATGGCGATCCCATAGCACGATGAGCATGATGAGTTTGAGTTTTTCCACTCCCAAATCCTTTTGCTGCAGGGCAAGGGCACGGTCGATGATGATCTCGCGTTCGACGGCAGAAATCATCGCCTGTTGTTCGGCAAACAATAAGAATTGTCTTGCCTCATTGCTCAGGCGCACGAATTCCAGTTCTGCATAAAAACGCATGCCTGACTGATTCAGACTGTCAGGATAGCTGCCGGCATTTTGCAGGCGCAGGGCGGACAGCCAGGTCAGCGCTTCGTCGATGTCGTCGCCTTCGAAACCGGCGGCAAAAAGTTTACGCGACAGCTTGTCCGGTGCGGGATAGCTGCCCGCATCGATATAGCTTTCAAACAGGTACATCAGGATTTCAAACATAATTTTGCTTAAGTTTATTGTATGCGTTGGAACAAGCCGCCTGGCAGCGCAGCAATGCGACCTTCCAGTTCAAGCGTTAATAGCATGGCGGATAGCTGACTAACCGTCAAGCCGCTACGCTGACAAAGGGTATCCATGCTCACGGCATCGAAGCCGATCAGATCAAGCAGGCCGGTGCTTTGAGGCGCGTCGCTCCGGATGTTTTCAGGCCTGGGTGCGCCAAACTGACCTGCCAGTTCTTCGAGTATATCCTGTGCAGTCTCGACCAGCTTTGCGCCTTGTTTGATCAGTTTGTGGCAGCCGCGGCTTTGCGGAGAATGTATCGAGCCTGGAATGGCAAACACGTCCCTGCCCTGCTCCATCGCCTGACGCGCGGTAATCAGCGAGCCGCTCTGTGCGGACGCTTCCACGACCAGACAACCCAAGCTCATGCCGCTGATGAGGCGGTTGCGGCGTGGAAAGTTGCTGCCCAGGGGCGGGGTGCCCAGCGGAAATTCCGAAATAATTGCGCCTCCTCCGGCAAGCTGATGTGCCAGATCGCGATTGGCGGCGGGATAAACCTTGTCCAGCCCCGTGCCGACTACCGCAATGCTGCTGCCCTGCCCGCGCAAGGCGCCGCGATGTGCGGCGGCGTCTATGCCGTGCGCCATGCCGCTGATGATGCACAGGCCGCTATCGCTCAAGGCGTTGGCAAACTGTTCGGCATTGTTGATACCCTGCGGCGTGGCATTACGGCTGCCGACGATGGCAAAGGCGGTGGCGTTTAATAAATCGGTGCGCCCTTTGACATAGAGCAGTAGCGGCGGATCGGCAATGTTGAGCAGCGCCCGGGGATAGCCTGCGTCCCCCAGGGTAACGATGCAATTCCGAGTGTCTTCCAGCCAGGCCAGTGTTGGTGCAAGCACCTCATCATCGACGCCCTTGCTGATGGCGCAAGCGACATCGGCTTTGACCCAGGGCTTGAGCGCGCTTGTTCTTGCCGCAAGCACCGCTTCGGGCGAGCCAAACTCTTTTAGCAGATGACGTGCACCTTCGCCCCCCAGACCCCGTATCAGGCTGAGTGCAAGCCAGGCCTTGATCGAGGGGTCAGCGGACATACTTAACGTGCAACGACGAACGATTCGCCATGAATTTCATGGTTCGAGGGTGGCAAATTTGCCATGCCAGTTAGGGAGTTTCTGCGCGATCCAGGAGTTGAACCGGCTGGTCGGCTTGCATCACCAGTGCATAGGAGACTTTGTCAAATACGCGGAACACGAACAGCAAGCCATAACGAACCTCGGGCAGGGTGAGTTCTTTGCCCTCGTCTTTGATGGTGCGCCCCTTGCTGAACAGGGCCAGCACATGACCGTTCTGCAGGCCATCGCGTTCACCCTTGTTGAGGGTGACAATGGAATTCTGACCGCCTTGAGAAACGCCGCCATAAACTGAAATGATGGTCGCATCGATCCGGCCTTCAGGTGCACGCGGCAGATAGGTATGGGCGGTCTCGGCAGCGGTTGCGACTAGGCGGTCCCCGATATTGATTTCCTCTTTTGCATCAGTCACGACGACGGTGCTGACATCGCCAAATTTTGTGACTTCGACTGAACCCAGATAGACCGCTTCGCGGCCCAGGACTTCCTTCGTGTCGGGATCGATAAAGGTCTGTCCGGGCCGATATACCTGCCATCTTCTCCCCTGGCTTTCAGTTAACCCTCTTGCATATACCGTATCCCCGGGGCCGACGATGACCCGGTCTTCGGGCAACCCTATCAGCGTTGGGCTGCTTGCCAGCAATTCCTCCGTCACCACTAAAGGCCGACTTAAAAAAGGTTCAATTGCCTTGGATGGAATGCTGGGAATGGCACTTTGCATGCTTTCTTCGCTGCGAGGCTGCGGCGATAATTTGATGACTCCGCCTGTTTCAGGCGCGCCTATGCTTAGCGTCCCGTGCGCTCGATCCAGCGCGATGGTCTGCCCCGGATAAATCCAGTGCGGATCTTTAATGCTGTCTTTGTTCATGCCCCAGATGTAAGGCCATCTCCAGGGGTCCTTGAAAAACTTGCCGGATATGCCCCACAGGGTGTCGCCTTTGACCACGACATATTGATCTGGGGCGTCGCTGCGTATCTGTGGCGCCTCTACAGGTTGGCCGGCAAAAGCCAAGACGGGCAATAAAAAGCAAAACAGCGATATAATCTTGCGCATGGGAAATCCCGTAAGAGTCAGTGATAAAGGCGCACGGTATACGGTGGCGCGTTAAATTCTGCATCCAGTCAATTAAATTAGCAAGCATTATGGCAATCTTACAAATTTTGCAGTATCCCGACGAGCGATTGCACACAATCGCCAAAAAGGTCGTGCAGGTCAATGATGCCACCCGTAAATTGGTGCGGGACATGGCGGAAACCATGTATGCTGCGCCTGGAGTGGGTTTGGCGGCCACCCAGGTGGACGTGCATGAACAGGTCATCGTGGTGGATATTTCCGAGACGCGCGATCAATTGAGGGTGTTTATCAACCCGGAAATCTTGTGCGCGAGCGGAGACTCGGAAGGCGAGGAAGGCTGCCTGTCCGTGCCGGGTATTTATGAAGTGGTGCATCGCGCAGGCAAGGTGACCGTGCAGGCGCTGGATGAAAAAGGTGTGCCTTTTACACTGGAAGCCGAGGGTTTTCTGGCGGTGTGTATTCAGCACGAGATGGATCACCTGCGTGGGAAGGTGTTTGTCGAATATTTGTCTCAGCTCAAACAAACGCGACTGCGCGCCAAGCTGAAAAAGCGCAGGCGCGAAGCGATGTAGACTATTGTGAAAATAATTTTTGCCGGTACCCCGCAATTTGCAGCCTGCGCCCTGGACGCGCTGCTCAAAGAGCATCAAGTTGTTGCAGTGTTGACGCAACCGGATCGCCCTTCCGGGCGCGGTATGCAGCTAGTCTCCAGCCCCGTCAAGCAGCTTGCCCTGCAACACGGTTTAACCGTTTTACAGCCCGTGAGTCTGAAGGAGGAGCAGGCGCAGCGCGAGATCGCTGAATCAGGCGCCGATGTGATGGTGGTGGCCGCCTACGGACTGATCTTGCCAAAAACAGTTCTGGTGCTGCCGCGTTACGGATGTCTGAACATTCATGCGTCCTTGCTGCCGAGATGGCGCGGCGCGGCACCCATACAGCGGGCGATTCTGGCGGGGGACCGCGAGACGGGCGTCACCATCATGCAGATGGATGCGGGGCTGGATACCGGCGACATGCTGCTGCGCCATGCCTGCCCGATTAACGATGATGATAACGCGCAGACGCTGCACGATAAACTGGCGGCGCTGGGGGCCGTCAGCATACTCGAAGCTTTGCACTTATTGGCAACAAACCGCCTGACTCCGGTCAGGCAGGATAACGTTGCTGCATGCTATGCGCCCAAGTTGCTCAAAAGCGAAGCCATGATCGACTGGAATCAGGACGCAGAACAGATTGCACGGGCGGTGCGCGCCTATAATCCCTTCCCGGTGTGTCAGGCCAGGCTGCATGACACTGTACTGAAGATTTGGCAGGCCGAAATCCGTCCGGATCAGCACGGCAAGCCGGGCGAGGTATTGGTTGTGGACAGGTCGGGCATAACGGTTGCCTGCGGCAAAGATGCGCTGCGCCTCACCGTGTTGCAGCGACCTGGCGGCCGTGCGCAACCCGCCGCACAATTGTTGCAAGCTTTGCCGGTTCATCCCGGCGATTATTTTTCGGCCCCTTGAATGCATAATATACAACTGGCAGCTACTCAGATCGTCCAGCAGGTGTTGGTGGACGGGCGCAATCTTAACCAGGTGCTGGATGAATCGCTGCGCAGAAAATCGGTGTGGACTCCGGCGCAGCGTGCCGCCTTGCAGGACTTGAGCTACGGCACCCTGCGTTTTTACGGCCAGTTGAATGCCATACTCGACTTGTTGCTGCACAAGCACATGACGGATAACCGCATCACTTATTTACTGCTGGTTGCCTTGTATCAGCTGCAATACAGCCGCGCGGCGCAGCATGCCGTAGTGGATCATGCGGTACGCTCGGCGGACATACTGAACCCTAAAATCAGGGGGCTGGTGAATGCGATACTGCGCAATTTCCTGCGCAATCAGGCAGAATTGCTGACGCAGGCTGCGCTTAAGCCGGAAGGAAAATATAGTCATCCGCAATGGTGGATTGACGAATTAGACAGTCAGTATGGTGAGGATATTGCCGTCTCGATACTCGAAGCGGGCAACGGGCATCCGCCGATGACGCTGCGGGTCAACCGGCGGCGCGGCAGCGCGGCTGATTATCTGGCGACACTCGCGGAACAGGGTATCGCTGCCCGGCCGATCGCGCCCGATGCGCTGCAACTGGACAAAGCGGTGCCGGTGGACAGGTTGCCCGGTTTTTTTGAGGGCATGGTGTCGGTTCAGGATGCGGGTGCGCAGTATGCGGCACGCTTGCTGGATGTGCACAACGGCATGCGCGTGCTGGATGCCTGTGCAGCCCCGGGCGGCAAGGCAGCGCACATTCTGGAGATGGCAGACGCTGAATTGCTGGCGCTGGACAAGGATGAGAAGCGCCTGTTGCGCGTAGCCGAAAATTTGCAGCGCCTGGCGTTGTCCGCGACGCTGCTGGCCGGCGATGCGGCCAACCCTGCGAGCTGGTGGGACGGACGTCCGTTCGAGCGCATATTGGCTGACGTGCCCTGTTCCGCTAGCGGCGTGGTGCGCCGCCATCCTGATATAAAATGGTTGCGCAGGAAGAAGGACATCGCTTCTTTCGCTGTGCAGCAGTCCGAAATTCTGCAATCCTTGTGGAAGCTGTTGGCGCAGGGCGGCTTGTTGCTCTATGCGACTTGTTCGGTATTCAAACAGGAGAATCAGGACGTGGTGGACGGCTTTCTGGCGCGAACGCCGGAAGCGCGACAGATCGATTTGACAGGCGGGCATGGAACCCATGAATTGCTGTGCGAATTTAACCTTGAAGGTCAGCTATTGCCAACGGATCAGCATGATGGGTTCTTTTATGCTTTATTGCAAAAAACTGCTTAAGGCCCTGCTGCTGAGCGTCTGGTTTGCCGCTGCGGCATATGCTGACGGCATAGACGTGAACAAGGCGGAAATACGGCAGTCCGAGGACGGTTACCAGCTTGTCGCCGATTTCAATGTCAACTTAAACTACGTTGTGCAGCAGACCTTGTCATTGGGTGTGCCGCTCTATTTTATCGGAGAGTTTTCGTTGACGCGTTCACGCTGGTATTGGCTGGATGAGCAGGTATTTCAAAGCGAGCAATCGGTCAAGCTGTCCTATAACGCGCTTACCCGCCAATATCGCATTTCACGTGGCGCGTTGTTTCAGAACTTCGCGAGCCTTGATGAAGTGATACGTATTCTGGACCGGCAAAACTCGACCTATATTCCCTTTGATACGATGAAAGACGGCGGCAGCTATATTGCCGCCGTGCGTCTGCGTCTGGATACCAGACAATTGCCCAAGCTGATGCAGGTGAATGTGCTGACCAGCAAGGACTGGGATTTTGATTCAGGGTGGTATCGCTGGGTGATACGCCCGACTGATGGCGACTTGCGCGGTAAGGCGGAGTGAGGACGCGGTGAAGTACCTGATCATTTTGAGTGTCGTTGCCGGCACGGCTCTGTTGTATCTGCTGTCCAGCAGCAGCGTGAACACTGAAGTATTCTCCATGAACTACTACAGTTTGCTCGCCATGATGGGTTTGCTGGCCACGGGATTGCTGGGGTTGGTAGGCTTTCAGATCTGGCGTTTGCGCGAGAAGTTAAAAAACAAGGTATTTGGCGCCAAACTGACGCTGCGTCTGGTGCTGTTTTTTACCTTGATCGCGGTTTTGCCTGGCATGCTGGTTTATGCCGTATCGGTCAATTTTCTGTCAAAAAGCATTGAATCCTGGTTTGATGTGCGTGTTGAAAAGGCCCTCGAAGGCGGCCTTAATCTGGGCAAAAGCAGTCTGGACAACAGCCTGAAGGAATTGGCAAAAAAGACCCAGTTTATCGCACTGCTGTTCTCGGAAAAAAATCCTCAGCAATTCCAGAATGCGTTAACCCAGTTGATCGATGAGGGCGCGGTACAGGAGGCCGCACTGTTTGACACCAGAGGCAGGATGATCGCGTTTGCCGCTATTGACAACGCGTTGTTGCCTGATATTCCCGGTGAGGTACTGATCAGGCAGGTGCTTGAAAAAGGACAATATGCTGCCATCGAGGAGCTGCCGAATAAATCGATGGGTTTGCGCGTGCTGGCTCTGGTGGGTCAAAACAGTTATTCGGGGGCGGGCTATATATTGCAATTCAATCAGGCGGTGCCCAAGCAGGTTGAAGCCGATGCGGAAACGGTGCAATCGGTTTACCGTGACTATCAGGAGCTGTCATTGTCAAGGCTGGGGCTGAAGCGTTTATATGGCATCACCCTGACCCTCTCTCTGTTGGTGGTTCTGCTTACAGCCATATCGGCAGCGTTTTTCATCAGTGAACGGCTGGGCTCATCGCTGGAAGCGCTGGCCGAAGGCACGCGTGCGGTTGCACAGGGCGATTTTACCGGTCAACATCCCATACGCAGCAGCGATGAATTGGGTGCGCTGACGGGTCTGTTCAATCAGATGACGCATCAGCTGGCGGACGCCAAACGCGCCAGCGAACAGCAGCGGCGCGAAGTTGAAGGTGCAAAGGGATACCTGGAAAGCGTGCTCACGCATCTCTCATCCGGGGTGCTGGCGCTCGATGGCGAATTTCGCCTGCGCTCGGTGAATACCAGTGCAGCGCAAATTCTGGGCGCGCCTTTGCAGGAGATGCAGCGCATTTCATTGCAGCACATTGCGGAAAAGTACAGTTTGTTGAGTACCTTCTGCCAGACCATCACGACAGCTTTTGCACAAACCAGCAATGGTGAATGGCAGCGTCAGATCGACAGGCTCAGCAAGAATGGCACGCAGATTTTGCTGATGCGCGGCACGCGCCTGCCGTTGGGCGCTGAAGCGGGCTTTGTGGTGGTTTTCGATGATATTAGTCATTTGCTGCAAGCCGAGCGTCAGTCCGCCTGGGGAGAGGTGGCGCGGCGCCTGGCTCATGAAATCAAGAATCCACTCACGCCGATTCAGTTGTCTGCAGAGCGCTTGCAATACAAGTTGAGTGCAAAACTGGACGAGGCCGATGCGAAATTGTTGCAGCGTGCCACGCAAACCATCGTCAGTCAGGTCGCGGCGATGAAAAATATGGTGAGCGATTTTGCCGATTATGCGCGTGGTCCGGTGCTGAAGCTGACCAGACTGGACTTGCACAGACTGATCAGGGAAGTGTTGGGTTTGTACGAAGCCAACGCCATCCCGATCACATTGAATTTAAGCGAGGGTCGCGCGGAAGTCAACGGGGATGCAACGCGCTTGCGCCAGGTATTGCATAACCTGCTGCAGAACTCGCAGGATGCGCTGCAAGGCGTTCCGCAGCCAGCGATTACCCTGAGCAGCGAAACGGTGCAGGGGGAAATCCACTTGCGCGTTTTGGACAATGGCAGTGGATTTTCCGAAAATGCCTTGTCGCGGGTTTTCGAGCCGTATATGACGACTAAAACCAAGGGCACCGGTTTGGGGCTGCCGATCGTGAAAAAAATCATAGAAGAGCACGGCGGTCGAATAAGCGTTGAAAATCAAGTGAATGGCGGAGCCTGTGTCAATATCAGCCTGCCGCTGACTGAAGTGGAGAAAGTATGAGCAAGCAGATTCTGGTGGTCGACGATGAAGTAGGGATACGTGAATTACTGGCGGAAATATTGTTTGATGAGGGCTATCAGGTAGCGCTTGCCGAGAATGCGGAACAGGCGCGCGCCTATCGATATGAGTATGAACCGGATCTGGTATTGCTCGATATCTGGATGCCGGACACCGATGGCGTCGCGCTGCTGAAGGAATGGGTCGAGCAGGATTTGCTGACCATGCCCGTGGTGATGATGTCGGGTCACGGTACGATAGAAACGGCTGTCGAGGCGACGCGCATCGGTGCTGTGGATTTTCTGGAAAAACCGATTTCGCTGCAAAAGCTGCTGGCTACCGTGGTGCGCGCGATCAAGACGGGTGCGGCATTGCCGCAGCGCGTCGTGGTCGATTCAGGACAGAGTCTGGTAGTCGAGATCGATGGCGCGATCAGGAATTTTCCCGTTTCGATGGATCTGCCTTTGCGCGAAGCGCGCGAACATTTTGATGCGGTTTATTTTGATTACCACTTGCAAAAAGAAGCAGGCAATGTGTCCCGTGTAGCGGAGAAAGTTGGCATTGAGCGCACGCACCTGTATCGCAAACTCAAACAACTGGGCATAAAAGTCACCAAAAAGGGCGGCGAAAACGAAGATTGACGCGACCGCAGGCACCCTCGATCAGTCTTAATTTGGCAAGCAGGTTGATGTATTGCGGGGTGTGCGGCATAATTCTGATAATTAACAGCATTAAACATAAACCCATCCTTATGGATGTTTCGGAGGACTCAGTAAATGACAGCAACTCGTAGCATTACCCCACCAAAATACAATGACATAACCGGAGCGATCCGCATGCTTGCCGTCGATGCCGTACAAAAAGCGAACTCCGGCCATCCCGGCGCACCGATGGGCATGGCAGAAATCGCTGACGTATTGTGGAATCGTCACCTGCGCCACAACCCTGCCAACCCGAAGTGGCCGGGCAGAGATCGCTTCATGATGTCCAATGGTCATGGTTCAATGCTGGTTTATGCGTTGCTGCATCTGTCAGGTTACGATCTGCCGATCGACGAATTGAAGCGTTTCCGTCAGATGCACTCGAAGACGCCGGGTCACCCTGAATACGGCTATACCGCTGGCGTGGAAACGACAGGCGGCCCGTTAGGTCAGGGTATCACCAACGCGGTCGGCATGGCGATGGCGGAAAAGTTGCTGGCGGCGGAATTCAATAAGCCGGGTCATGAAATCGTCAACCACCATACCTACGTGTTCATGGGCGACGGCTGCATGATGGAAGGCATTTCGCACGAAGCATGCGCACTGGCGGGTACCTGGGGGCTGGGCAAGCTGATGGCTTTCTGGGATGACAACGAAATTTCCATCGACGGTCACACCAACGGCTGGTTCACGGACGACACTGCAAAACGCTTTGAAGCTTACGGCTGGCATGTCGTCGCGGATGTGCAGGGACACGACCCTGAGGCCATCGACGCTGCGATTCGTGCAGGCCACGCGGTGACCGACAAGCCGACGCTGATTTGCTGCAAGACCATCATCGGCGCGGGCTCACCGAACAAGGAAGGCACGCACGACGTGCATGGCGCGGCATTGGGCGATGCTGAAGTGGCAGCAACCCGCGCGCATATCGGTTGGAACTATCCGCCTTTTGAAATTCCTACCCATGTATACGAAGCGTGGGACGCGCGCACTCGTGGCGCTGGCCTTGAAAAGCTGTGGAACAACAAGTTCGCTGAATATCGCGCGGCTTATCCCGTCGAGGCCGCTGAATTTGAACGCCGCACCAAGGGTGAGCTGCCCGCCAATTGGGCAGAGCACGCTGCCGCCGCGATCGCACAGACAAATGCCAAGGGTGAAACCATCGCGACCCGCAAGGCTTCGCAGAACGCGATCAATGCACTGGCGCCTGCGCTGCCTGAATTTCTGGGCGGTTCAGCCGATCTGACCGGCTCAAACCTGACCAACTGGACAGGCTGCAAGCATGTGCACGGCAAGACTACGGGCAACTACATCAGTTACGGCGTACGCGAATTCGGTATGTCGCACATCATGAACGGCATGGCTTTGCATGGCGGTTTGCTGCCGTTCGGCGGCACTTTCCTGATGTTCTCGGAATATGCGCGCAATGCACTGCGCATGGCAGCGCTGATGAAGCAGCGCGTGATTTTTGTCTATACCCACGACTCTATCGGTCTGGGCGAAGACGGCCCGACGCACCAGCCGGTTGAACAGACTGCGACCCTGCGCCATATACCCAACATGGAAACCTGGCGTCCGTGCGACACAGTGGAATCCATCGTTAGCTGGGTCGCCGCCGTTGAGCGCAACGACGGTCCTTCCAGCCTGATCTTCAGTCGTCAGAACCTGCAATTCCAGAAGCGCGATGCGGCGCAGATCGCCAACATTCGTAAGGGCGCTTACGTATTGTCCGAAGCCGCAGGCGGCAAGCCGCAGGCTGTCATCATCGCGACCGGCTCCGAGGTTGATCTGGCCATCAAGTCGCAGGCCGCTCTGGCAGCAGAAGGCATCGATGTTCGTGTGGTGTCGATGCCATCGACCAGCGTGTTCGATAAGCAGGATCAGGCCTACAAGGATAGCGTGCTGCCCCGTGGCGTAAAGCGCGTCGCAGTTGAAGCGGGCGTGACAGGCGGCTGGTACAAGTATGTCGGTCTGGAAGGCGCGGTAGTGGGTATGGATTGCTTCGGCGAATCGGCTCCAGCACCGGAACTGTTCAAACACTTCGGCTTCACTGTTGAAAATGTAGTGAATGCTGTCAAAGGCGTGCTGTAAGGCTGAATCGAATAATTAAAACGGGAGAGTAAACATGGCAATTAGAGTTGGTATCAATGGATTCGGTCGTATCGGCCGTATGGTATTCCGCGCAGCAACCAAGGATTTTCCTGAAATCGAAGTTGTTGCGATCAATGACTTGCTGGAGCCGGATTATCTGGCTTACATGCTGAAATACGATTCCGTGCATGGCCGTTTCAATGGCGATGTCGCGGTGAGCGGCAGCAATCTGGTGGTAAACGGCAAGACTATTCGTCTGACAGCCGAGCGTGATCCTGCGAATCTGAAGTGGAATGAAGCTGGCGTGGACATCGTGATCGAATGCACGGGTTTCTTCCTGACCAAAGATACCTGCCAGGCGCATATCAACGCAGGTGCAAAGAAGGTTATTCAGTCCGCTCCCTGCAAGGATGACACACCGATGTTCGTGTACGGCGTGAATCACGACAAGTACAACGGCGAGGCGATCGTATCTGCTGCTTCATGCACCACCAATGCGCTGGCGCCGGTTGCCAAGGTGCTGAACGATAACTGGGGCATCAAGCGCGGCCTGATGACTACCGTACATGCGGCAACCGCCACGCAAAAGACCGTTGACGGCCCGTCCAACAAGGACTGGCGCGGTGGTCGCGGCATCCTGGAAAACATCATTCCTTCATCAACCGGCGCTGCCAAAGCGGTAGGTGTAGTGTTGCCCGAGTTGAAGGGCAAGCTGACCGGCATGGCTTTCCGCGTACCGACTTCCGACGTGTCCGTGGTCGATCTGACGGTAGAGCTGAACAACCCGGCCGCCTACGAGCAAATCTGCGCGGCGATGAAGGCGGCTTCTGAAGCGGGTCCGTTGAAGGGCGTGCTGGGCTACACCACTGAGAAAGTGGTTTCCACCGATTTCCGTGGTTACAGCTGTCCGTCGGTGTTTGATGCCGAGGCCGGCATTGCACTCGATCCGACCTTCGTCAAGGTGGTGGCCTGGTATGATAACGAATACGGTTATACCTGCAACCTGATGCGCATGGTTCGTCATATCGCCTAATAAATAGTTAGTGGGAAGTAGTGAGTAGGAAGTGGAGTGTTGTTTAACAACTTACCACTGACTGCTTACCGCTCACCATCACTTATGGAGTCACAAATGTCCGTTATTAAAATGACCGATCTGGATCTCAAGGGTAAACGCGTCCTGATCCGTTCCGATCTGAATGTGCCTGTCAAAGACGGCAAAGTCACATCCGATGCACGTATCTCATCCTCCATGGCCACCATCAATGCAGCGCTCAATGCCGGCGCACGCGTGATGGTCACCTCTCATCTGGGCCGCCCGGTTGAAGGCGAATATTCAGAAGAAAATTCGCTCAGGCCGGTTGCCGATGTGATCGCCAACAAGCTGGAAAAACCGGTTCGCCTGATCCGTGACTGGATAGACGGCGGATTTGATGTGGCCGATGGCGAGCTGGTATTGCTGGAGAATTGTCGTTTCAACAAGGGCGAGAAGAAATGCACGGATGAGCTCTCCAAAAAATACGCCGCATTATGCGATGTGTTTGTGATGGATGCCTTCGGTACGGCTCATCGTGCGGAAGCATCGACTTATGGTGTGGCCAAGTTTGCACCCACCGCTGCTGCCGGTATTTTGCTGACGGCTGAACTGGACGCTTTGACCAAGGCGCTGCTCAATCCGGCGCGGCCGATGGTTGCCATCGTGGGCGGCTCCAAGGTATCCACCAAGCTGACGGTACTGGAATCCTTGGCGGAAAAATGCGAGCAGCTGGTGGTCGGCGGCGGTATAGCCAACACTTTCCTCAAGGCAACCGGTCATCCGGTAGGCAAATCGCTGTGCGAAAACGATCTGGTTCCGACGGCACAGGCGCTGATCGAAAAAATGAAACAAAGAGGCGCTATCATACCGATCGCCACCGATGTGGTGGTTGGCACGGCAGCCCCGTTTGCGCCGGGCAATGAAAATACCCCCGCTGTCCTGAAGTCGGCCAACGATGTGGCGGATGACGAGATGATTTTTGACATTGGCCCGAAGTCGGCGCAGGAAATTGCCGACATCATCATGAATGCCGGAACAGTGGTATGGAACGGCCCGGTCGGCGTGTTTGAATATGACCAGTTCGGAGAAGGCACCAGGACTATCGCACGCGCGATTGCCGAAACCAAGGCGTTCACGCTGGCAGGTGGCGGAGACACGATTGCAGCAATCCAGAAGTACGACATTTTCGATAAAGTATCCTACATCTCAACAGCAGGGGGCGCGTTTCTTGAATTCCTCGAAGGCAAGACCTTGCCTGCGGTAGCGATTCTGGAAGAACGCGCTAAGAAATAGCGAGTAGCCCGCAGCGGGTAGCCAAGTCGGTTTTGCCACACGCTACAAGCTACAAGCCAAATAATATAAGGTAGATATGTTGCGTAGAACCAAAATAGTTGCAACGCTGGGGCCCGCCTCCAGCGATCAAAAAGTCCTTGAGCAAATGATACGCGCCGGGGTCGATCTGGTGCGCATGAACTTTTCGCACGGATCGGCAGAGGATCATATGAAGCGCGCCGAAATCGTGCGCGCGGCGGCAAAGGCTGTCGGACGCAACGTAGGTATTCTGGCCGATCTGCAAGGGCCGAAGATCCGCGTGGGCAAGTTCCAGAATGAAAAAATCGTACTGAACAAGGGCGATACCTTTGTACTCGATGCCGAACTGGAAGGACTGGGCAATCAGCAGTGCGTAGGTCTGGATTACAAGGAACTGCCCAATGACGTCAGCGCGGGTTCTGTCTTGCTGCTTAACGATGGCATGCTGGAATTCGATGTGTTGTCGGTTGAAGGTTCCAAAGTCATTTGCAAGGTGGTTCGCGGCGGTGTGCTGTCCAACAACAAGGGCATCAATCGCAAGGGCGGGGGCTTAACGGCGCCTGCACTGACCGAAAAAGACATGGAAGACATCAAGACGGCGGCGCTGATCAAGGCCGACTATCTGGCGATTTCATTTCCACGCAGCGGCGACGACATGCGTTATGCGCGCAAGCTGATGCATGAAGCGGGCGGGCAGAGTCTGCTGATGGCCAAGATCGAGCGTGCCGAGGCCATTCCGGCACTGGCCGATATCATCGAGGCATCCGATGCCATCATGGTGGCGCGCGGCGATTTGAGCGTTGAAGTCGGTGACGCCGCCGTGCCCGGGCTGCAGAAGCGCATGATCAAGATGGCGCGTGCCAAGAATCGTCTGGTGATCACGGCCACGCAGATGATGGAGTCGATGATCAACAATCCGATTCCGACTCGCGCCGAAGTCTCGGACGTGGCCAATGCGGTGCTGGACGGTACGGATGCGGTAATGCTGTCGGCGGAAACCGCGGTGGGCGATTATCCGGTGGAAACCATAGAAGCGATGGTGCGTATCTGCCTGAATGCGGAACATCAGCCGGAAGACGAGGATATTGATCGTCGCGGGATGTCGCAGAAATTCACCCGCATCGATCAATCCATCGCGATGTCTGCACTGTTTGCCGCTTCACACTTCAATGTGAAGGCGATCGTGGCGCTGACGCAATCGGGCTCTACTGCATTGTGGATGTCGCGTGTCAATGCGGGTGTGCCTATTTTCGCGATGACGCCGGTTGAGCAAACCTTGACCAAAGTAACCTTGTTCAGCGGCGTACATCCGGTCTTTTTCCCGAGCAGAAACGTGCTGCAGCCTGCTCAGGAATTGATAGACGCAGAACAGAAGCTGGTTGAACTGGGCTATGTGAAGGAAGGCGATCTTGTGGTGGTTACCGTAGGCGAAGCCGTAGGAAAGTCGGGGCATACCAACACCATGAAGATAGTCAGAATAGGCGATCACCATAAAAACAGTCTTTGAGACATACCTTTTTGCCTTGCCTGATGGTGAGGCAGCGCAAGTATTTAATCGAATTTAACACATCAGGAGAAAAAAATGGCTTTAGTATCTTTGCGTCAACTTCTCGATCATGCCGCTGAAAACGGCTATGGTTTACCTGCATTCAACGTCAATAACCTGGAACAGGTCAAGGCGATCATGGAAGCGGCCGACGAAACCGACAGTCCGGTGATCATGCAAGGTTCAGCCGGTGCGCGTAAATACGCAGGCGAACCTTTCCTGCGTCATCTCATTGAAGCGGCAGTAGAAATGTACCCGCATATTCCGGTTGTGATGCATCAGGATCACGGCGCATCGGAAGCGGTCTGTATCAACGCGATCCGTTCCGGTTTTTCCAGCGTGATGATGGACGGCTCGTTGCTGGCGGATGCAAAAACCCCTTCTTCATTCGAGTACAACGTCAATATTTCACGCCGCGTGGTTGAAATATCGCACGCAGTCGGCGTATCCGTGGAGGGTGAGCTGGGCTGTCTGGGTTCACTGGAAACCGGTCACGGCGAAAAAGAAGATGGTCACGGCGCCGAAGGTGTATTGAGCCACGATCAGCTGCTGACCGATCCTGAAGAAGCCGCCGAATTTGTGCGTCAGACCGGCGTGGATGCGCTGGCGATTGCCATCGGCACCTCGCACGGCGCTTACAAGTTCACCAAACCGCCCACAGGCGACACACTCGCGATCAGCCGCATCAAGGAAATCCACGCGCGTATTCCCAACACTCATCTGGTGATGCACGGTTCATCGAGCGTGCCTCAGGAATGGCTGGAGATCATCAACCAGTTCGGCGGTGCGATGCCGCAAACTTACGGCGTGCCGGTTGCTGAAATCGTCGAAGGCATCAAGCACGGGGTACGCAAGGTGAATATCGACACCGACCTGCGCATGGCTTCCACCGGCGCGACCCGTCGCTATCTGGCGCAAAACCCGAAAGACTTCGATCCGCGCAAGTTCATGGCAGAAACCACCAAGGCGATGAAGGCCATCTGCAAGGCTCGTTATGAAGCCTTCGGCAGCGCAGGTCAGGCCGGAAAAATCAAGCCCATCTCGCTGGATGCGATGGCAGCCCGTTATGCCAGGGGTGAGCTGAACGCGATCATCAAGTAATCGTAAGAAGCCCGCGACATCGGGCTTGACCGTTGGCGTGAAGTACTGATCATTACGGGAGCAATATGCTCCCGTAATTACTGAAATATGTGGCTCTATATGATTTGCAGCGGATGCTCAAATGCGATTTCTTACTTCTGCCGGGGGTAGCCCGGCGGCTAGTTACTTTTT
>JAJYYO010000002.1:129353-210920 GCA_021800795.1 Pseudomonadota bacterium
ACTGATCATTACGGGAGCAATATGCTCCCGTAATTACTGAAATATGTGGCTCTATATGATTTGCAGCGGATGCTCAAATGCGATTTCTTACTTCTGCCGGGGGTAGCCCGGCGGCTAGTTACTTTTTCTTGAATCGCCAAGAAAAAGTAACGAAAAAGAAAGCGACCCCGGTTTGCCGCGCCTGCCTGTCTGATAGCAGACAGGCGGCGTACCCTTGATAGCCGACAAACAGCGGGGCTGCGGAACTCGCACGATCCGCTGCGCGGCCACGTGCTCAGACAGTCCTCGCCCAACTGCACCGCTGTTTGTCGGCTATCTTCGGCGGCGCACAGGGGCTGAGGGTGATATGGAACGTACATAATTTCATCGCACTATTTACTTTGACGTTTTCATATTACCCGCTGCACTTCATATAGAACCATTTCGTCATAGCTCCTGTAATCCGACAGATAACATACGGCCCTTTACCGGCCTGCATATGATCCGGCTACGGTTTTCTGTTTTCGATGTTTTTCAAGGCGGCTTCGATACTCTGGCACAGCGTTTTCAACACCTTGATGCGTGCGAAGTATTTGTCATTGGCTTCTATCAGGGTCCAGGGTGCGATCTCGGTGCTGGTTCTGTCCACCATGTCGCATACGGCCTGTTCGTACTCTTCCCATTTTTCGCGATTTCGCCAGTCTTCCGGCGTTAGCTTGAAGTGCTTGAAGGCAATCGCTTCGCGTTCCTTGAATCTTTTGAGTTGTTCGTCTTTGCTGATGGAGAGCCAGAATTTAACCACCACGATGTTGTGACGCACCATTTGTGCTTCGAAATCATTGAGTTCGCCGTAGGCGCGCATCCAGTCGGCTTCCGAGCAGAATTTCTCGACGCGTTCCACCAGCACGCGACCATACCAGGAACGGTCAAAAATCGTCAGGCGACCGCGCCGCGGTATGTGGCGCCAGAATCGCCACAGATAGGGCTGCGCACGTTCTTCTTCGGTAGGGGCTGCTATCGGGATTACGTTGTAGTACCGCGCATCCAGCGCACCGGTGATGCGCCGGATGGCGCCGCCCTTGCCCGCAGCATCATTGCCTTCGAACATGGCGATCACGGTGATGTTTTTGAATTTTGCGCTGCGTGTCAGCAGCGCAAGTTTGCCCTGATATTTTTCCAGTTCGTCCGGATAATTCTTTTTGTCGATCTTCTGACTGAGATCCAGCGTCTTCAGAATGTCGAGGTTGTCAATCGACGGCAGCGGCGGGGGCGCGGAAATTTCCGTTATTTCCTTATTGGCTTCGTCCAGCCGTTTGCGGATGGCATCGAGCAGGGTTTTACCCACAGTCATACTGCGATAGTTTGAATCGAAGCCTTCGACGATGGTCCAGGGCGCCTCAGCCGTGCTGGTGTGGCGAATCACGCTTTCACCGACGAGACGAAACTTGTCATACAGCTTGTAATGTTCCCAGTCGCGTTCGGTGACACGCCAGCGGGTTTTCGGGTCTGCTTCGAGAAGTTTCAGGCGTTGTTTCTGCTTGTCACGGGACAAATGCATCCAGAACTTGAGGATCAGCGCGCCCTCATCGGCCAGCATGGTTTCCAGGCGTTTTGCGCGTTCCAGACTCTGGTCGAGATCGGCAGTCTTGCTGTGACCATGCACAAGATTGATGATGGGCCGGGTGTACCAGGAACCCAGGAAGATGCCAGTACGCCCTTTCGGCGGCAGTTCGCGCCAGAATCGCCACATCATCGGCCGATCCAGTTCTTCATCCGATGGATCACCCATGCCGTGCGTTTGCAAATAACGCGGATCCATCCACTCGTTGAGCAGGTTGACCGTTTCGCCCCGTCCCGCCCCGTCAACTCCGCCAACCAGAATGATGACCGGGAATTTTGCCAGTTTAAACATTTCAATCTGGGCTTCCAGCAAGGCAGCGCGCAACGCCGGCAATTCCTTGTCATAGGTCTTTCTGTCTATCTTGTGACCGAGTTCAGCAGACTCAAACATGGCATCCTCCCGTATTTACAGAAATTCCGGCGTGATCACCAGGCGCAGCGTGATTTCCGAGGAGCTTTCGCGATAATTAAACCACCATAGCCCGCCTTTTTTGATGCGTAAAGAGGAAAACTCGCACCCCAGCAATTGTGCTGCAACGGTTCCCAGAGTGGGCTGGTGCCCGACTACCAGCACAGCATCGCCTGCGCCCGGCCAGCGTACTGCCTGCAATACGGCATGGGCGGACGCGCCCGGGGCAATTGCAGGCACCGTTGTGAAGTGAGAGGTAAACGCCGCGGCGGTTTGCTGGGTTCGCACGGCCGGGCTAACCAGTATTCGAGCATGCTCGGGCAAATGCCGGCGCAGGAATGCGGCTGTTTTTTCGGCCTGCTTGCGACCCTTATCGGTTAATTCGCGTGACAGGTCGGCCAGCCCGTCTTCCGCTTCCGCATGGCGCCATAAAATTAAATCCATAATAATCTCCGTATATGATATGTTTTCGACTTTTTTGAAAAAAGGTTTATACTGTGTATACGGTATATACTATATGCCTGATCTTAATTCAAGGAGAATGATATGAAAGCCAAAAAACCCGAGCAGATTACAGGTGACATTGTTAAGCCGGCAACTGCCCCAAAGCCGCTTGGCAAATCGACCGCTGCTGCCAAACCGGCAGGAAAACCTGCGCCCGCAGTCAAATCCGCTGCGGGCTCAGTCAAACCTTCCCCGGCGGCGGCCACGCCGGTCGTAAAGAAAGCAAAGGCTGAGCCTGTTGAAGCGGTTAAACAGTCAGCTGAAGCGGCAAAAGCGGCAAAGGCAGAAAAAGAACTCAAAACTGTCAAAAAACCAAAACTGAAAGTGGTGCGCGACAGCTTTACCATGCCGCACAGCGAATATGTGAAAATCGCCGAAATCAAGGAATTGTGCCTCAAGGCGGGTGTGCAAGTAAAGAAAAGCGAAGTGCTGCGGGCCGGTGTGATTGCGTTGTGCGCAATGAACGAGGCGCAACTGAAGGGTGCGATGAGCGCGCTGGATAAAATTAAAACCGGTCGCCCCAACAAGCAATAAAAACCAGGATGCAGGAGTCTGGATGCAGGAAAACGGGTGGATACATCCTGCCTATCTACACTACCCGCTGAATCCTGAATCAGGTTGTTGTTTTTGCCTGCGTGCCGGAAAGTTGCCCGAGCAACTCGTTTTGCGCACACTTGTTTGCTGCAAGGCGTGCCTGCCTGTGGCGATATTGCCCTTCGCCATTCATCTCCCACGCCTGGCAGTTGTCCTGCAGGTATACCTTCAGGCCTTCGTCGATCACACGTTTTTTGAGCTTCTTGTCGAGGATGGGGAAACAGACTTCGATGCGCCTGAAAAAATTACGATCCATCCAGTCCGCGCTGGAAAGGTATACATCGTGTTTCAAATCATTGCGGAAATAAAAAATGCGGGTGTGTTCCAGAAAACGCCCGATGATGGAGCGCACCTTAATGTTTTCGGACAGGCCTGGCACGCCGGGGCGCAATGCGCATACGCCGCGCACAATTAAATCCACCTTTACCCCGGCTTGCGAGGCTTCATACAGTGCGGCGATGGTGATAGGCTCCAGCAGCGCGTTCATCTTGGCGATGATGTGGGCGCGGCGGCCCTCTTTGGCGAGCCGGGTTTCATTCTGTATGGAACGCAATACTTCCGTGTGCAGGGTAAAGGGCGATTGCCACAGGTGGTTGAGTGTGCGAACGCGCCCCAGACTGGTGAGCTGACTGAACACCTCATTGGCATCGGCGCAGACTTCCTCGTTGCTGGTAAACAGGCCGAAATCGGTATAGAGGCGTGCGGTACGCGGATGGTAGTTGCCGGTGCCCAGGTGTACGTACCTTCTCAATTTGCCATCTTCGCGGCGTACCACCATCAGCATCTTGGCGTGTGTCTTGTGCCCGACCACGCCGTATACCACGTGCGCGCCCACTTCTTCGAGGCGGTTCGCCCAGTTGATGTTGGCTTCTTCGTCGAATCGGGCCAGCAGTTCCACCACCACGGTAACTTCCTTGCCGCGCTTGGCAGCCGCGATCAATGCCTCCATCAGTGCGGAATCGGCTCCAGTGCGATACACGGTCTGCTTGATCGCGACCACATCCGGATCGCTGGCTGCCTGCTGGATGAAGTTGATGACCGGTTTGAAGGACTGGTAAGGGTGATGCAGCAGAATATCGCTTTTGCGGATCACCTTGAACATGTCCGCGCCCTTTTTCTGCAATACGCCGGGCACGCCGGGCACAAAAGCCGGAAACTTGAGATCGTCGCGCGCCACCAGACAGGGTATTTCCATCAAACGCACCAGATTGACCGGCCCATGCACGCGGTACAGATCGTCATCGGTCAGCTTGAATTCCTTGAGCAGCAGGGCCTCAATCTGCGGGGAGCAGTTGTCGGCGATCTCCAGGCGAACCGCATCGCCAAAATGGCGCTGCGGCAATTCACCCTGCAAGCTCAGGCGCAAATTTTTGACTTCCTCCTCGTCCACGAACAGATTGCTGTTGCGCGTCACTCGGAACTGGAAGCATCCCAGCACCTCCATGCCGCTGAACAGTTCACCGACATGCGCATGCAGAATCGAGGACAGGAAAACGAAACCATATTCGCAGCCGCTCACTTCCGGTGGAAGCAGGATGGTGCGCGGCAACACGCGGGGCGCCTGCACGATGGCACGGGTTGAGTTGCGGCCGAATGCGTCTTTGCCCACCAGTTCCACGGCAAAATTCAGGCTCTTGTTGAGTACGCGCGGGAACGGGTGTGCAGGGTCCAGCCCGATCGGCGTCAATACCGGCATGACCTCACGAAAGAAGTAATCCTTCATCCATGTCTGCTGTGCTTCGTCCCAGTGGGTGCGGCGCAGGAATTTGATGCCCTGTTCGGCGAGCGCAGGGGTGATCTCATCGTTGAACAGCTGATACTGATGTTCTATCAGCTGGTGCGCCTGTTCGCGAACCAGCTTGAGTGTCTGCTGCGCACTCATGCCGTCAGCTCCCGTCGAAATTCCACCCAGCTTGATCTGCTCCATCAGCCCGGCCACGCGGATCTCGAAAAACTCATCCAGATTGCTGCTGCCGATGCAGAGGTATTTTAAACGCTCCAGCAGCGGAATTCTGACATCTTCAGCCTGCGCGAGCACGCGACGGTTAAATTCAAGCTGACCGAGTTCCCGGTTGAGAAATTGCTGCGGGGTGAATGTATTCGGCAAGTTGTCGCACCTTGATTATTTTTGGGGTGTATAACCTTCCGGCATTTGCGTACCCGTTCCGAAGAAATAATTCTCCATTTGTGTTGCAAGGTATTTGCGTGCCGCAAGATCAGCCAGATTGAGACGGTTTTCGTTTACCAGCATGGTCTGAAACTTGATCCAACCCTGCCAGGCTTCCTTGGATACATTTTCAAAGATCCGCTGACCAAGAGGGCCGGGATAGGGTGCGCGATCCAGCCCTTCGGCTTCACGGCCCAGTTTTACGCATTGAATCATTCTAGTCATGTTGCATTTCTCCGTTTAAGTAATTATGTGACGCAATTATGACATTAACGTGACAATCGCGTGGCGGTACGTTGCGAACTCCAGGAGCCTGTCGGACTTCTTTCGCTCGCGAAAGAAGTCCGACAGGCTCCCAGGACAAGGCTCAGTGAAATTGGCGGTCTTGCCTGGCGCGAGAAAAGTCACGCATGAATGCCACACGCACCAATAACCCGCTTCCGCTGCCGGGTGTGGTTAATATCAGCCTTGCTCCGTGTATGCGCACTATGTCGCTGACAATTGCCAGGCCCAATCCGCTGCCATAACCTTGCGCATGGGCGCCACGGAAGAAGCGTTGCAGCACTTGCTGACGTTCATGTTCTTTAATACCCGGGCCGTCATCTTCCACTTCGAGAACGGCCCCGGACTCCGTCACATGAGTTTTAATTGTTACACGGGTGTATTTTCCTGCATGTTCGATTGAGTTGTGTATCAGGTTCGACAGAAGTTCCTGCAGCAGAATGGCCTGGCCGTTGACGCAGGCTGTTTCCAGCTGGAACCCCAGATCAACACCAGCGGCATAGGCACGACTCGACCACTCATTCGCCGCTTCTGCGCCGATATCCTTGAGGTTGACGCGACTGAATTGTGCCATGCTCTGCCCATCAGGATCTGTGCGGGCGATTACCAGTAATTGATTCGCAAGCTTGGCAGCACGGCTGGCTGACTGATGGATGCGTTCCAAAGTGGGATGCAATGATTCAGGATGCGGCTCCAGCAGCGACAGCTCAGACTCCGTTTGCAGCGCTGTCAGAGGCGTGCGCAACTGGTGAGCTGCATCGGCGAGAAAAGTTTTCTGGAGTGTACTTGCTTCGGCTTGTCGTTTAAACAGCTGATTGAGCGTGGTGATCAGCGGTTGCAGTTCACTCGGCGCATGCGGTAACTCCAGGGCGCGCAGGTCATCCAGGGAGCGATCGGCCAGTTGAGCGCGTATATCCTGAAGAGGCTTCAGACCATGCCGCACGGCTACCAGCATGACACCCGTTGTCGTCACGCCCAGCACCAGGATGGACAGCAGGGTGGTAATCAACGCCTGAGCGTGCACTCTGTTGCGTTTAATCAGCGTTTCGGCCATCCGTACCTGGCAGGGATTTTCGCCGCACGCGACTGCGTATACCGCCATGCGCAACAAGCGCCCGTTAATCTTGCGATCGACAAAGCGCATTTCGCCGACGGCGATTTTATCTTCCGGCGTGTCAAGCGCGGCATCTCCGGCGAGTACCTTGCCATTCGGGGCTAAAACCAGAAAAAACTCAGTATCAAGCTGATCGGTGCGAAGCAGGTGTTCGGTTTCGCCGGTCATGTTGAAATGAAAATTGCTGCCTTCCACTTTCAGAAAGCTTGCAATTGCAATGGCAAGATCGCCGAGTTGGTGATCGAATTCCTGTTTTGCGGGCGAAATCACGAGCCAATACTGGAGTGCGGCAGCCACGGGTGCAATCACCAGCATGGGCACCAGCAGCCAGAGCAGCAACTGCTGTTTAAGGCTGGATGCCATCCACGAATTCCTCTACCAGATAACCAAAACCCCGAATGGTCCGGATGGAAATGCCGGCGGGTGAAAGTTTTGTACGCAGGCGAGAGACATAAACTTCAATTGCATTGCCGGACGGCGCATCGTCCCAGCCGGAAATCGCTTCCAGAATCTGTTCTTTGCTGACGACTTTGCCTGAATGATTTAAAAGGTATACAAGCACGGCCCATTCTCTGGGCAAAAAATCCACGGGAATATCCGCCAAAAAAGCGCGTTTGGCTGTCAGGTCTATACGCAGGGAGCCCAACAATATTTCGTTGTGTTGACGAGTATGGAGACGTCTGGTCAGTGCCTGGATGCGGGCCACCAGCTCGGTCAATGCAAAAGGTTTGACCAGATAATCATCCGCACCGAGCTCGAATCCATGCACCCGATCTTCTATGGCATCCCGTGCCGTCAACATCAGGATGGGCATGTCGCGGCTTCCCGAGCGCAAGCTGCGTAATATCTCGAAGCCGTCCATACCCGGCAGTCCGACATCCAGAACGATGACGTCATAGGCCGTCAGTTTCACCGCATGCAGAACAGATTCGCCGTCCGTCGTCCAGTCAACCGCCCACTTCTGGGATCTCAAGGCCCGGGCTGTTGTCTCGCCCAGATGAGGGTCGTCTTCAACCAGTAATATACGCATGAGCCAGTCAGTCTTTAAATTCCCTGCTCAAGTTTAACCCAGCCGTCCCGGATTGTCAGTTGAAGGATGCGTGTTGTTGCGCTGTTTTATGACAAAGTTACACGATGACAGGCTCCTGAAAGGTTCCCTACATATTGTTGCAAGGTTGCAACTGTAGAGTGTGCCGCCAACGAACTGTTTACCCTGCACACTTTAAAAGCGAACAAGATGACTATACCTGTCGACATGCCTCCTGCAAAAACCGCCTATAAGATTTTATCGCTCAGAATGCAGGTGCTTGCAATTGCCGGCATCGTATTACTGCTGGGTGCTGCGGGTTTGGGAGTCCATTTTCTGTCGGAAAAACCAGAGGTAAAGACAGTCAAGCCAGAGGCGCCCGGTACTTTTCGTCCTACCAGGGCGCAAATGGAAAGTCTCGGTGTTTTACAGGTTCAACAGATGGGCTTTCGAGGGGAGCAGGTGACCGATGGCAGTATCGTTTACAACGATGATGTTACCACGCCGGTATTCTCGCCGTATTCCGGACAGGTGACGCGTGTTATCGCAAAACTGGGCGACACGGTTAAAAAAGGCGATCCGCTGATGGCGGTGGCGGCCGTGGAATTCGTGCAGGCGAAGAACAGTCTGATAGCGGCACATGCACAGGTGACATTGACGACAGCCGCCGAAGCGCGTCAGCATGAGCTTTATCTGGCGAAGGCCGGTTCTTTCAAGGACTGGCTGCAAAGTCAGTCCGATCTGAGCACGGCACAGGGCAATCTGCAGGCGGCGAAAAATCAGTTGAGCATTCTGGGAAAATCCGGGAAGCAGATCAGCGCGCTTGAAAACGGAGCAAGCTCATCTGAAAGCAACCCGGAAACGCTGGTTTTAGCGCCAGTCTCGGGCACCGTGACGCAGCGCCAGGTGGGGGTGGGTCAGTATATTCAGAGCGCAGGGGCCGCC
The DNA here is from genome assembly GCA_021800795.1 of Pseudomonadota bacterium. GTDB lineage: Bacteria > Pseudomonadota > Gammaproteobacteria > Burkholderiales > Gallionellaceae > Gallionella. Next base: position 137,995 of record JAJYYO010000002.1, read on the forward strand.
AGTCCGGTTTACACCATCAGCAATTTATCCACGGTCTGGCTGCTTGCCAACGTCCGGGAGACGGATGCGCCGCTCGTTCATGTCGGGCAACTGCTTGAAGCGCATGTACTGGCGTTTCCGGATCGTATCTTCAAGGCGAAAGTTGCCTGGATCGCCCCGGCTGTTGATCCGGTGACGCACCGTCTGGCGGTACGCGCCCAAATCGACAACAGCAACGGTGAATTGAAACCGATGATGTTTGCCAATTTCAGTATCGTGACCGGTGACGAAGTAAAAGCCGTCGGGGTGCCGCAGAGCGCCGTGGTGTATGAAGGCAGCGGGGCGCATGTGTTTGTGGCAAACAGTGACGGCACGCTGGCGATACGCCAGGTTCGCATCGGGCGCAGTAACGGCAACCTGCTGGAAGTCAGCGAGGGTTTAACGGCCGGCGAGAAGATCGTCACCCGCGGCACGTTGTTTATCGACCGCGCGACCGGCGGGAGTGAGCAATGAATCGTGTTGTCGTATTCGCGCTCAAGCAGCGGGTTGCTGTCTTGCTCATGATGGCGACCCTTTTTGTCGCAGGCATAGTCAGCTTTATTAAACTCAATATAGAAGCCTACCCGGATCCGGTGCCGCCCCTGGTCGATATCATTACCCAGAGCACGGGTCAGTCCGCCGAGGAGATCGAGCGTTACATCACCATTCCGCTCGAAGTGCAGTTGGCCGGTATTCCTCATGTCACGACGGTGCGCACCATTTCGCTGTTCGGCCTGTCCGATGTCAAGGTGCAGTTCACTTATGACATTAGTTACAAGGATGCCGAGCAGCAGGTGATCAATCGCTTATCTCAACTGTCGCCGCTGCCCAACGGGGCGATGCCGCAGATTTCACCGACCAGCCCGATAGGTGAAATCCTGCGCTACCGCGTGTACGGCCCGCCGGGCTACTCCGTGCAGGATTTGAAGACCGTTGAAGACTGGATGCTGGAGCGGCGTTTCAAGGCGGTGCCCGGCGTAATCGATGTCAATGGCTGGGGTGGCAAGAGCAAGGACTATGAAATCAGCATCGATCTGTCCAGGCTGATTCATTACGGGCTGACCATGCCGCAGGTGCTGCAGGCAATAGGCAACAGCAACCTCAATGTGGGCGGCCAAACTGTCAATTTCGGGCCTCAGGCGGCGGTGGTGCGCGGCATTGGTCTGATTCATTCGATGGAGGATATCCGCAACACGATGCTGGCCGCGAACAACGGCGCCCCTGTCTTGGTTCGCGATGTCGCGACCGTCAGCGTCAGCAATCTGCCGCGACTGGGGATTGCCGGAAACGACGGGGACGACGACATCGTGCAGGGCATCGTGTTGATGCGGCGCGGGGAACAAAGCACGCCGACCATAAAACGGGTTGAGGCCGAGCTTGAAAAGATCAACAAATCCGGGATATTGCCGCCGGGCGTGCATATCGAGCGAATCTACGACCGCAGCGAACTGATCGGCGTGACCACGCACACTGTCATCGAAAACCTGTTGTTCGGTATCGTGCTGATTTTCATCGTGCAGTGGGTATTTCTGGGCAATCTGCGCAGTGCAATCATCGTCAGCGCGACGATTCCGTTCGCCATGTTTTTCGCCATCATCATCATGACGTTGCGCGGTGAGTCCGCCAATTTGCTGTCGGTCGGCGCCATCGATTTCGGCCTGATTGTCGATGCGACGGTGATCATGGTGGAAAATATTTTCCGCCATCTGGCCGAAAGTAAGGAAAAAACGCATGCGGAAGCGCCGCTATTCATGCAATACATTCGACCTGACTCTTCGCTGCACGGCAAATTGGCGCATATTGCCTTTTCCGCAACCGAAGTTAACCGTTCGATCTTTTTCTCCGCTGCCATCATCATCGCCGGCTTCATCCCCCTGTTTACCTTAAGCGGCGTCGAAGGGCACATTTTCGGGCCGATGGCCTCCACCTATGCTTACGCCATCATCGGCGGGTTGATCGCGACCTTTACGATTGCGCCGGCCTTAAGCTCGCTGCTGTTGCCCGCGCATGTGACCGAGACCGAAACCTTTGCGGTGGAATGGCTGAGGCGCATTTATACGCCGCTGATCGGGTTTGCTCTTGCGAATCGGGTGATGATGCTGGGCATGGCCGCGCTGCTGGTGATATTGGCCGGATTTGCAGTGCGTTCGCTGGGAATGGAGTTCATGCCCAAGCTTGAGGAAGGCAATATGTGGATCAGAGCCTCGATGCCCGACTCCATTTCGCTGGAAGAGAGCAATGCCTACGTCAACCGGATGCGCACCCTGATCAAAAGCTATCCGGAGGTGCAAACCGTCATCTCGCAAAACGGGCGGCCTGATGACGGAACCGATGCGACCGGTTTTTTCAATGCGGAATTCTTTGTGCCGTTAATTCCTTTCGATACATGGCCCAAGGGAGTTGACAAGGAAAAACTGACTGAGGAAATCAGCTCAAAGATGCAAGCCGGGTTTCCGGGCGTGGAGTTCAATTTTTCGCAATACATCGAGGACAACGTGGAAGAAGCATCGTCCGGCGTCAAGGGACAAAACTCGGTCAAGTTGTATGGCAACGATCTGGCCGAATTGGAAAAAACCGCCGGGCAGATTCAGTCGGTGATGGCGAAAGTGCCTGGGATTACCGATCTGTCTATCTTCCGGGCGCTGGGTCAGCCGACGGTCAGGATCGACATCGACCGCGTACGGGCGGCACGTTACGGTCTGGCGCCCGGCGACATCAACGCAACGGTACAGGCAGCGATAGGCGGACAGGCTGCCGGAAACCTGTATGAGGATGGCAGTGACCGCAATTTCCCGATGATCGTTCGCATGGCTCAGCATGACCGGAAAAGTCTGGATGCGATCAGGCGCATTACCATCGGGGCTCCCAATCCAAGCGGCAACGGGGTGGTTCAAATTCCGTTGGCCGATGTTGCCGACGTCAAACTGGTCTCCGGCGCATCCTTCATCTATCGGGAAGGCCAGGAGCGCTACATACCAATCAAATTCAGCGTGCGGGGCCGCGATCTGGGCGGCGCGGTCATGGAAGCGCAGCAAAAGGTGGCGGAACAGGTAAAAATACCCGGCGGATACCGGCTGGAGTGGGTGGGTGAATTCGGGCAAATGAATGAGGCGATGGCTCGCCTGAAGGTCGTCGTACCCTTGAGTCTGGGTCTCATCATGCTGCTGCTGTTTTTCAACTTCAGTTCGATTGCCGACACCCTGCTTGCCGCCAGCGTGATGCCGATGGCGCTGATAGGCGGGATTTTTGCACTCTATCTGACTGGAACCCCGTTCAGCGTGTCGGCAGCGATCGGTTTTATCGGCCTGTTCGGCATCTCGGTGATGGAGGGCATCATTGTGCTGACTTATTTCAATCAGCTCATCGAAACGGGAGTGGAGCGTTCACAAGCGATCCAAAAGTCCTGTCAGACCAGGTTGCGACCGGTCATGATGACCTGTTGCGCGGCGTGCGTCGGCCTGTTGCCCGCAGCCTTCTCGACCGGCATCGGTTCGCAGGTGCAAAAACCGTTGGCATTGGTGGTGGTGGGCGGAATTTTGCTGGCGCCCGTGCTGGTGCTGATCATCCTGCCGCTGCTGATCGATCTTTTCTCCAGACGTAAATTCCCCTTGAAGGCAGCCGTCACGGCGGCAGAACCATGATGAAATCATTTCCAGAATTACGCTGTGCGGTATTCCTGATAATATTGCCGATCGTTACCGGTTGCGCGGTGGGCCCCGATTTTAAGCGGCCCGATGCGCCCAAGGCGACCGGTTATGCGCCCGCTGCCGCGAGCGTACCTGTATTGGCAGGAGAGTCGCAGCGATTCAATCCCAAGGCGGATGTCCCGTTTGACTGGTGGAAACTGTTTGGTTCACCTGAAATCAACTCACTGATAGAGCGTGCCTTCAAAGCCAACCCGGATATCGCATCCGCTCAGGCAGCCCTGCGTCAGGCGCAACAGAATGCGGTTGCGCAACAGGGATTTTTCTATCCGACGGTCGGTGTGAGTTACTCGCCTTCACGCAACAAGCTGGCGGGCAATATGGGCGGCAACTCTCCCGGTATACAGGGTAACGGCACTGTGATTCAGACAGGCTCGAATCCTGCCGGCCCCGTCTATAATTCACCCGCCTATTACAATTTTCACGTGGCGCAGTTAACCGTCGGTTATGTGCCGGACGTATTCGGCCTCAACCGCAGAATGGTTGAATCGGCTCAGACACAGGTAGATGCTCAAAAAATGCAACTGGAAGCGACCTATATTACGCTTGCCTCGAACGTGGTTGCCGCAGCGATACAGGAAGCATCGCTGCGCGCGCAGATAGCCGCAATGAAAAAAGTGGTCGGTTTCAACAGGCAGATGCTTGAACTCTTGCAGGCTCAATACAGGCTGGGAGACGTATCCGGCGTGGATGTTGCGGCGCAGGAGTCATTGCTCGCGTCCGTGGAGCAGACGCTGGCGCCGCTTCAGGCACAGCTTGAGCAAACGCGCGATTTGATACGCGCGCTGGCAGGTAATTCGCCGGATGAGGAGGTCGAGGAAAAGTTTGAACTTGCATCGCTTCATTTGCCGGTGGAACTGCCGCTCAGCCTGCCTTCCAGAATTGTCGAACAACGTCCGGATGTACGCGCTGCCGAAGAGCAGCTGCACTTTGCGAGCGCACAGGCAGGGGTGGCTATCGCCAACAGACTGCCGCAATTTGCGTTGACCGCAGCCATCGGCGGTATGGCGGATAATCCCTCATGGATGTTCCGTTCCGGCGGCGGTTTTTTCAATCTGGCGGCCAGTGTCAGTCAGACCATTTTTGACGGGGGTACGCTGCATGCCAGGTCACGCGCCGCTGAACAGGCGCTGATCGGGGCAGGTGCGCAGTATCGCAGCACGGTGATCGCCGCATTGCAGAATGTCGCCGACACGTTGTACACGATACAGTCGGATGCCTCGCAGCTCAAGGCGGCAGCATCCGGCGCACTGGCGGCCAGGACATCAGTTGAACTTGTCCGCAAACAATATCAGTTGGGCGCGGTAAATTATCAGGCACAGTTAGCGGCCGAACAAAATGATCAACTGGCTGCGATCAATCTGACGCAGGCGCAAGCCAGTCGTCTTGGCGTGACCGTCGCGCTTTACCAGGCGCTGGGTGGAGGATGGTGGAATCGCCCCGTTACGCCTGCTGATAAACGGCAGCAGTAATCAGGCTGCCGACCAGCTCACCATGCCGGTGTAATAGGTGAGCAGCACGATCAGGCCGAAGGCGATGCGATACCAGGCGAACACGGTGAAATCGTGGCTGCTGATGAAGCGCAACAGCCAGCGCACGCACAGGAAAGCCGAGATGAAAGAGGCGGTAAAGCCCACTGCCCACATGCCCAGGTCGGAGCCCGAAAGCAAGGCGCGTTCCTTGTACATTTCATACACCGTTGCGGCGATCAGCGTGGGCATGGCGAGGAAAAAGGTGAATTCCGTCGCGGCGCGGCGCGAAAGGCCGAAAAACAGCCCGCCTATGATGGTGGCGCCCGAACGCGAAGTGCCGGGGATCAGCGCCAGCGCCTGAGCGAAGCCGACTTTCAGGGCGCCGCGCCAGTCCAGATCGTCCGCAGTTTCCACGGTAATCACATGCTTGCGTTTTTCCGCCCACAGGATGAACAGCGCCCCGACGATGGAGGTGACGGCGACGGTAAGCGGATTGAACAGCGCCGCCTTGATGTGTTTGCCGAAAAGCAGGCCGATAATGGCCAGCGGCAGAAAGGCGATTGCAATGTTGAACAGAAAGCGCTTCGCGGCGGCATCGCCTTTTTGCACGCCCGCTACCAGCGAGGTAATCTTGGCTCGGTATTCCCACATCACGGCCATGATGGCAGCCGACTGGATGACGATCTCGAACAGTTTGCCGCGCTCGTCGTTGAAATGGAGCAGGCTGCCGACCACGATCAGATGACCGGTCGAGGAAATCGGCAGAAATTCGGTCAGGCCTTCGACGATGCCGAGGATGGCGGCTTTAAGCAACAAAATAGTGTCCATCGTTTTTCCTGTAGCGCGGGTTTTAACCCGCCATCTCGCAAATTATTGAGATACGCCGATTCACTGCGCAGCGTTCCTCTTCGCTCATTTCCACCCAGCGCGTTACCTCTTCGAAGGTGCGCAGGCAGCTGCGGCACACATCATCTCCCAGCACCGTGGTGCAGTGCCCGATACACGGGCTTTCCGAAGTCACGGCGGGCGACGGTTGCATGAATCAGGATTTGCTGTAGAGCTGACTGCCTTTGGCGACGAACTCGACGGCTTTCAGTTTCATGCCACGGTTGAGCGCATCGGCTTCGTTCAGGCCTTCCTTCGCGGCGAAGTCGCGCACATCCTGCGAAATCTTCATCGAGCAGAAATGCGGGCCGCACATGGAGCAGAAATGCGCAACCTTGGCGGACTCCTTGGGCAGCGTTTCATCGTGAAATTCGCGAGCGCGGTCAGGGTCCAATCCCAGGTTGAACTGATCTTCCCAGCGGAATTCAAAACGCGCCTTGGACAGCGCATTGTCGCGTACCTGCGCGCCCGGATGTCCCTTGGCAAGGTCTGCGGCATGGGCTGCGATCTTGTAGGTGATGATGCCTTCCTTGACGTCGGCCTTGTTAGGCAGACCCAGGTGTTCCTTGGGGGTGACATAGCACAGCATCGCGGTGCCGAACCAGCCTATCATCGCAGCCCCTATGGCGCTGGTGATGTGATCGTAACCGGGGGCGATGTCCATGGTCAGCGGGCCCAGCGTATAGAAGGGCGCGTCGTGACACCATTTTGCCTGCAAGTCCATGTTTTCCTTGATTAAATGCATGGGCACATGGCCCGGCCCTTCGATCATCACCTGAACGTCGTGTTTCCATGCCACCTGGGTGAGTTCGCCCAGCGTCTTCAATTCACCCAGTTGCGCCTCGTCGTTGGCGTCATAAATCGATCCGGGACGCAGACCGTCGCCGAGACTGAACGTGACGTCATACGCCTTCATGATCTCGCAGATGTCCTCGAAGTGCGTGTAAAGGAAATTTTCCTTGTGATGCGCCAGACACCATTTGGCCATGATCGAACCGCCGCGCGACACGATGCCGGTCATGCGATTGGCGGTCATCGGCACATAGCGCAGCAATACGCCTGCGTGAATGGTGAAGTAATCCACGCCCTGCTCGGCTTGCTCGATCAGTGTGTCCCTGAAAATTTCCCAGGTCAGGTCTTCGGCTTTGCCGTTGACCTTCTCCAGCGCCTGATAGATAGGCACGGTGCCGATCGGCACGGGCGAGTTGCGGATGATCCATTCGCGGGTCTCGTGGATATTTTTTCCGGTGGACAGGTCCATCACGGTGTCGCCGCCCCAGCGGGTCGCCCAGGTCATTTTCTCGACCTCTTCCTGGATGCTGGAACCCAGCGCAGAATTGCCGATGTTGGCGTTGATCTTGACCAGGAATTTGCGCCCGATGATCATCGGCTCAAGTTCAGGATGGTTGATGTTGGCGGTGATGACTGCGCGGCCTGCGGCTACTTCGTCGCGCACAAATTCCGGCGTGATTTTTTTCGGCATGGAGTTGCCGAAATTTTCGCCCGGATGTTGTTTGAGCATCATCTCAGACATGCCGTCAACCCTTTGATTCTGACTCGGGCTGTTGCCTTCAAGAAACACGTTTTGACTCGTGACGCCGCCCTCGCGAAACTTTTGCTCAGCTAAGCTGAGCAAAACGTTTTCCCGGATGGCGATGTATTCCATTTCGGGGGTTACAATGCCCTGGCGCGCATAGTGCATCTGTGTGACATTTTTGCCGGCTTTTGCACGGCGCGGCGCGCGCTTCAGATTGAAGCGCATTTCGGACAGGGCAGGATCATCAAGCCGCTGCTGGCCGTAATCGGAGGTCAGGCGAGGCAGCGCTTCGGTGTCGTCGCGTTCGATAATCCAGGCTTCACGCATTGCGGCAAGACCTGAACGTATATCGATTTTAACCGAAGGGTCGGTATACGGGCCGGAACAGTCGTAGACGTAAATCGGCGCATTGACTTCCGCGCCCATGCCATCCGGGGTGTCGGCCTGAGAGATTTCGCGCATCGGCACCAGCAGGTCGGGGCGGCTGCCTTGCACATATACCTTGCGCGAATTGGGCAAAGGCTTGATGGCTGCGGCATCGACATGCGCGGCGAGGGCGGTAAATTTGGTATTGGCGTTCATTTTGATGTTCCTAAAATTCAGGGAGCATCGATAGATGCTTCCCTACGACGGCATTATCCGTACAGGTTCAAAGGGTGTATCTCACTTCGCCATCACAACAGACAAAGACCCCTAGCGAGTTACGGAAGGTACTGGAAAAGTAGGGGAAAAGCAACCCGGTTGGCATAGTTGGGTTGAGCATCAGGGGTGTGTGTTGTTATACTGGCAAAATAACAGCTAAATTAACCGGGTTAAATCAAAATGCAGAATATGGAACAAGCACGCTTCAATATGATTGAACAGCAAATTCGCCCATGTGACGTATTGGAGGCGAGGATTCTGGAGCTGCTCCATCACGTGCGCCGTGAACATTTCGTGCCGGAAGATAAAAAGGCCATGGCCTTTATGGATATGGAAATACCGTTAGGTTACGGCGTGTTTATGTGGCAGCCCAAGCTGGAGGCGCGCGCCATACAGGAATTACGCCTCGGGCGCCGCGACAGGGTGCTGGAAGTGGGCACCGGCAGCGGTTATCTGACCGCCTTGTTGTCCGCGCTGGCAGGGCATGTCACCTCGGTCGAAATCGAGCCTGCATTGAGTGCGATGGCAAAGTCGCATTTGCATGCTTACCAGCGGGAAAACGTTGCGCTGGAGATCGGCGATGCGTCTTGCGGCTGGGGAGACGGCGCAACCTACGATGCAATCGTGCTGACCGGCTCTACGCCGGTGTTGCCGGCAGCCTTTCAAAACAGCCTGAACATAGGCGGACGACTGTTTGCCATCGTTGGCGATGCGCCGGTGATGGAGGTGAAGCTGATTACCCGGGTTTCGCCGGATACCTATGAAACAGTCAACCTGATGGAAACTTCCGTTGCACCGCTGCAAAATGCGCTACATCCCGAGCGGTTTGTATTTTAAACTTTTGCATGGACTGATGCCGGGCCGGCAATAAAATGGCGCAAATTCGATGAAAATTAAGCCTGCGATAGTTTTGCTGGTCACGATGCTGGCTGCGAACGATGTGCAGGCGGCTGATCTGCTGGATGTTTTTCACAGTGCACAGGCCAATGACCCGGTGATTGCCGCTGCGCGCGCCACACAACAGGCAGGACGGGAAAAACTGCCGCAGGGTCGTTCCCTGTTGATGCCCACGGTTAACCTTAGCGCAAATTCCACCACCAACAATCAAAATGTTCAGTATCTTGGCTATCCGCTCACGGTCTTAAGCGGCAATTATCGTTATAACAGCAATGGTTATGGCGTGACGCTGGTGCAACCCCTGTACCGCCAGCAAAACTGGGTTGCCTATTCCGAGGCCGAGTTGCAGGTCGCGCAAACCGACGCACAACTGAGAATTGCAGAACAGGATCTGGTGTTGCGCACTGCTCAGGCTTACTTCGATGTGCTGATCGCCCAGGACAGCGTACAGCTTGCCCAGGCGCAAAAGAGCGCGATTGCCGAGCAACTGGCTCAGGCTAAAAGGAATTTTGAAGTAGGCAGCGCCACGATTACCGACACCGACGAGGCGCAGGCGCGCCATGACCTGACCTATTCGCAGGAGATCGCAGCGCAGAACAATCTGGAAATCAAACGCGGCTTATTGCAGCAACTGATCAGCGCGCTGCCGCAAGATCTTAAAAGCATCGGGCCGCAATTCAGGCCGGAGGCGCCGCTGCCTGCCGATATGGCAAAGTGGGTGAATGACGCCGAGCTGAATAACCCGCAACTTGCCATTGCCCATGCCGGGTTTGAGCTGGCCAAAAAAGAAGTTGAGAAAAATCGCGGCGGACATTATCCCACCCTGGATATGGTGGCTAACTATTCGACCAATAATGTCGGCGGCAGTATGGCCAGCGATATCACTACCAGAAGCATAGGCGTGCAGCTCAATGTGCCGATATTTGAGGGAGGCGCTGTGAATTCCAGATGGCGCGAAGCGGAAGCCAATCGCGAACGTGCTCGCCAGGAGCTGGAAAACGCCCGGCGCAGTGTTGAACAGCAGACACGCCAGGCATATCTTGGCGTGGTGAGCGGCGCAGCCCAGGTCTATGCCTTGCAGCAGGCGCTCACCTCCAGCGTAAGCGTGCTGGAAGCGAGCAAACTGGGGCAGGAAGTGGGTGTGCGCACCAACCTCGATGTTTTGAACGCGCAGCAGCAACTCTATTCGACGCGCCGCGATTTGTATCAGGCGCAATACAACTATCTGGTAAGCGAGCTGCGCCTGAAAGCATCAGTGGGTGAGCTGGGCGAAGCGGAACTGGCCAAGGTCAATCAGGCGCTGCATTGATTATGGGTGCAGCTGTGCCCCTAATAGTACGTTCGACTCATGAAGCACCAAACATGGGATTTGTGTGAAATGGACACACATAAGCCCAATGTTGATAAACCCGAAAGCGGGCAAGTCGCTGGTTTCCCGACGAAATAATTGATCTGAACAAAAAGCGTCAAGGGTGACTTTCCGGCGATGTATCATCGGAACCGGCCATCCGCAATGTGCCATTTGCTCCAGTTGGCGGATAGCAGCGACGGGGTGCCTGAATTGTTAAGCTGGACGCAAAGCTTTTGCACTGCCGCCCAGCATGACGACTGCTGAAGAGGTTAAACAGCTTTTACCTTGGAATGCATTCATTATAAAGGAAGCTGGACTACCGGCAGCATAGACGCTTCTTGTCAGCTAAATGGATGAATGATGCCGATCTCATGTATACATTTTATTCAGGTCGAATGCCGCATATATACCGCCCTCCCCTTCGTGGTAGCATCCATTGACAATTAAAATATGCTGACAGGAAACACAAATGCTTTGGATCGCCCCGTCTGAAAAAGACCTTGCAAGTGATGCACTTGAAAAACGTCTGTGGAATGCGGCCGACCAGTTCCGCGCAAATTCAGGACTGACTGCGGCGCAGTACTCCGCGCCGGTGCTGGGCCTGATCTTCCTGCTGTTCGCCGAGACCCGTTTTGCACAGCGTCGCGCCGAATTGGAATCCGCCGGCGCATCTTCCCGTCGCGCCGCCTCTCGTACTGACGAACCAGCCGCCTACCATGCCGAGTGCGTGATCTTTCTGCCGGAGACCGCGCGCTTTGCGCATCTGCTGAACCTGCCGGAAGGTGCGAATGTCGGACAGGCCATCAACGATGCGATGGCCGATATTGAAAAGCACAATCCGCAACTGGCAGGCGTACTGCCGCGCACATTTCAAATTTTTACCAGCACTTTACTCAAGGAACTGCTAAAGAAAGTTTCCGAGATTCCAGTCAGCCTCGACTACGATGCCTTCGGTCGCATCTACGAATACTTTCTCGGACAATTCGCCCGCACCGAAGGATCAAAGGGTGGCGAGTTCTACACGCCCGGTTCCATCGTGCGCCTGCTGGTGGAAGTAATCGAGCCATTTCACGGGCGCATCCTCGATCCCGCTTGCGGCTCCGGCGGCATGTTCGTGCAGAGTGCGCGCTTTGTGTCCGAGCACCAGCGCAAACTCCCCTCGCCCACTGGGAGAGGGGCAGGGGGTGAGGGAGAGAAGCTCAGCGGCAATCCTGCTGATGAGCTTCTCATCCACGGCGTGGAAAAGACCGACGACACCGGACGCCTGGCGCGCATGAACCTCGCCATCCACGGTCTCGAAGGTGACATCCGCCACGGCGGCCACATCAACAGCTACTACGACGACCCGCACGAAGCAGTCGGCAAATTCGACTTTGTCCTCGCCAATCCGCCGTTCAACGTCAACGCCGTGGACAAGGACAGGCTGGCATCGGACGTGGGTGCAGGCCGACGTTTCCCTTTCGGCGTGCCGCGTACCGACAACGCCAACATGCTGTGGATACAACTGTTTTATTCCAGTCTGAACTCCTCGGGCCGTGCCGGTTTCGTGATGGCGAACTCAGCCTCTGACGCGCGCAGCAGCGAGCAGGAAATCCGCAAACAATTGATCGAAGCCCGCGCCGTGGACGTGATGGTCGCCGTCGGCCCCAACATGTTCTACACCGTTACGCTGCCCTGCACGCTGTGGTTCCTCGACAAAGGCAAATCCAATTGCCCCTCGCCCGCAAGCGGGATAACCAGCGACTTGGCTGACGTAGTTGGTCAGCCTGGTCGAATGGCTAGTAGTTCCATCAGAGGGGCCGGGGGTGAGGGAGCGCTTTCCCGCCGCGACACCATCCTCTTTATCGACGCCCGCCACATCTACCGCCCGATCGACCGCGCGCATCGCGACTGGGCTGATGCACAGATAGGCTTCATCGCCAACGTCGTGCGCCTGTATCGCGGCGAAGCGCCGGACTACACCCTGGGCGGCGAAGCAGCTCGCGCCAAGCTGGAAGAAGTATTTTCTTCCCCTGCAACCCACCCCCATCCTAACCTTCCCCCTGAAGGGGAAGCGACGATTGCCCTCTCCCCTTCAAGGGGAGAGTTGGAGAGGGGATGGGTTTCTTACCGCGACATTGCTGGATTGTGCAAAGCTGCAACACTTGCAGAAATCGAAGCGCAAGGCTGGAGCCTCAACGCCGGGCGTTATGTCGGCGTAGCGGCGGGTGAAGAAGTCAGCGACGAAGACTTCAAGGAAAAACTGGAAACGCTGAACGAGGAACTGGAAGTGCTGAATTCTGAAGCGCTGGAATTGCAGGCGCTTATCGCGCAGAATGTCGCATCGTTGTTGACCTGAAAGGAGCGAACCATGAATTCCGCAATAGAAAACAGTATTCTCGAACGCCTCCACCGGCTGGATGTGCGCCGCCAGGCAGAGGTGCTCGATTTTGTTGACTACCTTGCCGCCAAGTCCAGCGCAGATACAACCGCCGCCAATTGGCCCAGCCTCGATCCTGCACGAGACCTCGCCAGATTTGCGGGAAAATTAACCTTCGATGAAGATGCCGTCGCCTACCAACGCCGCATCCGCGACACCGAATGGCCATGAAATACGTTCCCGACACCATCCATTTCGATGCCGTATTGCTCACCAACGACCAGCGGCTACTGACGCTTCCCGGTTTGCGCAGTCAGCCGCTCGAACTCAAGCATGACTGATTCCTCAAGCATCGCCGAAGCATGGAGCGTGGAAGCGCTGCGCCGTTCGGCAGAAATTGACAGTGGATTGGTTGATACTGTTTCTTCTGAAGAAGTCAGTGCTGCGGTTTGCAAATTGCTGAAGGGGGAGGCTGCGCAGGCGCGCGAGCTGGAACAGACTATTGCCCTGAATGTGGCGGGGATTCTGGAAGCGTGATGAGGGCGAACGACTGGCGAACAGCGAAGCTTGGCGATTTGGTTTCTTTTAAGACCGGCAAGCTTGACTCAAATGCCGCTGTGCCAGATGGTGACTATCCATTCTTCACTTGCTCGCAGGAGACGCTGCGAACGAATACGTACAGCTTCGATACGGAGTGTGTGCTGCTGGGCGGGAACAATGCAAACGGCATTTTTCCGCTGAAATACTTCAAGGGAAAATTCGACGCATATCAGCGTACCTATGTTGTTAAACCCCGTGACCCGGAGCATCTAACAACAAAATTTCTTTATTACTCATTACGAACAAAACTTTCAGAATTGCGCAGTTTTTCAACAGGTGCTGCGACCAAATTTTTGACGCTCACAATACTTAACGAAACGGCAATTGAAGTCCCGTCGCTTGAGGAGCAACGCCGCATCGCAGGTATCCTCTCCGCATACGATGAGCTGATCGAAAACAACCAGCGGCGCATCCGCATACTGGAAGACATGGCGCGCAGCCTCTACCGCGAATGGTTCGTCAACTTCCGCTATCCCGGCTATGAATCCATACCGCTCGTCAATTCGTCGCTTGGGCAGATTCCGCAGGGGTGGGAGGCAAAGAAAATTGCAGAGTTATTGGCGAAGGTTTCTCGTCAGGGGAAGATCAAAACACAAGACTATCTACAGGCAGGAGATTTGCCTGTTATAGATCAAGGGCGAGAACTGGTCGGAGGTTACACGAATGATGCCGATGTTGAATATTCAGGCGAGCTGCCTGTGATTGTGTTTGGAGATCATACGAGGATTCTCAAGTTTATAGATTTCCCGTTTGCTTGTGGAGCTGATGGAACGCAGCAATTGCGTTCCAATGACGAGCGAATGCCTGTAAGCCTTTTTTTCTACACGCTCTCTGCTATCGAGTTGTCTGACTTTGCTTATGCCAGGCATTTCAAGTTTCTGAAAGAAGAGTTGGTGGTTGTGCCCATTGCTAAGGTAGCAACTGCTTTTTCAGAGCGGGTTGATCCGATAAAAAGGCTGGTTCGAATCTTGCAGCAACAGTCGGACAATCTTCGCCGCACCCGCGACCTGCTGCTTCCGCGCTTGCTGTCTGGGCAAGTCAACCTTAAAGAGAGCTGAGTTATGCCTACGCATCTTGACGCAATTGGTTACGTGAACGACCTCTCCACGGAGGTCAACGAACCTTGGTTCAAAATGATCTGCGACCTTGCGGCTGTGAGCGGCGTGTCGGAACTTGATCAGATGGCACACGACACGCTCTTTGCCCTCTATACCGATAAGGCAAGCTACATCGGAATGACGTCTGCCGCCGCCATGGCTACTCCCGCTACGGCTGCTGCTTCACCGGATTTTCTCGACCAGCTTTCAAGTTTTACGAATTTTAAACTTCTTGGCGATACACTCGAAGTCAGTTTCAAAAAAAGAATCACCCTGATTTTCGGGGCGAATGGCAGCGGCAAATCCAGTCTTTGTGAATCGCTGAAGGTTCTCGCATCTACCGAACCATCAAGTCGACCACTCCAGAACGTCAGAGTGGCAGGCGCAGGAACTCCTGCATTTCGCTTCAAGTTTAAGAGCGATACAGCGCATCAAGCGTGGACGCCCAGCATTGGCTACGGCCCAAGGCGAACGATAGTCAAATACTTCGACACGGCGATTGCGATCAGGAATGTGAAAAACGCGGTTGAACCAGGGCGTGTCATAGTGCTGACTCCGTTCAGACTCCACGTCTTCGAGTGGACAAAGGCACTGACAACGAAATTGCGCGAAGCACTCCAGCGCGAGCAGCAGGGCAACTCGGTAAAGCTGGCCCAAACGTTGGGAGAAATTCGAACGGACTTCGCAAGGTTCAAAGGCTATCCATTGTCAGGCATTGACGAAAAGACTGTTGCCATCATTTCTGCCCAAATAAAACTTGGCGAGGGTTTTGCAGAGCAAAAACTGTTGAGCGAAAAGCAGGCTGCCGCCGCAGAGTTGGAGAAAGCCGCGTCTGAAGAAGGCTTGAAGCTGCTCAGAGCGGAGCATCGCGAGTTGGAGGTCTTTCTAACCTCGATCAATACGATGCTTAACTCAGCCGAAGGGTTGTGGGCGATTGAACCCACAAGTAAAGCGGAAGTGCTCGCTAGGAAACGAGCTGAGCAGGAACTGTTGGCTAAGGCGCTCATCCCGAAAGGTGGGACACTAGAAGGCTTGCTGGCACTGATACGCGCAGCATCGCCACTGTGCAAAATGGACGAGGCAGCAGGTCATGCATGTCCGCTCTGCAACCGTGACATGGGCATCCCAGAAGTAGAGTTATTTAAACGCTATCACGACCTGTTGGTTGGCGAACTGGAGAAGGACATCGCTACCCTAAAGGCGGACCTTGCCAAGGCTGTCGAGTTCGCAAACTCTGTCGTCAAAGTGGATCGGAATGGGTGGGGGAAATACACAAACATCCAAGCGGAAGTGCTGACAGCCGCGAAGGCCGACTCAGACCACATTGTTGCCAGTTGCGACGTATCCAAAGAGCCTACGGCAGAGGCGAAAGCGGCGCTTGAATCGCTCAAATTATTAGCGACAACGTGTGCGGCACAGCTAGAATCGAAAAAGAACGCCATCGAAGTCGCCGCAAAAGGCAGAGAGGAATTGATAAAGCAATTGGCGAAGCTGCGCGACGAAATCGAGCCATTGGAGTATGCGCAAACCATTGCTGCACAATTGAATAAATTGCGAGGTGCAAAATGGAGAGTGGATAGGTCGAAATTCTGGAGCAACAAGCTCCCTGCATTTACTCAGGTGCTTACAAAGATAACGAAGAAAGCAAAGGAAGCGCACGAAGAGTTGGTGGTCGTGGATTTTGAGGCACGCCTGAACGCGGAATATAGGGCTCTCACGGAAAAAGATATGGCGGCATTTGGCGTGATGCTCGCTCGAAAAGGAACTGATGCAGCCGTAACGGTATTGCCGCAGATAGGAGGAAAAGACATTGAAGGCGTGCTGAGCGAAGGGGAGCAACGGGTTCACGCTCTCGCGTTGTTTTTTGCTGAACTTGAAACTTGCCCTCAGTCGGTTTTGGTATTTGATGATCCGATCTCCAGCTTCGATTACAACTACATTGCGAACTATTGTGCCCGATTGCGCGACTTCACGCTGAAGCATCCGACGCGGCAGATTATCGTCCTGACTCACAACTGGGAGTTCTTCGTTCAACTCCAGACTTCACTGAATGGGGCTGGTTTAAATGGTCAGCTCTCGGTTCAGGTGCTTGAGAATTGCACTGTCGTCGCAGACTACAGCGAAAAGGCAGATGAGCTAAAAGCCGACATTACTGCGATTCTCGCTACTGCAGGAGAACCAAGTAAAAGCTTGAAGGAGGAGATGGCTGGCAAAATGCGGCGTCTGATTGAGTCGGTGGTAAACACTCATGTTTTCAACAAGCAGCGACATCAATTTAAGCAGAAGAGCCAGCCAGTCTCGGAGTTTCATGAATTCACAAAACTCGTACCGCTGTTGCCTGCTGAAGCTGCAAAACTGCGTGATCTCTATGCAAAACTAAGCATAAGCGAGCACGATGACCCACGAAATGCTTACGTCAACACGGATAAATCCGCTTTTCAAAGCCGTTACGACACTATTACTGCTGTCGAGACTGACTTAATTTCGAGAAAATAGCGATGTACCACGCTGCATTGAAGATCAGTTCATCGAACAACACGCTATCCAGCGCTTCCCTTTTTACGATGGGAAAAGTAGCATGTTTTCCCATCAAAACTGTTAATATTTTGACCATGCAATCCATTAATAAAAAAGCACTTTTAAGAATATACAGCTGTTGGAGGGGTTGTGCATTCATGCCGAATGA
Organism: Pseudomonadota bacterium; assembly: GCA_021800795.1. Lineage (GTDB taxonomy): Bacteria > Pseudomonadota > Gammaproteobacteria > Burkholderiales > Gallionellaceae > Gallionella. The sequence continues at coordinate 155,243 of JAJYYO010000002.1, forward strand.
TTTTGTCGAGGATTTTAGCCGCGACCAGATTGAAAACGCGCTTACGGGATTATGCCGCGAGGGTAAGAGACGCCATATCTGCGGGGTGTGCGGCTGATGGAATCGAAATCCGAATTCAGCGATTACATCGTGTATGTGGATGAAAGCGGTGATCACAGCCTGACTTCGATAGATGCGGGCTACCCAGTATTCGTGTTGTCATTCTGCGTGTTTCGCAAGGATGACTATGCCGAGAGGGTTACTCCTGCGGTGCGTAAACATAAATTCGATGTGTTCGGGCACGATATGGTGGTGCTGCACGAACATGAAATACGCAAGAAAACCGGTGCGTTTGCACGTCTGGGAAAGGAAGCGCGTGAAGGTTTTATGGAGTCGCTGACCAATATCATTGCGGCTGCCGACTTTACGCTGATTGCGGTGGTGATTGACAAACGCCGCTTGGCAAACAAGTATATAAATCCTGCGCATCCATATCATTTGGCGATGGCGTTTGGGCTGGAGCGGCTCCATCGCTTGGTGCGGAGTCGGGGGCAGGATGATCGCATTACGCACATTGTTTGCGAGGCACGCGGATCGAAAGAAAACGCTGAGCTGGAGCTGGAGTTTCGCCGCATCCGTGATGGTGCGAATTATTTCAATAAGCGGTTGCCGTTTGAGTTGATGATTGCAGACAAGAAAACCAATTCGGAGGGAATGCAGTTGGCTGATTTAACGGCTCGGCCTATCGGTATTTCGGTATTACGTCCCGAGCAGCTGAACCGTGCGATGGCAATATTGGAAAGCAAATTTTATCGGGATGGTGCGGGGAATAAGAACGGCTTCGGGCTAAAAGTGTTTCCCTAGAAAGTCGAAAGGCACCGAAGTTGTCCTCGATGCCTAACGCCGACCGGGTAGTCCCAATCCATTTTGACCTTATTATATTGGTAAAACTTACTGACTTCAACTATTCCTTTTTTGGTAAGGATAAAAGAAGCTTGTTTAATTTGTTGACGGAGTGACTCTGATATATAAGTAATTGATTTTACGATTTATTCTTAATTAAATTGAAAACGTCAAAGTATAAACAATATGAGTTTTCCGCATTACACCGAAGATAGTCTCGTTGAGCAACCTGCCATCCAGCTTTTTGCCGAGCTGGGCTGGGAGACGCTATCGGCTTCGGATGAGGTGACGGGTGCAGGCGCACTTGCAGCGTGCGCTCCCTCACCCCAGCCCTCTCCCGGTGGGAGAGGATGTTATTTGGGTCGCGAGACAAAATCCGAGGTGGTGCTAGGCGCGAGATTGCGCAACGTGATGGCGAGGCTGAATCCATCGCTGCCACCAGAAGCCATCTCCGCCGCCGTGGATGAATTGTCGCGTGACCGTTCCGCGATGACGCCTGCCGCCGCAAACCGCGAGCTGTGGGATTCGATGCGCGACGGGGTGAAGGTGTCTGTGCCTGATACAGCGAAAGGCGGAGTGAAGATCGAGCGGGTGCGGGTGGTGGATTGGGATGATCCCGCCGCCAACGATTTTCTGCTGGTCAGCCAGATGACCATTGTCGGCCAGCTCTACACCTGCCGCCCGGATTTGATCGGTTTCGTGAATGGACTGCCGTGGGTGGTGATCGAATTGAAGAAGCCGGGTGTGCCTGCGAAGCAAGCCTTTGATGGCAACCTGACAAGTTACAAGCACGCGCAGAACGGCGCGCCGTCGTTGTTCTGGTCTAATGCGTTGCTGATCGCCTCAAATGGCACGGATAGTCGCGTTGGTTCGCTGACTGCCGATTGGGAACGGTTCTTTGAGTGGAAGCGTATCGAAAGCGAAGACGAGATACGTCGTGTGTCGCTGGAAGTGATGTTGCGCGGACTATGTGAACCTGCGCGCCTGCTGGATATGGTGGAAAACTACACGCTGTTTTCAGAGCACAAGAGCGGTCTTACCAAGATCATTGGGCAAAACCATCAATTCATCGGCGTGAACAATGCTATCCGCGCCATGCTCAAGGCGCGCGAAGAAGGCCACGGGCGAGGCGGCGTGTTCTGGCAGACGCAGGGCTCAGGCAAGAGTTTTTCAATGGTGTTCTTTGCGCAAAAGGTGTTGCGCAAGGTTCTTGGTAATTGGACGTTTGTGGTTGTTACCGACCGGGTTGAACTGGACGAGCAGATTGCCAAGACATTTGCGGCCTGTGGTGCGGTGAGCGATGCTGCCGCCTGCCACGCGCAAAGCGGCGCGCAATTGCGCGAATTGCTCTCCGGCAATAATCGCTATGTGTTTACGCTGATCCACAAGTTCCAGACGGCTGAATTGTTGTGCGACCGGCGCGATGTGATTGTGCTGACCGACGAGGCGCACCGCAGTCAGTACGATATGCTGGCGCTGAACATGCGCGCAGCATTGCCGAATGCGATGTTTGTCGCGTTCACCGGCACGCCGCTGATCGCAGGCGAAGAGCGCACACGCGAGGTGTTCGGCGATTACGTTTCCATTTACGACTTCCAGCAGTCCGTCGAAGATGGTGCGACGGTGCCGCTGTTCTATGAAAATCGCACGCCTGAATTGCATCTGGATAATCCGGACCTGAACGATGACATCTACGAATTGATCGAGAACGCCGATTTATCTGATGAGGCCGAGAAAAAGTTGGAACGCGAACTGGGGCGGCAATACCACCTGATTACTCGTGACGACCGGCTGGATACGGTGGCGCAGGACATCGTGAAGCATTTCCTCGGGCGCGGTTTTCAGGGCAAGGCGATGGTAGTGTCCATCGATAAGGCGACGGCGCTGCGCATGTACGACAAGGTGCGCAAGTATTGGCCGCACCCTCACCCCAACCCTCTCCCAAGGGGAGAGGGGGCTGATATTGATATGGCTGTGGTGGTATCAGCAGGGCAGAACGAGATTGAGCAGATGGCGAAGCTGGGCATTGACATCGTGCCGCACCGCAAGCGCATGAACGATGAAAAGCTGGATGAAAAATTCAAGGACACAACCGATCCGCTGCGGCTGGTCTTCGTCTGTGCGATGTGGCTGACAGGCTTTGATGCGCCGAGCTGTTCGACCATCTATCTCGACAAACCGATGCGCAACCACACGCTGATGCAGACCATCGCACGCGCTAACCGCGTGTACCCCGGCAAGCACAGCGGCTTGATCGTGGACTACGCCAACGTGTTCGCTTCGCTGGAGAAGGCGCTGGCGATTTACGGCAAAGGTGGCGGCGGAGAAATGCCGGTGCGCGACAAGAAGGCGTTGGCGGATGAGCTGCGCGTTGCTGTGAATGACGCGAATGTGTTTTGCCGGGAGCATGGCGTCGCTTTGGCGGAAATCGAAACCATGCCAACGGCAAACTTTGCACAAGCTGGCGCGATCAATGCTGCCGCAGACCGCCTGATGGCACCGGAAGCAATCAAGCGCGACTTCCTCGCGCTGGAGGCATTGGTCAGCAGCCTGTATCGCGCGGTGAAGCCAGATCCGGTAGCGATAGAGTTTGTGCAACGTTGCGGTTGTCTTGCCGCAATCGCACAGTGCATCCGCACTGTGACCGAGCCGCCGGATATTTCGCACATCATGCAGGGTATTCAGGATTTGCTGGACGAATCTATCGCGGCAGAGCCGTTCAAGATTCGGCAAACGACTTCAGCCTATGGGCAGATCGACCTTTCCAAGATTAATTTTGAGGCGTTGCGCAAACGCTTCGAGAACAAGAAGCCGAGCAACACGGATGTTGAACGTTTGAAAGCAGCGGTGCGGGCGCAACTGGAACGTATGGTGCGTTTCAACCCGACCCGCGCCGACTATTTGCAAAAGTTCCAGGAATTGATTGAGGGTTACAACTCGGGTAGTCGCAACATCGAAGAGGTTTTCAAAGAGCTGCTGGCGCTATCGTCTGTACTGACGGAAGAGCAGACGCGCCATGTGCGCGAAAACCTCACCGAAGAAGAGTTAACCATCATGGATATTCTGACCCGGCCCGCTCCTGAACTGACCAAAGAGGAGCGGGAAGAAGTGAAGAAGGTCGCACACCATCTGCTGGAGACGCTGCATAAGTTGCTGGTGCTGGGATGGAGGCAAAAAATCTCTACCCGCGCCCGGGTGAAGATCGAAATCGAGAATGCGCTTGATGAAGGCTTGCCGCGCGCTTACTCCAAAGAAATCTATGAGTCCAAGTGCTCAGCCGTATTTGAACATGTGTATCAGAGTTATCAAGGTGAAGGTCGTAGCGTCTATGCCGCGTGATTATTTGAAGGTCAGCGCCTGCAGCGTTAACCATAACAGCAAGGAGTGGAGAAATTCAGCTGCGGCACGATAATTAAGGAACCGCTGATTTATTCGTCTTCCCCGCAAAAGCGGGGAACCAGCGCCTTTATTTAACTGGGTTCCCGCCTACGCGGGAACGACAAAACCGAATAAATCAGCGGTTCCTTAAGCTACACAGAGGATTTTAATGGGCTGCTTTGGGGCGATTTAATCGCGAGTCCGTCCATCTCCTAAGTCTCGTTTGTGACACTTCGAGAGTGGCGGCTTTCGGGCAATCAAATCTGCGATTGTATGCAACTCACGTAATGCGTGTTGCGTCAATAAGTTAAGCGCAGCGGCGCAGCGCGGAAGCATGCTGCCAGAATTTTGGCTGCCGGATAGCCGCTATATCTTCCTCGCAAACACCTTGGATTTCCGCTGGTAGTTGTACAGCGATTTTTTCTGTTCCGGCAGCGCGGTAACTTCGGTTTCCTTGAAGCCGCGTTCGAGAAACCAGTGCGCGGTGCGGGTGGTCAGCACGAACAGCTTCTTCAGCTTCTGCGTTTTGGCAAGAGCAATCATATGGTTGAGGATGGCTTCGCCATAGCCGCGATCACGGTACTGCACATCCACCGCCAGACAGGCGAGTTCGGCAGACGCTTCGTTGGGGAAGGGATAGAGCGCCGCACACCCGACAATGCGGTGGTCGTGTTCCAGCACCACGAAGCGCTCGATTTCGCGTTCCAGCAATTCGCGACTGCGCCTCACCAGTATGCCCTGCTCCTCCAGCGGGATCAGCAGTTTCAGGATGCCGCCGACATCTTCTATCGAGGCATCGCGCAGTGTGTTGAGTGTGGATTCCACCACCATGGTGCCTATGCCTTCATCGCTGAACAGCTCTTGCAACACGGCCCCGTCGATATGGCGGCTGATCAGATGGGTGCGTGCAACGCCGGCTTCGCAGGCGCGTATCGCGCAGGGCAGGAACAGGTTTACGTCGTCCGGCAGTTCTCGATCCGAGGACAATTCGGCCAGTGCCTGGCTGACGGTCAGTTCCTTGATCAGCTCGCCTTGTTCGCCCAGTACGCCGTCTGTCTCCATCAGAAACATCAGTTTGTCGGCATCCAGCGCGATGGCGGTCGCAGTGGCGACATCTTCCAGTGTGAGGTTGAACACTTCGCCGGTGGGTGAATAGCCGAGCGGCGAGAGCAGCACCACCTCACCGAATTCCATGCGATCGTTGAGCGCGGCGACATCCACCTTGCGCACGCTGCCGGTATGTTGCAGATCCACCCCGTTGATTACGCCTATCGGTTGGGCGGTGATGAAGTTGCCGCCCGCCACGCGGATATCGGCATTGGCCATCGGCGAATTCGCCAGCCCCATCGACAGCAGCGCTTCGATCTCGACACGTACGCGGCCGACCGCCTCCTTCACGCATTGCATGGTGCGGGCGTCGGTCAGCCGTATGCCCTGATGATAGCTGTCCTGCAAGTGGTTATCGGCCAGATGCTGTTCGATCTGCGGACGTGCGCCATGCACCAGCACCAGCCGGATACCGAGCGCGGCCAACAGGTTGAAATCGTGCGTCAAACCGATGAATTTTCCGTCTTCGACGACTTCTCCGCCGAATGCGATGACGAAGGTCTTGCCACGAAAACTGTTGATATAGGGTGCGACGGAACGGAACCAGGCAACGAAATGGGCGGGGGTGGTTTTGATCGGCATAGCAAATCCTTAAGTTTGTAAAGGGATAAGGGGGAAGTGAGAAGTGAGAAGGATAACAGCGGCGCGGAGGTTTTGCCCTTCCCTCTTTACTCTTCTCAGTTATTAAAATCGCCCCACAGCGTCTGGAGTGCAGACAGCCCGGCAACGGCGGCCGTCTCGGTGCGCAGCACGCGCGCGCCCAGGCGTATGGGTGTAAAGCCGCAAAGCTGCGCAGACTCGCTCTCGGCCCGTGAAAATCCGCCTTCCGCGCCTATCAGCAATATCACGGCACCTGGAGGCTTTGGCTGATCGCGTAACGAGGCGGCGCCTTGTGGCAGCAGGATATATTTGCTGACGGTTAATGCGCGTATCTGTTGCAGCCATGCCAGGATGTCCATTGGCGCGTGAATGACAGGCAACACGTTGCGCCCGCATTGCTCGCAAGCCGAGATGGCAACTTGTTGCCAGTGCTCAGTGCGGCGGGCGGCGCGCTCGGCGGACAATCGGGCTACGCTGCGCTCGGTGGACAGCGGTTGAATTTCACAAACACCCAGCTCGGTGGCCTTCTGTATCACCCAGTCCATCTTCTCGCTGCTGGTCAGGGCCTGCGCCAGCAACACGGGCAAGGGTGATTCGCGGTTGACGTCGATCTGGATGATGTCCTTGACGATGACCTGTTTGCCGGAAAGCGCTTCAAGCACGCCATGACACTCGAAGCCCATTCCGTCAAAAAGCTGTACGTTGTCGCCTTCGCGAAGACGAAGCACGCGGCTGGCATGGTGGGCGGCATCAGCCGGTAAACTGAATGAACCCTGTACGGGAAGCGGGGGCGGACAGTAAAAGCGTGGCATGAAGAGAAAGTATGGGTGGCTATGGGCGTGATAATATACCGCCACGGAATATCTTGTCAGGAGCATGAAATGGTCAGTTTGCAACCCCCTCTGTGTGACTTCGGCTGGAAGGCGCGTGATTTCGACCTTACAGGTGTGGATGGCGTACGTTATAACCTCGCGAATGCGCGGGGCGAGAACGGTTTGCTGGTGATGTTCATCTGCAATCATTGCCCCTATGTGAAGTCGATCCGCGACCGTCTGGTGGCGGACACGCTCGAATTAAAGCAGCACGGCGTCAACAGCATCGCCATCATGTCCAACGATCCGGCAGAATACGCTGAAGATAGTTTCGACAACATGAAACTGGTCGCACGGCAGTATCAATACCCGTTTCCCTATGTTTGGGACGAGAGTCAGCAGGTGGCGAAGGAATACGGCGCGGTCTGCACGCCTGATTTTTTCGGGTTCAATGCCGATCTCGAACTGCAATATCGAGGCCGTCTGAATGCATCGCGCAAGGAAGCAATAGCGGACGCCCCTCGCGATCTGTTTAACGCGATGTTGCAGGTTGCCCGGACCGGCCAGGGGCCGCGCGAGCAGATTGCCAGCATGGGTTGTTCGATCAAATGGAAAAATGAGTGATGGAACAGCGCAGCCTGTCGAAAACCGGCGCCTTTGGCATGAGCGCCCTGCTCAAGGCGACCATTGCAGCCGTCAAGCTGGTGGCTGCTGAAGAAATCATGCCGCGCTATCTGAAGGTGGCGCACAAGCATAAAAGCGACGGCAGTCTGTGTACCGATGCGGATATCGCCACGCAAACCGCACTGGCCCGGAAGCTGCAAGCCATTTGCAATGTCCCGGTGTTAGGCGAGGAAATGACCGAAGATGAGCAGCATGCGATCTGGCATTCCGCACAGGAAGGTCTGTGGTGTGTGGATCCGATAGACGGTACATCCAACTTCGTGCACGGCCTGCCTTATTTTGCCGTATCGGTCGCCCTGCTGCGCGATGGAAAGAGCGTGCTGGGGGTGGTCTATGATCCGGTTTCGGATGAAATGTTTGCCGCAGAATCCGGCAGGGGCGCTTATCTGAATGGTGAAAAACTGTTTGGACGCGTTACCGCCCAGACGATGAGCCGTGCGCTTGCCAATGTCGATCTGAAGCGACTCTCCGCCGGTCTGGCCGCGACATTGGCGACCCGTCCGCCCTGTGCTTCGCAACGAAATTTCGGCGCCAGTGCGCTGGATTGGTGTTATACCGCCGCCGGACGCTATGATCTTTATCTGCATGGCGGGCAAAAACTCTGGGACTACGCGGCAGGGGTGCTCATCCTGTCGGAAACGGGCGGATACGCCTGCTGTATCGAGAGCGATGATTTCGCGGCGGGTAATGTCTGGCAGCGTTCGGTTATCGCGGCGCGCAGCGAGACCTTGTTCGATGAGTGGAAAAAATGGATACGCGCGCAGTAGGAGAACATATTGAAGATTCTGATATTAGGTGCGGGACAGGTCGGCTCGACCGTTGCGGAAAGCCTGGTAAGCGAGGCGAATGACATCACGGTGGTGGATCAGGATGCCGCAAAGCTGGCCTTGCTGCAGGAGCGTCTGGATCTGCGTACCTTGATTGGCAATGCTTCTCACCCTTCGGTGCTGGAGCGGGCAGGTATTGGCGACACGGACATGTTGCTGGCGGTGACGCAAAGCGATGAGGTCAACATGGTGGCCTGCAAGCTGGCGGCCAGCTTCTACAACACGCCGACACGCATAGCCCGCATCCGTTCCGCCGATTACCTGGCTCGTCCCGGCTTATTCGACAAAGACAACTTCTGCGTGGACTTTTCCATCTGCCCCGAGCAGATCCTCACCGACTACATTACCAAGCTGATTGAATTTCCCGAGGCGTTGCAGGTGTTGCATTTTTCCGATGGCAAGGCGTCACTGGTGGCGGTGCGCGCCTTTATCGGCGGGCCGCTGTTGGGAAAACCCATCAGCTTTCTGCACACTCATATGCCTCAGGTCGATGCACGTGTGGCGGCAATTTTTCGCAAGGATGGCCCGTTGATACCAGAGGGCAGCACCGTGGTCGAAGAGGGAGACGAAATTTTCTTTATCGCCGCGACCAAAAACATCCGCAGCGTGCTCAAGGAAATGCGCCGCATGGACAAGCCTGCCCGGCGCGTGATGATCGTCGGTGGCGGTAATATCGGTCGCAGGCTGGCCCGCGCTCTGGAACTGGACTATCAGGTAAAGCTCATCGAGTTTAACAAGACATCCTGCGAAAATCTGGCCGAGGAGCTCTCCAACACGCTGGTGCTGCATGGTGACGGGACAGACGAAAAGCTGCTGCAGCAGGAACATGTCGATGAGGTAGATGTGTTTTGTGCGCTGACCAATGACGACGAGAACAACATCATGTCGGCCCTGCTGGCCAAACAGGCCGGGGCGCGCAAGGTCATCGCCCTGATCAATCGCAGCGCTTATGTCGATCTGCTGCAAGGCGGCAAGATTGATATCGCGCTGTCCCCGGCGCAAGTCACCATCGGCTCCCTGCTGGCTTACGTGCGCCAGGGCGACGTGGCCGCCGTGCATTCATTGCGCCGGGGGGCCGCAGAAGCGCTGGAACTGGTGGTGCATGGCGACCGTCAGTCTTCCCGCGTGGTGGGACGGCGCATCGACGAAATCGATTTGCCCAAGGGCGCGACCATAGGCGCGGTGGTGCGCGGTGCGGAAGTCATGATGGGGCACAGAGATCTGGTTATTGAGGCCGACGATCACGTCATCGTATTTGTCATCAACAAGCCGATGGTGAAAAAGGTCGAGAAATTATTTCAGGTTAAACTCGGGTTCATTTGATGGGGCGCACACTCACCGTTATTCACGCGCTGGGATTGATGCTGGTGGTATTCAGCCTGTCCTATGTCATGCCGGTAATCACCACGCTGATCTATGCCGACACCACCATGCTGCTGGATTTTCTGCTGGCGATGGTGTGGACGGCTGCCCTGGGCGGGTTGATGTGGATGCTCACCCGCCGTTACAAGGGTGAGTTGTCGATCCGGCACGGTTACCTGCTGGTCGTGGCAATGTGGGCGACCATGCCTGCGGTCGCAACGCTGCCCTTATTGATGGTGTTGCCGGGTTTGTCGTTTACCGATGCCTATTTTGAAACCATGTCCGGCCTGACTACTACCGGTGCGACTGTGTTGACCGGGCTGGACTATCTGCCGCCTGCCATTAACATTTGGCGTCATGAGTTGAACTGGCTGGGCGGCATGGGCATCATCGTGCTGGCGGTTGCGGTTTTACCGCTGCTGGGTATCGGCGGTCGCCAGCTCTTCAAGGCCGAAACCCCGGGGCCCATGAAGGATGCCGCGTTGACGCCGCGAATTACCGAGACGGCGCGCAACTTGTGGCTGGTTTATCTGTGCATCACGCTGGCCTGTATCGCGTCGCTGAAACTGGCAGGCATGAACTGGCTGGATGCGATTTGCCATGCCTTTGCAGCGACGGGCCTGGGTGCGTTCTCGACGCACGATGCCAGCATCGGTTATTTTAATTCACCGGCGATTGAAGCGGTGCTGATGGTGTTTATGCTGTTGTCGGCGATGAATTTTTCAACCCACTTTATGGCCTGGAGAGCAAAAAGCCTGAAGCCCTATCGACTCGATGTGGAGGGGTTGTCCACGGTAGGGCTGGTGCTGATCAGTTGTGCAGGGATGACCTTTTTTTTGTGGTGGCAGGGAACTTATGCCAGTTTCTGGACGGCTTTGCGTTATGCCAGCTTTAATCTGGTATCAATGGCGACCGACTGCGGTTTGTCCAATGCGGACTTTAACCGTTGGCCGATTTTTGCACCGCTCTGGATGCTGTTTTTGGGCGGCATCGTTGCCAGTTCAGGCTCTACCGGGGGCGGGATCAAGATGATAAGAGCGCTGGTGCTGGTCAAACAGGCCGGGCGGGAATTTGTCAAGCTGCTGCATCCGGCGGCCGTGAACCCGATGAAGATCGGCGGACAGGTCATTCCGAACAGGGTGGTGTTCTCGGTGCTGGGCTTCATCTCTCTGTATTTTATGAGCGTGGTGATCTTGACCTTCGCGCTGCTGATCAGCGGGCTGGATTTTATTTCGGCTTTTTCGGCGATCATTGCCTGTATCAACAATGTCGGACCGGGTCTGGGCGTGGTTGGCCCTGCCAGCAACTATGGCGTGCTGACGGATTTACAGACCTGGGTATGTACCTTTGCCATGCTGATCGGGCGCCTGGAAATATTTACCGTGCTGATTTTGTTTACCCCTCAGTTCTGGCGGCGATGAATATGGACAAACGGTTAAATTGCCAAGACATAGTCTATCGGTTACGATTACAGATCGATTCATTATAGGTGGTAAAAACCGGCACATCCGTGTCGAGCGAGGGGGTAAGTTGAGCGAAAATTTGCCGTTGTTGGGTGTCAAGGTGGTGCTGATCGATGACAGCAACACCATTCGTCGTAGCGGTGAAATATTTCTGTCGCAAGCGGGTTGCCGTGTGGTACTTGCGGAAGACGGGTTTGACGGCCTGTCGAAAGTGGTGGATGTCCAGCCTGACATTATTTTTGTGGATGTGATGATGCCGAGACTGGATGGCTATCAGACTTGCGCCCTGATCAAAAACAACCCGCAGTTCAAAAATATCCCGGTGGTCATGTTGACCAGCAAGGACACGCTGTTTGACCGCGCACGCGGAAAATTGGTGGGTTCCGATCAGTATCTGATCAAACCCTTCAATAAAAAGAGCCTGATAGAATCCGTCACCATGCATACACAAAAAACTGGAGAACATGAAGATGGCTATTAAAAAAATACTGGTGGTGGATGATTCGGCAACGGAGCGACATATACTGGGAGAAATTCTGACGAGACGGGGCTTCGAGGTTTCTTTCGCCGAAAGCGGTGAGATTGGCGTTGCGAAAGCCAAACAGGAGAGGCCTGATCTGGTCGTGATGGATGTGGTGATGCCCGGTCTGAACGGTTTTCAGGCAACGCGCGCGATTGCCAAGGATCCTGACACCGCGCAAATTCCGGTGCTGCTCTGCACCACCAAGGATCAGGAAACAGACAAGATATGGGGAATGCGCCAAGGCGCAAAGGATTATCTGGTCAAGCCGGTCAATGAGGCTGAGTTGCTCAGCAAAATTGCAGCAATCATTTGACTAGAAAACTGACCGGCCATGTCAAAGCGACTCAATCTGCGCGAATTTCAGCAAAACCTCAGCAGTCGCATGCAGGACAAAAGCCGCCAGGGCGATCAGGTATCATTGCTGGGGGTGCAAATCGCCGGGCAGAATTATCTGGTGGCGATGACGGACATCAGCGAGGTGTTGTCGCTGCCCCCCTTAACGCCTGTGCCGCTGACCCGGCCGTGGTTCTGCGGCGTCGTCAATGTGCGCGGCAATTTGTTTTGCGTGGCAGATATGCCCGCATTCCTGTATCAGAGTGCGGCATCGGGCTCGGTGACCAATCGCCTGTTGCTGGTCTCGGAACGCTATACAGTCAATGCGGCTTTGCTGGTAGACAGAGTGTTCGGGTTGCGTGATACGCGCGACTGGCAGCGCGATGCAATTCAGCCCGACCAATATTTAGATGAGCACGGTGTTGTATGGCGCAAGCTGGATGTGGTCGGGTTGCTCAGCCAGCCGGAATTTTTGCAAATAGGCATTTAGCGGTATACATCCGTCGGAGAAAATGAACATGGCATTCAAGCTTAAATTACCGGATTTCAAGACTGACAGCAGCGCTGCCCAGGAAGCTACAGGTGGATCTTTGCCGCTGATCGGCCATTTGCCGTTTGCGAAACAGTTGCAGATACTGGGTGGGGGGGTGGTGGTGTTTTTTCTGCTCGGGGCCATTGCGGTTGCGCTCGACTATCGCGCCACCTCGAACGGTGAACACTATCAGGAGTTGTCCGGTGACCTCGTCATGTTGTCGCAACGGCTCGCAAAGGACGCTGGATCGGCCCTGCAGGGCAAGCAAACCGCGATCGAGGGTTTGCCGCAGGGAAGGGCTGACTTTGAGCGTATCTTGCAAGCTCTGGACAAGGGCGACGCTGTTGCGCCCGCAACCAGCGGTGCGCCTCGTGTCGTATTGGACAGGCTGTTGCCCATTGCCCGGCAATCCATGACATACATCAAGGAAGTCGAAAATGGCCGCGCCGGTCTTTTGACGGTATCTGGCGCAGTGAACGTGGTGAAAGAGATTGGCCCGCCATTGCGCGAGGCGATAGCTCGCTTGCCCGCATCAGGTGTAAACAGTGAACGCGCGGTCAGTTTCGCCTTGCTGGTGGAGCGCATCGGATATGATGCCAGTTCCATGTTGGGTGCGGTGGTAACCGATGAGATGCTTGCAAATCTGGGATCGAATACGGCAGCGGCGGAAGCCTTGCTGAACAGCTTTGACAAGACCAATCCGGCTGTAGCCAAAGTCGCTGACTTGTTCGTGGTTTATCGCAACTCGGTTGATGCGGTGATGGGGCAGTCGCCCGGCCTGTTTGGCGCGAAACGAGGCGTCAGTGACTACTTTGACAGTGTGAGTGTTACCCAAAAAGGGGCGCTGGTTGTCGAACTGACTGCGCTGAAAGAGGCCTATGCCGCTGCGCTGGCAGGTCGCTGGACGATTTACGCGATATTGTTTTCTGCCGCGTCGTTGTTGGTTTTATTTGGCTTGTTGTTCAGGGCTTACCTGAATGAGGCGCGTCATCGCACAGCGTTGGCGGAGGCTGCCAACAAGCAAACGCAGAAGGCGATTTTGCGCCTGATGGATGAGTTGAACGATCTGGCGGAAGGCGATCTGACGGTGCGTGCGACGGTAACGGAAGATATTACCGGCGCGGTTGCCGATTCGATCAATTACACCGCCGAGGAATTGCACAAACTGGTTTCCCGCATTACCGATGCCTCCGAACAAATGGGATTGGCGACTCAGGACTCGGAAGGGATGGCGCAGCGACTGCTGGTCTCCACGCAGAAGCAGGTGAAAGAAATCAAGGATGCCGAGGAATCGGTACAACTGATTGCACGCTCGATCGGAGAGGTGGATGCAGCCGCGGTTAAGGCGGCCGAGGTGGGCAGACATACGCTGGTGGTGACCCACGAGGGCTCGCTCGCGGTGCGCAATACGATTGCCGGTATGGACGGCATACGTGAGCACATTCAGGAAACTTCCAAACGCATCAAGCGGCTCGGTGAAAGTTCGCAGGAAATTGGAGAGATCGTGGATCTGATTTCCGATATTACCGAACAGACCAACGTGCTTGCGCTGAATGCGGCGATTCAAGCCGCGTCAGCCGGTGAGGCGGGGCGTGGTTTCTCGGTGGTTGCCGAAGAAGTGCAGCGGCTGGCGGAACGTTCCGGAGAGGCGACCAAGCAGATTGGTGCGCTGGTTAAAACGATCCAGAGCGATACTCAGGATGCGGTGGCCGCGATGGAAAAGAGTACCCTGGGGGTGGTGGAGGGTGCAAAGCTGTCGGAAGTGGCGGGTCAATCGCTGAAAGAAATCGAGCAGGTATCGAACCAGCTGGCTGCGCTGATCAGCAGTATTTCGGTGTCCACTCAGGTGCAAACCGAAATGGCCAGCGAAGTGGCCAGTGTGATGCAGGATATTATGGATATTTCAGAGCAGACCACGGAGGGGACGCGTCTGACCTCGGATTCCGCTGCCAAGCTGACCAGCTTGGCGGCAGGCCTGAAGGATTCGGTCGCCGGCTTCAAGCTCTGATAACGGCCAGTCATGCCTAACCAAACGTCATTCGATCTCGCCTCACTTGCCGTTGTAAAGCCCGGGATGGAAGAGGCGTTGCGAGTGGTAGGCGAACGCCTTTTTCAATTTCTGGACGCCCCCACGCTCAATGTGCCTGCGTTGGAAGAGGCGTGCGTAGAATTGCACCGTGTGCAGGGTGTGCTCAGAATGATCCGTCTGGAAGGAGTGGCGGTGTTCTGCACGGAAATTGGGAACGTGTTGGAAGAGTTATGCGAAAACCCCGGTCTGGCTTCCTACCTGTATCGAACTGTTCTGCAAAGCGCGCTGGGCGGCCTGTCTGATTATCTGGATGCGCTGATGCAAGGGGCGGATAACGCCGTATTGCGTCTGTTTCCGAAATACGAAGCCATGCAACACCTGCGCGGCATGGAAATGTCATTCGAGCAGGATCTGTTCTTTCCCAATCTGGCTGTGCAATTGCCGGAGAGCGTGCTGGGCATCGCTCAGCCGGAAAATGTCAAAGCGCTGATCAAGGCGGCGCACAGCCAGTATCAGCGTGGCCTGATACTTTGGTTGCAAAAGAATGATGTAACAGGCGCGTTTTTACCGATGAAACAGGCTCTGGATACGGTATTGAACTGCGTACCCCAGGACGACAGGCGGGCATTCTGGTGGATAGCAGGCGGTCTGCTCGATTGCGTAAAGCATGAGGATTTGTCACACGATCTGAGTGTGCGCAAATTGCTGGGCAGGATAGATCGGCAGATGCGAGCGGTTGAGAAAGAGGATGCGGGCGATGTTCAGCATATCCTCAATGAAATGCTCTACCTGATAGGAAGGTGCGATGCCGCGAGCGATCGTGTAGAGCAGATACGGAAACAATACGCTCTGAATCAATACTATCCCGCCGTGATGGATTCTGCCGAGGAAAAACAGTCCTACGAGGAACTGCGCGATCAGATGCAGGAGGCTGAAGATAACTGGGAGTTGTGCGTTGCGGGCAACAAGGATGCGTGCAACAGATTTGTCGAGTATGTGGAAAAAATTGCTCAGAAAAGTGACCGGCTGGAACATGATCCTCCTCATTATCTGACCAAAAAAATCGAGGCCTTGTCGGCCTACTTGCGCGATCCGGAATATGCCCGCCTGATTGGCGAAGATGTGGCAATGGCGCTGATGCTCTGGCGCAGCGGCATGACGCACTATGAGACCATAGACACTCGTTTCCAGGAGCAGGCGCGCACTCTGTCCAATCAGATAGATGCAGCGATGAGTCAGAAGCCTGAGGATGCGCAACGCATCGCGGAGTTGATCAGCCTTTATAGCCAGACCGAACAAGGTGCGGTTACCTCTTCGCTGGCCAATGAAATGCTGGCGAACCTGGAGCTCGTTGAGCAGGGGTTGAATGAATTTTTTGACGATGCAGGCAAAAGACCGGCACTGAACGGTTTGCAGCGTTTGCTGGTGCAAATTCACGGCGGCCTGCATATTCTCTCTCTGAAACAGGCGGAGCAACTGTTGCTGGAGATTCAAGCGCTGGTGCGTCATTTTTCAGATGGGGAGGCGGCGCCCAAGCCGGCAGAAGCGCAGGCTCTGGCAAGGGCGGTAAGCACACTGCACGCTTACCTTGAGCATCTGGCTCATGGACAAATGGACGATACGATGGTCTTGCGCGGCGCATTGGCCGAATTGGCAAGATTGCGTCAAGTGTCCAGCCCCGTTGCACCAATAACTTCAATGCCGTCCGCAACAGCGGCGGTCTCCGTCAAACCCGCAGAAATACCTGAAACATCCGTCATTCAGCAGCGTCCCCTGGTAGAGCATCCGCCCGGTGAAGACGCAGAGCTGCTTGAAATATTTCTGGAAGAGGCAAAAGAAGTGTTGTCCATCATGCGCGACAACGTCGAAATCATTCAGTTGCATCCCGAAAATCTGGAACCGCTGATAACCATACGTCGCGGCTTTCATACGCTGAAGGGCAGCGGGCGCATGGTGGGTCTGAATACTTTGGGCGAGGTAGCCTGGGCGGCTGAACGAGCCATGCAAAAATGCCTGCAGGATAAAAAGCCGGCCGACCCCGTTTTAATGCACTTTATTGTGGATGGCTTGCAGGTTTTCTCCGCCTGGGTGGCGGATCTTGAAAAGCAGGGCTACGCGAACATCGATGCGCATGATTTGCTTGCGCGCGCGCGGCAAATTGAGAGTGGCGCCGGCGTGCCGGTCGAGCCCGTTGCAAAGCAGCGGATTCCAGAAGTGCCGGATAACGATTTCAAGGAACCGGAGTCGGTGGTCATAGGGGAAATTGCGCTTTCACCCACCCTGTTCAAAATTGCCAGCGAGGAAGCCAGCCAGAATGTGCTCGCATTGCGTCATCAGTTTAATGCGATGCTGGTGACTCATCCGCCGCAGGCCGCATATGACTTCATGCGTGCTGCCCATACGCTGGCGGGAATATGTCGAAGTCTCGGTTTTATGTCTGTGGTAGAGCTGTCTGCTGCCCTTGAGGGGTGGTTGCAGGCCAGTATTGACATGCCGGTGAGCATCGGTGCGGAGCAGTTGCACATGCTGGAAGAAGTCATCGTAGAGCTTGATGAGATGGTGCAGTGCATCTGTGCCAGGGAAATGCCGCAGAAATGCGATGATCTGGTGACGCTGGTGCTGGCCGACAAAGATCGGATAATCAGCGAGAACGAGAGGCTGACACAGCTTGACGAGCTGAGCGGGGAAGCAGTAGCGACGGGTGTGGAGCCGACAGAACCGGCAGAACCGGTAGAACCGGCCGAAATGGAAGAAGCTGCGGAACAGGCAGAATTCGCGAAAGCGCCTGTCGAGCCGGCGGGTGATGTTGCAGCGCCTGTCTGGAGCAGAGCCGTGCACAAGCAGCAGGCCAATCTGCGCGATGATGTGGATGAGCAGTTGCTGCCGGTCTTTCTGGAAGAAGCGGATGAGCTGTATCCCAGGATAGGCGATTGCCTGCGCACCTTGCGCCAGACGCCTAATGGCGATTTGCATTTGTTGAACCGCCTGCTGCATACCCTGAAGGGTAGTGCGCGTATGACGGGTGCCATGCGTATAGGTGATGTCGCCCATGAAATGGAAGGCCGTCTGCTGGAGGGGGGCGAGCCGGCGAGCGATGTTTGGGATGCGCTGGAGAGCGATCTGGATCACCTCAACATCATGCTGGAGGAATTGCGCAGCGGCAAGGTTCAGGAGGCGGTTGAAGTCGAAGCCGCAGAAGCCATGGGTGAAACAGCGCCCGCCGGCACTGAGCGTACTCAACATGCCAGTATGCTGCGCGTACGTTCGGATACGGTCGATCGTCTGGTCAATCAGGCCGGCGAAATCAGCGTGGCGCGTTCGCGTGTGGAAACCGAGTTGCGCGCCTTCAAGGAAGGTCTGCTGGAATTAACCGGCAGCGTGGCGCGCCTGCGTAAACAGTTGCGCGAGGTGGAAATCCAGGCGGAGAGCCAGATCCAGGCACGCGTTTCGCTGGCCAGTGAAAGCAATGAGCAATTCGATCCGCTGGAGTTTGACCGTTTTACGCGTTTGCAGGAACTGACGCGTTTCATGAATGAGAGCGTGCATGACGTGCAGACGGTTCAACAGTCGCTGCTGAAGAATATCGATGAAACCAGTTCGGCGCTGTTTGCGCAGGCGCGCTTGAACCGCGATCTGCAGCAGAATCTGATGAGCGTGCGCATGGTTCCGTTCAGCAGCATGAGCGAACGCCTGTATCGGCTGGTGCGACAAACCGCCAAGGAGTTGAACAAGCGTGCGAACCTCGAATTGACCGGCACCGGAGTGGAGCTGGATCGCAGCGTGCTGGAAAAGATGGCTGCCCCGTTTGAACATTTGTTACGCAATGCAATCGCGCACGGACTGGAAGATGAGCGGCTGCGTATCGACAGCGGCAAGGATGCCATCGGCGAAGTGCAGCTGAGTTTGCGCCAGGAAAGCAATGAGGTGGTATTCGAGCTCAGCGATGACGGCATTGGCTTGAATTTCGCCGCACTGAGGGCTGAGGCAATCAAGAAGGGCCTTCTGGAGGCTGACGCGGATATTAGCGATGAACAACTGGCCCAGCTGATTTTTACCTCGGGCATTTCTACTGCGAGCGAAGTGACGGAAGTGGCCGGGCGCGGCATAGGCATGGATGTGGTGCGCAGCGAAATTACGGCATTGGGTGGACGGATCGATGTCAGTTCCGTTTCCGGGCAGGGTACCAAATTCACGATACACCTGCCGCTCACCCTGGCTGTCACGCAGGTGCTGATGGTGCGTGCAGGCGAGCGTATTTACGCCATTCCGTCCACCATGGTGGAACAGGTCAGACAGATCAAACCGGCCGAGTTGAACGCTGTGTACAAAGAGCAAAAAGTGGAATGGGAAGGCCATAGCTATCCATTCCATTATTTGCCGACGATGCTGGGTGATGACGAGCGTGTGCCGGAAGTTCAGCCATATAATCCGGTTTTGCTGCTGCGCAGCGGCAACCAGCGCATCGCCTTGCATGTTGACGAATTGCGGGGCAACCAGGAGACCGTGGTGAAAAACATCGGCCCTCAACTGGCAAGGCTGCCGGGTATTGCCGGCGCCACCGTGTCGAGCAACGGCGCGGTGGTGTTGATTCTGAACCCGGTTCAGATGACGCAGCGCATCATCACGCGTCAGCTGCGCCGTGAAGAAAAAATCGTGCCGCAAGTTCTGCCTTTGATCATGGTGGTGGATGATTCGCTGACCGTACGCAAGATCACCACGCGTTTGCTGATGCGGGCCGGATATCAGGTGGTGACAGCCAAGGACGGGGTGGATGCGCTGGAGCAGCTGAGCGAGATTACGCCGTCCGTGATGCTGCTGGATATTGAAATGCCGCGCATGGACGGTTTTGAATTAACCAAGCTGATGCGGCGTGATGAAAAGACCAGAAAACTGCCTATCATCATGATCACCTCGCGTACGGCGGATAAACACCGCGACTTCGCCATGGAGCTGGGTGTGAATGCCTACCTCGGCAAGCCCTTCCAGGAAGACGAGTTGCTGGAACGGATCGCCGAATTTTTACCGGCGGCGGCTTAAAGTTTTTTCATGGGGGTGTTGCAGGCCGGATGCAGCAATGAAAAATTGTGAAGGTTCGCACGGCAAGTTACAATGCGGGCATGTCTAAATTCGATCTCACCCACCACTTCCTGATTGCCATGCCTGCCATGCAAGAGGGCTTCTTTGCCGGCACGCTCACCTATGTCTGCGAGCATGACGAAAACGGCGCGCTGGGGCTGGTGGTGAACCGCCCGATCAGCCTGACGCTGGCTGAAATGTTCAGTCAGATCAACATTCCGCTGCATCAGCCGGCACTGGGCAAATTGCCGGTGTATGTGGGCGGCCCTGTACAAGTCGAGCGGGGATTCGTATTGCACGACACCCGGCAGGATTGGCAGTCCACCCTGCGTATCAATGACAGACTGGCCCTGACGACTTCCAAGGATATACTGGAGGCATTGGGAGAGGGCACGGGCCCGGACAATTTTCTGGTAACCCTGGGTTATTCAGGCTGGGAGCCGGGTCAGCTGGAACATGAAATCAACGAAAATACCTGGCTGACGGTGCCTGCCACCGAAGATATCCTGTTCGGGCTGCCGGCCGAAGAGCGGCTCGCGGCGGCGATGGCGCTGCTGGGCGTGAATTACTCGATGCTGGTAGAAGATGCCGGACATGCCTGATAAATCAGGAGCGAGGATTGAGGAGCGAGGAGTGAGTACAGAAAGCTGCTGCGCAGCGACACCGCTCCACTCCTCGCTTTGCTCTCCTCAACCCTCAATCCGCAATCCTGTCGTTGGCACCCTGCTCGCCTTCGATTTCGGCACGCAACGTATCGGCGTTGCCGTCGGCAACACGTTTTCATCCAGTTCGCAGCCCCTGACCACCATAGCCGAGGAAAAAAACGACAGCCGTTTTGCTGCCATCGCGTCCCTCGTGAAAGAATGGCAGCCCTGCGCCCTGCTGGTGGGTCTGCCCGGCAATGACGACGGGACGCCGCACGAGTTGACCGCGCTGTGCCGACGTTTCGCCAATCGTCTCCAGGGCCGCTTCAGTCTTCCCACGATACTGGTGGACGAGCGTTATACTTCGCTGGCCGCCGGCAGCCAGTTGAACAAGGAAGGCATAAGAGGCCGTGCACAGAAGCGTTTGCTCGACCAGTATGCCGCGCAGCAAATTATGCAGGCCTATCTTGATGAACCTGCGGCGTGTGTAATATTAAGCAGAGGTGTACATGAATAATCCGCAGCTCAACAAGCAGGGCGAATTGCAGCACCTGTTGACCACGGAAGGCTTGCCGGCGCACATCATGCGCGACATTCTCGACCGTGCCGCCTCTTTTCTTGAGGTCGCCGAAGGGCGCGAAATCAAGAAAGTGCCGCTCCTTCACGGCAAGTCGGTGTTCAATATCTTCTTCGAGAACAGCACGCGCACGCGCACCACCTTTGAAATCGCCGCCAAACGCCTGTCGGCGGATGTGGTCAATCTGAACATCGGTTCGTCGTCCACCAGCAAGGGCGAAACGTTGCTGGATACCGTGGACAACCTGTGTGCGATGCATGCGGACATGTTCGTGGTGCGCCATTCGCAAAGCGGCGCCGCGCACCTGATTGCGCGGCATGTCGCTCCCGAAATACACGTGATCAACGCGGGAGACGGGCGTCATGCGCACCCTACCCAGGCGTTGCTGGACATGTTCACCATCCGCCACTACAAAAAGGAATTTCATAATCTGCGCGTGGCCATCGTGGGCGACGTGCTGCACTCGCGTGTTGCGCGCTCACAGATTCATGCGCTGACGACATTGGGTGTGCCGGAAGTGCGCGTGATCGCCCCGAAGACGCTGCTGCCGACCATGGTCGAGAATCTCGGCGTGCAGGTGTATCACGACATGGCGAAGGGACTGAAGGATGTGGACGTGGTGCTGATGTTGCGTTTGCAGAATGAACGCATGCAGGGCGCCTTGCTTCCATCGGGACAGGAGTATTTCAAGAATTACGGGCTGACCGAGGAAAAGCTGGCCTATGCCAGAACGGATGCGATCGTGATGCATCCGGGGCCGATGAACCGCGGTATCGAAATCGATTCGCGCGTGGCCGACGGCGCGCAATCCGTGATTCTGTCGCAGGTGACATTCGGCATCGCGGTGCGCATGGCAGTGATGAGCATACTGGCCGGGAGTCCGAAATGAATATCCACATCAAAAACGGTCGGTTGATCGACCCGAGAAACAACATCGACGCAAAGCTGGATGTGTATGTAATGGACAAGCGTATCGCGGCGATAGGCCAGGCGCCGGACGGTTTTATGGCTGCTCAGGTGATCGACGCTGCCGGTATGATCGTGATCCCGGGGCTGATCGACCTTGCAGCAAGATTGAGAGAGCCGGGCTATGAATATATGGCCACGCTGGAGTCGGAAATGCTGGCTGCGGTGGCGGGCGGCGTGACCAGCCTGGCCTGTCCTCCCGACACCGACCCGCCGCTGGATGAACCTGGCCTGGTGGAAATGCTCAAGCACCGCGCACGCAACCTGAATCTGGCGCGCCTGTATCCGGTAGCCGCCCTGACCACTGCGCTCAAGGGTTGCGAGCTGACCGAAATGGCGGAGCTGGTGGATGCCGGCTGCGTCGCCTTCAGTCAGGCCGATGCGCCGCTCACCGATACCCGGGTGCTTTATCGTGCGATGCAATATGCCGCGACGTTCGGCTATTCGGTATGGCTGCGCCCGCAGGACAGTTTTCTGGCACGCGACGGCGTGGCGCATGACGGCGAAGTCGCGACGCGTTGCGGTTTGCCCGCCATCCCGGTGTGTGCCGAAACCATCGCGCTGGCGACGATGTTGTCCCTGGCGCGTGAAACCGGTGCGAAATTGCACATCTGTCGCCTGTCCAGTGCGGCAGGTGTGGAAATGATACGTACCGCCAAACAGCAAGGCCTGGCGGTGAGCTGTGACGTGACCATGAACCACGTACACCTGTCCGAGATGGACATCGGTTACTTCGACCCGAATTGCCGATTGACTCCGCCGCTGCGCAGTCTGCGTGACCGTGCAGCGCTGCGCGCCGGTTTGCTGGACGGTACCATAGATGCCATCTGTTCCAACCACGCGCCGGTGGACGAAGATGCCAAGCAATTGCCATTTGCCGAAGCGGAATCCGGTGCAACAGGGCTGGAGTTGCTGCTGCCGTTGATATTGAAATGGGCGCAGCAGGAAAAAATTTCCCTGTCCGATGCGGTCGCGCGCGCCACGCTGCGACCCGCGCAGATACTGGGTCTGGATGCCGGCCATCTGAGCATCGGCGCGGCGGCCGATATGTGCGTGTTTGATCCGGAGGCCTGCTGGCGCGTGGAACCCGCAGCACTGAAGAGTCAGGGCAAAAACACGCCGTTTACCGGCATGGAGGTTCAGGGGCTCGTCCGCTACACGCTGGTTGACGGTAAAGTGGTCTATCAGAGCCAGGAATCAGGATTGAGGATCGAGGATTGAGGATTGTAGGGGCGTAATTTATTGCGCCCACTTTTATAACGAATGCGAAATGCAATGACGAGCGAAACAGAACCGCAGGTTGCCATGGTCGACCTGAAAAACAGCCTGACCGAAGAGGAGCGAGTCCAATTCGAGCAACAGTTGAGCGAAAAAAATCTTGAGCTTGAACGGGTCGTTGACCCGATGGCGCGTGTACGGCTGAAGCTGGATATCGCCGAAATTCTGATCTGGCTGGAGCGCAACAAGGAAGCATGGAATATGGCGCGCACGGCGTTTGCTACCGCCCTGCAAAATGAGGAATGGCAGGACGCCGTGGAAGCCTGCAACGTGCTGTACCAGACCGGACAGTCAGATTCGATACCTGCGCTGGGTATGGGCGTCTGGCTGGCGGTGACTTTTCCGGTTGCGCCTGAACTCACCTTCGCCATGCTCGACCATATCGTCAGCGAAACGCCGAGCCATGCGGATGGTGCGGCGCTCGCAGCCGTCACGGCACGCTATGTGATCGACATGCGCGCCGACGATGGGGAGCATGAAGACTGGAGTTTGCTGGCCAATGATCTGATCGCCCGCGTAGCCTTACGCCACAGCAAGGTGCAGGACCAGCAGGCGCTCAACGCGTGGATGGATAAGCTGGGTTTGCGCGACCCGCAGGTATTTCTGCCGCGTCTGAGTCAGGTGGTGAATGCCATCGTCGGCGATTCGTGGTGGTTCGACCGCAACGAGCTGCGCGATAAATTGCCGGAATAGCAGTTTATTGGGCGAGCCGTGCTATAGCCGTTTCGTAGTAAAATGCGACCGTCAGTTTTCCCACAGAACTATTTATCTTCAACCTGCTCATGAACCCACTCCTGGATTTTACCGGTCTGCCGCGCTTTGCGGAGATCCAACCCGAACATGTTGCACCGGCGATCGAGAAACTGCTGGCGGAATGCCGCACGCTGGTCGCCTATCTGCTGGCCGACAAGAAGCCGCCTACCTGGCAGAATTTCGTGGTTCCGATGGAAGATGCACATGAGCGATTGTCGCGCGCCTGGGGGCCGGTCGCTCATCTGAATGCGGTGATGAATTCACCCGAGTTGCGCGAAGCTTATAACACCACGCTGCCGGTGATCACCCAGTATTACGCGGAGCTCGGGCAGAACCTTGAATTGTTCAATAAATTCAAACAATTGCGAAATAGTCCCGAATTCGGAAAACTGAATGCGACGCGCCAAAAAATCATCGAGAACGAGTTGCGCGATTTCCGTCTGGGTGGCGCCGAGTTGCCGGAAGACAAGAAGGCGCGCTATCTGGAAATCCAGGAGCGTCAGTCCGAGTTGTCATCGAAATTTTCGGACAACCTGCTGGATGCCACCAACGACTTCACGCTGATCGTTGAAAATTCTCCCTCATCCCAAAGCCCCCTCGCTTCGCTCTCCCCCTCTCAAGGGGGAAGGGGCGAGCGTGGCTCTGATGAGCCGAAAATACCCGATGAACTTGCCGGCCTGCCGGAAGATGCCTTGCAAGCCGCGCACGAAGCGGCTGTCGAGTCAGGCAAAACGGGATGGCTGTTTACCCTGAAAGCGCCGTCCTATATGCCGGTGATGCAATTCGCAGACAACCGAGAACTGCGCGAAAAAATGTACCGCGCTTATGCCACGCGCGCCTCTGAATTCGGTAAACCCGAATGGGACAATTCACCGCTGATCAATGAAATCGTGCAGTTGCGCGGTGAAGAGGCGCGCCTGCTGGGATTCAATAATTACGGCGAATTGTCGCTGGCTGCCAAGATGGCGGAGAGCCCTCAGCAGGTTGTTGATTTCATGCGCGAACTGGCGCAGCGCGCAAGGCCGTTTGCCGAGAAGGATCTGGCGGAGCTGCGCGAATTTGCGCGCGCTGAGTTGGGCATCGATGAACTGCATTCCTGGGATACCACCTATGCAAGCGAGAAGCTGCGCGAGCGGCGCTACGCTTTTTCCGAGCAGGAAGTGAAGGAATATTTCCCTGAAGACGCGGTGCTGGCCGGATTGTTCAAGCTGGTCGAAACGCTGTATGGTCTGCATATCGTGGCATCCACAGCACCCGTATGGCATGAGAGCGTGCGATTCTTCGACATCCGCGATGCGCAAGGCGGGATTGTCGGGCAATTCTATTTCGATCTGTATGCCAGAGCCAGCAAGCGCGGCGGGGCGTGGATGGACGACGTGATCACGCGCCGGCGTCTGGATGAGGGCATACAGACGCCGGTGGCCTGCATGAACTGCAATTTTTCGGCGCCAGTCGGCGGCAAACCCGCCGTGTTCACGCACGATGAAGTTATCACGCTGTTCCACGAGTTCGGTCACGGCCTGCATCACCTGCTGACCGAAGTGGAAGACCTGGGCGTGTCCGGCATCAACGGCGTGGAATGGGATGCGGTCGAACTGCCCAGTCAGTTCATGGAAAATTACTGCTGGGAATGGGACGTGCTGTGCGGCATGACGCGTCATGTGACAAGCGGAGAACCGCTGCCGCGCGCGCTGTTCGACAAGATGCTGGCGGCCAAAAACTTCCAGAGCGGTTTGCAGACGCTGCGCCAGATCGAGTTCGCCTTGTTCGACATGCTGATGCACAGCACCTTCGATGCGGGGGGCGACCAGACCATCTTGCAGTTGCTCGATGAAGTGCGTAAAGAGGTGGCAGTGCTGATCCCGCCTGAATTTAACCGCTTCCCGCACAGCTTTTCGCATATCTTCGCGGGCGGTTACGGCGCGGGCTATTACAGCTACAAATGGGCGGAGGTGTTGTCCGCGGATGCCTATAGCCTGTTCGAGGAGCATGGCGTGCTCAATCCGGATGTCGGTGCGCGTTTTCGCGCGGAAATCCTGGCGGTTGGCGGCTCGCGCGGTGCGATGCAATCGTTCGCGGCATTCCGTGGGCGCGAACCTTCCATCGATGCGCTGTTGCGCCATAACGGTTTAGCCTGATATATCTAGTGGAGGCCTGTCCTGCGGCTGGGCCGAAACTGGCTGTACAGTAGCCGGCAATCTAATTTGCAAGGCTCAAATGAATCACTCCACACTATCGTCCTTCATCTGGTCTGTTGCCGATCTTCTGCGCGGTGATTTCAAGCAATCCGAATACGGCAAGGTTATTTTGCCGTTCACGGTGTTGCGCCGTCTGGACTGTGTGCTGGAAGCGACCAAGCCTGCCGTGTTGGTCGAACTGGACGCAAAACAGCAAGCCGGACTGAATCCTGAACCGTTCCTGTTGCGCAAAGCCGGACAGAGTTTCTACAATACTTCACCGCTGGATATGAAGAAGCTGATGGGCGATCAGGATCACATCCGCGAGAACCTGTACAGCTACGTTCAATCATTTTCTCCCGCCGTGCGCGACATCTTCGAGCGGTTCGACTTTCACACCCTGGTTGATCGCCTCGCCAAATCCGACCTGCTGTATCAAGTCACCGAGAAGTTCGCGCAGATCGACTTGCATCCCGATGTGGTCAGCAACAGTCAGATGGGACTGGTGTTCGAGGAGTTGATCCGCAAGTTTGCCGAAATCTCCAACGAGACTGCCGGGGAGCATTTCACCCCGCGTGAAGTCATCCGCCTGATGGTCAACTTGCTGTTCATCGAAGATGACGATGTACTGTCCAAGCCGGGTGTCGTGCGTACCATTTACGACCCCACCGCAGGCACGGGCGGAATGCTGTCCATCGCAGGTGAATATCTGGACGAGCATAACCCGGAAGCGCGGCTCACCATGTTCGGGCAGGAGCTGAATGACGAATCCTACGCCATCTGCAAAGCCGACATGCTTATTAAGGGGCAGGATGTCGCCAATATCATGCCGGGCAACACCCTGTCGGATGATGGACACCTGCACAAGAAATTCGACTACATGCTGTCCAATCCGCCCTTCGGCGTGGAGTGGAAGAAGGTCGAATCGGTGATCCGCAAGGAACACGAACAGCAAGGTTTCAACGGACGTTTCGGCCCCGGCTTGCCGCGTGTGTCGGACGGTTCGTTGCTGTTTCTGCTGCACTTGGTCAACAAGATGCGCCCCGCCGCCGAGGGTGGCAGTCGCTTCGGTATCGTACTGAACGGATCACCGCTGTTCACCGGCGGCGCAGGTTCGGGCGAGAGTGAAATCCGCCGCTATGTGCTGGAAAATGATCTGGTCGAAGCTATCATCGGCCTGCCCACGGATATGTTCTACAACACGGGTATCAGCACTTACGTCTGGATACTCTCCAACCGTAAGCCGGAAGCCCGCCGTGGCTACGTGCAACTGATCGACGCTTCCGGCATGTGGCAGAAGATGCGCAAGAGCCTCGGCAACAAGCGTCGCGAAATGTCTGATGCGCACATCGCTGAAGTCACCCGCTTGTTTGGCGAGTTTCAGGAAGGCGAACAAAACGACAGGCCGGTCAGCCGTATCTTCAAAAATGCAGACTTTGGCTACCGCACCATCACCGTCGAACGCCCCTTGCGCGATGCGGCAGGCAAGATTGTGCTGGGCGAAAAGGGTAAACTGAAAGGCAAGCCGCAATCGGATAGCAGTCTGCGCGATACTGAAAACGTGCCGCTTTCCGAGGATGTGGAAAGTTACTTCAAGCGCGAAGTATTGCCCCATGCGCCCGATGCGTGGATAGCCCAAGACAAAACCAAAGTAGGTTACGAAATCCCGTTCAATCGCCACTTCTACGTGTTCCAGCCGCCGCGCCCGCTGGCAGAAATCGATGCGGAATTGAAGCAATGCACTGATCGGATTTTGACCATGATCGCGGGGCTGTCAGCATGAGTGCTACCCTGTATAATCGCGTTCATACACCCGCCATGCCTCTCAACGATGCACACTTTGGCGGGTTTTTTGTTTCAGGATGCCACCAATGACAACTGAACCTGGCAATCTCGCACCACACAGCGAGCTGTATGCAAACATCCGCGCCGTACTCTTGGCGGCGCGCACCCGTGTTCGCCAAACCGTCAACGATGCGATGGTGCAAACCTATTGGCAGATTGGCCGCTTGATCGTCGAAGGTGAACAAGGCGGCGAAGCTCGCGCAGAATATGGAAAACGTGTACTCCCTGAGCTGGCGAAACGCCTCTCGGCAGAATTCGGCAAGGGATTTTCCGTCACCAATCTGAAGCTGTTCCGGCAGTTTTATCTGGCTTTCCCAATTAGTCACACGCTGTGTGACCAATCCGGTTTGGGGCGTTTAAGCTGGTCGCATTTCCGCAATTTATTGCGGGTGGAGGACATCAAGGCGCGTGAATGGTATGCCAAAGAAGCCGCCGAGCAGGGTTGGAGCGTACGCGCGCTGGATCGCCAAATCAGCACGCTGTTTTACGAGCGCTTACTGGGTAGTCAGGATAAGGCCGGGGTGCGCATCGAAGCAGCGGTGCGCATTGCCGAACAAGCCCCCGCCGATCCGCGCGACTTCATCCGCGACCCGTATGTGCTCGAATTCCTCGGCGTGCAGGCCGATGCCGGGCTGTATGAGCAAGACCTCGAACAAGGCCTGCTCGATCAACTGCAAAAATTTCTCATGGAACTGGGCAAAGGCTTCGCCTTCGTCGCGCGGCAAAAGCACCTGCGGGTGGAAGGCGAAGAGTGTTTTGTCGACCTCGTTTTCTACAACTACCTGCTCAAATGCTTCGTGCTCATCGACCTCAAAGTGGGCAAGCTCGCCCATCAGGATGTCGGGCAAATAGACATGTACGTGCGCGTGTTTGAAGAACAATACCGCAACGAAGGCGACAACCCCACGCTGGGCCTGATCCTGTGTTCCGAGCGCAATGCCGCCGTCGCCAAATACTCCCTGCTGGCAGACAACCCGCAACTCTTTGCCAGCAAATACCGTTTTATCCTCCCCTCCGAGGCCGAACTGCAAGCCGAGCTGGAACGCGACCGCGCGTTGCTTGAAGCAAACCAAATGAGCAACGAGGGTGACGCATGAGCCTGATGGAACCTCTAGCCATTCGACTAGGCGGCCAAACAACACCCGCCAAGTCGCTGGTTATGCCACGATATTCAGAATACAAAGCCAGCGGCATAGACTGGCTGGGCGAAGTGCCGGAACATTGGGATGTGAAGTCAATTAAGTGGTTATCTCCTGTTCAACGAGGCGCATCACCTCGTCCAATTGACGACCCCAAATATTTCGATGATGAAGGCGAATATGCTTGGGTGCGGATTGCGGATGTTTCTGCATCTGACGGAGAGTTACGCGACACAACTCAACGGCTCTCAGACTTGGGAAGTTCGCTCAGCGTTAAGATCAATCCCGGTGAGTTGTTTATCAGCATAGCCGGAACTGTCGGCAAACCTTGCATCTCAGCGATAAAGGCGTGTATCCACGATGGCTTCGTTTACTTTCCAACGTTGCAAATCCCGCCGATTTTTCTTTATCGGATTTTTGAGGCGGGTGTTTGTTATGGCGGATTGGGAAAATTCGGTACACAACTCAATCTGAATACGGACACAATTGGTTCAATACGTATTGCACTACCACCCACTGATGAACTAAACGCAATTTTAACCTTCCTCGACCGCGAGACGAGGAAGATTGATGCGTTGATTGCCGAGCAGCGGCGGCTGGTGGAGCTGCTGGCGGAAAAGCGGCAGGCGGTGATTTCGCACGCCGTCACCAAGGGGCTGGGAGCCCGTCATTCCGGCGCAGGCCGGAATCCAGCAGAAAAAATAATCCCGCAAAGCGGACAAAACCGTTGTCCTGTTACGCAGGAATTTTCAAATCAACTGGATTCCGGCCTGCGCCGGAATGACGGCGTGGCGATGAAAGATTCCGGCATAGCATGGCTGGGCGAAGTGCCGGTGCATTGGGAAGTGATGAAAATGAAGCACCTTGCCTCGCGTATTGCCAGTGGGAAAACGCCGCTTGGCGGAAGCGAAATTTATGTAGATGAAGGCGTGATGTTTTTGAGAAGCCAAAACGTCTATGACGAAGGGCTGCGACTTGAAGATGTTGCTTATATTAGCGAAGCCATTGATGAAATGATGAGCGTGAGTAGCATCCGACCGAACGATATTTTGCTAAACGTAACGGGTGCATCAATTGGGCGCTCATGCGTTGTGCCATCTGAATTTCCCTCCGCCAATGTTAATCAGCATGTTTGTGTAATCCGTTTGAGAACGCTAGCTCAAGTTCCTTTTGTTGGTTTGTTCTTCAAATCAATGCCTGTCAAAAATCAAATCGACCACGCCCAAAATGGCGCAGCGCGTGAAGGGTTGAACTTCGATCAAATTGGCAATATGTCGATTGCATTGCCACCACTTGAAGAGCAACAAACCATCGCCGCCTTTCTCGACACCGAAACCGCCAAATTCGACGCCCTCACCTTGGAAGCCAACCGCGCCATCGCGTTGCTGCAAGAGCGCCGCAGCGCGCTGATTTCCGCCGCCGTCACCGGCAAAATAGACGTGCGAAAATTTGCGAACCAGGAGGCGATATGAAATTCGAAACTTTTCAGGCGGGAGTTTGGCAGCAGCGTTATCAGTACAAAAGCTTTGAGCCTGTACCCGTCAATCATGCGTGGATTTGGGAAGACCCGGCCATCAATGCCCTGCTGGAGAATGCGAATCGGGCACTGGGTGAACTGAATGCTTTTTCGCTCATCGTGCCGGACATCGATTTGTTCATCGAAATGCACGTGGTGAAAGAGGCGCAAACCTCCAGTCGTATCGAAGGTACGCAAACCGGGATTGACGAGGCGCTGATGGCGGAGGAGCAGATTTTGCCCGAAAAACGCGACGACTGGCGCGAGGTGCGCAATTACATTGATGCCGTTAACTCGGCGATTGGCGAATTGAAGCATTTGCCGCTGTCCAACCGACTGTTGAAACAGACGCATGCTATCCTGATGCAAGGGGTGCGGGGCGATCACAAGCAACCGGGGGAATTTCGCATCAGCCAGAACTGGATAGGCGGTTCCAGCCTGACGGATGCCGTCTTTATCCCGCCGCATCCTGATGGGGTCGCCGAATTGATGGGCGACATGGAGAAGTTTTGGCATAACGAAGAAATTGTCGTGCCGCATTTGATTAGGGTGGCAATCAGTCATTACCAGTTTGAAACGATCCACCCTTTTCTGGATGGCAATGGGCGTATCGGGCGGTTGTTGATTCCGTTGTACTTGGTCAGTCATGGCTTGCTGGCAAAGCCCTCGCTGTATTTGTCGGACTTTTTTGAGCGCAATCGGGCAAGTTATTACGACGCATTGATGCGGGTGCGTATTTCCAATGATCTGGCTCACTGGGTGAAATTTTTCTTGAGCGGCGTAGCGGAAACAGCCAGCAAGGGGCGCGATGCGTTCCGGCAAATTTTGTCTTTGCGTAACGAGGTGGAGCAGGCGGTTCTCGGCCTGGGAAAACGTGCTCGTCTTGCGCATCAGGCGTTAAATTATTTGTATCAAAAGCCAATTATTACCGCTCAAGATATGGAGCGAGCACTGGGAATCAGTACGCCTACCGCCAATACGCTGATTCGCGAATTGATGCGCATTGGCATACTGATCGAAATTACCGGACAACAACGTGGGCGCGCCTATGCATTTGATCGTTACCTTAGTCTGTTCGTTAGTTAAAGTTTGACTACTAACTTTAACTAACAACTTCTCTTGCTTAAAGTTTGGATAACAAATGAGCCTGCACAAGGAAATAGAATTCGAGAACGACATCTGCGCACATCTGGCCGCACACGGCTGGCTGTATGCCGATGGCGACTTTGCCAATTACGACCGTGCCCGCGCCATGTTCCCCGCCGATGTGATTGCCTGGGTGCAGGATACCCAGCCCAAGGCGTGGGACGCATTGAGCAAGAGTCACGGCGCAGCCGCCGAAGCTGTTTTGCTGGATCGGTTACGCCGCCAACTGGATGATAGAGGCACGCTGGATGTGTTGCGGCATGGCATTGAGTTGCTGGGTCTGCGCCAACCGTTGCAGCTTGCGCAGTTCAAGCCCGCGCTGGCGATGAACCCTGAGTTACAACAGAAGTACGCCGCCAACCGTCTGCGCGTGGTGCGTCAGGTGCGTTACTCTCTGCACAATGAGAATTCGATTGATCTGGTGCTGTTCCTGAACGGCCTGCCAATTGCGACGGTGGAGCTGAAATCAAACTTCACGCAGTCAGTGGATGATGCGGTTGATCAGTATCGCTTCGACCGCCATCCCAAACCCAAAGGGCAAAACGCCGCCGAACCACTGCTGGATTTTCCGCGTGGCGCACTGGTGCATTTCGCGGTGAGCAACAGCCAGGTGTGCATGACCACGCGCCTGCTGGGTTCGGCAACCACGTTCCTGCCCTTCAATCTGGGCGACCACGGCGCGGCGGGTAATCCGGTCAATCCGAACGGACATCGCACCGCCTATCTGTGGGAACAGGTGTGGGCGCGGGAGGGCTGGCTGGAGATCATCGGGCGTTATATCGTCGCCCGTCGCGGCAGCAAAAAGCAGATTGTGGCGATCATCTTCCCGCGCTATCACCAGCTGGATGCCACCCGGAAACTGCTGGAAACGGTGTTGGCTGAAGGTGCGGGACAGAAATACCTGATCCAGCATTCTGCAGGTTCGGGCAAGACCAACTCTATCGCGTGGACGGCGCACTTCCTTGCCGATCTGCACGACGCGCAGCACCAGAAGCTGTTCGACTCGGTGCTGGTGGTATCGGATCGCACGGTGCTGGATACGCAGTTGCAGGAAGCCATCTTCGACTTCGAGCGTACCGCAGGGGTTGTCGCCACCATCAAGGGCGAGAACATGAGCAAGAGCGGTGAACTGGCGCAAGCCTTGTCGGGCGGCAAGAAAATTGTGGTGTGCACCATCCAGACTTTCCCCTTTGCGTTACAGGCCGTGCAGGAGTTGGCAGCGACACAGGGCAAACGCTTCGCGGTGATTGCCGATGAAGCGCACAGTTCACAGACGGGTGCTGCCGCATCCAAGCTCAAACAGTTGTTGAGTTTTGATGAAATGCAGGAACTGGCGGATGGCGGCGAGATCGGCACGGAAGACTTGCTGGCAGCCAACATGGCGGCACGGGCGAATGACGCGGGGATTACCTACGTCGCCTTTACTGCCACGCCCAAAGCCAAAACGCTGGAGTTGTTCGGTCGTCGCCCCAATCCGGCACTGCCTGCCAGCGATAGCAATCTGCCTGTTCCGTTTCACGTCTATTCCATGCGTCAGGCCATTGAAGAGTGTTTCATCCTCGATGTGCTGAAGAACTACACGCCGTACAAGCTGGCTTTCAAACTCGCCAACGGGCAAGCCCGTTCTCCCACCCCAACCCTCCCCCGCGCTGCGGGAGAGGGGGCGACAGAATCGCTACGCGAATCTCCAATCCCGGAAGGGCGCGAATGGGATGAGAAAGAAGTGGAGCGCAGCACGGCGATGAAAGGCATCATGCGCTGGGTGCGATTGCATCCCTACAACATCATCCAGAAGGTGCAAGTGGTGGTGGAGCACTTCCGCGAGAACGTGCAGCCGTTACTCGAAGGTAAAGCCAAAGCGATGGTGGTGGTCGGCAGTCGTCTGGAGGCGGTGCGCTGGCAGATTGCCATCGACAAATACATCAAGTCGCAGGGCTACAAAATCGGCACGCTGGTGGCGTTCTCCGGCGAAGTGAACGATCAGGAATCTTACCCCGACCCACTGTCTGAAACCAGCAAAATGCTCAACGCCAACCTGAACGGGCGCGACATCCGCGAGGCGTTTGCCACAGACGAGTATCAGATTCTGCTGGTCGCCAATAAATTCCAGACCGGCTTTGACCAGCCCCTGCTGTGCGGCATGTACGTGGACAAGCGGCTGGCGGGCATTCAGGCGGTGCAAACCTTGTCACGCCTGAACCGCGCCTATCCGGGCAAGGAGACGACCTATGTACTCGACTTCGTGAACGATCCTGACGAGGTGTTGAGTGCCTTCAAGACTTACTTTGAAACGGCGGAGCTGATTGGGGTAACCGACCCGAATCTGGTGTATGACTTACGCGCCAAGCTGGACTCGGAAGGCCATTACGACGACAACGAGGTGGATCGTGTGGTGAACGTGGAAATGAATCCCAACGCGTCGCAGTCGGAGCTTTCCGCTGCCATTGAACCCGTGGCGGATCGACTGTTGAAACGCTACAAAGCCGCGCTGGAAGCATTCAAGGCTGCCGCGATGAAGCAGGATGCCAGCGGGCTTGCCCGCTTCCCCCACCTCAACCCTCCCCCGAAGGGAAAGGGAGCGAACGAATCGCTGCGCGACTATTACGTTTCTGCAGAACAAGCCGCACAGGACGAAATGAATGCGCTGGTGTTGTTCAAACACAATCTGGGAGCATTCCAGCGGGTGTATGCCTTCCTGTCGCAGATATTCGACTATGGCAACACCGCCATCGAGAAACGCGCCATTTTCTTCAAACGATTGCTACCCCTGCTGGAGTTCGGGCGGGAGCGTGAAGGCGTCGATTTGTCCAAGGTAACGTTGACCCATCACAAGCTGAAGGAGCAGGGCAAACGCAACTTGGCACTGGTGAACGGGGAATATCCCAAGCTGGCCCCACTGACCGAACCCGGCAGCGGCGAGGTGCGCGAGCAGGAGAAGATCTACCTCGCACTGATTATCGCCAAGGTGAACGATTTGTTTGAGGGCGAGCTGACCGACGACGACAAGCTGATTTACGTAAACCATGTGTTGAAAGGCAAGCTGCTCGAATCGGATATTCTGGTGCAGCAGGCCAATAACAATACCAAGGAACAGTTCGCCAACTCCCCCGATCTGGCGAATGAGCTGATGAACGCGATCATGGATGCGCTGTCGGCTCACTCATCGTTGAGTAAGCAGGCACTTGGGTCGGAGAAGGTGCGGAGTGGTTTGAAAGATGTGTTGCTTGGCCCCGCTCAGTTGTACGAGGCTTTGCGTGAGCAGCGCGTATGAAGTTAGCTTCGCTTTCAGTTATGACCCGCCCGCACTGGATTTTCAAGGTCATCATATACGCCCCGAAAAATAGAATAAATTAATAAATAATCAATATAAACAACATGAATTGCAAAATATGAAACTGGCTACCTGGAATGTGAATTCGTTAAAAGTCCGTCTGCCTCAGGTGCTGGACTGGCTGGCTGCCAACCCGGTCGAGGTGTTGTGTTTGCAGGAAACCAAGCAGCAGGACGCCGATTTTCCGAAGGATGAACTGCTGGCCGCCGGTTATCACAGCGTGTTTTCAGGGCAGAAGACTTATAACGGCGTGGCGATTTTAAGCCGCGAAGAGCCGTCCGATGTGCAGATGGGGATTCCGGCCCTTCGACCCGGCTCAGGACAGGCTTTTGAGGATGAGCAGAAGCGCGTGATTGCCGCTACCTTTGGCGATGTGCGCGTGGTCAATGTATATATCCCTAACGGTCAGAGCATAGATTCAGACAAGTACCAGTACAAGCTGGGCTGGCTCAAGGCGCTGCACGACTGGCTGAAACAGGAACTTGTACGCTACCCGAAGCTGGTATTGCTGGGCGACTACAACATCGCACCGGAAGACCGCGATGTGCACGATCCGGCGGCATGGGTGGGCAATGTGCTGGTCAGCGAACCTGAGCGTGATGCCTTCCGTGCACTGCAAGCGCTGGGTTTAAAGGACAGTTACCGTCTGTTCGAGCAGACGGAAAAAACCTTCAGCTGGTGGGATTACCGCATGATGGCATTTCGCCGCAACATGGGGCTGCGCATCGACCATATCCTGATCAGCGAGGCGCTGGCGCCCCGGTGCAAAAGCTGCGTCATCGACAAGGCGCCGCGCAAGCTAGAGCGTCCGTCGGATCACACGCCGGTGATCGTGGAATTGTAAATCCAGTCGGTCATGGGTTGAACAGGTCGTTTGGGTGCGTGGCTGGTGCAGCAAATTATCCGGCGCGCCGCTCGGACATGAAAAACGGGAACCCGAATTCCCGTTTTTCATTCAGGCAGTTGCCGGAAATCCTGAAGTTCATATCGGTTTTCTGCCGTTAACCGCTGTTGCGCAAACCCGTTGCAATGCCGTTGATGGTCAGGTGAATGGCGCGCTTGACCGGCTCGCTGTCGTCGCCCGCACGATGACGCTCCAGGAGGGATACTTGCAGGTGGTTGAGCGGGTCGATGTAGGGAGTGCGGGTCTGCAAGCTGCGCGCAAACGCGGGGTTGTCCTGCAACAGGCTGGAGTTGCCGGTCACTTTGGAGAGCATTTCCAGGGTGGTTTCCCATTCGCCGTAAATTGCTCCAAAAATCCGCTCGCGCAACTCCACGTCTTCCACGAGACCGGCATAACGCGAGGCGATGCCCATATCGGTCTTGGATAAGACCATATCCATGTTGGACATCAGACCGCGGAAGAACGCCCAGTTTTTGTACATGGCCTGCAGTTGCGCCAGACCCGCTTCGCCTTCGCGCGCGATGAACTGTTGCACCGCGCTGCCGAAGCCCAGCCAGCCCGGCAGCAGGGTGCGGTTCAGGCCCCAGCTGAACACCCAGGGGATCGCGCGCAAATCCTCGATGCGATCCGAGGCTTTGCGTGAAGACGGACGGCTGCCGATGTTGAGTTCGGCGATTTCGCGTATCGGCGTGGAAGTGAAAAAGTATTCGGTGAAGCCGGGCGTTTCATAGACCAGTTTGCGGTACGCGGCAAACGCGTTCAGACTTAAATCTTCCATGATGCGGTGGTATTCCGGCATCGCACTGTCTGCGCCGTGATGATGCAGCAGCGTCGCCTCCATGGTGGCGGCGATCAGCGTCTCAAGATTGCGCAGTCCGATTTCCGGGTTGGAGTATTTGCTGGAAATAACCTCTCCCTGCTCGGTGATGCGGATCTGACCGTTCACGCTGCCCGGCGGTTGCGCCAGAATGGCATCGTAGCTCGGGCCGCCGCCGCGACCGACTGTGCCGCCCCTGCCGTGGAACAAGCGGAGTTCCAGGCCGTATTTGCCGAATACTTTTACCAGTTCCAGTTCTGCCTTATACAGCTCCCAGTTGGCCGTGACGTAGCCGCCGTCCTTGTTGCTGTCCGAATAACCCAGCATCACTTCCTGGGTGTTTCCTCTGTTGGCCAGCAGCCGGCGGTAGTAGGGAATGGCGAACAGTTCGTCCATGATGGGCCCGCAGCTGCGCAGGTCCTCGATGGTTTCAAACAGCGGGATGATATTGACGTGCAGCGCATCGCTGCCTTCCAGCAGGCCTGTCTGTTGCAGCATCAGTGCCAGTTCCAGCATGTCGCTCACCGCATCGGTCTTGGAGATGATGTGGTTGGGCAATGCGGCCCTGCCAAAGCGCCGGTGTATGTCCGCTGCGGCCTGCATGATGCGCAACTCGCTTTGTACTACATCGGAGTATTTTTCAAGCTCGACCATCAGCGGCTTTCCCGCCTGCAGCGTGTCGAGCAGCACCTGACGCCGCTCAGCTTCGTTAAGGCCGGCATAATTGCCGATCGAAGCGCCATGCGTCAACAGTTCGCTGACGGTTTGTTCGTGTATCGCGCTGTGCTGGCGCATATCCAATGGCGCCAGATGAAAACCGAAGACCTCTGCTGCGCGGCGCAGATTGGACAGGCGTCCGCGCGCCAGATAAGTAGCGCCGTGCTGATACAGCGAGTCGATCAGTATGTCCAGATCGGCGATAAACTGTTCAGGCGTGGCGTAAGGCAGGGCCGCCTTATCCACCGGCGGCAGATGCGATATTTCGTGACCAAGTTGGCGGGCGGTGGCCGACAGACGCGAATAAATCAGTATCAGTGCGCGGCGATAAGGCTCATCGATCCGGCTGACTGCGGTATCCGGCGAAGCATCGGAAAGGTGGCGCAAGTCATCGCTGACATCGACAAGACGGTCGGTCAGGGAGAGGCGCCGGCCCAGAAGATGTGTCTCTTTAAGGTAATGCTCGAACGCTACTTCGGAATGCTGCTGCACCGCAAACTGCATGACATCGTGCGTCACGAAAGGATTGCCGTCGCGGTCGCCGCCTATCCAGCTGCCTACTTTCAACAGGGGGGGTACCTTGATGTCCTTGTCAAAGCGCGCTTCAAGCTGGTTTTCCAGATTGGCGTAAATTCTGGGGATTTCCTTCAGAAAGGTGTAGCGGTAAAACTCCAGTCCGTTATTGATTTCGTCGTACACGGTCAGCTTGGCGGTGCGCAGCATGCGCGTCTGCCAGAGGATCAGTATGAACCGGCGCAGAGCGTTTTCATTGGCCGCGATTTCATCCGGCGTCATGTCGAGGCGATCACGGCTGGACATCAGGCCGGAGATGGTCAGATGACAATCGAGTATGCTTTTACGCTGCACTTCAGTGGGGTGTGCAGTCAGTACGGGCGAAATCAACGCGTGGTCGAGAAAAGCCTGCAGGGTGTCTTTGCCGACCGGTTTCTTTTCGAGCCGGTCAAGCGCAAGCAGCAGGCTGCCGTTCTTCGGCGGCAGGCCCGCCTTGAGGTCTGCGCGATGGCGACGGTCGTTGTGCAGGTCTTCGGCGATGTTGGATAATTGCGAAAAATAACTGAAGGCGCGCACCACGACCAGGGTTTCGTCGGGAGTCAGCGCATCGAGCATCTGCTCCAGTTTCTCACCGTCGCGTACGTCCTGAGTCTTGCGAAAACGCACCGCGGATCGACGCACGCTTTCGACCAGTTGAAAGGTTTCTTCACCTTCTTGTTCGCGCAGCGTGTCGCCCAGGATGCGCCCGAGCAGGCGCACATCTTCGCGGAGTGGTAAATCTTTGCTGGAAATATCGACAGGAGCAGAAAATAAATTCATCATGGCTATACGCAAATAAGCGCGGCTGCCTCCGTGTTAGAATGCACCGCGTAATTAATCATAAAAATTCAGGATATTTCGATGAGACCAGTTTCTTCAGTTCCGTCCTCAATCACACCGCTGGCACGTCTGGTCATTGCATCGCGCGAAAGCGCGCTGGCCATGTGGCAAGCAGAACACATCAGGGACAGGTTGCGCGCATTATATCCGCAAACTGATGTCAGTATTCTGGGTATGACCACGCAAGGCGACCAGATTCTGGATGTCAGCCTGTCGAAAATCGGCGGCAAGGGATTGTTCGTCAAGGAGCTGGAAACGGCGCTGGAGGATGGTCGCGCCGACTTTGCCGTGCATTCGCTCAAAGATGTGCCTATGGTTCTGCCGGATGGTTTCGTGCTGGCGGCGATAGGCGAACGCGAAGACCCGCATGATGCCTTTGTTTCAAACAATTACGCCAATCTGGCGGCGCTGCCTGCCGGCTCCGCGGTGGGAACCTCCAGTTTGCGCCGCGAAAGCCAGCTGCGCGCGCGTTTCCCGCATCTTAAAATCGAGCCGTTGCGCGGCAACGTGCAGACCCGTTTGCGCAAGCTGGACGAGGGGCAATATGCCGCGATCATCCTCGCAGCGGCAGGGCTGAAGCGGCTGGGGCTGAGCAGCCGCATCCGCGCGATCATTTCCAGCGCAGACAGTCTGCCGGCTGTCGGGCAGGGCGCGCTGGGGATAGAGTGCCGCGCGGATCGCAGCGATGTGATTGCCATGTTGCAGCCGTTGCATCATTCCGATACCGCAGCCTGCGTGCTGGCCGAGCGGGCCATGAGCCGGGCGCTGAATGGCAGCTGTCAGGTGCCGCTGGGCGGGTTCGCGACAGTTGAAGAAGGCCGCTTGCAGATGCGCGGTTTTGTCGCAAGCCCTGACGGGCAGCGCATGGTGCGCGCCGAATCGACGGGCGATATTGCCAACCCTGAAGCGTTGGGAAAACGGATTGCCGATGAACTGCGGTTGCTGGGAGCGGGCGAGATTTTAGCCGCGCTCAATGGCTAAGTTACCTCTCGCCGGTCTGAAAATTGTGGTCACGCGACCGCGTGAGCAGGCGGCGCATCTGGCGCAGAAGATCGGGCAGGCGGGCGGGATACCCTTGCTGCATCCCTTGCTGGAAATCGCACCCGTGCAGGATGCGGTCGCGCTGAATAGGCAGGTTTCACGACTGGCGGCAGCCGATATGGCCATTTTTATCAGTCCGAATGCCGTGCGATACGGCATGGCGGCGATACGTGAAGTTGGCGTTGTTTTACCCCTTGGGCTGAAAATCGCCACGATTGGTGCGGGAAGCGCGCAGGCCTTGCGCGAACTGGGCGTCGGCGAGGTGCTGGTGCCGTCCGCACGGCATGACAGCGAAGGATTGCTGGAATTGTTGCCGCATGTGGCAGGGTGGCGGGTGATGATCTTTCGCGGAGATGGCGGTCGCGAGCTGCTGGGTGATACGTTAAGCGCGCGCGGGGCTATTGTCGAGTATGTGACTTGCTACCGTCGCAGCAAGCCGGTTCTGGATGCGGGTGAGTGGCTGAATGCTCATCCTGACGCGATGCTGGTGACCAGCAGCGAGGCGCTGGCGCATTTGCGGCAGATCGCGCAGCCGGCTTTGTACACTACGCCGCTGTTCGTGCCGCATCCGCGCATAGCCGAACTGGCGCGCCGGCAGGGCTGGATGCAGGTGTATCTGACGGAGGCGGGCGATGAGGGTTTGCTGTCCGGCTTGCTGGAATGGGCAAGAAAGCGGGAGTCAGGAATCAGGAGCGAGGAGCGAGGATTGCGGATTGAGGGCGGAGTATGAGCGATAAACCAGACAGCGAATCGAACGGACAGGATGCTTCCCGCAAGACATCGATGGCCGACCTGTTCGCAAGGATCAGCCTTACCCAGTTGACGCTGATCGTGCTGGTCGTGATTTTTGTCTGGCAATGGCTGGATGGTCACCGGGCGATTAACGCCATGCGGGAAGACCTGGCCAAAAAAATCGCCGAGATGGATGGCGCAGCAAAAGCCAATGCGATACTGATTGCGCAAAATCAGGATGAGGTGCGCGCGATGTCGGGCAGGGTGGCAACCCTTGAGACATACTACGATCAGGCACAGAACCAGCGCGCCGCGCTGGAGGCGTTATACAACAACCTGTCCGTCAGCCGTGATGAAACCGCGCTGGCGGATGTCGAACAATTGCTGTTGATTGCCGGTCAGCAATTGCAGTTGTCCGGCAATGTGAAAGCGGCGCTGATCGCCATGGAAAGCGCCGATAACCGCTTGCAACGCATGGACAGACCCGCGTTCAACGGCCTGCGCAAATCCATCGGTCAGGATATAGACAAGCTGCGCGCGCTGCCCAGAGTGGACGTTTCGGGGATAAACCTTAAAATAAACAGGCTGTTATCGGCGGTGGACGAGCTTCCGCTGGTTGACCGGCATCGGCCCTCTGAAAATGCAACGGAGCAGACAAAACCTGCGATGGTCAACGAATCCGCCTGGCAAAAGTGGGCGCACGCCATCTGGCTGGAGGTCAAACAACTGGTGCGGATAGAGAACACGAATCTTACGCAAATCGCGCTGTTGCCGCCCAATCAGGAATTTTTCCTGCGTGAAAATCTCAAGATGCGCCTGATCTCGGCGCGGCTTGCGCTTTTGTCGCGCGACGAAGAGAGTTTCCGGCAGGAATTGAAAACGGCCAGACTCTGGACAGCGCGCTATTTTGACGTCAAGTCGCCGGAAGGGGCCCACATGATGGATGAACTGGACAAGCTGGCTGAGGCGAGCATCAATATCGAACTGCCCGACATCGGGGGCAGCCTGCAAGCTGTGCGCACTTACCGGCTGAGTCACGAGAGCGCGGTGGACAGCGGCACGCCGCGCAGTTTGCCGAAAAAGACGGT
The DNA here is from genome assembly GCA_021800795.1 of Pseudomonadota bacterium. Classification (GTDB taxonomy): domain Bacteria; phylum Pseudomonadota; class Gammaproteobacteria; order Burkholderiales; family Gallionellaceae; genus Gallionella. Next base: position 196,914 of record JAJYYO010000002.1, read on the forward strand.
GCGATGAAATACCTGATCTCGATTCTGTTGCTGTTTGCGGCGGCAGTCGCACTGGGTACGATGTTACAGAACACCGCCTACGTGCTGCTGGTGTATCCGCCGTATCGCATCGAGTTATCTCTCAAGCTGTTTGCCGTACTGTTGTTGCTGGCATTGGTGCTCGGGCACTGGTTGCTGCAGTTGTTGTCAGATACCACCAAGCTGCCGGCCGTGGTGCAGAAAATGCGCCTGGAACGCGCTCAAAGCAATTCGCGCAAACTGCTGGATGTGACACTGAGGGCATTTTTTGAGGGCCGCTATCAGGATGCGGAAAAGGCAGCCGTGCGCGCCATCAAGCATGGGGAAAGTTCGGTTATTTATCCGATTATCGCGGCTCGCGCAGCGCATGAACTGGGTGAGTCCGGGCGACGCGATGAATATCTGTCCAAAGCGGGACGAGAGTTTCAGGGGGATGCCACGATGCGCCTGCTGTCGGATGCCAGGTCCCGGTTCGGTCAGCCCAAGCTCTGAAAATCGCTGTTTGCGGGCAAATCGGGTAGGACATTACATCGAATTCCACCTGCTGCAATAGCCGTTCGGGGAAATTTCATCCCCTTTCGTCGTCCCCCCGTCAAAAGGTTAAACACGCAATACGCTGATGCGGTTTGGATCAGGCTGCTTCCCGGTTTTCCGGCAACGCCTCGGCCAGAAAGCCGCCGGACTGATGTTGCCACAGCGCGGCATACAGTCCGTTGCGGCCCAGCAATTCATCGTGGGTACCCTGTTCGATGATTTTCCCCTGATCGAGCACGATCAGGCGGTCCAGACGGGCGATGGTGGATAAGCGGTGCGCGATGGCGATCACCGTCTTGCCGGCCATCAGGCCGATCAGTTGCTCCTGGATGCTCGCTTCGATTTCGCTGTCGAGCGCCGAGGTGGCTTCGTCGAGCAACAGGATGGGCGCGCCCTTGAGAATCACGCGGGCAATCGCGATGCGCTGGCGCTGTCCGCCGGAGAGCTTTACGCCGCGCTCGCCGACATGCGCGTGGTAGCCTGTGCGATCATGCCAGTCGCGCAGCCCCAGAATGAAATCGTGCGCCTGCGCCTGTTTAGCGGCCGCTTCGATCTCGGCCTGTGTGGCCTGCGGGCGGCCATAGCGGATGTTGTCGGCAATCGAGCGGTGCAGCAACGAAGTGTCCTGCGTGACCAGGCCGACCTGGGTGCGCAGGCTTTCCTGGGTGACGTGCCGGATATCCTGCCCGTCTATGGCAATGCGGCCCTGCTCAACATCTGAAAAGCGCAGCAAAAGGTTTACAAGTGTCGACTTTCCGGCGCCGGAGCGTCCGATCAGGCCGATGCGCTCGCCGGGGCGCACGACGAGGTTGAGATTTTCGATGACCGGTTTGCCCGAGCCGTAACCGAAACTGACGTGCTCGAAGCGTATCTCGCCTTTTGTAACCTGAAGCGGCACGGCGTCAGGTTCATCCACCAGCGCATGAGGCACGGAGATGGTTTCCATGCCGTCCTGCACCACGCCGACATTTTCAAAAATGCCGGCCACTTCAAAGGACACCCAGCCCGCCATATTGGTGATCTGCCAGACCAGCGGCAGGGCGGTTGCGACCTGGCTGGCGCTGAGTATCCCCTGTGCCCACAGGTTCAGGCCGATCGCGGTCGTGCTCACCAGCAGCAGCGCATTCAAGGATTGCAGGGTGAACATGAAGCGGCTGGTCATGCGCATGTGGCGCGAGATGGCTTCCTGATGTTCGTCCATCACATCGCGCACATAGCTATCCTCATCGATCACACGGGCAAACAGTTTGACGGTCAGGATGTTGGTATAGCTGTCGACCACGCGCGCCATCACCTTGGAGCGCACGTCCGAACTCAGTTTGGCCAGTTCGCGCAGGCGCGGCACGAAATAGCGCAGAAATACCGCATAGGACAGCAGCCAGAGGAGGGTGGGCAGGCTTAATCGCCAGTCGAAGCGGGAAATCAGGATCAGCGAAAAAATGCCGTAGGTGGACAGATACAGTCCTGCGCGGATCGACGACATCACGCTGTCGCGCAAGGATTGCGCGGTCTGCATCACGCGGTTGGCGATGCGTCCGGCAAAATCTTTCTGGAAGAACGGCCAGCTGTGCCGCACCACATGCCAGTGGCTTTGCCAGCGCACCAGACTCGTCGCGCCCGGTGTCAGGGCGTTAAAGCGGATCGCAATATCGGAGAATTGCAGCAGGGGCCGGACGATCAGCACCACCAGGATCATGATCAGCAAAGCGGGCCATTGCGCGGTCAGCGCGGCAGCGCGGTCGGTCGCCGCCATCAAGGCGACCAGCTTGCCGATAATCACGGGTATGCTCATGTCCGCCAGCGCAACGGCAAGGCTGGTGACCAGCATCGCCGTATACGGCCAGGGCGTTTGGCGGATGAAATGCCAGTAGAAGGACAGCAGTCCGACCGGTGGGGTGGTCGCCTGATGGGCACGGGTGCCGTGAATGAGCGATTCGAGAAACTTGAACATGTCGATTTGTTAAAAAATGCAACGTTAATAGTTGAGCATTATAGGCGGTTAAGGCGGCGTAATTTCATAGCTGCCTGTGAAATTTGCTGTGCATTCTACATGCTGTTTCTGAAATTTATTGATGTTATATCAAGCTGATGGTGCAGAAGATACTCATGTCCCGCTTTTTCGGGTGAGCGCAATGAACAGCCAGACGATAGCCAGGGGCAGCAGCAGAAAAAGCAACAACGGGAAAGCCAGCCATGCGACGATGAGTGAGGCGAACAGCAGGATGCCGAGGAGAAAAATACCGATTCCGGCAAATACAAAGAGCAGCAGGATGGACGCGCAGAACAATGCTGTCAGACCAATGATGGCTCCCGCGCCCCGAAATGGGCCAGTGAGTTCATGTCCGTTGATGATGATGCGCGTGGCACTCTCATCAATAAACAATCCCCACGCGACGATGGAAAGCATGAGAATGGCAAGCAAAATGGCGGTTTTCCTGATCATGGCAAACCCTTTCAACAGGTGAGTAAGACTAACGGGCATGGCATGTAGCCACCCCCAATAATGCAAAGATTCTCGCAGGGATGATGCCCTGCGGGCATCAACTCGCAAACTCGCCATGCCCGGTTCCCTGATGAAACAACTAGCCACTCCACTAAGCAACCCAAAAACGGTTGCCAAGTGGCTGGTTATCACCCAAACCCTCTGGTGAAACAGCTGGTGAAACTACTCAATTCTGGCTAAGGGCTAAAGCCCAAGCCATCATTGATAGCCAATCGGCTGATGAAACAACTAGCCATCCCACTAAGCAACCCAAAGACGGTTGCCAAGTGGTTGGTTATAAGCCCGCAAGCTGGCAAGTCGCTGGTTATCCCGGAGGAAGAAGGGACAAACGAATCGCTTATGGTCAGTGAAAGGTAGGTTTTGAGCTTGGTTTGCGCAAGCATCTCAGGTGATGACCGTGGGCTGTTCGCGACCGGTGCGCGCCTTGAGTTCGGATAGCTGTCCTGCAATGACGATCAGTTCGGACAGTGCGACTTGCGCGTCAAGGTGGTGGTTCGCAATATCGGGATCGTAGGCCTCCAGATAGACGCGCAAGGTCGCGCCTTCGGTGCCTGTGCCGGACAGGCGGAACACGATGCGAGAACCGTCCGTAAAAATAACGCGTATGCCCTGGCCCGTGCTGACAGAATTATCTACCGGATCGGTATAGCTGAAGTCGTCGCAAACATCCACGGTGTAACTGCCGAGTTTTTGTCCCGGTAACGATCCGAAGCTGTCTTTCAGGTGTTTCATCACGCTGTTGGCGGCTTCTGTCGGGATGGCTTCGTAGTCGTGGCGCGAATACACATTGCGGCCGAAATGCGCCCAGTGTTCGCGGGTGACGGCCTCGACGGACTGTTTGCGTGCGGCGATGATGTTGAGCCAGAACAGCACTGCCCACAAACCGTCCTTTTCGCGGATGTGGGAAGAGCCGGTGCCGAAACTCTCTTCCCCGCACAAGGTGACTTTGTCCGCATCCATCAGGTTGCCGAAAAATTTCCATCCGGTGGGCGTCTCATAGCAGGGAATCCCCAGTTCCTTTGCAACGCGATCGGCTGCTGCGCTGGTGGGCATGGAGCGCGCAACGCCGGCAAGCCCTGCGCGGTAGCCGGGAACCAGTTTGGCGTTGGCGGTCAGAATGGCCAGGCTGTCGGATGGTGTGACGAAGAAATGGCGACCCAGGATCATGTTGCGGTCGCCGTCGCCGTCGGAGGCGGCGCCAAAATCCGGCGCATGCTCGCCGTAGAGAATGTCGACCAGTTCACGCGCATAGGTGAGGTTGGGGTCGGGATGCCCGTTGCCGAAATCAGGGAGAGGTGTGCAATTCATCAGGCTGTCTTCAGGCGCGCCCAGACGGTTGATAAAGATTTCGCGCGCATAAGGTCCGTTGACGGCGTGCATCGCATCGAACTTGATGCGAAAGCCGCCTGCAAGCAGTGCGCGTATCGCGGAAAAATCAAACAGCGACTCCATCAGATCGGCGTAGTCGGCAACCGGGTCGATCACCGATACGGCCATCTTGCCTATGGTGTGCTCAGCTATGCTGTCCAATGCCACATCAGGGGCATCGATGATGCGGTATTGGGAAATCTGGCGGCTGCATTCAAAAATGCTTTCGGTGATTTTCTCCGGCGCAGGGCCGCCGTTGGCGGTGTTGTATTTGATGCCGAAATCGCCGTCCGGTCCGCCGGGATTATGGCTGGCGGACAGGATGATGCCGCCGAAGGTCGCGTATTTGCGTATCACGCAGGAAGCGGCCGGGGTGGAAAGTATCCCGCCGGCGCCCACCAGCACGCGCCCAAAACCATTGGCCGCCGCCATTTTGAGTATGATCTGTATCGCCTCGCGATTGTAATAACGGCCGTCGCCGCCCAGTGCCAGCGTCGCGCCTGCGGGTGCATCTATGCTGTCGAAAATGGCCTGAACGAAATTTTCCAGATAGTTGTGCTGTCTGAAGACGGGTACGCGTTTTCGGAGGCCCGAGGTTCCCGGTTTCTGGTCGTAATAGGGGGTGGTGGCAATGGTTAATACGGCTGGCATTTTAACTCCTCGCTATCGAATGTAGTCTGCCTGCCATCTTACCATCAGCCCGATTAAAAAGGCATGCGGCCAGATATGTTGTAAAAGACGGTTAACGTGAAACTCGCGTAGCGGCGAACCGTACCCCTCGCCCTCCGGGAGAGGGGGAACGGGGATGAGGGAACGATCATGGCAGGTTTGCGAGTTATTGCCCATGTGGGCAATATCCCTGCGAGAATCTTTTGCATTATCAGGGGTGGCTTTCTTGCCATGATTGTTAGATGACTTCCCCCAAAAACCTCATTTCCTGCAATAATTGCACAAACCAACTTGAAAGCGAGCAATAATGAACCAGGATGATTTGAAGCGTGCGGTCGCCGTGGCTGCGATTGAATATGTACCGTTTGACTGCATCGTGGGGGTGGGCACCGGCTCGACCGCCAATTTTTTTATCGATGAACTGGCAAAGATCAGGCACAAGATACGCGGCGCAGTGGCAAGTTCGGAAGCTTCGGCCAAACGTCTGAAGGGACACGGCATCGAAGTGCTGTCGCTCAACGATGCGGGTGACTTGCAGGTATATGTGGACGGCGCGGATGAAATCACGCGTCACCTGCACATGATCAAGGGCGGCGGCGGCGCCCTGACCCGTGAAAAAATCGTTGCAGCCGCCAGCCGTAAATTCATCTGTCTGTGCGATGAGAGCAAACTGGTGGATGTGCTGGGCAAGTTTCCCTTGCCGATCGAGGTGATTCCGATGGCGCGCAGTTCGGTGGCAAGGCAACTGGTGCTGCTTGGCGGACAGCCCGCGTTGCGCGAGGGTTATACTACGGATAACGGCAACCTGATACTCGATGTGCATGGCCTGCAAATCATGAACCCTGTCGAGCTTGAGTCGACGCTGGATCATATTGCCGGCGTGGTGACCAATGGCCTGTTTGCACGGCGTGGGGCGGACGTGCTGTTGCTGGGTACCTCGGCAGGCGTGAAGACGATGACGGTGTAGCGCCGCCCGTTGCTGTCATATTTTATTCACATTCACTCATTAGACTATACCGTTTTCAGGCAGAAAAGAGGAATTCCATGATCAGCAGCGAACACACCTCCAAGCAATTTGATATAGAGCTGGAAGCCATACGCGCCTACGTGTTGCAAATGGGCGGGCTGGTGGAAAGCCAGATCAAGAGCGCCATCATTTCTCTGGTGGAGGGTGACGTTGCGTTGATGAATCGCGTGATTGAAGACGATCATCGCGTCAACGCCATGGAAGTCAAGATCGACGAGGCGTGCAGTCAGGTGATCGCGCGTCGCCAGCCGACCGCCAGCGATTTGCGCCTGCTGATGATGGTAGTCAAAACGATTACCGATCTGGAACGTATCGGCGATGAGGCCGAAAAGATCGCGCGCATGGCCAAGATGCTGTCCGAAAAACACGGGCTGGCCATCCCTCGCTATCAAGAAGTCAAACATGCTTCCGAACTGGCCGTCGACATGCTGCGCAAATCGCTGGATGCGTTTGCACGCCTGGATGTCACGATGGCCGCTGAAGTGGTGCGTCAGGACGATCAGGTGGACATCGAGTTTCGCGCGATCATGCGCTATCTGATCACCTTCATGATGGAAGACCCGCGCACGATTTCCGCCTCACTGGAAATCCTGTTCGTGGCCAAGGCGATTGAGCGTATCGGCGATCATGCCAAGAATATTTCTGAATATGTCATCTACATGGTCAAGGGGCGCGATGTGCGCCATGTCACCATCGACGAAATCGATCGCGAAGTACTGAACTAATGGAACAGCAGCCTATCCTGGCCGCTGTTGATCTGGGATCGAACAGCTTCAGGTTGCAGGTAGCCAGGGTTGAGGGTGAGCAGTTGTACATGCTGGACGGTCTTCGTGAACCGGTGCGTCTGGCCGCCGGCCTGACCGCGGAAAATTATCTGGATGTTGCCGCACAGCAACGCGCGCTTGCGACGCTTGCACGGTTTGCCGAACGTTTGCGCGACTTGCCTCCCGAAGCGGTACGTGTGGTGGGCACCAATTCGTTGCGTGTGGCCAAAAATGCCGCTCAATTTATCGCGCAGGCCGAACAGGTGCTGGGATTCCCGATAGAGGTCATCGCGGGACGCGAAGAGGCGCGCCTGATTTATCTCGGTGTGGCGCACGGTCTGCCGCAGTCGGATGAGCGGTTGCTGGTGATGGATATCGGCGGCGGCTCGACCGAATTCATCATCGGTCACGGACTCAATCCGCTCAAGCTGGAAAGCCTGTACATGGGTTGCGTGAGTTATAGCAGCCGCTATTTTCCGGATGGAAAAATCACCAAAAATAATCTTGTGCAGGCCGAACTTGCTGCGCGCAGCGAGTTGCAAAGCATCGTTGCCGACTATAGGGGAATGTGGCAGCGAGCCATCGGTTCGTCGGGCACGGCCAAGGCGATCACTGAAATTCTGGAACTGAACGGCTACAGCAAGAGCGGCATCACAAGGGCAGGGCTGGATATGTTGCGCGCGCAGATGCTGAAAGCGGGCGATGTGCAGAAGCTGGGTTTGCTGGGATTGCGCCCGGACCGCCTGCCGGCCCTGGCGGGCGGCTTTGCCATCATGTACGCCGCCTTTGAAGAGCTGGGGATCACCCAGATGCAGATGGGTCTGAGCGCGTTGCGTGAAGGCGTGCTGTACGATATGTGGGGGAGATTCCACAACAACGACATGCGCGATGTGACCGTTCAACATTTCATGCGCCGCTATTGCATAGACGTGAGACATGTGACGCGCGTGGCCAGACTTGCCGACACGCTGGCCAGACAATTCTTCGGCCAGAATGTGAACGAGTCCGCGCTGCAAGTGCTGGGTTGGGTTGCCAGTTTGCACACGGTGGGCATCCGGGTCGCGCATAGCGGGTATCACAAGCATACAGCCTACATACTGGCCAATGCCGATATGCCGGGTTTTTCAAAGAAGGAGCAGGCGCGACTGAGTTTGCTGGCGCTGGCGCATCGCGGCAATTTGAAAAAATTGCAGGGTCTGCTGACGGACAGTATGGATTGCCTGCTGGCAATGAGTCTGCGACTGGCGACCCTGTTTTACCGCAATCGCAGCGATGTGGTTTTGCCGGAAATGACGGGCAGCTTTACCGGAACAAAATATTATCTCGCCATGGAGCCAGACTGGTTGAGCCTGAACCCGCTGACCGAAGCCGCTTTGCAGGAAGAAGTCAGGCAGTGGAAAACGCTGGGGGTTACCATGCAGATCATCAACAGATAAACCGGCCCGTTCCGCGCCGGTAAAGGGCATGCGTGACACTGGGGCATTCCGGACTGCCCATGACAGCGGACAGGACGATCAGGCTGATGTTTGCTGGAATTCAGCTGGTTGTACTGATGCGCGTGACGGCGGACATGTTGCCGATGAATGGCAATTATCGGCTCTATATCGCTGCCGGTGCCGTTTGGCTCGTCTCCTTTATCCCCTGGGTGCTGCGCTACTTGCCGTTTTACTGGCGTCCCCGCGCTGACGGACAGGCCGGCTGAGGCAGGCTGCGCCCTGTGACTTCAGTTTGTCACGGAGACGCTTTTAGTTGATATGGGTCAAGGCGACCCGCTGAGTATACGCACTATCATGGTCACACCTTTACCATTCCGGAGGTTTAAGATGGACACGATCAGCGTATTTATGACACAAGCACACCATCACTGCGATACGCTTTTTGCGGAAGCGGAGAATGCCATGGTGGATGGCGACTGGGAGGCGGCAACGCGACAGTTTGCGGCGTTCAGTCGGGAAACCGAACATCACTTCAAGGCGGAAGAGGAGGTTATGTTTCCGGCCTTTGAAAGTGCGACCGGAATGACCGCGGGGCCGACCGAAGTAATGCGGATGGAGCATCAGCAGATGCGCGGGATGTTCGCCGGGATGGCCGATGGGATACGCTTGCGCAACAGAGATGCGTTTCTCGGTGCGTCCGAGACCCTGCTGATGTTGATGCAGCAGCACAACCTGAAAGAACAGCAAATGTTGTATCGCATGGCCGATCAGGTCTTGGCGGGCGAACGATGCGCCAAGGTACTCGCAGCCATACGCGCTCTGGAAGAATGACGATGAGCGTAACCTTGCTGGATGTGCGCGATCTGGAGCCGCCGGAGCCGCTGACGCATACGCTGGAAGCGCTTGCTGTGCTGCCCGAAGGTGAGTTGCTGCGGGTATTGTTGCGACGCGAACCTTTCCCGCTGTACGGCATTCTGCAACGCGAAAACTACCGGTATGAGCGTGAATTTACCGCCGAGGGAGATTGCGCGGTACTGATCTGGCGGGACTAGCCGCTGTCATGCAGACCACCGGGCTCTCTTTTGATCAGGCGCCGCCGATTTCGGTGCCGTTTCGTTTTTTTCTGACCGTCCCCTTGTTTATCGTTGCGGCTTCCGCACTGTTGCTTTGGGCAGGCCCGTCGGCGCTGCTTGAGCGGCACAACCCTGCGACGCTGGCAATTGTCCACCTGTTTACACTGGGCGTACTGTCGATGACCATGTGCGGCGCGTTGATGCAACTGCTCCCGGTGGTGGCAGGCGTATCAATCGGCAAACCGCGCCTGGTTGCCACGCTGGTGCATCTGAACCTGAGCGCAGGGAGCCTGTTGCTGGCAGGCGGCTTTTTGTGGGGATGGAAACCGGCATTTCTGGCCGCCTCGATTTGCCTCGCTTTAGGTTTCGGCGCCTTTTTTGTGGCGGCAGGCGCTGGCCTCTTGCGGGTCGCAACGCGCAGTGCGACCACGCTGGCGGTAAGTTTGGCCGTCCTCGCCTTGCTGGTCACCGTCGTTTTCGGTATTTGTCTGGCGCTTTTGCGCGGCGGCCTTGCCATGGATTTCTACGCGCCGTTTGCCGTGCTGCATCCGTTCTGGGGGCTGGCAGGATGGGTCGGGCTGTTGCTGATCGGCGTGGCCTATCAGGTGGTGCCGATGTTTCAGTTGACGCCGAATTATCCCGCAACCTTGACCCGCTGGATGGCGCCGATCCTGTTTGGATTGCTGATATTGTGGTCCCTGGCTGAGGCCGGGAATGATGTGAGATACGCACTCGAAGCGGGTCTCGCGGCAGTCTATGCCGGTTTCGCGCTGACCACCTTGTATCTGCATAGCCTTCGCCGCAGACGCCAGGTCGATACGTCGCTGTTGTTCTGGCGCGTCTCCATGCTGAGCCTGAGCGGCGCGCTTATTCTGTGGGAGACTGCGGGTTTGCTGCCGCACGGCTGGCGTGACAGGATCGAATTGAGCGCGGGCATCTTGATCATAGTCGGTTTCGCGCTGAGCGCGATTAACGGCATGTTGTACAAGATCGTCCCTTTTCTGATCTGGTTTCATTTGCAGAGCAGCCTGCCGGGCAGGCATGCCGTCCCGAATATGAAGGAAATCCTGCCGGAGGTATGGGCGCGGCGGCAATTCTGGTTGTATCTGGCGTCATTCTTGACGCTGCTGGCTGCGGTGGTTTGGTCGCCGCTGGTATATCCGGCGGCGATCCTGCTCGCTGCAAGCGCATTGGCTTTGTGGCATAATTTGCTGCGCGCCTGTTACCGGCGCCGCGAGGCCGGACACGCTGCTCCCGGAATATGAAGGATCATGAGCACGACGCCAAACATACAAGCCATTCTGTCTCATCTCCCCTTGTTCAATACCATGACGAACGAGGAGCTGGCTCGCATCGTTCAGCACACGCACGAACGGCAGGTCAATAAGGGCGAAATTATTTTTCAGAAGGATGATCCGTCGAACGGCTTCTATCTGGTGGTGCATGGACAGATGAAACTGGCGTTGCCCGCTGCCAACGGTTCAGAGAAGGTAATCGAAATCATGAATGCCGGTCAGAGCTTCGGCGAAGCCGTGATGTTCATGGAAAAACCCTACCCGGTTTATGCGCAGGCTTTGAACGATTCCCTGTTGCTGCACATAGCGAAGGCGGCGGTGTTCGAGGAAATCGGCCGCGATGCCGGTTTTTGCCGAAAAATGCTGGCGGGCCTGAGTATGCGTCTGCACGGCTTGGTGCAGGACGTGGAGGCCTACACGCTGCGTTCGTCCACACAGCGTCTGATCGGCTATCTGATGCAGAATGATCTTCAGAGCAAAAACGGCACAGCGACTGTCAGTCTGCCGACCAGCAAGGCGGTAATCGCTTCCCGCCTGAACCTGACGCCAGAAACCTTTTCGCGGATTTTGAATAGTTTGAGTAGTCAGGGGCTGATTTCGGTCGAGGGCAGGGAGGTGACCATCTGCAATGTCACGCTGCTGCGCGCCTACGACCCCTGAGAGCAGCCTGATTTCTTGATTCCGGTCAATGAGATGTAATATTACGCTGCTATAATCCGGCCTCGTTCAGCCATTTTAAGGAATTGATACCATGAATAGCACCAAGCTTATCACCGCTCTTTTCATCGCGCTGGCGCTGACAGCCTGCGGCAAGAAGGAGGAATCTCAGACGGCAAGTCAACCTTCTGCCGTGACGCCCCCGCCTGCAGAAGTTGCAAAATCAGGCGAAACAGCGAAACCTGAAGCGATGGCGGCCACAGACGAGCATCATGAAAAGGGCGAGCACGTGTTCAAGGGCACCTGCGCGATGTGCCACCAGACCGGAGCCGGCGGTGCGCCGATCAAGGGCAACAAGGCGGACTGGGAACCGCGTATCGCGCAGGGCAAGGATGTGTTGTACAAGCATGCGCTGGAAGGCTTTAAGGGCGGCAAGGGCGCGATGCCGGCCAGGGGGGCAAATGCTTCACTGTCAGATGACGATGTGAAGGCCGCCGTTGATTACATGGTAAGCGAAGTTCATTGATCCGTTTCAGGCGTCCGTCATCAGGGGATTCCTGATGATGGCGTCGAGCAGGATCTGAACATTGTCCCAGGGTTCGTTTGCCAAAGAGGTCAGCGGGTCGCTCAGGATATTCCCGCTGTCATCGTGCAGATGATTCGGATAGGTGTTCAGCTGCGGGTGCAGCGGGGCGGTGTCGATTCTGAATTCGGCTTCCCCCCATATCCAGCCGATTGAGTATTCCTGCGGGTTCAGGTAGCGCAACTCGACGAATACGCCTGAATCCAGCTCGATCAGCAGTGCATCCTGTTTCAGTGCGATGGACACCAGCGGCCCGCTGCCATAAGCCGCCTCGATTTTTTCTTTCAGTTCAAGGTGTAAGTTCATCGTGACTGGAGCTCTGCCAGATAAGCCTTGAGTTCCTCGCGCAGGATTTCCTGCGTTTGCGCCGTGAGAGCCGCGCCCAGATAATCCTCGTAGGCAGGGTGTTCAGGGATCGTCCCCTGTTCGATGCCCTGTTTCAGTTGCTGTATATCCTCGACCGAATATTTTTTCAACAGGGCGGCGTGGTTTTCGCGCAATTCATATCGCAGCCGGGAGATGGCTTCGATCTGATCCGCCTGTTCCACCGGGATATCTTCATAAAAATCTGCCATGCTTGCCTCCGCTACATCGGTTTATCGTTTACAACACCGCCATCCAGCGTGACCATGTCGGGGGTGATTTCCTTGAAACTGAGCACTTTTCCGCCGTATTGTTTTGCAAAAGCGTCGGCATCCGCAAGCTGTGCAAACGTGGCCAGGGTGGGTCCCATGCTGCCGGTACGCCTGCTGCCCAATACATAATAAGCCGACCTTGCGTCGATCCAATGACCTGCGGGCTTATTCCAATCCGCCTTGCCCATATCCTGAGTGAAAATGCCCTTGACGCGCTTTTGCTGTTCGGGAGCGAGGTACGTCGACACCATTTCAACGGTGTCGCAGAAAAAATCCGCATCGCCCTTGTCGTATTGTATCTGGCCTTTGGGGCCCGGGTAATCCATCAGCAGCATGCCGTCCAGCGCACAGGTCGCGGTTTTGGACGGCTCGATCGCAACAACAGGAACGGGCGCCTTGCTGCAGGCAGGCAGCAGCGCGAAAAGTCCCAGCATACCGAGCAGTCTGGCGGATTTTTTCAGGGTATTCATTCGATTCTCCATGCGGCGACGCCCAGCGGTGCGATGATCCACAGGAACATGATGGCGCCGAGCAGTTTAGGATCGGACAGGGCTTCGGGGAAAACCGTCGCCAGTCCGTACAGGTTTTTGACCTCGCTCATGCTGAAAATGTTGAGGATGCGGAAGATGTCCGCCGGATTGAGCAGCAGCAGATAGGGGAAGAAGTCTCCGCCGATCTGCCCGCCGCTGAACACCAGTGCGCCGAGCAGCAGCAGGTCGTAGACCAGCACGTAAAAGAACCACAGCGCGATGGCCGCGCCGCTGGCGCGGGTGCGGTCAGCGGCGAGCACCGACACCATCACGCCCATACTCAGAAAAGCCATGCCCATCAGGATGGCGCTGAACACGAAGCCTGCATAGTGGTAGAGCGAGTTCAGGTCGATCTGGGGGGCGAGCAGCACGCCGGCAAGACCGAAGCCTGCAAGGGTCGAAAAGGCCAGCGCGGCGGACAGGCCGAAAAATTTCCCCAGCAGCAGCTCAAGGCGCGTGATCGGCATCGACAGCAGCAAATCCAGCGAGCCCCGCTCCCGTTCGCCGACGATGGCGTCGTAGCCCAGGATCAGCGCGATCAGCGGCACCAGATAGATGACCAGGCTGACCAGGCTGGCGATGGTGAGCTCGATGCCCTTGAAACCCACCGTGCCTTGCTGCGCGGAACCGAAGTAGGCGATGAGCAGCGCGAATACCGCGAACACGATGGCGATGGCCACGACCCAGCGGTTGCGGATGCGATCCCGGAATTCCTTGGCTGCGATGACGCGGACTTGCGATAGCTCAATGCCGATCATGGATTTTTCTCCAGACAATTCAATTTAGGGCTGGCATAGCCGTGAAACACATCTTCCAGAGACGTTTCGCTGATGCGGATGTCGATCATGTCCGCCATGTAAGGGGCAAGCAGCGTGAACAGCGGGATTTTCTGCTCGCGCGGGCAGGTCACTGTCA
>JAJYYO010000002.1:211020-266198 GCA_021800795.1 Pseudomonadota bacterium
CTGGCATAGCCGTGAAACACATCTTCCAGAGACGTTTCGCTGATGCGGATGTCGATCATGTCCGCCATGTAAGGGGCAAGCAGCGTGAACAGCGGGATTTTCTGCTCGCGCGGGCAGGTCACTGTCACGCGGTCGTCGCTGTGCATGGCATGCGAAAACCCGCCGGTTTGCAGCGCGGCAAGGGCCAGCGGCAATACCCCGGCGGCGGGGAACAGTTCAATATGCATGGGCAAGCCGAGATTTTCGCGCAACTGGTGCACGGAGCCGGTGGCCTGTATCTGCCCCGAGCTCATCAGCGCCAGGCGGTCTACGCGTTCCTGTATTTCAGCCAGTATATGCGAGGTCAGGATGATGGTCGCGCCGCGCTGCTTAAGACCGCTGACGATGCCGTAGAATTCGCGGATGCCGACGGGGTCCAGGCCCGTGGTCGGTTCATCCAGAAAGAGTATGTCCGGTTGTCCCAGCAGCGCCTGCGCGAATCCCAGACGCTGGCGCATGCCTTTGGAATAGCCGCGCACCCGGCGGGTTGCCGCATGATCGAGGCCCACCGTCGTCAGTACCGCCTGACAATCCGATTTGGGCACGCCTTTCAGGTCGGCAAAGAACCACAGCGTCTCAAGACCGCTCAGGTTGTCATAAAACACAATGTTTTCAGGAAGATAGCCGATGCGACGGCGCACCCGGCGAAACGCTTCGCCGTGCAGCGTGCTGCCGTTGACCAGGATCTCTCCGGCATCGGGTTTGATCAGGCCGAGCATCGCTTTGAACAGGGTGCTTTTGCCTGCGCCGTTGTGGCCGATCAGCCCGAAAACTTCGCCGCGCGCGACGGACAGGCTGACATCATTCAAGGCATGAATGTCGCCGAACGCTTTTTTGATGTGCACAACTTCAATGACGTTGTTTGTCAAGCCAGGTTCTCCAGTCCTTGAAAAAGGGGTGCATGTGCGGGTGTGTGTCGACGATGCTGGGCTGACGGAACAGCGGAAATTGCCGGGCGACCATGCGCAGGGTCTGTACCGCCGGGCTGTTGAGCAGCAGTTTCGTCATCGGGGTGCGCCAGGTGAGACGGTCCACCACGTCGCTGGCTTCATAGGGGATATCGCCGATGCCGTCGCCGTCGCGATCCCAGCCCAGATAATTGCTCCAGTAATTGCCGACCTCGCCGCCCCAGTTCTCATCGCGCGCGGCGATATAGCGGATCTGTTCGCGATTGGCGATGAAATCGTTGCCATACACCTGGTTGTTCACGGAGCCTGCCCAAAGATGCATGCCCACGTGATTGGCTATGACCAGATTATTGCGCAGTACATTATATTCGGCGTCGTAGACAAAAAAACCTCTGCTGTTGTTTGAGACGATATTGTTCTCGATCAGCGAGTCCTGCATGGTGCGCAACATGATGCCATGATCGGAATTGCCCCACACCTTGTTGCCGCGTACCGTATTGTCCTTAACCATCATCAGCGCCAGACCGCCGCGATTGAAATAGGATTCGTTGTTCTCCCACAGGTTGTGATTCGAATTCATATAGTGCGTGCCGTAGCGCACGTTATGTATCCGGTTGCCCCGAAACACGGCGTGGTTCGATACATCGACGTAAATGCCGTCACGGGCGAAACTGATCTCGTTGGCGATGATCCGGGCGCCGTCGGTATTGTAGAGCTGGATGCCGTTCCCCCGGTTGGGCGAATCGAAATCGCGTTTGCCGGTGATGTTGTTGTTTTCAATCAGAACATTTTTAACGCCCTCGATCCACAGCCCGAACAGGGAGTAGACGATGGCATTGTCGAGTATGGCAGCGCGATCCGCGCCGGGCTGGATGTAGATGCCGGCATTCTGCGCCGTCAGGTCGCTGCCGCTGTCCCGCACGATGAAACCCTCGATTTTCACGCCGGGCGACTTGATGCGGATGACATCGCCCTGATTGTCGCCGCTGATCGTCGGCCGGTCGATACCGATCAGGGTAAGCGGTTTGTCGATGACGATGTGCTCATGGTAATAGCCGCGCGCCACGAGCACGGTATCATTCGATGTTGCGGATTGAACCGTTAGCGCGACAGAGTTGCCTGGCGCCACCTGCCACTCTTTAGCGGCAGCCGGCAGCGCCAGCAGCAATGAACAGAGCAGAAAAGGGATATGGCGAGTCATCAGACGGTCGCGCCCGGCAACACGCCCAGCAGATACAATACCCAGAACAGGGCGGCGCCGATCAGCAGATTCTTGGTCGCCACATAGGAGATCATGTCCGGCACGCCGGCGCGCCGGTATGATCGTCCCCACCACGGGCCTTCCTTGACCCAGGGTTTGCAGCGCATACGGCAGATGCCTTCGTACGCGCTCCATCCCGTCCACCAGGCAATCACGGCGGCGGGCGCCAGCTTGCCGGTCGCCGCCAGTATCCAGGCGACGGTGACCGCGACGGCAAGACCGATGCCAGCGTAAATCAGAGACGGTTTGCTGGCCAGAAATTCCGGTCCCCAGGGCAGCAGATGGTATTTCGCCTCGCTCCACAACCACTGCCGCCAATTCATGTCCTTGTCGGGTGTGGAAGCATCATCTTGTGCGGACATGGCTATTCCCCCTGTTGTATTTCCTTGATCGGGATAAAGTATCCCTTTGCTGAAATCGGCGTCAGCGCCTGGCCGGTTTTTTCGCGCCGCTTGCGTTCCTGCGACAGGGGCGGGCAGGCGTGCGCATCATAATACATAACCATGCAGTCCAGGCAGAGCATGCATTCGCGCTGGTCGATTACCCCCTGCTTGTCGATGGCCTGCGAGCCGCAGCCGACTGCACAGGCCGTACAGGTCTTGCATTCGGCCTTGCGTTTCAGTCCGAAAAAACGGAAGGTCGAGGGGGTCGCCAGGCCCGCGCCCAACGGGCAGAGATATTTGCAGAACGGGCGCTCGGTGAGCATGGAGAGTCCGAACAGGATGCTCCAGAACAGCACGTATGGCCAGGAGCGGTGCCCTACGCCGACCAGAAAGGTGGTCTTGAAGGGTTCGACTTCCGCTAATTTTTCCGCCAGGCCCATGGAATAAAACGACGTCGCCAGCAATATCGCGAAGATCACGTATTTGAGCCATTTGAGCTTGTCGTGCAGCGCACGGGGCAACTGGAAACTTTTCAGGCCGATCAGTCTGCCGAATTTGAAAGCCAATTCGGACAGTGCGCCGTACGGGCACAGCCAGCCGCAGAACAGCCCGCGCCCCCAGATGAATACCGTAATGATGATGAACCACCAGAAAATGAAGATGAACGGGTCGGACAGGAACAACTCCCATTGCCAATGGTAGAGCAAGGAGTGAAACCAGGCCAGTATCTGCGTGATGCTGGGCTGCGCCATCAGGTAGAAACCGACGAAGCCTGCGCTGCTGCCCCAGATGAGGTATTTCGGGATGCTGACCCAGCGCTTGTCGCGGCGCGTGGCGCGGCGCACCAGTTTGTCGCGCAGCGCATAGATGATTGCGGTGCAAATCAGCAAGACAACGAAAGCGGCAATTTGATAGCGACGGCTTTTCCAGATATGCAGCCAGGTGGGCTCGGGGCGCTCAAAATAAGGCCTGCCGCCTTGCAGATATGCGCCCGGCAGCCAGTATTCCCTGTCGAAATTGGTGAAGGTCTTGGTGCGGGTTTCCTTGTCTTCCTTATTGGCCAGCAACACCAGATCCCAGGGATAGGCGGCGCTGAATTCCTTGCTGTGCAGGATGAAAATGCCGGACTCGCTGTATGACGGGGCGCCGGCCGCTTGAATGCCATAGAGATTGCGGTAATCGGTATCTCGGAAGGTATGGGAGGCCATGTCCTGCGAGACCTGAATCCGGTCGTAAATGCCGCCGCGCACGAAACCCGAGCCTTTGAATGAAGCGCTGCCGTTGGCAATGATGAAAATCGCATGGTCGTCTGGGGTCAGGTCGCTCATCAGCCGGTGATAATTGTCGCGGCCTAAGATGGCCTCGCCCACCGCGGGCGCATTCAGATAGCCGAAATACAGGTCGATGTAGGGGCGTCCCGTGGCGCTCTGGCCGAGATCCTCCGGCTTGACCAGCAGATGCTGAACGCCGCCGTTGCCAAGCAGGGTTTGCCAGTCCGGGATTTTATCCTGTGGCGTGAATCTGGCCTGCGGCCGGATGACAGGCTTGATGATGCCGACCTGTTTGGCGATCTCATACACGCAATTCTGGATCAGCTGGTTTTCCGCAATGACGGTGACGGTGGCCCCGCTGATGGCGTCGATGCCGATGACGCCCTCGCGCGCCTGCCCGACCTCGATCTTGTCACCGGCAAATTTTCCGAAATACTGGTGGATGAAGCGGGCCAGCTCAGACTCGGGGATGCCGACCAGCAGTATCGGTTCGCTGTGCTTGAGCACCTTGACGCCGGTGATGATGCCACGGGTGTTCATGCCGATCAGGGTGACGATCGGTTTTCCCGAGTAGCCGGGAATGTCGACGATATCGGTGGACAGAAATACGTAGCCCGTCAAAGTTTTTTTGCCGCCTTCGGTTTTGAAGGCTTCTGCATAAGGGGGATGCCCTTTGCGAGGTGAAAAACTGTCGGCCCGGATTACGTCGCTGCAGGCGACATAGGCGCACAGGTTTGGATCGGTTGCCAGTTCGTGCGGCAGCGGCGCTTCATAGGAGGAGGCGAACGCGCTGGTCTGAAACAAGGCCAGTGCGATAAAAATAAGACGGATCAACGGGATAGTCATGGTATTCAATGGCAGATGAACTGTTTCAATACATTTATTTGATCATTTAACAGCAAGCTTGTCATTCCCGCGAAAGCGGGAATCCAGCTAAAACTGTCCGCGTGTACACTGCCATTTGGCAACCGTCTTTTGGTTGCTTCGTGCTGGTCTTTGCATCAGTCCGCAACAACTTTGTCCCGCTTTGCGGGGAATTGTAAAATTATCTGGATTCCCGCTTTCGCGGGAATGACGCTTTATTTGTATTGGCACGATGCAAGCAGGAAAGCGGGTGGATGATTTTCCCGCCGTCCTGTCATGGTTATTTCTCGACGATCATGCGGCTGCGCATTTCCAGATGCAGGGCGTGACAGAAGTTGGTGCAGTAGAACCAGTACACGCCGGGTTTATCGGCCTTGAACGTGACCGATTTGGTTTCCTGCGGATTGACGATAAAGTTGATGTCGTATTTCGGGATGGCGAAGCCGTGGGTGAGATCTTCCACCTTGTCGAGGTTGGTCAGGATGATCGTCACCTCATCGCCGCGTTTTACGGTGAATTCCGTCAATCCGAAAGCCGGCGCGATGGAGGTCAGGTACACCGTTACATTCTTGCCCTTGCGTTCCACGCGGCAATCCTTGGCATCTCTTACCGCGTAAGGAGAATCGTCGAGACTGCATATCTGTTTCGTCTTGATCAGGTCGCGACGGACGAGAATCGAGTCGTGCGGCTCCGAGTAGACCGAGTGGTCGGCGACCAGGATCATTTTATCGCCGGTGATGTCGATCAGCTGCGCCGTCTCGGGATGCAAAGGGCCGACCGGCAGCAACCTGTCCTTGGAGAATTTGTTGTCGGAGACGAAAAATTTGCCGTCCGCCTCGCGGGTTTCGCCCATGGTGGTGAAGCCGTGCCCGGGCTGGTAGTGGACGTCGATGCGATCGAGCACCGGCTGGACGGTTTTGTCGCCCTTGTATTTGGCAATGGCCTTGTCGATATTCCATTTGACGATCTGGCTGTCCAGGAACAGCGTGGTGTATGCATTGCCGCGTCCGTCGAAGCCGGTATGCAGGGGGCCCAGGCCGATTTCCGGTTCCGCCACCACGGTGTCGCGCGGCGCCGCAAGCTCGCCGTTGAACCATTTCAGCACCAGTGCGTGTTCGATCACCGTCGCGGTCGGCGACAGCTTGCCGGCGCAGGCATAATACTTGCCGTCCGGGGTGATGTTGACGCCATGCGGGTTTTTCGGCACCGGCACATAAAGGGTCAGCGCGGTTTTCGGATCCTTGTTGGCATCACGGGTGCCGTCCACCACCGGCACCTTGGAGTCGCCGATGGTGAAGGTCTTGCCGGCTTTAACGGCTTCTTCGATACGTGCGATATTGAAGAAAAGGCAGGCATCGCGTTCGGCCGCCATCATTTCCTGATAGGTCACGCCGCCCTCGGTGTTGTACTGATTGGTGCAGGCCAGTTTGCCGTCGTAGGAAGTCGCGACCAGATCGCAGTTGCCGTCGACCTTGATCTGCCATTTGACTTCCATGCTGGCCGCATCGACGCAGGTAAACAGGATGCCGTATTTTTTCGGATCATTCATGTCACGCCCGTCGTTGGGCAGCGGGGTGTGGAACTCCATGCCACAGAAGATGCGCGTCGTATGGTTGATCTTTTCATCGACCGGGTCGCGCTTGTCCGGGAAGATGCCATGAAAGCCGGATACATTCGGCAGGTCGATGATCTTGTCGCATTCCATGTAGTCGCCGCGGATGCGCGCAAGGCGGGAATGTATCTTGTCGTTGACCCAGAAATTCTTGCCGTCGTAAGTACCGTCGGTATAGGAGCCGTGTACGTGGTGGGTGTCGCCGGTATGGTAATTGAGACTGCCATCGGGTTTGGTGCCGATGATTTTTTTCGATTCGTTGGTGATGCCCCAGCCGACCAGTGCATCCATGTTGAATACCGGCACGCGTTTCAGGATGCGTCCTGAAGGAAGGCCGTAAATGCGGATTTCGGCCGAATGACCGCCGCTGGACATCACGTAGTAGTCGTCGAGCTGGCCGGGACGGACTTCATATTTATTGTAGTCGACAGCGCCGGCTGCTGCGGTTTTGTCGCCGGCGGCAACAGGGGCTTCGCTCTTTTTGCAGGCGGCCAGACCGGTGGACAGGCCTGCGCCTGCCAGCCCGACCAGGGCGGCGGTGTTCAGAAATTTGCGACGACTCAGGTCAGTTGTGAGGTTCGTGCTGCCCTTTTCTTCGATACCCATGGTGTTCTCCCTATATTAGAGTTCAGATTACTCGGATTTTGCATCAAACTTACGCTGCGACATTTTGTCGCAGACACGAGGGAACCATAACACCGCCTGTAATGTGAAACCTTGATTTCGATCAAGCTTTTGCGGGCTGATTGATTTCGCAAAGGCCGCTGCCCATGATTGCAATGAATCATGATTGCCGTGTCACCATAGCTATCCCCAATCGATTGATGAGAGAAAGTTGCAGGATCGATAGATAGGGTAAATCGCCAAACCCCATTAATGTTGCTGGGGAATGCCGTATTTCAACGCGCCGCTGTTATAAGATATATCATTCTTGCATGTTCATGTTGCAAAGATATGAACGCGTCGGCCCACAGCTTTTCAAGGTCGTCTGCTGCTTGTGAAGCCCGGGGTTGAGAATTTTCAGGGTCGCGCTCTGTTCGGTGTTAAACTTCACACCGAAGCTGGCCAGACAGTCGCCGCGCACGTTAAGTGCGGGGAGGAAAGTCCGGGCTCCACAGAGCAGAATGCCGGTTAATGGCCGGACACCGTGAGGTGATGAACAGTGCCACAGAAAACGGAGCGCAGCGGAGTTTCTGCGCAGGCTGACTTCAGGGTCATCTTGCCAGCCGCTGACGTATTCCCTTTTTAGCGTCGATGGCATGACCCTATGCCGGAGCTAAAATGATACCGCCGATGGCCCGGCATAGTCGCCCGCAAGGGTGGACAAGCCGGGATCAGGCAAGGGCGAACCGGTGCGGTAAGAGCGCACCGCACTCCCGGTAACGGGAGTGGCACGGTAAACTCCATTCGGAGCAAGATCAAATAGGCTGACTATGGCGTGGCTCGCGCCGTCAGCGGGTAGATTGCTTGAGCGTAAGGTAACGAAACGCCTAGAGGAATGACTGTCCACGACAGAACCCGGCTTATCGGCCAGCTTCACCCCCTTTCTGAATTACTTGGCGCGTCCGTATCTTGCGGTGAAACTGGCTTTGCCCAGCGCGTTCGCGTGGATCATGTAACCGGTCAGCGCAGCGGTCGCATCGGCGGGAACATCGATCTTGTCGATTTTGAGCGCATACACGGTGAAAATGTAGCGATGCGGCTTGTCACCCTGCGGCGGGCAGGCGCCGCCCCAGGCCGCTACGCCGTAGTCGGTGCGGTTTTGCACCGCGCCTTTGGGCAAGGTCGTGCTGTTCAGCGCGCCGGCGTTGGCAGCCAGTTCAGTGGTGTCGGCCGGGATGTTGATGACCACCCAGTGCCACCAGCCGGAACCTGTTGGTGCATCGTGGTCGTACATGGTGACGGCAAAACTCCTGGTATCCCTGGGGGCGCCGCTCCATTTGAGCGCAGGCGACCTGTTCTCACCCGAACAGCCAAAGCCGTTGAATTCGAAACTCTTGGCCATGGTGCTGCCAGGCTTGATTTCCGGGCTGGAAAGCTTGAAACCGGACGCGTATGTCAGCGTTGACAGGCTGATCAGGGCGATAGTTAAAATTGTGCGGCGCATGCGGGTTCTCCTTGGAAGGTTCGTTAAATTGTAGCATCGTTCAGTTATCCGGACGCACGTGGCGACCCAGGCGAACATTGTAAATCATGACATCCTAATAAACTGGCTTATAATGATAGTCCGTATTTTGGGGCTGGTCACGTGCGCGGCTATCATTAAAGTCCGGTTATCGAAAAAATGACTCTCAACCAGGAAAGGCGATATTTAAATGAATAAGGTTTTGAATTACCTGTTGCGTGCGCTAATGATTGCCAGCGTTTGTTTGTCGGCCAATGTCATGGCTGAAGATGCCAAGCCTGCCGAAGCCAAGATTACCATCGATATACCCGTTGCGTTGAAAGAGGCAAACGTGCTGTTCAATATGGACCACATCGCGCTTGGCGCCGACAAGATGCCCATCGGCATGAAGTATATGTCCATGCTTAACGATAGAATG
Source organism: Pseudomonadota bacterium (assembly GCA_021800795.1). Lineage (GTDB taxonomy): Bacteria > Pseudomonadota > Gammaproteobacteria > Burkholderiales > Gallionellaceae > Gallionella. The sequence continues at coordinate 219,902 of JAJYYO010000002.1, forward strand.
AAGAGGGAAAAGATCCCCGGAAAAATCATCGGTGTTTTTCACGGCCCTGCGGCCTTCATGGTACTGAATGATGATGCCTATAATGCCTATCGCAAGGTCGATACCGGTAATCCATACAAAATCATGATTGAGGATCTGGTCGCATCCGGCGTGCAGATCGAAGAGTGTGCGGTGTCCATGAAGGCGAATGGCTGGACCAACAAGGATCTGCTGTTCGTGGTGAAAGTCAACACCGGCGCGATTGCCCGCATTATCCAGCTGACACAGGAAGGCTACGTGCAAATCCAGCCTTAAGGGTTGCGCGCGCATGTGGCTACAGACTTGACATGAAACTTTGTTCAAGTCTGTGGCGCAGAAGTTATCGAATTTTTTAAACATACCGTCGAGAAGAGTGCATATGAAAATTTCCAGCTCGGACACAAATCCTGTTTGCGATGAGCGCGAGATATACGAACGACTGCTGTCGTTCCGCAATGCCGAGGTGCTTGAACTGGGTTGCGGCAAGGCCGATAAGACGCTGGCTATCGCCGAAAAAGGGGTGAAGAAGATGGTTGCGCTGGAAGTGGACGAAATTCAGCATGCCGAGAATCTGCGCCGTTCTGTCCCCGGCCATGTGCGCTTTGAGCTGGGTGCTGCGCAGGCGATTCCGTCCGCCGACCAGTCATACGACATCGTGATGATGTTCAAATCGCTGCATCATGTGCCTTTAGGGCTGATGGATGCAGCGATGGCCGAAATCCACCGCGTGTTGAAAACCGATGGGGTGGCCTATATCTCTGAACCCGTATTTGCCGGGGATTTTAATGAGATACTCAGGCTGTTTCACGATGAGCAGGCGGTGCGCGAGGCGGCTTTTGCAGCGGTCGAACGCGCGGTTGCGTCAGGCCGCTTTGAACTGGCGAGCCAGACTTTTTTTGCAAATCCCATGCATTTTGAAAATTTCGCAGAATTTGAAGACAAGACACTGAAGGTGACGCATACGCACCACCAACTCAGTACAGGGCTGTATGAGCAGGTAAAGCAAAAATTCATGTCTCACATGACCCCGCAGGGGGCCACATTCAACATGCCGATACGCGTAGATCTGCTGCGAAAGGTCGGCTAAATCTTCAGGCAGCAACCAGCAATTTCGTCATTTCGTTGCGCTCTGCCGCAAACTCGCCGGTCATTGCGAAGCCGGTCATCTCGTTTTGTGCGTTAAAAAAGCCCATCTTGATACCCTGACCCGATGCCAGTACTTGCCATGATCCTGTTGCATCGCGTGCAACCGGCGAGACCGCAACGGGATGCGCCGGCGTTTTTACCACCACGGGCATATATGGGAAGACGACCCTGGCATCTTCGCCGTTCAATACCTTGGCCAACGCCCGCCCTGCCTGCATGATGGGCAATACGTACGGCAGTATTCGTCCGGTTATCTCGGCGCAATCACCCAGTGCGAAAATCGCCTCGTCAGAGCTGCGCAATTGTTCATCCACTTTGACGCCGCGATTGACATCGAGTCCCGCATCCCGCGCCAGTTGAATGCGCGGGCGCAGACCGACTGCCGAGAGCGCCAAATCTGCGTGCAGGGTCGTGCCATCGGTGAGGGTAAGAACATAACCCGTATCCGATGAATCCATGCTGTGCACGGCAGTGCCGAAACGCCATGTCACGCCGATTTTACTTAGCGGCTCCAGCAGTTGACGCCCTGCCTGCTCAGGCAGCAGGCCGGCCAGCGGGTAAGGCGCGGGGTCAATCACGGTAACCTTAAAGCCCGCAGCAGCCAGATCGTTGGCAAATTCGCAACCGATCAGGCCGCCGCCCATGATGGCGATGGATGTTGCCGTCTCCAGTGTATCGCGAAAATGCGCGTAATCCGTCAGGTCGTTAACAGACAGCACGGCATCCGCCGCATCGCCCTGCAAGGGAATGCGTATCGGGTCGGCGCCTGCCGCCAGGACCAGACGGTCGTATTCGAGCGTTCCCGCTGAAGTGTCCAGTTGTTTGCTCAAACGATGAATCGCGTTCACCCGGCAATTTGCCAGCAGCGTAATGTTCAACTGTTTGGCCATCGCCTCTGCCGCAGTCAGCACAAGGCCGGCGGGCGTTTTGCCTTGCGCAAAGGCATTCGAGAGCATCGGCTTGGAGTAATAGTCGCCGCTGTCCTGAGACACCAGCGTGATCGGTATCTCGCGATTGAGTTTGCGCAATTCGCGCACCAGCGTGTATCCGGCCAGACCGCTGCCCAGCACGATGATAGGTTTCATGAGTTTCTCCTGTTTGTCGTGAAAGTCGCGAAGTGATTCGTTCTCACCTTCCCCCTCCGGGGGAAGGATGGGATGAGGGAACCGACCGGCGCAAGCACTTTCAAGTTCAGGGGTGATGCTTGCGCCATGTCGGTTAGATTTCCACCATGTCGAAATCAGCCTTAGCGACGCCGCAATCCGGACACGTCCAGTCAGCCGGAATATCCGCCCATGCCGTGCCGGCCGCAATGCCTTCTTCAGGCAAACCATCCGCTTCGTTGTAAACAAAACCGCACACTACACATTGCCATACTTTCATGTCGTACTCCTTGTAAATTAATAATTGTATCAGGCGGAAACTTTTGCCAGCACGGCGCGATACTGATTGGCATGGCGTTCTTCCACCTTTGCCAGTGCCGCGAAGCGCTTGGCCGCTTTTTCCAGCGTTGTCTTGAACATTTCGGCGTGCTCTTTCGATTCTGCGATCTGTCCGGTGATTTCCATTGCGGCCGCCGTATTGCCTTCCTGCTGGGCGGTCTTTAAGAAACCGGGGTACATCTCGGTGTATTCGTAAGTTTCGCCTTCGATGGCCATTTCCAGGCAGCGCTGTGTCGTCATGCCGGCTTTCGGGTAAAGCAGGTCGAGATGCCCCAGCGCGTGTTGCACTTCCTGGTTGGCTGTTTCTTCAAACACTTTTGCAGTTTCTTCGTCGCCCTCGGCGCGTGCAATTTTGGCAAAATAACGGTATTTGATATGTGCCATCGATTCGCCGGCAAATGCGGCTTCAAGATTGGCCATGGTTTTGATTTCTGGTCGTTGCATGATGCACTCCTTATCGTTTGGTTAGTGACGTGGCGTCTGTCCACGGCTGCAATGTAACCGCCGGCATTCGATAAATCTAATTGATTGTTTAAACCATATTGATTTATTATTCAAATAATGCAGGCATGGCGAATCAGGAGCAGTATCTGTGCCATACCCCCTTCCCAACCTTGATGTAACAACTAGCCATCGACTAAGCTGCCAAACAACGCCAGCCAAGTCGCTGGTTATCCCCCGCAAGCAGGAGAAGGGGCAAACGAATCGCTACGCGATTTCCACTTAAACGGAGACGCAATGACACTCAACGAACTTCGCTTTATCGTGGCAGTTGCCCAGGAACGCAATTTTCGTCGCGCCGCAGAAAGGTCTTTCATCAGTCAGCCTGCGCTGTCGCTGGCCATACAAAAGCTGGAAGATGAGCTGGGCGTGAAGATATTCGAGCGCGGCAGGGGTGAGATTACCATCACGCCGGCCGGTCTCGCTATCGTCGAACAGGCGCAACGCGTGCTGGAGGAGGCGGAACGCATACGTGAGATTGCCGCACAGGGGAAAAACCAGCTGACCAGCCCCTTGCGTATCGGCATCATCTACAGCGTAGGGCCTTACCTGTTGCCGGAGCTGATTTCCGAGCTGAAGACGGTTGCTCCGCACATGCCCTTGGTGGTGGAAGAAAATATCACCGCAAATCTGGAGGCCGGTTTGCGCAACGGCAGGCTGGATGTCATCATCATCGCGCTGCCGTTCGGGGACGCCGGAATTCTGACTCACCCTCTGTACGACGAATCATTCGAGGTGGTGGTAAGCAACGATCATCGCTGGGCGGCGCGGCGCAGTGTAGAGGCGAGGGAGCTGGCCGGGGAAAAAGTGTTGTTGCTGGATTCCGGGCATTGTTTCAGCAATCAGGTGGCCGAGGCCTGCCCTGAAATAAACCGCAAGGGCGCCGAGATACAACAGGGTACCTCGCTGGAAACCATACGCAACATGGTCGCGTCCGGCCTTGGCATTACCGTACTGCCCGCTTCGGCGAACGGGGAACGTTACCGCAGCCGTCTGCTTAAAGTCATACCTTTTGCCAGGCCCGCACCTTCGAGACGGATTGCGCTGGCCTGGCGCAAGAGCTATGCGCGCACGCAGGCTGTTGAAGCGCTGGTGCAGGCGGTAACGCAGGCTAAAGTGCCCGGTATCAGGCTGTTGCCGTAGCTCGGATAACAGGCGGCGTGCCTCTTGTGGTGTCAGGACAGCCTGCCGGCAGGTTCAAAATCCGCCCAGGTGATATAATCCGCGCCTCTTGAACGGGCGCGGCAATAGTGCTACCCCCGATTATGAAAATGGTTCTCGCAGGGATGTTTCTCTGTGGGTAATAACTCGCAAACTCGTTATGCCCGTTTCCCTCTCCTCAACCCTCTCCCAGAGGGCGAGGGTGCGAACGAATCGCTGCGCGAATTTTACGTTTAACGGTGTCGCACATGTCTGTCGTATTGAATTTGAAGTCCCATATTTCCGAATTATTTGCCCAGGCGCTGGGCGTGGTCGCGCCGGAGCAGGACGCGACCATCCTGATCGAGCGTCCCAAACAGGTCGCGCACGGCGATTATTCCTGCAATCTGGCGATGCAACTGGCTAAGCCTCTGCGTAAATCGCCGCGCGACATTGCCCGTGCCCTGATAGATGCGTTGCCGCCATCCGCTGTGATTGAAAAGGTCGAAATTGCCGGCGCCGGATTCATCAATCTGTTCATCACAAAATCCGCCAAGCAGCAGATCGTGCATGCGGTGCTGCATGCGGGGGCGGGTTACGGTCATATCCATCAGGGACAAGGGCGCAGCGTTCAGGTCGAGTTTGTCTCCGCCAATCCGACAGGCCCATTGCATGTGGGGCATGGCCGGGGTGCGGCGGTGGGCGACTGCCTGTGCAACGTGCTGCATGCTGCGGGATGGAAGGTCACGCGCGAATTCTATTACAACGATGCGGGCGCGCAGATTGAAAACCTGATGCGCTCGGTGCAATTGCGCTGCAAGGGTATCACGCCCGACGATCCGTCTTGGCCGGAGGGTGGATATCGCGGCGACTATATCAACGATGTGGCGCGCGCCTATATGGCGTGTGAAACCGTCGAGGCGGACGATCAGCACACCACCGGTCGCGGAGATGCGGAGGATACAGAATCGATACGTCATTTTGCGGTGGCTTATTTGCGTCGCGAACAGGATCTCGATCTGCGCGCCTTCAACGTGGAATTCGATGTATTCTCGCTGGAATCCGCGCTGTACAGCGAAGGCAAGGTGGAAGAAGTCGTCAGCAGACTGGTTGCCAGCGGCCATACTTATGAGCAGGAAGGCGCGCTGTGGCTGCGCACCACCGATTTCGGCGATGACAAGGATCGCGTGATGCGCAAGAAGGACGGCGGCTATACCTATTTTGTGCCGGACGTGGCCTACCATCTGGACAAATGGCGGCGCGGTTTCGTGCGTGTCATCAACGAGCAGGGCGCGGATCATCACAGTACGATCACGCGCGTCAGAGCGGGATTGCAGGCGCTGGATGTTGGAATACCTGCGGGATGGCCGGATTACGTGTTGCACCAGATGGTGACGGTGCTCAAAAACGGTGAAGAGGTGAAAATCTCCAAACGCGCGGGCAGTTATGTCACGTTGCGCGACTTGATAGACGAAGTCGGCTGCGATGCCACGCGTTATTTTCTGGCGGCGCGTCACCCGGATTCCCAGCTGGTTTTCGACATCGATCTGGCGAAATCAAAGAGTAACGATAACCCCGTTTACTACATCCAGTATGCGCATGCCCGTATCAGCACGGTGCTGGAACTTTGGGGCGGAGAACGGCTGGCTTTGCTGGCTGCGGATGTCAGCCTGCTGGAGAGCCCATACGAGGCTGAGCTTCTGCAACAACTTATTGATTATCCTCAAGTAATCGAAAGCGCTGCGCAGGATTTGGCGCCCCATCTGATTGCCTTCTATCTGAAGGAATTAGCGGCGGTGTTTCATAGCTACTATAATGCATCGCGATTTCTGGTCGATGACGAAGCGATCAAACACGCGCGCCTTGCACTGATAGCCGCCGCCGCACAAGTGATGCGCAACGGGCTGGCTTTGCTGGGGATCGGCGCACCGGAAAAAATGTAGCAAACGATTCTAATTTACCATTGAAAATGAATAGCTTATGAGCAGAGCCGCAAGCAATAAATCCGCTGCACCAAAGAAGAGTGGCAGTCCGATGCTGTTGGGTATCCTGCTGGGCATGATAGCAGGGGTAGCGCTGGCAGCCGGGTTGGCCTGGTTCCTGCTCAAATCACCCAGCCCGTTCGTCAACAAGGAACAGAGTCAGTCAGCGGAAATCATCAAACCCGACGTGATCGTGGCAAAACCCAAGGCTGCAACCGCGCCTTCCCCGAATCCTGCTTCCGGCGTCGAGGAAGCCAAACCGCGCTTCGAGTTTTACAAGGTGCTGACCGACAAGCCGGACTCTGCCGCCGATACGCCGCCTGCCGAAAAACCCAAAGCAGCCGAGAGCCGCCCGTCGCCCAGGACCACTTACCTGCAGGCGGGTGCATTTTCGAGTGCCGCTGATGCGGAAAACCTCAAAGCCAGCCTGGCGATGAAGGGGCTGGAAACCAGCGTGCAGACAGTGACGATACCCGGACGCGGAGAGATACACCGCGTGCGAGTGGGGCCTTTCCAGAACGAGCAGGAAATGAACAGCGCGCGCGGTACCTTAAAGCTGAACGGCCTGGACGCCACGCCTACTCGCTGATTCAATTATCAATTATAAGGAGCGATCAATGAAAACTGGTCTTAAAAGTTTGATTCTTGCGGCTGTTCTGCTGTTTTCCGGTACGGCATTTTCTGCTGCGCAAGTGGGCCGCGATTACACCCTGCTCAATCCGCCGCAGCCTGCGAGCAGCAAGAAAATTGAAGTGCTGGAGTTTTTCTTTTATGAGTGCCCGCACTGCTTTCACTTGCACAATGAGCTGATTAAATGGGAAAAAAATAAGCCCAGCGATGTCGAGTTGGATTTTGTGCCGACCATCTTCCGCGATTCGACCGAGCCGCTTGCCCGCACCTATTACGCGCTGGAAAGTATGGGGAAAATCAGGCAGCTGGACGATGCGATTTATCAGGCGATACACGTGAAAGACTTGGATTTGCACGATCTGGATGCGATATCCGCATTCGTCGGCAGCCAGGGAGTGGACAAGGCGAAGTTTTCGTCGGTCTATAATTCATTCACGATAAACAGCAAAATCGTGCGCGCCAAGCAGATGATCCGCAGCTATGGCATCAACGGCACGCCGACGCTGGTGGTGGACGGCAGATACGTGATTACCGGTTTGCAGCCGGTCGATACGTTGCGCGTGCTGGACGAAGTCATAGGCATGGTTCGCAAGGAACACAAGCATTAACCAGGATTGCGGATTGAGGAGCGAGGAGCGAGAAAAACCATCGACTCCGCTTTTCACTCAATCCTCAATCCTCAATCCTTCACGCAACTACTTGGGGCTTGTACCCTTAGTGGTGCGGGGAAGACCCTTGCGGTCTCATTTCTGTCTGCGAGTTGTCATTACCGGCGCGTCGAGCGGTCTGGGACTGGCGCTCGCGCGCCATTATCTTGAAGAGGGTGCCGTCGTCGCTGCCGTGGCGCGGCGCGCTGAATTGCTGCAAGCGCTGGCGGCAGAATTTCCCGGCAGAGTTTTTTGTTATGCGCTGGACGTGCGCGATGCGGCTGCGATACGTGGGGCCGCCGACGATTTCATTTCGCGTGTCGGCGTACCCGATGTGGTCATCGCCAACGCCGGTGTCAGCGTCGGCACACTCACCGAATATGCCGAGGATATCGATGCATACGCGCAGGTTATGGACATCAACGTGCTGGGCATGGTGAAGACTTTCCAGCCCTTTGTCGCATCGATGCGAGAGGCCGCTGGCCGGCCGCCCTCACCACTATCCTCCCCCAGAGGAGGCGAACGAGAAAGACATTTCACCCTTGTTGGGATAGCCAGCGTGGCGGGTTTTCGCGGTCTGCCCGGAGCGGGCGCCTACTCCGCGTCCAAGGCGGCCGCGATTGCCTATCTTGAATCGCTGCGCGTCGAATTGCATGGCAGCGGCGTGAAGGTGGTCACGCTTTGCCCGGGTTATATCAGGACACCGATGACGGATATCAATCCTTATGCCATGCCGTTCATTCTGGAAGCGGACGAGGCGGCACGGCGCGTTGCCCGCGCCATCGCACGGCAAAAATCTTTTGCGGTGATTCCGTGGCAAATGGGGCTGGTCGGCATGCTGCTCAGGTTGTTGCCGCGCTGGTTGTATGACAGGCTGTTTGCGCATGCGCCGCACAAACCGCGCGGTCTGCTTTAATTTCGAATGCACCTGTACCGGAAGTTTCATGATGGCGTACCGGATTGAGCTGCAATAAAACGAGCTGTCATTGCGACCGTTTCGTTACACCCAGTCTTTGGGCCGCAGGAAGGAGTCGTATAACTCTGCTTCCGGCGTACCCGGTTCGGGATGCCAGTCATAGCGCCATTTCACCAGCGGCGGCATGGACAGCAGGATGGATTCGGTGCGGCCGTTGGACTGCAAGCCGAAGATGGTGCCACGATCGATGACCAGATTGAATTCCACATAACGCCCGCGCCTGTACAGCTGGAAGTCGCGTTCGCGCTCGCCATAAGGCGTGTTCATGCGTTTTTCCAGCAGCGGCACATAGGCCGACAGGAAGTGATCGCCGACGCTCTGCTGGATGGCAAACGCCGTGTCGAAATCGGGCGTACTCATGTCGTCGAAGAAGATGCCGCCGATCCCGCGCGGTTCGTTGCGGTGCTTGAGGAAGAAATATTCGTCGCACCATTTTTTAAAACGCGGATGCAATTCGGGGTCGAAAGGCGCCAGCGAGTTCTTGCAGATCTGATGAAAATGCACCGCATCTTCCTCGAAGCCGTAGTACGGCGTCAGATCCATGCCGCCGCCGAACCAGAACACGGCTTCGCCATCCGGCTTGTGCGCCATGAACATGCGCACGTTGGCATGCGTGGTCGGCGCATAAGGGTTTTTAGGGTGCATCACCAGCGATACGCCCATCGCCTCCCAGCTGCATCCGGCCAGCTCCGGGCGATGCGCGGTAGCCGATGCCGGCATCTTGTCGCCCTGCACATGCGAGAATGCCACCCCGCCGCGCTCCAGCACATTGCCCTCTTCGAGGATGCAGCTGATGCCTTCGCCTTTGCCTATGCTTGTCCTGAGCTCGCTCGAAGGACCGCCCGCTTCACGTTCCCACTTGTCGCGCAGGAATTTCCTGCCGTCCACCTGTTCCAGACGCTCGACGATCAACTCCTGCAATTCAAGCAGATATTCCTTAACGGCTACGCTGTTTACACTCATGTTCTCTCCAGTTTCGCCGTCATTCCCGCGAAGGCGGGAATTCAGCTATTATTATCCACGTACAATTCTACCATCCGTCCATGCCATTATCGTCGACGGCTGGCGGCGTTTTCCCACCAGTCCCGGCAAGACCCAGATTTTTTCCCCGAACATGCGCTGGCATTCTGCGTATGTTTTTGCAGGACGCATCCCGCTGCGATTGGCGCTGGTGGAAACCAGCGCACTCTTCACGCCATGACACAGCTGTTTAGCTGACGCATGTGCGGTAAGGCGCACCGCCAGCGTGTCATGTGTCCCGCGCAACCACCTGGGGGCCGTTTTTTTCGTCGGCATCAGATAGGTAATGGCCCGCGCCCCGTCTTCTTTCAACCGCAGTTGCTGCTCGTTATTCAGCGGCTGCACATAGCGCGCCACCTGCCGATAGCACGATGCAATCAGGATCAGTCCCTTCTTTTGCGGGCGCTGTTTGAGCGCAAGCAAGCGTTTGACCGCCGCACGATTGGCAGGATCACACCCCAGACCATAGCAGGATTCGGTGGGATAGGCGATCAGCCCGCCCTGTGCCAGATGCGCGGCAATCGCGCGATACGAAGGCTGACTCACTTGTTTGTCTTGATTGCCCGAAAACCGATGTCGCGACGCATCTGGCAACCGTCAAAACGGATTTCGTCGACCACCTGATAGGCGCGCCGCTGCGCCATCCGCACGCTGTCGCCCAGTGCCGTGACGCACAGCACGCGTCCGCCGCTGGTGACAACCTGGCCATCTTTGAGCGCTGTTCCGGCATGAAACACATGCACATCCTCTTCCGCACGGGCCGGCAAGCCGCTGATCACATCGCCGCTCCTCGGCGTGTCGGGATAATTGTAAGCCGCCATCACCACGCCTAACGCGGTGCGTCTGTCCCATTCCACTTCGACGCTATTAAGCGTGCCGTTCACCGCATGCTCCACCAGCGTCAGCAGATCTGTTTTCAGGCGCAACATGATGGGCTGCGTTTCCGGATCGCCCATGCGGCAGTTGAATTCCAGCACCTTGATCGAGCCATCCGGCGAGATCATCAGTCCTGCGTACAAAAATCCCGTGTAAGTGTGACCTTCCTTTTCCATGCCGTGCACGGCGGGCATGATCACCTCGCGCAGTGCACGCGCATACACTTCAGGCGTGACCACCGGCGCCGGTGAATACGCCCCCATGCCGCCGGTATTCGGCCCCTGATCGGCATCCTTCAGGCGCTTGTGATCCTGACTGGTCGCCAGCGGCAGCACGTTTTTGCCGTCCACCATCACGATGAAGCTGGCTTCCTCGCCGGTCAGAAACTCCTCGATCACCACCCGCGCACCGGCATCCCCCAGTTTGTTATCGGACAACATCATGTCGATCGCATCAATCGCCTCGGCCAGCGTCATCGCCACCACCACGCCCTTGCCGGCCGCCAGTCCGTCCGCCTTGATCACAATCGGCGCGCCGTGCTTGTTAACATAAGCATGCGCTGCCGCAGCATCGCTGAACGTCTCGTAAAACGCGGTGGGAATGTTGTGTCTCACCATGAATGCCTTGGCGAAATCCTTGGACGACTCCAGCTGTGCGGCGGCACGCGTGGGCCCGAAAATTTTCAACCCTGCACGGCGGAACGCATCCACCACGCCCTTCGCCAGTGGCGCTTCGGGGCCGACGACGGTCAGATATATGCTCTCGCGCTGCGCAAACGCCAGCAACTCGGCAACATCGCTGATGGCGACATTTTCCACGCCGTTCTCCAATGCCGTCCCCGCGTTGCCCGGTGCCACGTATACTTTTTGCACCCTGGGCGCTTGCGCCAGACGCCAAGCCAGCGCGTGCTCACGCCCGCCGGAACCGATTACTAATATCTTCATGTTTTTCTCTATTTTGATATGCGTCGCAGCACCTGCACTTTTGGTAGGATACCTTGTTGCGTCGCAATTTTCCCCAAAGCCTTGTCGAATGTGACAAATGTTTGTTCGCCCCCACTTAAAGCCAGATGCAATGCATCGCCAAAATCCATGCCTGACTCATACCATTTGATTGCATAAAATAATGCTTCAAACGAGTGAGGCTTGAAGTTTGGTAAACCAAGTAGTCCCCGCAAACCTTGCGAAACTTCGGCGCGAGTGTAATCGCTGGTCTCCAGCACCCATACCAGCTCCAGTATGACTGTCGGCGGCGCGGTATAAACCTCGGGACGATTCAGCAACTCGCAAACCTGTGTGCATTGAACGGCATCATCCTTGAGCAGAAAACGCGCCAGAATATTAGTGTCGAGCGCAATCATTCGCGTGTCGCTGTATCGCGCGCTTTTAACGTCTTAGCTATTTTTGCGCGCACCGTTGCTTCATCAACTTTTTTCGCCCCGTGCCTTGCCAGTAATCCTGCCACCTCAGACACCGTGGTCGCCGGAAACATGGGCAAAGGAGTCAGACGAATTTCGTTACCCACAAAGGAAATCGCAAACTCCGTACCTGCCGTCAGATGGTGGATTTTGCGGATTTCATTGGGAATGACAAATTGGCCCTTGGTAGAAAGTTTAACGGTTTGCATAAGCACCTCATCTTGGTAAGCTCGTGCATCTTACCAAATTGCAAAACCTAGCGCCATACCAGCACGTTGCGCAACGTCAAGCGGCGGAGTCATTAACATCTTGCCTTCGCGTAACGCCCAGCAGATCGCAGTGGAGCATGATGCTTGTTGTTGCACAATGTCGGCTTGCGAGCAAATCAGCACATCGGCGGGTATACGAAGCGGACGCAGTACTTGCCGCAAACGCACCATCTCGTGAAATTTATCTGGCAACGTCGGTTCAACCACCATAAAGTCGAGATCGGAACTCTCTCCTGCATCCCCGTGCGCATACGAACCGAACAGAATCACTCTGGCAGGTTTTGCCGCTTCGCCCAATAGCAATGCAGCTTCGCGTATTGTATGATCGGCAATCAAAGCGAACTCATTAAAACTTGTGTTCGTTTGCTGCATGACAAGCCCCCACAATGAATGAAGTTCTTCCTCCAGGCGAATGGAGCGCGAAGGTAAGGCGCCCAGTGTTTCTACTGATGGATGCTTCCTCATATGCCCCTGATTCGCCAGATACGTCTGTTCGGTAGGTTATTGCTGAATCGTTAATGATAACGGCCTCTGGTTTTTCTCCTCGGCTGGCCCATAGTTTATTGGAGCTCTCATTAAACGTATACTGAATTTCGACTCCAGCCACATAATCTGGTGATTCAAGAATACAACTCAAATTTTTATCTTTTATCTTTTCTAATGCAACATCTAATTCAGCACGATTTTTTTTACTCTGGCGATCTTGCCATTCTTTAAGATCGGCATATGTAATTTTGCCATCGCGAAGGTTAGCCAGTAATGGTGAGTATTCGTCGGATGTGTTCGGTTCGATTGCTTGAAAGTCAGTCATGCATTGCAAATGCAAATCGTAAAGGATGGCAAGCGCCTTTCTTTCCTTCATTGTTGGGTAGCGGTTGAGCTGATCCAAAGGCTTGAGCCCACTGTGTTCCCATATATAAACATTCCCGCGAAGCGAATCAAGCCTTTTATCAAACATCGACACCTTGCATTTGGAAAGCGCTGCATTCAGAGCATCATCCTTTTGACTCGCCATCACAAATGAGGTATAGGCAAAGGCCAATACAAAAATTAATATTTTGAGCATCATGCGTTCCTTCGCCATAAAAACTTGAAGTTCATGCCCACTGGGCTATGGAAGATCTAACCACTTGCCTACCACTATTCTTTTTGATTTACCAAACCATTCGTCACCGTACTCGGAGGGAATCTGACGATTGTAAGCGTGGACTACAGTAAACCATCCGTTATCTTGTACCCAATAATAATCGATAGATTCTCCTCGCTCGTTCTGATCACCCTCAAGAGGAAAAATGCTCAATCCACCCAGCTTTTCAGAATTAAGGCAAACACAAACTCTATAGGTATTGCCGTAATTTGCCCCTCCGAATATGTCTTTGAGGGCTTGAGGTACCGATAGTCCAGCATCGTGCAACCGACATCCAAAAGCTTTTGCAAAATAACGAAACAAATTTTGCTGCTTTTCCTTCGCATCGCGTTTCCCAAAAATCAGATTCAAATTGATTTCCAACTCGCGCGTTAACATGCTGAGATTTTTTCTTATGTAATCAGCAAACATCACGTAGGCACGATCAAAGGGTTGTGTTGTTTCGTTATTGCATTTTGCACATAAATTATTTCTAAACATTAACTCTTTCGAGTTCGGACTCTGAATAAATTTTTTGTCCTTACCCTCAAGATTGGTTCTTACAACCCGCTTAGAGAACTTGTCACCAAACATGGCGACTACGTCTGTCTTTTTATGCAGATGCTCACCCGTCGTAGCGATTTCACCACAAATCCAGCAGAGTTTAGATATATCCGTCATCGCCATCACTTTTTTGCAAAACCCACAAAGACGTAACCGCATCAATTTTAAAGACTAATCTAGCCGCTTTTCGCACAACCCATCATGCTTATAACGGCACGGAATCGTCATAAAGCGTTTCAGGTGCGATGTCGATTTCACCCGGCCAGATTACCGTTCCATACGCGACTTTAGCAAGATGAAACAGCTGCGCCGAGGCAATGCGATCCCATGGACGCATGGTCAGCAAAGGACGCATATCAAAACGCCGCTGCTCGCCATTCTGGAAATCCAGTTCAAGCTGAAAGTCTTGCGTAGTCTTAACGTTCACAACATCAAGCAGCATTTTTTACCTCACTGTAGCGGAGCAATTCTGAACGGGTCTTCACCATTAACAGCCAACTCCCAATCAACCATCAATTCTTCTTTGTGAATCTCGATCCAGGCTTGCACCATCTTGAGCTGTTTCGGTGGTAACTTGCCATCCAGGATACCGCCATCCTCAATCAGAATTGCCGCTTCATCACCTTGGTAGCGAACATGAATATGCGGAAGATGGTGACGACGATTATCCCGATAAAACATTAAAACCAAGATGCCGTAAAACATGCTGATCGTTGGCATGAAGAATCTCCGTATTTAACCCAAATCGTTAACTTTGTCATTCCCGCGCAAGCGGGAATCCAGTGAAACATACAATCCGCAAAGCGGACAAAGCCTAGTTTTTGTCCCGCTACGCGGGTGATTGTTGCGAGTTGGGCAAAACATCACCCATACCTGCAAAAACCAACTCAAATAACTGGATTCCCGCTTGCGCGGGAATGACGATCAACCACTCACCACTCACCACTCAATCCTCAATCCTCGATCCTCGATCCTCAATCCTGCCTCTAGTGCCTGAAATGCCTGAAGCCGGTATAGACCATCGCGATGCCGTGCTCGTCCGCTGCCGCGATCACTTCCGCATCGCGCATTGAGCCGCCCGGCTGAATCACGGCTTTTGCACCCGCCTGTGCCAGTACATCCAGTCCGTCGCGGAACGGGAAGAACGCATCCGACGCGACAACTGAACCTAACAGGCTCAGACCCGCATTCTGCGCCTTGATCGCGGCGATGCGCGTACTGTCCACCCGGCTCATCTGCCCTGCACCCACGCCCAGCGTCTGGCCGTTTTTGCAGAACACGATCGCGTTGGATTTGACATATTTCGCAACGCGCCAGGCGAACAGCAGATCCTGCAACTGTTCTGCGCTGGGTTGAACCTTGGTCACTACTTTCAGTTGCGAGGATTGCACGTTGAGAATATCCGGGGTTTGCACCAGCAGACCGCCGCCTACGCGCTTGAAATCATACTGGTTGTGCGCATTCGACAGCGGCACGATGAGCACGCGCACATTGGGTTTTGCCGCAAACACCTGCAGTGCTGCCTCGCTGTATTCCGGCGCAATCACCACTTCGACGAACTGCTGGGCCACCGCTTCTGCGGCTGCCGCATCCACGCTGCGGTTAAATGCGATGATGCCGCCGAACGCGGAAGTCGGATCGGTGGCGAACGCCAGTTTGTAGGCGGAAAGTGGGGTGTCGGCAATCGCCACGCCACAGGGGTTGGCATGTTTGACGATCACGCAGGCGCACTGCTCGAACGTCTTCACCAGCTCCCAGGTCGCATCCGCATCGCCGATATTGTTGTATGAAAGCTCCTTGCCCTGCACCTGCGTATAGTTCGCGATCGTACCGGCAACGGTCGTCAACTCGCGGTAAAATGCCGCGTTCTGGTGCGGGTTCTCGCCGTAGCGCATATCCTGCACCTTGGCGAAGTTAAAGTTGATTTGTGCGGGAAACGCATCGCGCGATCCGTCGCTGTTCACCGTAGTCAGGTAGTTGCTGATCGCGGCGTCATAGGCCGCCGTATGCGAGAAGGCTTTTTTTGCCAGATCGAAACGCGTCGCATCCGACACCGCACCGTTGTTGGTCTGCATCTCGGCCAGCACCGAAGTGTAATCTTCAGGGTCCGTCACGATGGCCACGTGGTCATGATTTTTCGCCGCCGCGCGCACCATGGTCGGTCCGCCGATGTCGATGTTCTCGATGGCATCTTCCAGCGAACAGTCGGGCTTTGCGACGGTTGCCGCAAAGGGATACAGATTCACGACTACCAGATCGATGGTGGGAATGCCGTGTTTCGCTAAAGTCGCGACATGGTCGGGCAGATCGCGGCGCGCCAGGATGCCCGCGTGAACCTTGGGTTGCAGCGTCTTGACGCGGCCGTCCAGCATTTCCGGGAAGCCGGTGTAATCCGCCACTTCGGTGACCGGTATGCCGTTGTCGGCGAACAGCTTGGCAGTCCCTCCGGTAGAGAGGATTTTGACGCCGAGTGCGTTTAAACCCCTTGCAAATTCGAGTACGCCGGACTTGTCCGAAACGCTGATGAGTGCCTGTGTAATGGTCGCCATGTTGAAGTCCAGTTGATAGTTGATAGTTGATAGGTCGGGTTAGGCGTAGCCGTAACCCGACACTGCTTACTCGATGCCGTGCTGCATCATTTTCTTGCGCAGGGTATTGCGATTGATACCCAGCATTTCCGCCGCTCGGGACTGATTGCCGCCGGCCTGTGCCAGCACCATCTCGACCAGCGGTTTCTCAACACAATTCATCACCATGTTGTACAAATCGCAGCCCGGTTCTTCCCCGCCCAGATCGCTGAAATACTCGGTAAGAGCCTGGCGCACATAGCGCGCCATTTCATTTTCGCCTATCGCACAATCGCTCATGAATATGTCCTCATGCCGCCAAATCTTCAAGATAATGCAGCTGTAAGCCGCGCTGCGCCAGCTCTGCAAAAAACTCGTCCACCGCCGACAACTGCTCGGTTATGCTTTCCAGCTGATTCATCTGATGTCGGAAGTGCGCCGAACCTGCCAGCCCCTTCGTGTACCACGAGATATGCTTGCGCGCGATGCGCAAGCCGCTATGCTCGCCATAAAAATCATATAATTCAATCACATGTGCCAGCATGACGCGATGGATTTCGGCAACTTCCGGCGCAGGCAGATGCGTTCCGGTCTTTAAAAAATATTCGATTTCGCGGAACAGCCAGGGACGTCCCTGCGCCGCACGGCCTATCATCACCGCGTCTGCGCCGGAATACTGCAACACATAGCGCGCCTTTTCCGGCGTGGTGATGTCGCCGTTGGCGATGATGGGGATGTTCACGCTGTCCTTTACAGCCGCAATGGTATCGTATTCGGCATTGCCGGTATAAGCACAGGCGCGGGTGCGTCCGTGTATCGCAAGGGCTTGTATGCCCGCCGACTCGGCTATTTGCGCGATGCGCACCGCATTGCGGTTATGCGTATCCCAGCCGGTGCGTATCTTGAGCGTCACCGGCGCATTAACGGCGCCGACTACTGCTTCGAGCAACTGAGCCACCAGCGGCTCATTTTGCAGCAGGGCGGAACCTGCCATCACGTTGCAGATCTTTTTTGCCGGGCATCCCATGTTGATGTCGATGATCTGCGCACCGTGATCCACGTTGTATTTCGCGGCTTCGGCCAGCATTTTCGTATCCGCTCCGACGATCTGCACCGAAATCGGATCGACCTCGCCCGCGTGATCCGCACGGCGGCGGGTCTTTTCGGAGCCATACAGCAGCGAATTGGATGCCACCATCTCGCTCACCGCCATGCCGGCGCCCATGCGTTTGCACAACATGCGGAAAGGCCTGTCGGTCACACCGGCCATGGGGGCAACGATGAGGTTGTTTTTTAGTTCGTAAGGGCCGATGCGCATGGACAGCTTTTCATAAGAGGATTGCGGATTATAAAGCATGCGGACAGCCATGGAAAATATCGCTATCATGAGAGCCATGAAATCTTCAATGCAATACGATGTGGTAATTGTCGGTGGCGGTCTGGTGGGCGCCAGCCTGGCAGCCGCAATGAAGGGCAGCGGACTGTCGCTGGCACTGGTGGATGCGGGTGTTCAAACCATTCTCGCTGACCCGGTCAGCAACTGGGACAGCCGCATTTATGCGATCAGCCCGGGTAGCCGCCGCTTTCTCGAACAATCCGGTGCGTGGTCGCAACTCGACGCAAATCGCATCGCTCCGGTCGAAGAAATGCGCGTATTTGGCGATACCGACCCTGCGGTTACGCCTGTCCTGAGCGGAGTCGAAGGACTCAGGGCAGGCGCAAAACTGGAATTTTCCGCCTATCAGATGGGCGTGAGCGAACTGGCCTGCATAGTGGAAAACCGCGCGCTGCAACACGCACTATGGCATGTATTGCAGCAACAGGAGGAGCTTGATCTGATCAATCCGGCACGCTGTTTTTCGCTCTCATTCACCGAAGAAGCTGCGGAGCTCACACTGGAAGACGGGCGCTGTTTAAGCACAAAATTGATCGTCGGGGCCGACGGGCGCGACTCCTGGGTGCGCAATCAGGCCGGCATCAGCGCAGCCCCCACCGATTATCAGCAGCACGGCGTGGTTGCCAATTTCAGCTGCGAACTGCCGCATCGCGGCATCGCCCACCAATGGTTTCAGCCGGATGGCATCCTCGCCCTGCTGCCGTTGCCGGGCAACAGGGTTTCCATGGTGTGGTCGGTCAGTCCTGAAAAGGCGCAGCAGTTGCTTGCCCTGTCACCTGAGGAGCTATGCTCTCAAGTGGCTGACGCCGCAAGGTATACGCTGGGTGAATTGCAACTCATCACTCCCGCTGCCGCATTCCCGTTGCGCATGTTGACGCTGCCGCATATCAGCGCGCAACGGGTTGCGCTGATCGGCGACGCCGCGCACAACATGCACCCGCTGGCCGGCCAGGGCGTAAATACCGGCTTTCGCGATGCGCGCCAACTGGCTCAACTGCTGACAGATCGCGGCGCCTGCCAAGACTGCGGCGATGCACAACTGCTGCGCCGCTATGAACGAAAACGCAAGGAAGATATCTACACCATGCAGTTCACCACGTATGGCTTGAAAAATCTGTTCTGCAACGACGATCCCCTGTTGCGCAAACTGCGCAATGTGGGTTTAAATGTCACCGATTACCTGGTCCCGTTGAAAAAAATGCTGATGCAACACGCCCTTAACTAACTCAAAAAATATATTATGCAAAAAATATTCGCGCTTCTGCTGCTCGTAACTTTTTCCACTGCACAGGCAGGAGAAGCTGAGATTCGCCAGTCCCTGCAAAACAAATTTCCCAACATCGGCAAACTTGAGCATATCGTCAAAACACCTTATGCCGGACTCTACGAAGTCGTGATCGGCGACCAGCTGATGTACAGCGATGAACTCGGTAAATACCTGTTTGACGGCAACATCATCGATACCAAGACCCGTACCGACCTGACCGAGCAGCGCCGCCACCAGTTGTTTGCCATCGATTTCGACAAGCTGCCGCTGGAACTGGCGTTGAAAAAGGTCAAAGGCAATGGTCAGCGCAAGATGGCTATCTTTGCCGATCCGAATTGCGTTTTTTGCAAGAAGCTGGAAAAGGAGCTGACCAAAGTCAACAACGTCACGCTCTATCTGTTCATGTACCCGATTTTCCCGGGCTCGGAAGAAATCGTGCATAACATCAGCTGCGCCAAGGACCCGCTTAAAACCTGGGAAGACAAGATGCTCAAAGATGTTATGCCACCCAGTGCCTCATGTAAGGCATCCAGCGACAAAATCATTGCACTGGCCAAAAAACTCAGGGTAAACGGCACACCCAATCTGATCTTTGCCGACGGTACGCAGGTTCCCGGCTATCTGCCTGCGGAAGAGCTGGAAAAGCATCTTGATGAGGCGAGCAAGAAATAACCGCGGGATCAGTTCAGCGCTGGTTCTGCACCTTTGGGGAAAAACACCCACATCTGGCCGCTCTGTTTCATGCGGCCCGCCTGTGCGCCCGCCTGATCGCCGAAACCCCAGAAGAAATCCGCCCGCACCGCGCCTCTGATCGCGCCGCCGGTATCCTGCGCCATCATCAGACGGTTCAGCGGTTCTGCCGTATTGGGATAAGTGGTGGAAAGAAATACCGGCGCACCCAACGGAATGGTGCGCGGATCGATTGCGATGCTGTATGCGTCGGTCAGCGGCACGCCGAGCGCGCCTAACGGCGCAGGCAAGCTGTCCGGCAATTCGCGGAAAAACACATAACTGGGGTTCTGCTCCAGAAGTGCCGCCAGTTTCGAGGGGTTTTGCTCCGCCCAATGCCTGATGCCCTGCATCGACGCCTGATCGGCGTTGAGTTCTCCCGCATCGATCAGCTTCCTGCCGATGGAAACGTAAGGGTGTCCATTCTGGTCGGCATAGCCGACCTTGACCAGCCGCCCGTCCGGCAATTCAATGCGCCCGGAGCCCTGAATCTGTAAAAAGAACAGATCGACCTGATTGTCCACCCAGAGCAACACACGCTTCTCGCCGCTACCACTGTCAATCTCGGCACGACTGTAATAAGGCACGACATGACGCCCCTCCAGTCGTCCGCGCAGATGCAGGTTTTTTAATTGCGGATAAACATCGGCGAGGTCTATCGTCAGCAGATCGTCGGGTGCAGCATACAAGGGATATTTGAATCGCGCCGTCCTGACCAGACTACCCGTCAATCTGGGTTCGTAGTAACCGGTAATCAGACCCTGCGATGAACCGTCCGGATTGAACACCTGATAGGGCGTGAAGGATGCTTCAAAGAACGACCTCACTGTTTCATTGTCGGGCTGCGACAGCGCGCCGGCTCTTGTGCAAATATCCTGCCAATCGGGCTTGCGCTTCAAGGCGTGACAGCTTTGCAGAAAAGCGGCCCAGCTCGGTTGCAAGTCGGTTTTTTGCCAGTCCGGCAGCATTTCCCAGTGGCTGACTGCAAACGGCGGAGCGGGCACCTCAACCGCAGGCGGAACCACGAGTATTTTTGGCGTTGGCGTAACGGTGCAGGCCGTCAGCAACACCAGCGGCAACAGCAGTAACTTGAGTCGAGTACCTGTATTAATGCAGTACACGCGGCACGCTTAACACGAATTCCGGAATTTCGACCTCGAAATCGGTGCCGTCATCGCCGCGCATCTGATAACTGCCGCGCATCGTGCCGACCTGAGTCGCCAGCACCGTTCCGCTGGTATATTCAAAACTCTGGTGAGGCTGCAACATTGGCTGTTCGCCCACCACCCCCTGACCGCGCACTTCCTGAACGTGGTTATAGGCATCGGTGATGACCCAGTGGCGGCTGACGAGCCTGGCCGCCTGCTTGCCCAGATTGGCGATGCTGATGGTGTAAGAAAATACAAAACGATCAGCCGACTCATCGGACTGATCGGGCAGGTATTTCACCTGGGTTTGTATGATGATGCCGTGCGAATTATCCATGCGCAGCATTTGAACCGATTTCACTTCGTATCGCAAGAGATAAAGCACGCTTTTATGCTAATCTCCACAGACGAAAGGCTGGTAAACATGAATGAATATTTGAAACGCATCCTCAATGCCCGCGTCTATGACGTGGCAATCGAGTCTCCGCTGGAAATTGCGCCGAGTTTATCGGCACGCACCGGCAACACCATTCTGCTCAAACGCGAAGACATGCAGCCGGTGTTTTCCTTCAAACTGCGCGGCGCATATAACAAGATGGCGCAGCTGAATCCGGAGCAACTGGCGCGCGGTGTGATCACCGCATCGGCCGGCAATCATGCTCAGGGGGTGGCGCTTTCCGCACACAAGCTGGGCTGCCGCGCCATCATCGTGATGCCGACCACCACGCCCGCCGTCAAGATCGAAGCGGTGAAGCACTTCGGCCAGCGTTCCGTTGAAATCGTGTTGCACGGCGACAGCTACAGCGACGCCTACGATCATGCGCTGGAACTGGAGAAAAAAAATCAGCTGACCTTCGTGCATCCGTTCGATGATCCCGATGTGATCGCAGGCCAGGGCACCATCGGCATGGAAATATTGCGCCAGCGCAACCAGCCGATACATGCGATTTTCTGTGCGATTGGCGGCGGCGGGCTGATTGCAGGCGTTGCCGCCTACGTTAAGCAGCTGCGCCCCGACGTTAAAATAATAGGAGTGCAATCAGTCGATTCGGATGCCATGTACCGGTCCTTGCAAGCGGGCGAACGCGTGCAACTCACCGATGTGGGCCTGTTCGCCGACGGCACGGCAGTCAAGCTGGCAGGCAAGGAGACGCTGCGCATCTGCCGGAAATATGTGGATGAAATTCTGCTGGTGGATACCGATGCGGTGTGCGCCGCCATCAAGGATGTATTTCAGGATACCCGCTCCATCCTCGAACCGTCCGGCGCCTTGTCCATTGCGGGCGCTAAACTCTACGCCAAACGTGAGGGCATCAAGGGCTGCACGCTGGTCACCGTTTGCAGCGGCGCCAACATGAATTTCGACCGGCTGCGTTTTGTGGCGGAGCGCGCCGACATCGGCGAGAAACGCGAATCCATCCTGGCGGTGACGATACCCGAGACGCCGGGCAGTTTTCGCAAGTTCTGCGCGCTGCTGGGCCGCCGCAACATCACCGAATTCAACTATCGCTTTGCCGACCCGAAATCCGCGCGCGTGTTTGTCGGCATACAGGTAAAGAACGCCGTCGAATCCACCGAACTGGTGGAAAAACTGCAAAGTCACAAGCTGCCGACGCTGGATCTGTCCGACAACGAAATGGCCAAGCTGCATCTGCGTCATCTGGTCGGCGGTCATGCGCCCGAAGTCGACAATGAGATTCTGTACCGTTTTGAATTTCCCGAACGCCCCGGCGCGCTGATGCAGTTTCTCAACAGCATGAATCACAGCTGGAATATCAGCCTGTTCCACTACCGCAATCACGGCGCAGACTACGGCCGCGTGCTGGTCGGCATGCAAGTGCCTGATCACGATAAACAGGCGTTCGGCGAGTTTCTCGACACACTGGGCTACCGCTACTGGGATGAAACCGACAATCCGGCGTACAAGCTGTTTCTTGGGTAAAATTACAAAACAATTTTTCCGTTTCGCAAAACAAAAGCTTAAGAAGGAGCATTCATCATGAGTACAGCCGAAGTGATAGAGCAGGCATTAAGCTTGAAAGCTGCCGATCGTTATTTGCTGCTGGAAATGTTGCATTTCAGCTTGGATAAGTCCGACCCCGAAATCGACAAGGTGTGGCATGAAGAAATCCTGCGCCGGATAAAAGCTTTCGACGAAGATCGCCTTGAAACAGTTTCGATGGAAGAAGTATTCAGGAACTTGTAGTGCAACTGATTTTTTTAAAAATTGCCCGTGACGAGTTGGCTGAGATAAAACGTTTTTATAACCGTCAACAAGCAGGGCTGGGGGACGCATTTCAACGTGAAGCAAAATTTGCCACGCAGTTAATTCTGGAGCGCCCGCTTTCTTGGCAGATTGAAATTGAACCAACCAGACGGTTTATCTTGAACCGTTTCCCTTACAAGATGGTTTACTGGTTCGCGCCGAGCAAGTGATTATGATTGCCGTCATGCATCAACATCGCAACCCGGATTACTGGGTAGATCGCATCTGATTTATTTGCAATCAATACGCCAACCAAAGACAACTGATGATTTCCAGAGACTCACTGCCGCAATTACTGACGCAACTTGGCTTCAGGAAACAGGGCGCGATATACAGCAAGACGACGACCATCAACGCCACAATAATGCGCAACATCAAAGCGCCCGTTCCGCCTCTTGCCGACCAGCAAAAACTGGCCGCCGAAGTCGAAGCCCTAGAGCGCGACATCGCCAACGCGCAAGCCGTGATCGCCGCCGCACCCGCCAGAAAGCAGGCCATCATGCAGCGATACTTGTAGGAGAAACCGTATGAACAATGCCATGCCAATTTTAAACCGCAACGCCATCATTCAAACCCTGCAAGCAAGCGTGCCTGATCTGTTGGCTATCTACGCCTTCGGCAGCCGCATTCAGGGCACTGCTGAGCGCGAAAGCGATCTTGACCTGGCCGTGCTGGTGGCAGGCTATGCCGAGCCTTTAACACTTTGGAAGCTGGCTGGCGAGCTGGCTGACCTGTCAGGTTGTCCGGTAGACTTGCTCGATATGCGCGCAGCATCAACAGTCATGCAGCACCAGATCATCACCAGAGGCGAGTGCTGGTGGGCAAAGGATGCGCAGGCATCATTGTTCGAGTCTGCCATGTTGAGCGAGAAGACCGAGCTTGATACTTCACGTGCAGCATTGCTGAACGATATTCAAAAAGAGGGAGAATTTATGGCTGATGACGTGCTGATCACCAGAGCTGCCACCCTCAAGCGTGGCGTGGCACGGGCACGCGAAGAATACGAACGTGATCCTGCCACTTTTGCGACCGATTACACCCGGCAGGATGCGGCCATTCTGAACATACAGCGCGCCTGCGAGGCCGCACTGGACATGGGCCAGCACCTGATCCGCCGCGAAAAACTGGGCGTACCGCAAAGCGCGCGCGACGTGTTTGCACTGCTGGCGCAAGGCGGATGGATCACTGCAACACTGGCCGAGAGTCTCAAGCACATGGTGGGCTTTCGCAACATCGCGGTACACGATTATCAGACTTTGCAACTACCGATCACCATGAGCATCATTCAAAATAATCTCGATGAGTTTCTGCAATACAGCCAGACCCTGCTGCTGCATGATGCGGACAAGTATACAAACTGAGCATGCAGCAACCTGACCAAACACTGACAAAGCAGACAATCAGGCAGCACATCCAGTCGTTGCGCGAGCAACTTCCAGCTGATGTGCGTGCCGCTCACAACGCGGCGATCATCGAACGCCTGTTGCAAATGCCGGAATATAGGCGGGCCGAAACGGTGCTGGCCTATATGAATTTCGGCAGCGAGTTTGCCAGCGAGCTGTGGGTAACCCGTGTGCTGGCCGATGGAAAGCGTCTGGCGCTGCCCCGTGTCAATCGCCATACCAACAGGCTTGATCTGTACTGGGTGAACGACCCTGAAACCCAGTTGGAAGCGGGTTTATGGGGGATACGGGAACCCGCCGTTGAACGCTGCAAACGGCTGAATGCAATAAATGAGGTAGAATTCGCCCTGTTGCCCGGAATTGCGTTCAGCCGGAATGGCGCGAGACTGGGTTACGGTGGCGGATTTTACGACAAACTGCTGGCTCCTCAAGGCGCCCGCAGTGTTTTGTATCGCCCTGCGCTGGCTGTTGCCGCCTACAGTTTGCAGATCGTGGCGCAGCTTCCGCAGGAAGCAACGGATGTCAGCGTCGAGTGGATAGTCACCGAAACTGAAAAAATAGACTGTAGTGTCAGGCTGCATCCCGGAAAACCGGAATAATTTTAGTGAGAGAGTGAAAGATGGCAAATTTACCTGATAACGATCCGCAGGAAACACAGGAGTGGCTGGATGCGCTTGAATCGGTGCTGAAACACGAAGGTGCGGAACGCGCCCATTTTCTGTTGGGCCAGTTGATCGATAAGGCGAGAAGTTCCGGCGCCGGCGTACCCTTCAGTGCGACCACGCCCTATTGCAACACGATCGCGCTGGAAGACGAAGAACGCTCTTCCGGCAACCGCGAAATGGAACACCGCATCCGCGCGCTGATGCGCTGGAATGCCATGGCGCTGGTGCTCAATGCCAATCGCGATTCTTCCGAACTGGGCGGACATATCGCCAGTTTCGCCTCTGCCGCGACTTTATATGACGTGGCATTCAATCATTTTTTTCACGGCAAGACCGACACGCACGGCGGCGACCTGGTGTATTTTCAGGGTCATTCCTCCCCCGGCGTATACGCGCGTGCTTTCCTTGAAGGCCGCCTCTCCGAGGCGCAGATGTACAAGTTCCGTCAGGAGGCGGCTGGCGACGGTTTATCCTCCTACCCGCATCCGTGGCTGATGCCCGATTTCTGGCAGTTCCCCACCGTGTCGATGGGTCTGGGCCCGCTGATGGCGATTTATCAGGCGCGTTTCATGCGCTATTTGCAGCATCGCGGTCTGGTGCAGACCGAAGGGCGCAAGGTCTGGGCCTATCTGGGCGACGGGGAAACGGACGAGCCGGAATCCCTGGGCGCCGTCTCGATGGCCGGACGCGAGAAGCTCGACAACTTAATATTTGTCGTCAACTGCAATTTACAGCGTCTGGATGGCCCGGTGCGCGGCAACGGCAAGATCATTCAGGAACTTGAAGGCGTATTCCGTGGCGCCGGCTGGAACGTCATCAAGGTGGTGTGGGGCAGCCAGTGGGATCGTTTATTCGCCAAGGACAAGAACGGCCTGCTGCAAAAACGCATGCAGGAAGTGGTGGACGGCGAATACCAGACCTACAAATCCAGAAACGGCGCGTACGTGCGCGAACATTTCTTCGGTAAATATCCGGAATTGCTGGAAATGGTATCCGACATGTCGGATGACGAAATCTGGCACCTGAATCGCGGCGGCCACGATTCGCACAAGGTGTATGCAGCTTACGCGGCAGCCACCAAGCACACCGGCCAGCCCACCGTGATTCTGGCCAAGACCGTCAAAGGCTATGGCATGGGAGACGCGGGCGAAGCGCAGAATATCACCCACCAGCAGAAAAAGATGGCGGGGCAGGTATTGCTCGCCTTCCGCGACCGCTTCAATCTGCCGTTGAACGACGCGGAAGTGGCCAGCCTGAATTTCTACCGTCCGCCCGAAGACAGTCTGGAGATGAAATATCTCAGGGAACGCACTGCCGAAATGGGTTCGGTGCCGGCCCGCAATCCGGCCACCGAAGCATTGAAAATACCCGCTCTGAGTGCGTTCGATTCCTTGTTGAAAAGCACCGACGGTCGCGAAATTTCCACCACCATGGCCTTCGTGCGCATGCTGGGCATTCTGGTCAAGGATAAGAATATCGGCCGACAGGTCGTCCCCATCGTGCCGGACGAATCGCGCACCTTCGGTATGGAAGGCATGTTCCGCCAGCTCGGCATTTTTTCTCAGGTCGGCCAGCTGTACACACCGCAGGATGCGGATCAGCTGATGTTCTACAAGGAAGACAAAACCGGGCAGATATTGCAGGAAGGCATCAACGAAGCCGGCGCGATGTCCTCGTGGATCGCGGCGGCCACCGCTTATGCCAACCACGGCAAGGCCATGTTGCCCTTCTATATCTACTACTCGATGTTCGGCTTCCAGCGTATCGGCGATCTGGCCTGGGCGGCTGGCGACATGCGCGCGCGCGGCTTCATGCTGGGCGGCACCGCGGGACGCACCACGCTGAACGGCGAAGGCTTGCAGCACGAAGACGGCCACAGCCATCTGATGTCGGCGATGATACCGAATTGCGTGTCCTACGACCCGACCTTCGCCTACGAGCTGGCGGTGATCATTCATGACGGCATGCGCCGCATGTATGTCGAACAGGAAGATGTGTTCTATTACCTCACGCTGATGAACGAGAACTACGCCCATCCTGCCATGCCGGAAGGCGCGGAAGCCGGCATCATCAAGGGCATGTACCTCTTCAGAGGACAGAAGACAGAGGACAGAGGACAGAAAGTTCAGCTGATGGGCAGCGGTACGATATTGCGCGAAGTCATTGCGGCGGCCGACTTGCTGGAAAAGGATTTCGGCGTGAGCTCGGATATCTGGAGCGTGACCAGTTTTACCGAGCTGCGCCGCGACGGCATCGACTGCGAACGCTGGAACATGCTGCATCCGGAAGACAAGCCGCGCTTAAGCTACATTGAGCAATGTATGGCAGGGCATGCAGGCCCGGTGATTGCCGCAACCGATTACATGCGTTCATTCGCCGACCAGATCCGTAATTTCCTGCCCGGACGCTTCACGGTGCTGGGTACCGACGGTTTCGGTCGTTCCGATACCCGCAAACACCTGCGAGAATTCTTTGAGGTGGATCGCTTCTATGTCGCCGTTGCCGCGTTGAAGGCGCTGGCGGATGAAGGAGTCATCAAGGCATCCGAAGTCAGCCGCGCGATCGCACTTTACAAGATCAACCCGGACAAACCCAACCCTGTGACAATCTAAGGGACAAGGTACAAGAGTAAAGCCGAAAGTTTAGGTTAGGAGAATTACGTGGCAGAAATCAAACAGGTATTAGTGCCGGATATCGGCGATTACAAAGGCGTCAGCGTGATCGAAGTGATGGTCAAAGTGGGCGACACGATCAGTGCGGAAGATACCCTGTTGACGCTGGAAACCGACAAGGCGGCGATGGACGTGCCTTCGCCTTTTGGCGGGATAGTGAAAGAGTTGCACGTCGAGATCGGAGACAAGGTGTCGCAAGGTTCGCTGATACTGGTTCTGGAAGCCAGCGAGACGGCAACGCCTGAAACCACACCTGCAACCCCCGTTGCCGCAGCAAACGCGGCGCCGGTCGCGGCGCCGGTCGCAGCGCAAGCGCCGGTTGCAATGGCAGTGCCTGCTCAACCCTCATCGTCCGGCGGACTGGCGCATGCAAGCCCCGCTATCCGCCGCTTTGCGCGCGAACTCGGCGTGGATATTTCACGCGTTACCGGCAGCGGCGAAAAGGGGCGCGTCACGCGCGACGACGTGCAGAACTTTGTCAAAGCAGCGCTCGCGCAGCCGCGCAGTGCAGTGATCGGTAACGGTCTGCAGGTTCAGGAGATGCCGGTATTCGATTTCGCCAAGTACGGCGCGATTGAAACCCAGTCGCTCTCCCGTATCCAGAAGATTTCCGGCGCAAATCTGCATCGCAACTGGGTGACCATTCCGCATGTCACGCAATTTGACGAGGCGGACATCACCGACTTGGAAGCCTTCCGCAAGCAACTGGGTGCAGAGTACGCCAAGCAGGACCTCAAGATCACGCCGCTGGCCTTCATGCTCAAGGCGGTGGTCGCGGCCTTGCAGAAATTTCCCAAATTCAATGCCTCGCTGGACGGTGAAAATCTGATCCTCAAGCAGTACTTCCATATCGGTGTGGCGGTGGATACCCCGGACGGCCTGATGGTGCCGGTGCTGCGCGATGTGGACAAGAAGGGTATCGTGCAGCTTGCCCGCGAACTGGCCGAAATATCGGCACGCGCGCGCGACAAGAAAATCACTGCCAACGACATGCAGGGCGGCTGTTTTACCATTTCCAGCCTCGGCGGCATCGGCGGCACGGCTTTCACGCCTATCATCAATGCGCCCGAGGTGGCGATTCTGGGCGTGTCGCGTTCCACTTTAAAACCGGTCTACCAGGACGGCGCGTTTGTGCCGCGCCTGATGCTGCCGTTGTCAGTCTCCTACGACCACCGCGTGATCGACGGTGCGGCAGCGGCACGCTTCACTACCTATCTCGCCCAGGTGCTGTCCGATATTCGCCGACTGGCCCTTTAATATGAAATTAGAGCAAGCATTCGTTTGTCCCCTCTCCCCCGGGGGAGAGGGTTTGGGTGAGGGAACGTGCATGGCAAGTTCGTTTATTAGGGTGGCTTCTAGCCATGCACGTTAGTTGAAACCGATCGGCATCCTCGGCGGCACATTTGACCCTATTCATTACGGTCATCTGCGGCTGGCCGAGGAAATGCTGGAGCTGGCGCAGTTGCAGCAAATCCGCTTTATCCCGGCAGGTATTCCGCCGCACCGCGACACGCCGCAGGTGTCGGCGCAACACCGCAGCGCAATGGTGAAACTGGCCATCGCCGATCAGCCCGCTTTTGTACTGGATGAACGCGAGGTCAACGGCGCGAATAAATGCTATACGGTAGACACCCTGCACCAGTTGCGCAGCGAGCTGGGCGAAACACAGCCGATCTGCCTCTTGATGGGAGGCGACGCTTTTCTGCAACTGCACACCTGGCACGAGTGGGAGCAGATACTGACGCTCGCGCATATCGTGGTGGGCTACCGCCCCGGTTTCACGCTGGAAAAACGCATCCACAATGCGGCGCCGCAACTGTACCAGCATTACCGGCAACGCCTGTGCAGCGTGAACCTGTTGTCACAGCAACCAGCCGGCGGAATTGCCGAACTGGCCATCCCGAAACTGGAAATCTCGGCTACGATGATACGCAATCGCGTGGCGGAAAATCGCACCATCCGTTACCTGTTACCGGCAACGGTGGCCAATTACATTTATCAACATCATTTATATACACCATGCTAACTACCGAAGAAAAAACCCAGGCCGTCGTCGCCGCACTCGAAGACATCAAGGCGACCGACATCACCGTGATCGACACCAGCAAACTCAGTTCGCTGTTTGACCGCATGATCATCGCCTCCGCCACCTCGACCCGTCAGACCAAGGCGCTGGCCGACAATGTGGTCGTCAAACTGAAAGAGCTGGGCGAAACAATCCAGGGGCGCGAAGGAGAAGAAACCGGCGAATGGATACTGGTCGATCTGGGCGAAGTGCTGGTGCACATCATGCAACCGGCTATCCGCTCCTATTACAATCTCGAAGAACTGTGGAGCAAGGCGCAAGCCGCGCGTCCCAAGCTGGCGCCCACACCAAAGTGAAACTGCTGATCGCAACCGTCGGACACAAAATGCCTGACTGGATTACGACAGGCTACAACGAATATGCCAAGCGTATGCCCCGGGAAGCCAGGCTGGAACTGTTGGAAATCAGGCCTGAGCCGCGCACCACCGGCAAAACCACACAGCAAATAATGGAGGCGGAGGCGCAGCGCATCAACGCCGCCCTGCCGCCCGCCTGCCGCCGCATTGCGCTGGATGAACATGGCGCGAGCCCCACCACCAAACAGCTTGCCGCGCAGCTGAAGGACTGGATGGCGGAAGGTCGCGATGTTGCGTTCATCATCGGCGGCGCCGACGGACTTCACGATACCGTCAAACAGTCAGCCCACCAGCTGATGGCCTTGTCCGCGTTTACCCTGCCGCACGCATTTGTGCGGGTATTGCTCGCCGAACAGTTGTATCGGGCGTACAGCCTGATGCACAATCACCCTTACCACAGAGAATAGAACTATCGCCATGAGCATCATGCAGCCGCGCATCTACCTCGCCTCGCAAAGTCCGCGCCGCCGCGAACTGCTCAAGCAGATCGGCGTTCATTTCGAACTGCTGCTGCTGCGCACGAATCCGGGTCGCCTGTTGGACGTGGATGAGACCCCCGCTCCTTGCGAATCACCTGAAGTTTATGTGCAAAGGTTGAGTCAGGAAAAAGCGCGCGCGGGTTACAGTGCGCTGCAATTACGCCGTCTGCCGTCTCGTCCGGTGCTGGCCGCCGATACCACAGTGACGTTCGACGGCAGGATTCTGGGCAAACCTGAAGATTCGGACGCTGCCGCAGCGATGCTGCGCGCACTCTCCGGGCGCGAACATCAGGTTTTAACCGCCGTTGCGGTGGCGCGTGGCGAGCACGTTGAAGTCATGCTGTCCACCTCCACGGTGCGCTTTACACGCCTGAGCGAAGCGCGCATTCATCGCTACCTGCAAACCCGCGAATACACCGACAAGGCGGGCGGCTACGGCATCCAGGGGCAGGCCGGCGCCTTTATCGAACACATCGATGGCAGCTATTCCGGCGTGATGGGTCTGCCCTTGTTTGAAACAGCCGTGCTGCTGCAACGCTTCGATTATCCTGCACCTTGACAGTCCTCCAGAACACTGACAGTATTAAACATAACGAATTGATTACAAATACATTATGAGCGAAGAAATACTGATCAACGTCACGCCGCAGGAAACGCGTGTCGCGGTAATGCAACTAGGCGTGGTACAGGAGCTGCATATCGAGCGCGGCAGCAATCGCGGTATTGCCGGCAATGTCTACCTCGGTCGCATCAAACGCGTGCTGCCCGGCATGCAGTCTGCATTTATCGACATCGGCCTTGAGCGCTCGGCCTTTCTTCATGTCGCAGACATCTGGGAGAACAGCGGCGACACCGCCCGTCCGATCGAAAGAATATTGTTTGAAGGGCAAACCTTGCTGGTGCAAGTCATCAAGGAACCGATAGGCAGCAAGGGCGCAAGGCTGACCACCCAGTTAAGCTTCGCCGGTCGGCTGCTGGTGTACCTGCCCCAGGAAGCGCGCATCGGCGTCTCGCAACGCATCGAAGGCACCGAACAGCGCGATGCGTTGCGCGCCAAATTGCAGGCTATTTTACCTGCCGAACATCAGGGGGGGTACATTATCCGTACCGTGGCGGAAGCCAAGGATGAGGCGCATTTTGCAGCAGATATCGTCTATCTGGACAAGCTCTGGAACAACCTGCAAACCGCGTCCCAGACAGCCGGCGCGCCCCAATTGCTGTATCAGGAACTGGACATCAGCCTGCGTGTGCTGCGCGATTTTGTCTGTCTGGATACCACGCGTATTCTGGTCGATTCTCGCAGCACCTTTAAGAAAATGCTGGAATTTGCCGAAAATTACAATGCCGAGGCGGCGCAACTGCTCGAACATTATCTGGGCGTGCGCCCGCTGTTCGATCTGTACAACATCGAGGAGGAAATCGAGCGCGCCTTGGCCAAGCGCGTCGATCTGAAATCCGGCGGTTATCTGATCATCGACCAGACCGAAGCGCTGACCACCGTGGATGTGAATACCGGCGGCTTTGTCGGCGTGCGCAATTTTGACGACACCATCTTCAAGACGAATCTCGAAGCCACTCAGGTCATCGCCCGTCAGCTGCGTTTGCGCAATCTGGGCGGCATCATCATCTGCGACTTCATCGACATGGATAACCTGCAACACCGCGACACCGTGCTTGAGGAATTCAAGAAGGCGCTGGCGCGCGACCATACCCGCATCAGCGTGAATAATTTCTCACCGCTGGGGCTGGTGGAGATGACCCGCAAACGCACCCGCGAGAGTCTCGCGCATGTGCTTTGCGAACCCTGCCCGACCTGCGCCGGCCGTGGCGAAGTCAAAACTGCTCAGACCGTATGCTACGAAATACTGCGCGAAATTGTCCGCGAAGCCAAACAGTTCGATGCCAGCGAATACCGCATCCTGGCCTCCCAGCAGGTCATCGACCTGTTTTTAGAAGAGGAATCACAGGCCTTGGCCGGGCTCTCCGACTTCATCGGCAAACCGATCTCGATGCAGGTGGAAAACCAATACAACCAGGAACAGTATGATGTGATTTTGATGTAGAATTTCAATCTGTAAGTTATGTGTAAGAAATAGTCATTCACCAAAACCCAACAAATGTTCGCATGATGCAATGCAGACATCACTCGGAGGAAAAACATGTTCAAAATCATGATCGCACTGGCGGCATCACTCCTGTCCACCGCAGCCTTTGCCGAAGATCACGCGCATGCGGCTCACCCGCACTGGTCATACGATGGCGATGAAGGCCCGGATCACTGGGCTGATATTGAGCCCGAATTCAGCACTTGCGCTGTCGGCAAGAATCAATCTCCCGTCAATCTGACCAGCTTCATCAAGGCCGAACTTGCACCGATCAAGTTTGACTACAAGGCAGGCGGCGAGCAGATTCATAACAACGGACACACCATTCAAGTCAACTTTGCCGAGGGCAGTTCCATGACATTGAATGGGCATGTGTTCGAGCTGAAACAATTCCATGTTCACTCCCCGAGCGAAAATCAGATCAACGGCAAATCCTTTCCTATGGAAGCGCATTTCGTGCATGCCGATGCCAAGGGCCGTCTGGCCGTCGTTGCGGTAATGTTTGAAGAAGGGAAGGCCAATGCAGAACTTGAAAAAGCCTGGAAGGTCATGCCTCATGAGGCGGGTGAAAAAGTGACGCTCTCGGAACATATTCTGGGAACAGCCGTGATGCCGGACGACAAGGCGTACTACCGTTTCAACGGTTCGTTAACCACCCCGCCTTGCACCGAGGGCGTGACATGGCTGGTGCTGAAAAACCCGGTCTCCGCGTCGAAGCAACAGATTGAAAATTTTACTCATGTCATGCGGCATCACAATAATCGTCCGGTGCAACCGACGAACGCACGCGAGATTCTCGAGTAGGAATTTTTGCTTCAGCTCGCGTAATTAGGGGGACAGGCCACGTTTTTACAATATCATTGGAGGTTCGGAATCGCGGTCAAGTCCGGTTTTATAGCATCGCCGCGCGCGCTTTGTTGCATGGCTGCCGGTGTTTCAAATCAACTGTTAATTTTTGCTTCTTGCAGAACATCCGGTAAATCAGGCTTGCTTGCGGCAACAACGTCATTTCGAAGATGCTTATGGTGCGGAAAACTCGGCAGGTCAGGGAAGTGTGGCGTATTGTCATAACGGAACACCAGTTCATTGCCGGCTCTTTGAAAATGGTAACGATAGCCCAGCGTTTTGAGCGTGCCATTTTCAACGATTATCGCTTCGTTAATTTCCAGCAGACAGCCGCTTTGAAAACGCAGACGTATGCGCAGGTTGGCACGCTCTGTGGTTAAAATTTCCTCTACATAACTCTCGACATAGGCGGGTAGCCGGGTGACAGCCAACTCGGTTTTTGCAAAGTAATTTTCCAGCAAATTATGCAGCAACACGCAACTGGCTTTCCAGTTGTTGGTGCAGCGCAACATAATGCTGATATGCGTTTGCCCACTCTATCGAGATAGCCTCATCGCCGACCAAGCCCTTTTGATAGCGGTCGAAAAATGTTTCTGAATCCATTCCGAGCTGGTTTTCGTACAGACTGAGTTGTTTGCTCACTGACACCAGCGCATCCAGTGGGGATGTGTAAATATCACGCTGTTTTCGCATAGTGCGTCCTTTGTAAATTGACGGAAACACGCATATCATACGCCGCAACAGAAAAAATTTCCTTCAAAGTTCATACACCTTAGAAGAGAGGATGCTTCCCTTTTTTACTGACAAATTGAGTCTGCCGCTGAGGTCTCCCCCTGTTTCTTTCTTGCGATGAAAGGTCAAATGCAAGGCCCCGTCTTTCATAGAGCCATCTAAAATTTTGATGCGTTACACTTGCTCGCGTGAATTTTTAACGGCAGATTCCCGTATACTGCGCTTTCCCGTAACAAAAGGAGACGGCGATGCCTGCTGTTGCTTGATTTGATTTGACGATGGACACCGTGCGCATGGTGAAGCGTGTTTGAAGAACAACTTCTTGATGCAAGCCGCCATAACCGCAAGGCTTTTCACTCCGGTGTCGCAGAGATTCAGTATATTGACAATCCCATGATCTTATATCTGCCGCTTGGTAGCCGAGTCGTGCTGCACTATCCGAGAATATGACAAAAACAACCAGAACCATGCTGTTGCTCGTGTTGTTTGCCACCGCCGGTTGCGGCGGCTCGCAGCGCAGCACCGACGACACTTCCAGGCTATGTCCGGCTATTGTGAGCGCCAGCCTAGTCAAACAATGCACGGTCAACAGCCGCGAGTCAGCAATTGACGTCACGATAGACAGCGACGATGACGAGGTGGCGAGGGAGACTTGCGACCATATCGTGGAAAAAATAAAGCCCCTTACCTCACAATTTTCCGGCTCGTGGCAGTTGCAAATATTTACGCCCTATCGCAGCGATAAGCATACGGCCAGTTGCAAACTGCATTAACTGCCACGCTTTTAAAGGCAGAGCGAGTCAGAAACTACAAAGTCAACAGGGTCTCCGGGTCGACTGTACTGCCGACAACCTCCACCACTTTGTGGCGCGACTGAGCGCCCTGTCTGAGCTCTACCTGACGCAGCGGCACACCGAACAGTCCGCTGATAAACTTCAGCAGCGCTTCATTGGCGCGCCCTTCAACCGGTGGGGCCGCCAGTTTCAGCTTGAGCGCGTCCCCGTGCAATCCGACGATCTCACTGCGCCGGGCACCAGGCTGCACATGCAGGGTCAGCGTAATGACATCATCACTGCACCGATACCACATCAGAACAGGCTGGATGCGGCGCGCTCCAGCATAGCGATTGGCACCATCAGGATCAGCTGACAAATGATCAGCAACAGCATGGAGGACAAATCCACGTTGCCCAACATCGGCACGATGCGGCGCAGCGGTTGCAGGAACCGGTAAGTAATGGCATTAAGCACCGACGCCAGGGGGCTGTGCGGATTAACCCAGGACAAAATAGCCTGTACAAACACCGCACCCATCAGCAGATATACACTGATCGTCAGCAGCTTGACGGCCGACAGCACCAGCAAACCCGCCAGCGGGAAGGCATGGCCGACCTCTATCCATAGCACGCCAAACAGATACAACGCTTCTGCCAGCCAGGCTGCCAGCAGCGTCGCGCTGTCGTATCCCCGCACCGATGGAATATATCGGCGCGCACGCAACACCAGAAAATCGGTGAACGCCATGACAAATTCGCCTACCGGATTGCGCAAGGGGGCGCGCAACCATTGCAGGTGGAAACGCAGCAACAGGATCGCTGCGAACGACTGCACGATGACATTCAACAGGAACAACAACGCTTCGTTTAACATGCTTGTTGCCCCAATTCGTCGCCCATCTCACGCGAACGAGCCGCCGCCGCCATGGCCGCCTGCACCAGATGCTCGGCAACCCGATGCTCAGACAGGCTTGTCAAAGCCCGTTCTGTCGTGCCGTTTTTGGAAGTCACGCGCGCACGCAGCACGCTGATGTCTTCCGGGCTTTCGGCAGCCAGTTTGCTGCCGCCCAGAAAAGTCGCCACACTCAGACGGCGCGCATCCTCTGCGCCAAAGCCCAGGCTGATTGCGGCCTGCTGCAAGGCTTCGATCAGATAAAATACATAAGCCGGGCCGCTGCCGGAAATCGCCGTCACAGCATCCATCATGGCCTCGTCATGCAACCAGATGGTATCGCCCACTGCGGCCAATATCCCCTGCGCCTGCGCCCGCTCTGTCTGGCCCACAGCGGGCAGGGCATACAGACCTGTCATGCCGCTTTGGATCAGCGCCGGGGTATTCGGCATGGCGCGTACGATCATCTGGCTGCCCGTCCAGCGCGCCAGATCCACCGCGCGGATACCGGCTGCGATGGAAATCAGCAATTGCCCGCTAAGCTGCGGGGCCAATGCCAGCGCCACTTCGCGCAACTGCTGGGGCTTGACTGCAAGCACGATAAGCTGACTGCCCGCCACACCATCCTTCACGCTTTCCACGGAGCGCACCGCGAATTCGCTTTGCAGACGCGCGCGATTTTCCGCATTGATTTCCACCACGCTGATTTGCGCGGCAGCGTATCCCTGCCCCAGCAAGCCGCCGATCAAGGCGGTTGCCATGTTGCCGCCACCGATAAAACAAATGTTCATACAACTCCTTCCTGATAAATCCGTTTGCCGAAAATGGCCGAACCTATGCGCACCATGGTCGCACCCTCGGCTATCGCCGAGGAAAAGTCCTGCGACATGCCCATCGACAAGGTGTCCAGTTGAAAACCCTGCAGGTTCAATTCCCTGTACAGTTCATTCAGTCTTGCAAAAGATGCACGTTGCACCGCAATTTCGTCGCTCGGTGCCGGAATTGCCATCAGGCCACGCAGGTGCAGCCCGGGTAGTACGGCTACCGCGCGCGCCAGATCGCTCAATCCTTCGGGCGACACGCCGCTCTTGCTGGCTTCATGGCTGACATTGACTTGCAGACACAGCTGCAACGGCGGCAAATGCGCGGGGCGTTGTACTGACAAGCGCTCTGCGATCTTCAACCTGTCCACGCTGTGTACCCAGGCGAAATTTTCGGCAATCTGACGCGTCTTGTTGCCCTGTATCGGCCCGATAAAATGCCACTCAATCGCCAAACCCTGTAGTGCCGCAATTTTGACCAGCGCCTCCTGCAAATAACTCTCGGCAAAACGCCGCTGACCCGCCTGAAATGCCTCTCGCAGCGCGTCTGCGGGGAAGGTTTTGCTCACCGCCAGCAGGCTGATTTCATCGGCTGTTCGCCCCGCCGATAGGGCTGCTTCGCTTATTGCAGCGTTCACAGCTTGCAAGTTTGAAGCTATTGTTGTCATAATCTCCCATCCGCGTATTCATCAGGCTGCAAAAACCTTCACCCTCGGGAACATTATAATGGATATCACCGAACTGCTTGCCTTTGGCGTCAAGAACAAGGCGTCCGATCTGCATCTTTCCTCCGGCCTGCCGCCGATGATACGAGTGCACGGAGACATGCGCCGCATCAATTTGCCCGCGATGGAACATAAGGAAGTTCACGCGATGATCTACGACATCATGAACGACGAGCAGCGCAAGTTCTATGAGGAAAACAAGGAGGTGGATTTTTCCTTTGAAGTTCCCAACCTGGCGCGCTTCCGCGTCAATGCCTTTATCCAGCAACGCGGTGCGGCGGCCGTTCTGCGTACCATTCCTTCCAAGGTCTTCAGTCTGGAAGATCTGAATGCACCTAAAATATTTGCCGATATTGCCAGTTTCCCGCGCGGCCTGGTGCTGGTCACCGGTCCTACCGGATCAGGCAAATCCACTACGCTGGCGGCGATGGTCAATTACATCAATGAAAAGGAACAGGGCCATATTCTGACCGTGGAAGACCCGATTGAATTTGTTCACGAATCAAAAAAGTGTCTGATCAATCAACGCGAAGTAGGGCGCGACACCCTGTCATTCAATGCTGCGCTGCGTTCCGCGCTGCGCGAAGACCCGGATGTGATCCTGGTCGGTGAAATGCGCGACCTGGAAACCATACGGCTGGCCATGACGGCTGCGGAAACAGGCCATCTGGTATTCGGCACGCTGCACACCAGTTCGGCGGCTAAAACCATAGACCGTATCATCGACGTATTCCCCGCCGAAGAGAAGGAAATGGTGCGCGCCATGTTGTCCGAGTCGCTGCGCGCGGTTATTTCTCAGGCGCTGCTCAAAACCAAGGATGGCACAGGGCGTGTGGCCGCACATGAAATCATGATGTGCACCCCGGCCATCCGTAACCTGATACGTGAAGCCAAAGTACCGCAGATGTACTCCGCCATTCAGACGGGACAGGGCATGGGTATGCAAACCCTGGATCAGTGCCTTACCAATCTGGTCAAAAGCAACGTCATCGCCTCGTCAGAAGCGCGCGCCAAGGCCATGAACAAGGATATCTTCCCGGGATAAATGCAGTCGTTAGGCGCTAGCTATTAGTTAGTAGCAGCGAAGTCACCCCATTTTGGAGTAATAGCATGGAAAGAGATCAGGCCACCGAACTGATACACAATTTGTTGCGCGGCATGGCCAGCAAAAAGGCATCCGATTTGTTCATCACCGCAGGTTTTCCGCCTGCTTTCAAGGTGGATGGCAAGATGACGCCGGTTTCAAGCCAGCCGCTCTCTCATCAGCACACCCGTGAACTGGCGCGCAGCATCATGAACGATCGCCAGACTGCGGAGTTCGAAGCCACGCACGAATGCAATTTTGCGATCAGCCCCCATGGCATCGGACGCTTCCGCGTCAACGTGTTCATGCAGCAACAGCACGTCGGCATGGTCATGCGTACCATTACCACCAAAATCCCCGATCTCGATGCCATGGGTATGCCTGCCATCCTTAAGGATGTCGTGATGAGCAAGCGCGGCCTGGTGATTCTGGTGGGCGCGACCGGCTCCGGCAAGTCCACCACACTGGCTGCGATGCTGGGGCACCGTAACCAGAACAGCTACGGTCACATTATCACCATCGAAGACCCGGTGGAATATGTACACGAGCATGGCAAGTGCATCGTCACCCACCGTGAGGTCGGCGTCGACACGGTATCATGGGAGGCCGCGCTGAAAAATACCTTGCGACAGGCGCCCGATGTCATCCTGATCGGCGAGATTCGTGACCGCGAAACCATGGAATATGCGGTTGCCTTCGCCGAGACCGGTCACCTGTGCATGGCCACGCTGCACGCCAACAGTGCCAATCAGGCGCTGGATCGCATTATCAACTTCTTTCCGGAAGAGCGACGCGAACAGTTGTTGATGGACCTGTCGCTGAACACCAAGGCGCTGATTTCACAGCGACTGATTCCAAAAAAGGATGGCACGGGGAGAGCCGCCGCGATGGAAATATTGCTCAACTCCCCGCTCATTTCCGATCTGATATTCAAGGGCGAAGTGCATGCGATCAAGGGTGTGATGGCCAAGTCACGCGAACTTGGCATGCAGACTTTCGATCAGTCCCTGTTCGATCTTTTCGAGGGCGACGCCATTGGTTATGAAGAAGCGCTGAAAAATGCCGACTCGGTGAACGACCTGCGCCTGAAAATCAAACTGGAAAGCCGCCACACCATAGACCGCGACGTGATGAGCGGAACGCATAATCTGCAGATGACATAGCGGGATTGAGGATTCGGGAATCAGGATTCAGCGTATAAAAATCGGTTTTTAACAACTGCTCTGAAAGGAGGGTAAAGTGAAAGAGAATATTCAGATAATTTCCTGGAGCATCGAGTTTGCAACGTTCATCGTTGCCGCGTTGGTTTTCTGGTTCGTCTGGCGACTGGGCAAAAGCGACAAACGCAAGGTCGGCGGGCATGGCAAACGTATCTGATAACAAGACTCTGATAAAACAACAGCCCTGCGTGTACCAGAATATCCCGCCTCCCAGTCGGCTGACCAGGCGGAATAAACTGCGTACAAAAAGGTTGCGGCTCTGCCGGTTGCAGAATAGGCAGAACGCTACACCGCAATCATTAATCCGTCGCAGCGGCGAATTCAGGTTGAACCTGCTGCCCCCCTCGGGCGCGCGCAGTCTCAAGCAGCACCAACTCCATCTGACTCATGATGTGATCCCATGTCAGGGACTTCACGGTCTGGCGGGCAGCGTGGCGTAAACGCTGTACGCGTTCCATATCGGCGATCAGCAGTTTTGCCTGCCTGACAAATTCCCCGGCATCGCCCAACGGCACCAGCAGGCCGTTGCTGTTATGGACGATGTGTTGACGCGCGGCGGCATAGTCGTAGGCTATCGTTGCCAGGCCGCTGGCCATCGCCTCGACGGTGACGTTGCCGTAAGTCTCGGTCTGGCTGGGGTAGACGAAAATATCCCCCGAAGCGTAGTGTTCAGCCAGCGCCTCTCCCGTCTGCATGCCTGCAAAAATCACATCAGGATACTTCGTCTGCAAACCGGCGCGCGCAGGTCCATCGCCTACCAGTACCATCTTTGCACCCGGGTTCACCGTGCGCATTTGCTCGTAAGCCTGGATGGCTACAGCCAGATTTTTTTCCGCTGCAATGCGGCTTACCAGCATCACCACCGGGGTTGCCTCGTCTGCACCCCAGGACTCGCGCAATGTCTTGCTGCGCCTGGCCGGATGAAACAATTCGGTGTCCACGCCACGGGAGACGACATCCACATTCTGATAACCTTCACGCTCCAGCTGTTGCTGCAACTCGACTGTCGGCACCAGCGTGCAGGCCGCCTTGTTGTGGAAATAACGCAGATAGGTAGCGATCGGCCACTTCAAAAGACCGATGCCGTAGTGCTGCGTGTAGCTATGAAAATTGGTGTGAAAATCCGTACTGACAGGGATGTTCAATTTGCGTGCGGCGGACAGTGCCGACCAGCCCAGCGGGCCTTCGGTGGCGATGTGCACGATATCCGGTCGCTGCTGTCGCCACAGGCGCAGCAGCAACCCTTTGGAGGGCAGGCCGGATTTGAGTCCGGCATAACCCGGGATCGGCATGCCGGCCACCAGCGTCTCGCGGTAGTTGGCATCACCGGCAGCGGTATCATGCTTATGCTGACGCGGGCGAATCATGTGTATATCATGTCCGCGCAAACACAGGCCTTGAACCATGCGACCGATGGTGATGGCAACACCGTTTATTTCGGGCAGGTAAGTCTCGCTGACCAGCGCAATCTTAAGTTGCCTGGGCAGTTCCTTGATTTCATTTAATGTATTCATAAAACGCATCGTGCAACGCTTATATGAAACTTTGATGATGATTTTCTGAAGAGTATGTTACGACATCAAAACCAGCGCCCAGATGACGATCACATTGATCAGACTGACCAGCACCGCTGCGCTGCCGATATCCTTGGCGCGCTTGGCCAGATCATGACTATCCAGCGAGATGCGGTCTACTGTAGCTTCGATGCCCGAGTTGAGCAGTTCGACGATGATCACCAGCAGTACGCTGCCTATCATCAGAGCCTTACCGAGCAGACC
Source organism: Pseudomonadota bacterium (assembly GCA_021800795.1). GTDB lineage: Bacteria > Pseudomonadota > Gammaproteobacteria > Burkholderiales > Gallionellaceae > Gallionella. The sequence goes on from JAJYYO010000002.1 coordinate 261,668, forward strand.
CACAGGTAACCAGAGTGCGAGTGGGATGAGGATGATGGCGAGCAGCGCTTCCTGACGAAATGCATCCTCGTGTTTATAGGCTGCGCGAAATCCGGCCAGCGAATAACCAAACGCGTTCAGCAGGCGCCGTAGACCGGTTTTGCCTTTGTAGGGACTTTCCATTGAGTGATATCCAGATAGTTAAGAGTTTCGTAATGTTTTACGACAGTCGAGTATGCAGCAGCCACATGACAGAAAAATTTCTTCAAAAAAACGCGCACATAGTGCGCGCAAAAGGGGGAGATTCTTGGTGGCCTTATGAAGCCTTGCGTAAAAAATGTCTGGCATAACGCGCGTTGATGCGTGACACCGGCAAAAGGATGAACAGATCTGCGCAATTGAACTCCGGATCCCAGGCAGGTTCCCCTGCAATATAGGCGCCCATGCGCAGATAGCCCTTGATCAGCGGAGGAATAATCACATCAAGCTCCTGATTGAGCGACTCTACAGGCAAACGGCGGTGAGGCGTTACGCGATATTCCTCAGGAGCGGCATGTAGCTTGAATACCTTGTTGAACACGCTGGCGGCGTAATGACCACCGTCAGTCATGCTCACACTGGCACAGCCGATCAGATATTCGTGCCCGTTTTTCATGATGTAGTCAGCCAATCCAGCCCACAACTGGGTGATTGTTGCACCATCGCGGTAATTGGCATCGATGCATGAGCGACCGACTTCCGCCATGCGAGCGCGCAAATGTTGCAAGCGGGTCATGTCGAATTCGGTTTCCGAATAATAGCCCCCGGACATTTTCGCCTGCTCAGGAGACAGAATGCGGTAAGTGCCGACCACTTTGTTGTTGACCTGGTCGCGCACCAGCAGGTGATCGCAGAACATATCGAAACGGTCTATGTCAAGGCCGGTTGCGGCGCTCGGCAATTTGGCACCCATTTCTTCTCCGAAAACCCTGAAGCGGATGCGCTGCGCTTCTTCAAGTTCGTTCTGGGTCTTAGCCAGATCGCAACTCAGGCTGCGGATAGGTGCGGTATCTGGCTGGCGAATCAGGTCTAACATGGTCATTCTCCTGTCGAGTGGATGTGACCATCTTAGGTGTCGCGCATTGCAAGGCGATTAAACAAATATGAATAAAAAATTAAAATGTTCAGTCGGTTGTGGAGTCCGCCTGCTGTTCAGGCAGCTGCGGGAGGAGCGACGTATATCGATTGCAAATGCTCATCGAGCGGATGCTCGACAGCCGTGTCAGCTGATATGTGGCGCGCAGCGTGCATGATTTCGAGCGTTTCGCTGATCTGTCGCTGCGCCATGCGCGTCAGCGTTCGTCTGTCGCTTCCCGCTGCATTGAGCGATGGCGTGGCAACAAGGCGCACATGCAGGTTGTGGCAACTGAGTATGTTCCAAAGCGAGGCGCCGAAGGATACATCGTCGATGTAGGCGGCATCCGTGCTATGCACGCCTTGTGCATCCTGATAACGGATGACCACGGGGTGCACCAGCGCCTTTGCGTCAACGGCCGGCTGCAACAGAGATGCGTGAAAGGCAGCAACCTTTGTTCCATCTGTGGTGGTTCCTTCTGGAAACACGGCAAGGCAATCGCCTTCATGCAGCATCTTAACGACCTGTTTGTTGATGCGAGCTGCGTCGCGAGCACGACCGCGTTCGATGAACAGCGTTTGCGCCTGCGCACATAGCCAGCCTATCAGCGGCCAGTTGCGTACCTCGGATTTGGCAACGAAACGCGTCGGGGTCACGGCATTGAGCACAAAAACGTCCAGCCATGAGATGTGATTGGTGACAATGATGCCTGAGCACAGTGTTGTCATCGGGTTACCTGCGGGGATATCTACGGTCACATTGAGTATCTTGAGCAAATCAACAGACCAGCGCCGTTGAATACGCCGCCGCCAAACCTGATTAAATCGCGGAAAGACCGTTGCAATGGTTAAACCATAAAGCAGATGAAGCAAAACACGTGCAGCGCGAAAAACACCTAAGAGTTGTGTAATTATCATTTTTTGCTCGTACGCTGTTCAACAAACAGGCTGTTTCCGGGACTTTTTTTCGCCATTTTCACGGCGCCATCCAGCGCAGCCAATACTTCGTGATGCGACAGGAACTGACCGGGCGATACCTGAAGCGCGCCTATCGACAGGCTGGTGACAGGATAAAAATGGATTTGTCCGTCGCGCGCTTCATTTAAAAAACCTCCGAGCTTGATGTGCTCTTCCTTGAACAACATGGGCGCAGCCTGCTCAAATAAATATAATACCTGTTCGCATCGCGTCTTCCAGTTGTGACTTTGCATCAGCAGTACAAACTCATCACCGCCGATGTGTCCGATGAAATCCAGCTCATAGTCGCACGCCCAGCCAAGCAGCCTTCCCAGAAGTTGAATCAGTTCGTCGCCTTTCCGGTAGCTGTAATTTTCATTGAAAACCTTGAAGTTGTCGAGATCGCAATAACAGGCAACGAAGGGGGTGTTCGTCTGCAACAATCGTTCAATTTGTTCCTTGACGGGCACGCTACCCGGCAACAGGCTGAGCGGGTTGGCATGACGTGCTGAATTCCGTTGCATTCTGGTCAATTCACGCAACAAATCCTGTCCTGATCCCACGCCAATGTAACGTTTGTTGTCCATGATAATAAAGCCATCGGTAAAATGCTGGCTGTCCGTATCCAGCATAAGTTGGCAGAGATACTCGATGGGCATGTCTTTTTCCACTCTCAGCGGTTCGGGCAGCATCAATTCGCCGCACAGGCCCATCGATGCGCGCTGAAATGGCTCCGTGTAGCGTTCGAGGAGCTGAAAACGATTGATGAGCCCGAGCGGATAGCCGTTTTTCACCACTGGGATCACGCGCAGGTATTGATCATCAGAAAAACGTTCAAAAACCCGTTCCATTGGCATACAGGGCTCTGCCGGTTCAATATAATTCAAAAGCTTCAGAGCCGTCCTCTGTGAGCGCTGATCAGGCTCGCCTCCCTGGGTGTTGAATAAATTGATGATGTTGACTGCTTCAAGGGGTGCCAGCAGAGGCGGCTTGCAAGCCGGGCGAGCGATGAAATATCCTTGACCCAGTGCTATGCCGAGAGTTTGTACAACTCGCAATTCCCCCTCTGTTTCTATCCCTTCGGCAATGACTCTGGTGCCGCAACTTACGGCAATCTGCTGGATGGATTTCAAGAATTGCAATTTGACCGGATCATGATCCACCCCTTGCACGAAATGCATGTCAATCTTGATAAAATCAGGGCGCAACTCCGACCACAGGCGCAAGCTGGAAAATCCCTCGCCCAGATCATCGATGGCCGTCTTGAAGCCCATGGCACGGTAATGCAACAGCGCAACCCGCATCGCCTCGAAGTCGTAAGTCGGCTTGTTTTCGGTGATTTCTATGACTACGCGCGCCGGGTCGATTTTGAGAGCGCGCATGAATTCCAGGGTTCGACCGTTTTTGAAACTCGGGTGAGTCAGTGCATCCGGACTGATGTTGAGAAACAGGCTGCCGGGTAAATTTTGTCTGGCAAATGCCTCCAAAACGATTTGACGCGACAGCATTTCGACTTCCAGTGTCAAGCCCTGTTTTTCAGCCGCGGCAAACAAATTGATCGGCGAATGCAAAGGGCTGTCTGCAGGGCCGCGTATCAGCCCCTCAAAGCCCAGGAACTCGGCATTGTTCATATCCATGATGGGTTGAAACAGGGCGGTCAATTTACGCAGGCTGATGAGCTCCTGAAGGTGCGACATGATATGGCCGTGCGCCAAATCGAACTCATCGAGAAACTCCACGTTCAGGGAACGAAAATTCTTCCTGTGTGTTGGAATGGTCAGGGAAGCGTACATGATTAATATCGCATCAGTTGTGAGGCGCGTACCTTGGCACAATGCTATGACAGTGATATGACATTCAGGGAATTATGCATGGGTGAGTTATTTCTTGAGCGTGCCGAGCATTGCAGTATGTCTGCGAACTATTTCATTAATATTTCCGAAAGTAGTTGACGTAAGGATTTGAGTGTCTATAATGCGCACCTCTTCGCCGGAACACTGGTTGAAACGGAGTGGTGAAGGAATATAAAACTGCTTATTAATCAATAGAATGATTGCGTTTCTTGAGTTTGTTCCGCTGATGGAAAAGGATTTAAAAGAGTGTGAGATTAAAGTTGACAGGATGTTTTAAGTCTCTATAATGCGCACCTCTTCGCTGCACGGTTAACCGGAAGCGAGCCGCTCTTTAAAAAATAAATTAAACAATCGACGAGTGTAGGTACTTGGTTTTCGGGAAGTTATTTCATTCTTAACGGATGAATTAACGACTTTAAAATATATAGCAGTACCTTACGCAAAGTCGAAAAAAATCATGTTAAGTGATTTTCTTTGAGTAAGACCGGTTCAGCAGTGAACCAAAACAGGTATTGAACTGAAGAGTTTGATCCTGGCTCAGATTGAACGCTGGCGGTATGCTTTACACATGCAAGTCGAACGGATCAAGAAGCTTGCTTCTTGGTTAGTGGCGAACGGGTGAGTAATAT
>JAJYYO010000040.1 GCA_021800795.1 Pseudomonadota bacterium
ACAAGCCGATACGTCCCTTGTAGCCGCTGCCGTTGCAGCGATCGCAGCCGCTGCCCTTAAAAGCGGTTATAGTGGGCTGGGTGAACAGCGGCCCCAGCCTTGCCAGAAGTTCGGGCGCGGGAGAAACCGGTTCGCGGCAGTGTTCGCATATTTTCCGGGTCAGCCGCTGTGCAACGATGCCCTCCAGTGCGGTGGCGACCACGTAAGGTTTCAGCCCCAGATCGAACAGACGGGAGAGCGTGGCCACCGCCGAATTGGTGTGCAGCGTCGAGAACACCAGGTGGCCCGTCAGCGCCGCGTGGAACGCGACTTCCGCCGTCTCGAAATCGCGTATCTCGCCAAGCAATATCACGTCCGGGTCCTGGCGCAGAATAGTGCGCAGCACCACCGGAAAGGTCAGACCGATCTTCTCCTTGATCAGTACCTGACCTGCCTGATCCATGTAGTACTCCACCGGGTCTTCGATCGTGACATAATTCTTGCTGGACGAGGCATTGTGCTGCAACAGCGCATAGAGCGTGGTGGTTTTGCCGCTGCCGGTGGGGCCGGTAGTTAAAACCAGCCCCTGCGGCTTGTCCACCATGTTCAGGATTTTCTGCAAGTCGCCCGGTGAAAACCCCAGCCCGTCCAGACCGACGATAGCCGAATTCCGGTCGAGAATGCGCATCACCACCTTTTCGCCGTTGATGGTGGGCAGGGTGGATATGCGCAGATCGACGATGCGCATCGGCGTCTTGACGGTGATGCGTCCGTCCTGCGGGCGTCGCCTCTCGCTGATATCCATCTCCGCCATCACCTTCAGGCGCGATACCAGGGATTGCAGCAATTGCGTCGGTATCTGGATTTTGTCCACCAGCACGCCGTCGATGCGGTAACGCACCATCACGCTTTTGGTGCGCGGCTGGATGTGGATGTCGCTGGCGCCGAGCCTGACCGCTTCAATGATCACGGCGTTGACCAGGCGGATTGCCGGCGGCTCGTTGGTGTCGCGCAGCAATTCCTCCAGCGACTGGTTATCCTCCTCCTCGATGACAACCTCGATGCCCTCGTAGGGGTCGGGGCCGGAAACCAGCGTTTCCAGATCCTTGAAATCGACATCGCTGCCGTACATCGCCGCCAGCTTTGCCCGGATAGCCGCCACGCCGGAGATAACCGGCTGTATCTCAAGACCCGAGACGAAGCGCAAGTCGTCGAGCAGGCCGACGTCCAGCGGGTCGGCCAATGCCAGCAGCAAGCGTTTGCCTTCCAGCCGCAACGGCACGACCAGCTGACGCTCGCAGAAGCTGCGCGGGATCAGCGAAGCGATGGCAGTGTCGATCTGGAATTCAGCCAAAGAAACTTCTTCTATCAACAACTCTTTGCGCAGTATGTCGTGTATGGTTTTTTCGGAGACCCAATCGCGCTCCAGCAGCAGCTTGATCAGGGGTTCCTTCCGCTGTTGTTGCAGACGGTACAACTCCTGCACCTGCTGGCTGTTCAGCAGATTTTTCTTATTCAACATGATAGCCAGCTGGCTGCGGTTGCTGACCGTCAGCCTGGCAAGCGCGCTGATCTCCTTGGATTTCTGCGCGTTGTCCTGTTGCAGCGTCTTGTTCTTCTGGATCAGGTCGTATTGTTCCAGCGCAAGCGCCACGGTGACGCGCAAGTCATCGTCGTTCCACGGTTTCAGGATGAATTTATATACCGCACCCTCGTTGATGGCGCCCATCACGGCGCTTGTGTCGGCGTGACCGGTCAGCATGATGCGGATGATCTCGGGTTTGATCGCTTTCACCTGCCTGAGCAATTCGGCGCCCGTCATTCCGGGCATCATGTAATCGGAGATCATCAGGTGGAACGGTTCACGGTTCAACAAGGCCAGCGCCTCCTGCCCGCCGGACGCGGTCAGGACTGCATAGTTTTCCTGCCGGAATACACGCTGCAAGGCCTTGAGTACATTCGGTTCATCGTCCACCAGCAGGATGCGGTAGCTGATCGGGCGTTCAGGGACTTTCTCGGTCGGTGCGGCGCCGGTGAACAGGGATGCGTAACCGGCCATGTTAAGTATTCCTTATGGGAAAATGGATGGTAAAGGTCGTACCTGCATCGGTTGTGCTGCTCGCTTCGATACTGCCGCCATGCGCTAGGATGATGTCGCGACTCACCGTCAATCCCAGTCCGGTACCTGCGCCCACGTCGTTAGTGGTGAAAAACGGATCGAAAATGCGCGGCAAAATATCGGGCGGTATGCCGCATCCGTTATCTTTGAAGCGTATCACGATCTGATTGTTTTCGACGCCGCTCTGAATCAATATCTCGCCGCGCTGTTTCATCGCGTGCGCCGCATTGAGCAACAGGTTGAGGAACACCTGACTCAGATGACCTGGCTTGCAGCGTAATTTTGGCAATTCGCCCAGCGCAAGTTTCAGATCGGCCCGGTTGCTGATCTGGTTGGCGGCCACATTGCAGGCCGAGCGGATATTGTCGTTGAGATCGACGATTTCTTCTCCGGCCTGATCGACATTGGAAAAGCCTTTGAGATCCGATACGATGCGCGCCACCCGGTCGGCGCCGTCCACACTTTCCTGCAACAGGGACGGAAAATCTTCCAGCACGAAATCGAGGTCGGCAGACTGCCATGCGCCGGCCAGTGCTGCGTCGCCACTGGACTTGACCCGCTCAGCCACATGCTGGAATTTCTGCACATAGGATTGCGCCGTGCTCAGATTGCTGCGGATGAAACCGATCGGATTGTTGATCTCGTGCGCAACCCCTGCCGCCAGTTGCCCGACCGAGGCCAGTTTTTCGGCCTGATAAAGCTGGCGGCGGGCGGACTCGATGGTGTTCACCTGCTCTTTGACGCGTTCTTCCAGATGCGCTGAAAGCGCCTTGTAACGCGCCTCGGATGCCGTCAACGCTTCATGTCTGCGCTGCAATTCTTCAAAGTCCGTTTTCACCACTTCGATATGCATTTCCGATGCCATGAAATAGCGTGCCCCGGAACGCATGAATGACTCCAGTATGATTGCAATGGCACGCACGTGCCCCTGATCTGCGGCGGTCGTTTCAAGGAAGCCCGCGATTTCCAGATCATGGACAAGCGGCAGCCGTTTTGCACTCTCAATCAGGGCGGGAACATCGTCCATCACCCAGCCGCCATCGGCAGAGACGATCCGTGCCGGCGCGCCCAGCAACACGGTCAGCGCGGCAGACAATTTGCCCGGCGCGACACCGGACAGCAATTCGCGCAGACTCAATGCGCGGTCATACCCTCTGACGGACATGTCAGCAACCAATCTGAATAATGAAACTTGCCATGCCCGTTCCCCTCACCCAAACCCTCTCCCGGAGGGCGAGGGAACAAACGTTCGCTTGCGCAAGTTTCACGTTAACGTGGATTTCCAAGCGGCTCACCTGTTGCGGCATTGATAAAAGACCGGGCATCCGCGCCCATCGTCTGGTGCAGGGAGAAACTCCTGTCCAGAGCCGGGTAGACCGCTTCCAGCAATTTGACGAACGTTTCACGCACGCCCATGCCCGTCAGCGCGGACGCCATCACCAGCGGCCAGGGGGCGGCGGACCAGCGTTCCCGTATCTCATCCTCGGACAGCACATTGGGCAGGTCGCGTTTATTGAATTGCACCACCAGAGGCAGCGTCTCGAAATCCAGGCCGACGCGGCGCACGTTCTCTTCCAGATTCTGAAAAGACTCGGCATTGTTGACGCCTTGCGAGCGTTGCGAATCCGCCACGAATACCACGCCGTCTGCACGCGACAGAACGGCCTTGCGCGTCGCATCGTGCACGACTTGTCCGGGAACCGTATAGAGCTTGAATTTGACCAGCCAGCCGATTGGCGTGCGAAAACCCAGCGGCAACAGATCGAAGAACAGCGTCCTGTCGTTCTGCGTTTCCAGCGTCATCAGTTCGCCTTTCAAGTCGGGGGACAGCAGGTCGTGCAAACCAATCAGATTGGTGGTTTTGCCGCTCATGGCAGGCCCATAATAGACCAGCTTGATGGTTAGTTTGCGCGCTGTTTCGTCGAGTTCAGCCATGGTTATTTTTTGATTAATTAATTCATAACACTGAGTTATTCAACCGGCATGGATGTAGAGCGTAAGCGGGTGGCCGTCCATGCGTTCGAACCCCCTGATCTGTTCAATAATTTTCTCGTCCAATACATGCCCTTTAGCCAGCAACATCTCACCGGTATGGGTCATCAAGTCCCGCGCAAGCATCATACCCGGCTTCGTCTGAGTGGAACGCAACACCAGCTCAGTGTTGTTCTCCACCGCAGTGCCGGCTTTGCTCACCTCATCCAGGAAGGCATCCAGCACCGCCGGATCGTAACGTTTAGCTCTGCCGTCCTGAATCAAGAGCTGTGCTTGCGCCAACTTCATGGGCTTGGCGTAACTGGACCCCATCAAGGCAGTATCGTAATCTTCTGCAACGGCAAGAATGCGTGCGCCCAGCGGTATGGACAGGCCAGGCAAATGTTCCGGGTAGCCGGTGCCGTCGAAGCGTTCGCGGTGGCTGCGGATCAATCTGGCTGCACCTTGCAGTTGTTCCAGCGCCATCAGGGCCATTTCGCCCTTGACCGGATATTTGACTACCTCGGCGCGCTCATCGAAAGTCAGACTGGAAAACGGCTTGTCCAGCAGATGATCCGGCAGACCGATCTTGCCGACATCGAGCAATAAACCGGCAATGAAGGTATCCTGCACTTCCGCAGCGCTCATGCCCATGTTCTGTGCAAGCGTGCGGGCAAGCTCGGCGACACGGCGTGAATGCCCGGCCTTGCTCGGATTGCGCATCTCGATCAGATTGGAGAAAACGCGCACGGACGTGATGAAACTTTTTTTCAGCTTTTCATGGGCGGCATCCAGAGACTGCATGGTCTCGTTCAATGCGTTGGTGCGCGCCAACACCTTTTCTTCAAGATGGGCGTTCAAATCCTTCAGTTCTTCGTTCTGTCTCTGCGTCAACGCTTCCAGTCGTTGTTTTTCGCGTTCCAGCATTTTCTGCTGCAAGGCCTGTTTGACAGTCAACGCGATATCGTTGTCTTCCCAGGGTTTGGATACGTAGCGGTATATTTGCCCCTTGTTGATGGCATCGATAGTCGCACCGATCTCGGCATATCCCGTCAACAGGATGCGCACCGTCTGGGGCCACCGTTCACGAACTTTTTCAAGGAATTGTGCGCCATTCATTTCCGGCATGCGCATATCGGACACCACCAGATCGATGCTCTCCTGCGCCAGTATCTCCAATCCTTGCGCGCCGCCCTCTGCGGTAAATATCCGATAACCGAAAGGACGAAACAGACGCTTCAGCGAGGACAGAATGTTCGCCTCATCATCGACAAACAGTATCGTCGCCGGAATCACCGGGGTTTCAGCAGCTTCGTTCATCTGCATTCCCATACTTTAAATAACTGTTCATTACGCCCCATTTCCTTCCTGTGCACTCTCCGGCTGCCTGACCGGCAACCACACACGAAAAGTCGTGCCACGGCCAACCTCGCTCTGCACTTCGATACGCCCGTGATGTTTCTGAATAATGCCGTAGGAGAGCGACAGCCCCAGCCCCGTGCCCTTGCCGATGGGTTTGGTGGTGAAAAACGGATCGAAGATTTTTTTCATGTGCTCCTGAGAAATTCCCTTGCCGGTATCGGCGATTTCTACCCACACTTCATCAGCTTGCCGTCCGGTGCGTATTGCAATTTTACCGCGCTCCTCGATTGCGTGTGCCGCATTGACCAGCAGATTCATGAACACCTGATTGAGTTGCGAGGACAGGCACACAACATCAGGCAGTTCACCGTATTCCCTGATTATGTCCGCCTTGTATTTGATTTCGTTGTTGACGATGTTCAACGTACTTTCTATACCGTCGTGCAAGTCGGCGAAATTCCATTCATCGGCGGCATCCGCGTGCGAGAAATCCTTCAGATTCTGTACGATTTTCTTGACCCGCGTGATGCCGTCTCTCGATTCGATCATTAAATCACGTAAATCTTCCTTGAGAAAGGCAATGTCCAGTTTGTCGCGTGCCGCCTTGAGTCTGTCACGTACCTCCGGGTCACTGATCGAACCCTCCGCCTGCTCGTACATTGCCAGCATGGCGAAGGTGTCCTGCACGTATTTCTCCAGCGTACCCAGATTGGAATAGACATAACCGATCGGGTTGTTGATTTCGTGCGCCACCCCCGCCGCAAGCTGGCCGATGGAAGCCATCTTATCCGATTGCAGCAGGTGATTTTGTGCTTCCTCCAGTTGCAGGTTTAATTGCCGTAATTCGTGCAGCCGTTGCCGCTGCTCGCTGTGCAGCCGGATGTTGCTCAGAACCAGGCTGACCATGCTCAGCAGGGCGGAGCCCATTTCGAGTTCAGGCTCCGTGAACGGCAGCCCTTTGCCGGCCCGATTCATGTTGACCGTCGCACCTATGGAGCGATTCACGGAAATTCCACCGATGGAACCCTCTTCTATCTTTAACGGCCAGCACATCGCCGAAGTGACAGAGGCCTCGCTTCGTCTTTCCCGATTCCACTGAAAACGAGGGTCGCTGGAGGCATCTCCGTTCAGCAACAGCGGCGTGTTTTTCTTCACCACCCAGCCAAGCACACCTTCTCCCGGTGCGATTTGCAGGCCAATAATGCCAGTCGGCAGATCGATTCCGGCAACGATGGTCATATACTTTCCGTCTTTATCCAGCAAGGCGAGTGAGCCGCTGTCCGCCTCGAATCCGTTCACGATATGCTGCAGAATGCGCTGATAAATGGACGAGCCATCCTCCGTATCAGCCGAAGCCAGCCCCATGAGATTCAGGTCGTAAACCCAGCTCAGTTGTTTCAGTTTATCAAGAGACAAGGGTTCCTCCTGCATTAGCGGCCAATGCCGGCTTCAAGTGGTTCGGGATGAGGCGCGTACGCCCTGGCATCGTAAATTTTTTGCCGGTGCTTTGGCAATGGCAGTCACGCGAATTGTTCACCATGCCCCCGCAGACAGCTCCAGGCTGCAACTGCTTTGTAACAGGCGCGTCATTTCTTCACCGGGGACCGGGCGGCTGAACAGATAGCCTTGTATTTCATCGCATTGTATTGTGCGCAGATAGTTCAGTTGTTCAATAGTCTCCACTCCCTCCGCGATTACCGTCAATCCAAGACTGTGCCCCAGGGCGACGATGGCGTTTACGATTGCCGCATCGTCGGCATTGTTCGAAATATCCTGCACAAAAGACTGGTCAATTTTGAGCGTGCTGATCGGAAACCGTTTCAGATAACTTAAACTCGAATAACCGGTACCGAAATCATCGATGGAAAATTGAATACCCAAATCATGTAAGCGGTTCAACGTGGAGATCGTCGCATCCATATTTTTCATCAATAAACTTTCGGTCAGCTCAAACTCCAGCATGCCCATGTTCGGATCCAGATCGTTTTCTCTGAAAATAGCCTGAATCACCCCGGAGAGGTTGGCTTGCCTGAACTGCAATGCCGAGATATTGACGGCGATCCGAATATTCGGAAGGCCCAGTTGTTGCCATGCGCGCGCCTGTTTGCATGCTGTGCGCAGCACCCACTCTCCCACGGGCAGGATCAATCCGGTTTCTTCGAGCAGAGGAATAAATTCATCGGGTGCAACCAGCCCGCGTTCAGGGCTTTGCCAGCGCAGCAGCGCCTCCATACCAACGATTTTTCCCTCAGCAAGATCGACCTTAGGCTGATAATGCAGCACGAACTCATCGCGCTTCAAGGCGCGATGCAACTCCGTTTCCATCGACAGCCGCTGCCGCGCACTGGCGTTCATTTGGCTAGCATAATACTGGAAGTTTCCGCCCCCTTCCTGCTTGGCATGATGCAGTGCCGCATTGGCATTTCTGATCAACGTGTTGGCATCCACACCATCCAGAGGATAGAGGCTGATGCCGACACAGAGGCTGACGAACAGCTCATGCTCGCCCATCGATATGGGTTCGCGCACAAATGAGTCGATCAGATTTTGTGCAAATTCGGCGGTAGCCTGCGCACCGCTCATGTCGGACAGCACGAAACTGAATTCATCTCCACCCAGGTGTGCGATGGTGTCGCCTGCTCTGGCCTGTATTTTCAATCGTTCCGCAACGAGTTGAAGGACGTCGTCTCCCAGGAGATGACCGAGCGTATCGTTGATCTGTTTGAACCGATCCAGATTGATGAGTATGATTGCGACCAGGCGGTTGTCACGTTGTGCATGCGCCAGATCCTGCTCCAGCCGATCGTGGAATAATTGTCGGTTAGGTAGATTGCTCAGCGGGTGGTAATGGGAGATGCGTTCAATTTGCCGGTCCCGTTGCGCTACAGCGGCCTCCCATTCCAGATTGACCTGCGCCAGCAGGTCGTTAGCGGTCTGTATTTCCTTGACGAGATGTGCTTTTTCCAGAATCAGCTCGTGATGCCGGAACGCCTCAAGCACTTCGGCGCGCAGCGCATCGTTGTCCCACGGCTTGGTGAAAAACTTGTAGACGGCGCCGCGATTGATGGCATCCATCACGGCGTCAATGTCGGCATATCCGCTCAGTACGATGCGTATCGTGTGGGGGTAGAGTTCCTTGACCTGAGCCAGAAATTCCACCCCGGTCAATTCCGGCATACGCTGATCGGAAATGACAACCCCGACCTCGTGATCGGCCAGCAGTGCCATGCCTTCCGCAGCGGACTTGGCACGCAGTATCCGGTACGCATCGTGCCGCAGCAAACGCGCCAGTGCAGCACTGATACCCTCCTCATCATCGACCAGCAGTATTATGCGTTCCATCACCCTCATAGTCCCTCAATCGTTCCAATGAAATGTCCGATATTGATCAAATCTTGAGTCTGATGCAGCACCCCGGTTGCAAGATTCGTAGTGCAACGATTTGCCCCGATGGACTTGGCGATGCAGACTGAATCGGATCATACCTCATACGGCGAAATAAGCTCCAGTTCTGCATTTTGCGATGCCGGTTATTCGAGCAATTTCCGGTATTCACGAATGCAATTCATGCCGGCGCCGGAGTGTGGCAGCGGGTACTGCGTGAGGTAAAATGCCGGTATTTTCCGATATGCCATCATGAGACAGAAACTATCGCCAAATTACCTTGCAGGCTATTCTGCCGCGCTGACAGTGTGGGTGCGGCAGATGATAGAGCAGGGACAACTGGCCGACAGCCTGTTGCAAAAATATCCGGCAGCACACGGTGTACGCACGGATCGCGCGCTGTACGATTATGTGCTGGCAGCCAAAGACCGCTATCTGCGCAACAGCGGGCCATTGAACAAAGTGACATTCGACGGCAAATTGCAGATCATGCGGCATGCCTTGGGTATGCACACCCGGGTTTCACGGATTCAGGGTGCCGGATTCAAAGCCAGTCGCGAGATTCGCGTTGCGTCTGTATTCAGGGACATGCCGCCTGAATTCTTGCGCATGATCGTCGTGCACGAGTTGGCACACCTCAAGGAGCGCGAGCACAACAAGGCTTTTTATCAGTTATGTCTGCACATGGAGTCCGATTATCACCAGCTTGAGTTTGATCTGCGGGCTTATCTGACCTATCTCGATATGACGGGTCAACCGCTCTGGTAAGCAGGGTATGTTCACGCAGCCGATTGCTTGTGCTGCGCCGAAACCTTGGTCCCGTCCGGCTCAGGAAAACCACCTGAGAAATGCCGCGCCGGACAGCGCAGTGACAGCGAGCGCGAACAATATCAGCCAGGTCCATTTTTCCGGACAGAGTGTGATTCGTCGCAAATAAGCCGCTGCCAGCAGAAAACCGGTTGTAGCGCAGCTTGCCTTGACGACCAGCGCAACCTGGGCGATCCCGGAAATGTCCGGAAAATGATGATAAAAGGAGAAACTGATCAGGCCGAACAGCATGCCGCTGGCGATCTGTGCTCCCCAGCCGCTCAGCACGACCCATGCAAGTCTGCGCCTGGATACGGCATTTTCAATCAGGATGCCGGCCAGCGCGCCGCCGGTTACGGCGACTGCGCCAAAATTGTGCGCCACCTGGTCTATTGCGTAAGCCAGATTTTGCAGATCGATCAAGTTACTTCACCGTGACGTGGACGCATTTATCAAAGCCGATCGGGGTATGCGACTTGTTGACGATCTTGATGCAGAGCTCGTGCTTGCCCGGGGACAACGCTTCAAGCGTATGGCTGCCCTTGAGTTCGCGCAGCACTGCAACCTGCTTGCCGTCCACGAAAAGATGCGTGTGATCTCCGCCCGGGCCGACGGTGACATCGTAGGTGACCTTGTTTTCTGCCATGGCATCCAGCATTGCGCCATCCTGAGGGGAAATGAATGTAACGCTGTTTTCAGCTGCAAATGCGGTGGAAACAACAGATCCAAATACTACTGCAAAAATCAGACGATTTAAGTTGCGCATGGTTTCTCCTCGGGTTATGAACACTGCCCACAATGAGCCGCTTGTGACAGGCGATCAATCTACAATAACGGCCCTTATTTAGTCAACATAATTTAGTCAACTATGTGACGCCCCCTGTTCATCCGTTAACGTGAAACTCGCGAAGCGACGAGCCGTACCCCTCGCCCACCGGGAGAGGGGGAACGGGGGTGAGGGAACGATCATGGCGGTTTCATTATCAGGGGTGGCTTTCTTCCCATGATCGTTATTTCGGCTCCCAGGCGGCATACGTCGCTTGACGAGCAAAGTCGGATGAGTTCTACTTCAAAATCTGTTTGCGCTGCCCAAAGCAACGCAGGCATCAGCTGCCGGTTTTTCACGTTAAACGTTATCAACGGAATGGAGTAGGGTATATGAAAATGCTATTGAAAACATTGGTTCTGGCGGCATCCCTGAATGCCTTGCTGCCGATAGGTTCTGCGAGCGCAGGAGATGAATCGTTTGCGCCCGGGGGAACTGCGATTGATCGACACACCGAGAAATTTCATGATCTGAAAATCATCATGGATCTCAAGGCCAAAGATGTCGAGACGGTGAAATACAGCACCATGGTTGCCTCCCGCATCATCGAGCATCCCGGCACCAAGCTGGTGGTGATAGTCGAAGGGCCTTATGTTGCCATGTTTGCAAAGAAAAATTACCTTGACCACCAGGGGATAGTCGATCAATGGGTGGATCTTGCAAACAAGGGTGTACAAGTGGAATTTTGCGGTAATTCAGTCCAAAGCGCGCATCTGGCACCCGCTGATATGGAAGGACTCACCGAGAAAAATCCCGCCGTTGTGAATTCGGGCGCATACCCCTCTATTGCGCACTACGAATCGCTGGGATATGCACTCGTCGTCCCTATCCTGATGCCCAGCCCTGAAAAGTGAATGCTGAATGGCGGTCATCTCCATTGCACCGGCAGTAATGATCCGGCAGGCAGCCGGATAACTACGCGGCCAGCAGCTTGTTGATCACAGCGCCCGCCAGCATGTAGCCGAACAGCGGTGGCATGTAACTGATAGTGCCGTTTACCGCACGCGGGCGGCCTTGTGAGGTGGGTTGCGGGGGCAGCGGCGCTTCCGGATGTTCGTCGGAGTACACGGTGAGGATGCCGCGGCGGATGTTGTGGTGCTTCAGCAGACGCTTGCGCATCTGGCGGGCCAGCGGGCACATCTCTGTCTTGCTGATGTCAGCCAGTTTGATGCGGGAAGGGTCCAGCCGGTTGCCGGCGCCCATGCTGGACGCGACCCTCAGTCCGCGCTTGAAACTCTCCGCCACCAGCGCTTCCTTGCATGCCATGGAATCGATGCAGTCGATCACGTAATCGCTATCTGCGGGCACCAGCCCGTTGACGTTTTCGGTAGTGAGAAACACTTTCAGCAGCGTCACCTGACAATCGGGATTGATGTCCGCAATGCGCTCGCGCATGATTTCCGCCTTGGACTGCCCGACGGTGGACAAAAGCGCCGGCAACTGGCGGTTGATATTGCTGGGCGCCACCACATCGTGGTCGAGCAGCGTCAATCGACCGATTCCGGCGCGGGCCAGCGCTTCGGTGCAGTAAGAACCCACGCCACCCATGCCGGCGATGAATACGTGGCGAGCGGCGAGGCGAGCGATTCCCTCATCGCCGATCAAAATATGGGTGCGCTCAAACTGGGGCGGGGTCGTGTTTTTCATGGCTGAATTATAACCGGCGGAATTAATTCTGTAGGGGAGAGATTTGTCGCGCCGAAAAATGCGTATTTGTCGGCAACGGCAGCACATTTAAGGCATTTTCCGTCGTGGCCCGTGCCAGCTCTTCGGGCGAAATGCCGCGCAATTCAGCAATTAGCCGTGCGATGCGCGGCAGATATTCAGGGCTGTTCGGCTGTGTGCGTGCCAGAAATTCAGGCGGCATGTCAGGCGCATCGGTTTCCAGCACGATGCAGTCTATCGGCAGCGTGGCGGCCAGTTCACGCAGGCGCGCGGCGCGCGGGTAAGTTGCCGCGCCGCCGAAGCCCAGCTTGAATCCCAGCTTGATGAACTCGTCCGCCTGTTGCCGGCTGCCGTTGAAGGCATGAGCGATGCCTGTCCTGCGCTTTGTCGAAGCATGTCCTGAGCTTGTCGAAGCGAGGCCGCCGCTTCCATAAAATTTTCGCAGGTGCTTGAGCACGGTGTCCTGCGCGCGGCGGATATGCAGCAACACCGGCAGGTCGAATTCGCGCGCCAGCTTGAGTTGTTCAAGAAAAAAGTATTCCTGCCGTGCCTGATGGTGGTTTTCGATAAAAAAATCAAGACCGATTTCGCCGACCGCGACGGGCTGATGCTCACGCAGATAGTCGCGCAGGACGTTAATATCCTCCGGCGTCGCCCCGTCTGTATACATCGGATGTATGCCGTAGGCGGGCGAGCAGCAAGGGTATTGTTCGCATAGAGTGCGTACAGCAGTGAAATTGGCGCGTTCCACGGAAGGAATCACGATGCGTCCGACGCCCGCTGCCAGTGTTCTCTGCAAGAGATCGGCCTGATTTCCGCCGAATTCGGCAGCGTCCAGATGGCAGTGTGTGTCGATCAACATGGCTGTTTATTTGTTTTAAGCCATGGTCAGAATGATCTTGCCGGTAATGCCGCCCGCTTCGAGCAGAAGGTGTGCGTCGCGCGCCTGTGCCAGGGGGAGGCGATGTGTGACCAGTATGCCGATTTCGCCCGCTGCGATCAGTTGGGTGCAGCGTTCGAGAATCTCGCGCTGACGGATGCGTTCAGCGTGTGATTTCATCAACTGGGGGGTGAGCATCAGTTCATAACATAGCGACAGATTGCGCAGCCTTGCCAGTTGCGTGTCGGCAAGGGAGAGCGGGGTGGACAGCAGGCTGACGATTTTACCGCCGACGCGCACGGCATTGAGAGAACGCAAAAACGTATCGCCGCCTACCGTATCGAACACGACATCTGCGCCCAATCCGTTCGTCCAGTTCA
The DNA here is from genome assembly GCA_021800795.1 of Pseudomonadota bacterium. Classification (GTDB taxonomy): domain Bacteria; phylum Pseudomonadota; class Gammaproteobacteria; order Burkholderiales; family Gallionellaceae; genus Gallionella. Next base: position 13,374 of record JAJYYO010000040.1, read on the forward strand.
GCGTTTCCTGAACGAAATCCTGCTCCCTGTAATTGATGATTTTTCCGGCACCCAGGGTATGAGCAAGCCCCGCTTTTCTGGTATCGCTGACGGTGACGGCAATGCGCGCACCTATTTTGTGGGCGAGCTGTACGGCGAGGTGCCCCACACCGCCTGCTGCGGCGTGGATGAGTATCGTTTGCCCTGCTTGCAAATCGACGCGTTCAACCAGCGCTTCCCAGGTCGTGATGTAGGCCAGCGGCAGGGCGGCTGCATCCTCAAGGCTGATGTTTGCAGGCGGCGCAGCGCAGTAGTCCTCGTGCAGCGTGGTGTATTCGGCATAGTTGCCCGCCTCGTCGCCGATGCCGCCGTTACAGAAATACACCGCATCGCCTGTTTTGAATCGCGTCACCTTGCGGCCGGTTTTTTCGATGATGCCGGCCCCATCGCAGCCCAGTATCGCGGGCAGTTTGTCGGGATGATAAACGGGTTTTGCGCGCAGTTTGGTGTCCAGTGGATTGATGCCGGCGGCGACCAGTTTTACGCGCACATGGTGTGGCGAAGGTAAGTCAGGTTTGGCGATTTTATGCAGTTGTAAAACGCCGGCATCGCCAGGCTGGCTCATCAGTACGGCTTTCATTGCTTAAACCTCCTGTCATGGGGAAGAACTGCGTTTTTTGCAACGCGCCGCTATGTTAAACTTCGCGGACTCTTTTTGCGAGACAGATCATGTCAGGAAATACATTCGGTACTCTTTTTACGGTGACTTCGTTCGGCGAGTCGCACGGGGCTGCGATCGGCTGCGTGGTGGACGGATGCCCGCCCGGATTGGCGTTGTGTGAAGCCGACATCCAGCACGATCTGGACCGGCGCAAGCCCGGAACATCGCGTCATGTGACGCAACGGCGCGAATCGGATACGGTGGAAATTCTCTCCGGGGTGTTCGAAGGCAGGACCACCGGCACGCCGATCGCGCTGCTGATCCGCAACGAAGACCAGCGCAGCCGTGATTACGGCAATATCAGCGAGACCTTCCGTCCCGGACACGCGGATTACACATACACGCAAAAATACGGTTTTCGCGACCATCGCGGCGGCGGGCGTTCATCGGCGCGCGAAACGGCGGTGCGCGTGGCGGCCGGAGCCATCGCCAAAAAGTGGCTGTCCGAGCGTTACGGCGTGCTGATACGCGGTTATATTTCGCAACTGGGCGAAATCGACATGCCGTTCAAGAGCTGGGAGGGCGTGAACGATAACCCGTTTTTTGCAGCCGATGCTGCTCTGGTCGCGCCGCTTGAGGATTATATGGACGCGCTGCGCAAATCCGGCGATTCCATCGGGGCCAAACTGACGGTAGTGGCGGAAAACGTGCCGGTGGGCTGGGGCGAACCGGTGTATGACAGGCTGGATGCCGAAATCGCCTATGCGCTGATGGGCATCAATGCCGCAAAAGGCGTGGAAATCGGCGCGGGTTTTGCCTGTGTGACGCAAAAGGGCAGCGAGCATGGCGACGAGATGACGCCCGACGGCTTTCTCTCCAACAATGCGGGCGGCATACTCGGCGGCATCTCCACCGGGCAGCACATCGTCGCCCATCTGGCGATCAAGCCTACCTCCAGCATCCGCATCCCGCGGCGTTCCGTCAACTTGCAGGGTGAACCGGTGATGGTCGCGACGCATGGTCGTCACGATCCCTGCGTCGGCATCCGCGCCACACCGATTGCGGAGGCGATGCTGGCGCTGGTGCTGATCGACCATGCGCTGCGCCATCGTGCGCAGAATGCGGACGTGGTGTGCAAGACACCGAAGATTTCAGGGGGAGCAATCTAATCGATTGTGAAGTAAGTCATTTACTTCAGTGTATTGTAATTATATGACGAATTGAGTAGGGCAATATCCGTCGAGAACCGCCGGGGATAGCCCGGCAGCTAGTCACTTTTCTTGTCTTGCCAAGAAAAGTAACCAAAAGAAATCGCCCCCGGTTTGCCGCCGCTGTCACGCCGAGGTCGATGAAAGCATCGGGTACTCGGCGGTGATACCCCTTGCGGGCACGCGGTTCCCTGCGTTGCTCGACTGGTCAGGCGGCTGCGGAACTCGCGCTACGCGCTCAGACAGTCCTCGCCGACACCCCCTGACCCGCCTACGCTACTCGGCGGCGCACAGGGGATAAAAAGGCAAAGCAGCTTTGTGTGCGCTGCGCGCACGATTTCGGGGTAGTGCGATGTGGTGATGCCCTCATCGCGGTGTTGAGGTTGGATTCGCTATACTCAACCTAACCTGCCAGTTCGGCGGTGTACAGGGGAAGCGGGCGAAAGGGGGCAAGAGCGTAATGGAATCATCCAGACAAAGCCCAACTGACGATGAGTGGACGCCGGTCACGGTTTGGGGTCTGTCAGGCTACGTCGCTGCTGCGCTGCTGATTTTATGGCAGACGCACAGCGGCGAGCGTTGGGTTTTTCTGCTGGACAACGCCAATCTGGCGTTTCACGAAGCGGGGCATCCGCTGTTCGGCCAGTTGAGTGACAGGCTGACCGTGTATGGCGGCACGCTGGGGCAGCTGATGTTTCCGCTGGCCGCCGTTTTTTCTTTCCATCGTCAGCGCGCCGCACTGTCTTTTGCCTTTTGCGTGCTTTGGCTGGGCGAAAACCTGTTCAATATCTCCGTCTATATGGCGGATGCGCGGGTTCAGCTTTTGCCGCTGGTCGGCAACGGGGAACACGACTGGACCGAAATCTTCAGCCGCTGGGGCGTGCTGGACTGGGATACCGGTATTGCAGGGCTGGTGCGGATGGCCGGATGGATGCTCGTCGTGGGAGCGGGAGGGTGGCTGTGGTCTCGCCATACGGCTGAACATTGACTGCAATGTTCCTGTTGTTTACTGGCTAAACGCTTTTCCGTTTGCGGCCTATGTGTTTCTCGCCGCGCCGAGTGGACAGCGTAACCTGTTTTTGTCGCTCCATCGCGGCAGCGCGTTTTTCCGGGGTAAGACTGTCGTAGCAGTTCGGGCAGGAAATTCCCGCCTGATATTTGGCGGAATTTTTTGCGTCCGGAGTGATCGGGCGTGAACAGCCATAGCACAGTTCATAATGCCCCGGTGCGAGCCCATGCCCGACCGCGACGCGCTGATCGAACACGAAGCACTCGCCTTGCCACAGGCTGTCCGCTTCGGGCACGTTTTCCAGATATTTCAGTATGCCGCCTTGCAGGTGATAGACCTCGGAAAATCCCTGTTGCAGCATATAGGCCGAGGCTTTTTCGCAGCGTATGCCGCCGGTGCAGAACATCGCGATGCGCGGCTTTTGTTGCGGGTCGATATGCTTTTTGACGTACTCGGGGAATTCCCGGAAGGTGGTGATGCGCGGATCGAGCGCGCCCCTGAAGGTGCCCACCTCAACCTCATAATCGTTGCGCGTGTCGATCAGCAATACGCCGGGGTCGTTGATCAGCGCGTTCCAGTCCGCCGGCTTTACGTATTTTCCGACCCGCTCTGTGGGGTCGATGCCGGGCACGCCCATGGTGACGATCTCGTTTTTCAGCTTGACCTTCATGCGATAAAACGGCGGCAGGCTGGCAGTGGATTCCTTGTGTTGCAGATCTGCAAGACGCGGGTCGCTGCGCAAATACGCCAATATATTATCGATGCCGGTGCGTGTGCCCGCGATGGTGCCGTTGATGCCCTCGGCGGCGAGTAGCAGCGTGCCGGTGATGCCCAGCGCGTCGCATTGCATCAGCAACGGTATACGCATAGCCGCACAGTCGTTCAGTTTCACAAATTTGTATACCGCAGCGACCACTATCATTTTTTCACCTCACTTGACACGCTGGTACAGCCGATATTGCTCGTTCTTGTCGGTGCTGCGGCTGCCTTCCCAGATTTTTTTATACTGACTTTCGTCCATCAGGGGTCTGGATATCCTGTCGCCCTGAATCAGACGCAACACGCAGATGCGTTCAGGGTCGCGAAGGGTGATGATGTTGCCGAAGTAATACAGCATGGCGCGCTGACCCTCGCCCAGGTTTGCGTTGCGCGCAACGCAGTTGTATTGTTCCGGCATGGCGGATTTGAGCGAGACGATCATGCTGCGGTAGCTTTTCCCGCTGTCCAGCCAGGGTAGCCACAGCGTCATGGCGAGTATCCAGATCAGCGTGATGCCCGATGTCCAGTTGACTATCGCGCGGCGCATGGAGCGGCCCACGCGCCACACCAGCACCAGCCACAACAGCGTGGCAGTGAGCGCAATGACGAAGGAGGCGGTATGGAAAGCGGGCTGAAAACCTGGCTGATAATCTTTCAGCCATAGCGTGATTTTGGCGTGGTTGTTCAGCAACAGTCCCGCCCATCCCCACCACATCAGCAGGGCCGCCAGCGCGAAGGTCATCAGTCCGAACCAGTCCAGCGCGTTGGCCGCACCGCGTTTCAACATGGACAGCGAGGCGGTGGCCAGCAGCGCAATGGGCAGCAGCATGGGCAGGGCGAACACTTCCCTGATGTTGGGCACCAGACTCAAGACGATAAACATCACCAGTAAGGCGATCAGCGGCAATTGTAAATCGTCGCGTTGCGCCAGACGGCGGCGTTCGCGCCAAACCGTCCAGGCTGCCAGCGGCAGGGCGGGCCAGGCCAGCCACGGCAGATTTTTCAGGTAGTACAACGCATCCGTCCCCAGCCCCGCCCTGACGTAGTGCAGCCAACTGCCCATGTTGTACGACCATGCCCAGTCGGTGAACAGTTTCGGCGAGTGCAGATATAAAAGGGTAGGCCAGACGATGAGCCAGGGCAGCGCGAACAGCGCGGCGATGCCGATACTGAACGCGTAATTTCGGCGGCGCCAATTCCGGAATAACGCGGGCAGCAGGGCGGCGAGCAGCAGAAAGACGACCGGCGCCATGAAACCTTTGCTCATGAAACCGATGCCGCAGCCTGTGCCGATCCAGATGCCGGCGCGCAGCTGACGCTCCTGGCTGTGCGTAAAGCCATAGAGCATCATCGCGCAACCGGCGAGCAGGGCCAGGTCGGTAATCAACTGATGGGCGCGCACCAGCATGCCGAGGCAGCCGATCAGGATGATGGCTGCGGCCCAGCCGCGATTTTCGCCATATAGTTTGCGTCCGGCCAAGCCCAGAAACAGCAGCGTTAAGCCGTTGTAGAAACCGCTGGCCAGTCGCGCGCCGTCATGCAATGGCAGCAACGGGGTAAACAGTTGGGCAAATATTGCAGCCGTCCAATAGAACAGCGGCGGGTTGGCCATGGCGGGCTCGCCCGCAAGACTGGGCACCAGCCAGTCATTGTTTTGCAACAATGAATAGACGATGCCGAAGCTGTAGGCGTCGTCCGGCTTCCAGGGGTCGTGCCCGATCAGCCCCGTACCCAGCCAGATCAGGCAAAGCAGGCCGAGCATCACGGCTGTGGCGGGCGTGATGGGGTGCGGGTCGGTGGGCTTTATAAAGTACATAGGTTATAAATTCATTTTTCGGGCGAATCGCCGTGTCGCGTGCTCGCTCATTCCTCGCCTATCCAAAAGATATGTCTCGTCATTTGCTGCGCGGCTTCTTGCGCTTCATCCCGAAACTCTGAATTTTTGGAGTGAAAGTTCATCATTATTTATCTCACGAGCTTGATCAGTTGCCCGGGTTGCGGTTCGCCGCCGGGGTAGCGCGCATTGATCAGGCGCAGATACTCCTCCGCCGACTGCCCCAGCGGCGAATCCTGCGCCAGCGCGGCAAAGGTATCGCCCGCCCTGGCGGTGATGATATGCAGGGTGAGCGGCTTGACCAGACGTCGCTCATCTGAGGTGAGGGCATGGAAACTCTTCACGGTAGAGATGATTTCTGCGCGATGGGCTGCCAGACCTGCGCGTGTTTTTCCACGGGCTTGCAGAATGAAGGCATGGCCCTTGAAAAAAACCACGCCGCCTGCCGTGTTGGATTGATCGAACAACGCGGCTTCCAGACCATTTACGTTAAGCGTTGAGATCTGCGCGCCGGAACCCGTCAGTCGACGGGCATATTCGTCCGGTGTGCCGCGGGGCGAATCGTCCAGCAACATTTGCAGTTGCACCTCGCCTTGCGGAGCGATCGCAATCAGCGCGGTCGGCAGATTGTGCACCTGCCAGCTGGGAGGAAATTGCAGGGCGATGCCCAGTTCACCGTGGTAGAAAGCGTTGTAGCGCACGATGCCCTGTTCGCTGTTGTCGTTGAACACCAATCCTTCGATGGCGGCAAGAAAATCCCGGCGGCCTTCGAAATGCGAATCGCTTGAGGCGTATTTTTCCGCTTCGTCGACAGCCTGATGCAATCGGGTGTCATTGTCGGGGTGTGAGGCAAACAAGCCGTGATAGCGGCGCGGTTCGCGCCCTTCCCGTTGGGCCAGTTGGATGTCCTGTAGTTCCTGGTTCTTTAGTACGCCGATGACAGTGATGATGGCTTGCGGATCATAACCTGTACGTGCCAGATACTGAGCGCCCAGACGGTCAGCCTCCAGTTCATGTTCGCGCCCGTAACCGGACAGCAGGGCGCCGCCGCCGAGATTGATCAGGTTGCCTGCCGCCGGTGTATTGATTTGCGGCACAAAAATGGAGGCGATGGTAATGCCGATGTTGGCGGCTTCGGCGGCGCTTTGCTGGCGTACCCCGTGGCGCGCCGTGACGTGACCGATTTCATGTCCCAGTACGGCCGCCAGCTCCGCTTCCGAATTCAAATAAGCCAGGATGCCGCGCGTAATGTAGATATAACCGCCGGGCAGTGCGAAGGCGTTGATGTCCGGCGTATCCAGTACGGTGAAGTGGTATTGCAAATCGGGCCGGTGGCTGTTCTTTGCGATGCGTTGTCCGACATAGTTGACATAGTCCTGCAGGGCTTTTGAGCCATACACCTTGTATTGCTTCTTGACCTGCTCGTCGTTCTGACGGCCTATGGCTATTTCCTGACTTTCCGACATCATCACGAAATCGTTCGATCCGGTGACGGGATTCTGCGCGCACCCTGCGAGCAGGGTAAAAATCAAAACAGATATCAGTAAACGCATGTCCATTCCTGTTGCAGAGGATAGTCCGCTACCAATAACAAAGGGCAGCAAATGCCGCCCTTTGAGAGGTTGCCGTGCGAAGGGTTCCCCCGCATGGCTGATTTTACGCAGCAGCCTTGCTGGCGTACTTTTGACGGAATTTGTCGATGCGACCGGCCGTATCGACGATCTTTTGTGTGCCGGTATAAAACGGATGGCATTCAGAACAAACTTCGATGCCCAGCGTGGTTTTCGCCATGGCTGAGCGGGTCTTGAAAGTGTTGCCGCAACTGCAAGTCACGGTAATTTCATGGTAATCAGGATGGATGTTGGCTTTCATGTTTTCTTCCTTGCGGGTGGTTTGATGCCGTGCGCATACGGGTTATAGGCTAGGCCGAGCATTATCCATAAATAGATGGAGTTGCGCAAATATTTGTGCACTCAAGTTTTTTAGAAAATCAGCTCATCGACTTTAACAAGCCTTCAAACACCCCGATGGGTACAGGTTTGCCGAACAGGTAGCCCTAGGAGCCTGTCGGACTTCTTTCGTGAGTGCGACGGGGATGATTTTTTTGTAGTGCAAGGAGTGGTGAAGCACCGTTTGGCTAGTCCAAACAAGCAAGCCGCGACGCCGCAATACGTAAAAATCACCCCGTCCCGAAGGGTTGCCAGCAAAAACAGCGTCTGCGGCGTTGCAAATCTTGACAATGGAAT
>JAJYYO010000061.1 GCA_021800795.1 Pseudomonadota bacterium
TCGGCGCGATTGCGCTGGGCCTGGTCGCCCAATGGACCGACAGTATCGAGAATGCATTCTGGTTCACCGCTGTTATTCTGGGCATATCGGGTTGTTACCTGGCCTTGCGGGCGGAAGAAACGCATCCAAAATTGAATCCGGCCATACCATGAAGATTTTTTGCGATAATTGTTTTTCGTCGCCGCTCAAAACAGGGAAACAGGTCATGAAGCGAATCACAATCATCGGCGCCGGATATGCTGAGCTGTCGCCACCTGGCTTGCTGCATAGCGCCAGTGCATCCTTTGAGTCATGGCACTTGCGCAAATATCGGTAGAATGAAATCATGTGCGAACTTTTTGGAATATCGTCCGGCACCCCCGTAGATGCAAGCCGGGAACTCAACGAGTTTCGTCTGCGTGGCGGCCAGGCGGCGGACAATCCCGACGGATGGGGAATCGCCTGGCAGGAGAGTGGGACGTTCCGCCTTGCCAAGGAGCCGACCCCGGCGCATCTGAGTGATCTGTTTGCACAATTGTGCAGCACCACGCGCTCAAGCCTGCTGATCGCGCATGTCCGCAAGGCGAGCTTTCCCCCAGTTATAGATATGAGCAATACACACCCGTTTCAGCGGGTGTGCTGCGGCAAGGAATGGGTGTTCGCCCACAACGGCATGGTGCCGGATATCGTGGACATAGAACTGTCCAGTCACAATCCGGTCTGCTGCCCAACGGGCAGAACGGACTCGGAATATGCTTTTTGCCACTTGCTGGGCGGTATTGCTCAGCATTTACACGGTTTGCCTTCAACTGACCCTGCTTCCTGGTTTGAAAAACTGGCGGCGGAGAGCGGACTGGTTGCCTCGCTCGGCAAATTCAATTTTTTAATGTCGGATGGAGAGCACCTGATCGCCTATGGCCATGACAGACTTCATTATCTGGAACGCTCAGGTTCGGACCAATTTGACGGCATTCCGGTCAACAGTGTTTTGGTTGCAACCGAACCTCTGGACAAGAGGGACGCGTGGATCACCTTCCAGCCGGGCGAGTTGCGCCTCTATCGCTCCGGCAAACTGATAGAGCGTATGATGACACAGCCAATAACGCCCGTCGATTCTGAGCGGCATGATTAACAAAACGATATCGGCGTTCCTGAAAGGAACATTATGCAGCCGGAACAATATGAAGCCTGGTATGCGACGCAGAAGGGATCATGGATCGGAGAAGAGGAATATGCCCTGCTCGCATCGCTGCTTGCGCCAATTCCAGGTGAGACGTTGCTCGACGTCGGCTGCGGCACCGGTTGCTTCACGCGCCGGTTTGCGGCCGATGCCGCAGAACGAAATGTGTTTGGTACCGACATCGATTTGAATATGCTCCGCTTTGCCGATGCACATTCTGCACAAGGTATCGGCTTCGTGGCGGCAGATGCGTGCCGGCTGCCTTTTTGCGACAATAGTTTCGATCTTGTCGCAAGCGTTACCGCTTTATGCTTCATTCAGGACGAGAAACAGGCACTGCGCGAAATGTTGCGCGTTGCAAGGCGAAGGGTCATCTTGGGGCTGCTCAACCGGCATAGCCTGCTTTATCTTGCCAAAGGCCGGTGCGGCGGTCAGGGGGCCTATCACGGCGCGCGATGGCATACTCCGGCTGAAGCGTTGCGCCTGTTCGATGGTCTGCCAGGGCGTCATGCCGGTTTTGGCACCGCCATCGTGATGTCCGGCGGTAAACTCTGGAGTCGGCGCCTGGAGCCATTGTTGAGGCGCTTGTTGCCCGAGTGCGGTGCTTTCATTGCTGTCGTCGCAGATGTGTGGCCGTCAGTTCAACCATCAAATGCCAAGGAAACATGACATGATGAATAATTGGAACGGTTTTAGTGGATGGGGAATGGGTCTGGGTTTCATATTCATGTTGCTGTTCTGGGGGCTGATCATTCTTGGAATCGCCGCGCTGATCCGCTTGCTGATGACATCGTCAAGTCGCGGCCCGCGCGACAAATCGCCATTGGAGATCGTGCAGGAGCGTTATGCGCGCGGTGAGATCGATCGTGAGGAATACGAGCAGAAAAAAAGTGATCTTGAGAGGTGAGTGTGAAAACGCCCCTTAATTACAACGTCCGGCGCAGCGGCAGCGATTGATGTCGTGCTGCCTTTATCCTGTTCAGCATTGCGAGAACTATTGGGATATCTTGTCATTTTTTCATCAAAGACCTGCGCGGTTTACTGTTGCCGCCCCTACGAGTACCGCGTGTAAGTTCGGATGGGCGAGTAAGTTCGTTGATAATGTCACAGTGCATCTGACATCAGAATAGGGGATAACTCGATTTGACGAAGCCACAGATCACCCGAGTTCATCAAAATACCACCACCTTTACATACTGACTTGCGGAACATGGTTTTTGCCCGGAGCCTTTTGAGGAAAGTGCCCGAGCAAGCGCAAACCGTTGAACACTACCAGCAGACTCGCGCCCATGTCGGCAAACACGGCCATCCACAGCGTCGCCTGCCCGGTCAGCGCCAACACAAGGAACACGGCTTTGATCCCGAGGGCCAAGGTGATGTTTTGCATCAGCACCGCGTGGGTCTTGCGGCTGAGAAGGATAAAATCAGGAATTTTGCGCAGGTCATCGTCCATCAGCGCCAAGTCCGCAGTTTCCAAGGCGGTATCCGTGCCCGCCGCGCCCATGGCGAAGCCGATATTGGCACGGGCGATGGCCGGCGCATCGTTAATGCCGTCCCCGACCATGCCTACATACCCGTGCTTGGCGATCAGCTCGTTGATAGCGGTAAGCTTGTCTTCGGGCAGCAGATCGCCGCGTGCGTCGCTGATGCCCACTTTGGCCGCGATGGCCTGAGCCGTGTGTGGATTGTCCCCAGTGAGCATGACGACTTCCACGCCTATCTGCTGCAGGCGTTGGATGGCATCGATACTGGTGTCGCGGATCGTGTCCGCCACCGCCAGAATGAGTAGCGGTGCGACAGCGGAGCAAAGCACAACGGCGGTTTTCCCCTGCCGCTCAAAGGTGTCGAGCTTGGATTCCAGTCCGGCATCGCAAATACCCATCTCGTGAACCAAGCGATGATTGCCCAAGTAAAACGTTGCGCCGTCGATAGCGCCATTCACACCGCGACCGGTCAGCGCCTCGAAGCCAGCCACTTCCATGAGCGAGCCAGCCACCGCTTGCGCCTTCCAATAAGCAACGACCGCCGTCGAGACCGGATGATCGGAACGATGGGCCAGGCTCGCCGCCTGCCGGAGAAGCTGTGCGCCATCGTCTGCTACTATTGTCAGCATGTCGGTCACTGCGGGTTTGCCGCTGGTGATGGTTCCGGTTTTGTCCAACGCCAACGCCTTCAGCTTGCGGCCTTGCTCCAGATAGACCCCGCCCTTGATCAGGATGCCGTGTTTCGCCGCTACGGCCAGGCCACTCACTACCGTCACCGGCGTTGATATCACCAACGCGCAGGGACAGGCGATCACCAGCAGTACCAGCGCCTTGTAGAACCAGGGCTGAAACGCCGCGCCCATGAGCAGCGGCGGAACGACGGCCACCCCTATTGCCAGCACGACCACCGCCGGGATGTAGTAACGCGCGAACCGATCCACGAAGCGCTGGGTGGGCGCGCGCTGGCCCTGCGCTTCCTGGACGGTGGCGATGATGCGCGCCAGCGTGGAGTGATCCTGGGTGGCGGTGACGCGATAGTCGAACGCGCCGCGCTCGTTAATCGTGCCGGCAAAAACCGGATCACCCGGCTGCTTGGTCACCGGCATGCTCTCGCCGGTGATCGGCGCCTGGTTGACGCTGGTCTGCCCCGCCAATACCGTGCCGTCGAGCGGGATGCGTTCGCCCGGTTTGACGCGCACCACGGCGCCCAGCACCACGCGCTGCGCAACCATCTCGCGCCAGTCGCCGTCGTCGCCTTGCACCATCGCAAGCTCGGGCGTCATCGCCATCAGCCCCTTGATCGCATTGCGCGCCCGGTCGAATGACAGCGCCTCGAGCATCTCCGCCAGCGCAAACAGAAAGATCACCACTGCCGCTTCCGGCCACTGCCCGATGATCGCAGCGCCGATCACGGCGAGCGACATCAGGAAATTCATGTTGAGCGCGAAGTTCGTCAGCGCAATCCAGCCTTTCTTCAGGGTATCCAGCCCGCCGCTGAAAATGGCCAGCAACGCCAATGTGATCACCGGCCACGAACTTTCCTGGCCGGATGTCCATGCCACGATTTCGGCGCCCATCGCCGCCAGACCGGAAATCGCCATCAGCAGCCACTTGCGCCGCGGTATCCCATAGTCGGCAACGAGGCCGGCATGTTCGCCGTCCGGCGCTGCGGCAGCGAGTGAATCGGATTTCACCGCCGGCTCCATATCCAGCGCCTTCAGCGTCGCCATGATGGCGTCGATGGAAGGCAGCCGGTGTAGTACGGTCAGTTCGCGTTGAATCAGATTAAATTGCAACGTGTCGATACCCGGCATGGCTTCCAGCCGGTCGCGAATCAATTTCTCCTCGGTCGGGCAATCCATTTTCTGAATGAGGAATACCGCGCGCGCCGCCGTTTCCGAGGCGCAACCCGTTTCCTGAGGCCGGCACCCGGCTAGCGCGCCAGGCGATTGATCTTGCCCCTCACCGTGTTCTGTCATTTTCTGCCCTTCCTTAATTTATGGATTACCGATCCGCACGGCGTGCTTGATGTCGGTCACATAAATCCATCCCGCCTCGGTTTGGCTGGTACGGGCGGCATGCCCGATGATGGCCACCAGCTCGTCCACCTGATGGTCTTCGCAGATCAGCTCCAGCTTCGATTCGTTGATGACCGCCTCGGCCAGTTCGATGGAATAGTGTTGTTCCTGGGCATCCATCGCCTTGAGCAGGATTTTTGCCGGGATGA
>JAJYYO010000062.1 GCA_021800795.1 Pseudomonadota bacterium
CGGCTGAATCTTGCACCAGCGTTCCCGGTCATCGTGGTGGGCGGCACCAACGGCAAGGGGTCGGTGTGCGCGATGCTGGAATCCATCCTGTACGCGGCAGGATACCGGGTCGGTTGCTATACTTCGCCCCATCTGTTGCATTACAACGAGCGGGTGCGCATCAGTAGGCAGGCAGCCTCCGATGGCGAGTTATGCGCGACATTCGAGAAAATAGAGCAGGCGCGCGGCGATATTCCTCTGACGTACTTTGAATTCGGCACGCTGGCTGCGATGCAGCTGTTCATCGAGCACAAGGTGGAAGTCGCGATACTGGAAGTGGGACTGGGCGGCAGGCTGGATGCGGTGAATGTGTTCGATGGAGATTGCAGCGTCGTCGCCAGCGTGGACCTCGATCACACCGATTATCTGGGCGAGACAGTAGAAAAAATTGGATTTGAAAAGGCAGGAATATTCCGCCGTGATCGCGCGGCCATATTTTCCGGCGGCGACGAGGTGCCTCAGTCGCTTGTGGATTATGCGACCAAAATCGGCGCAAGGCTTCAGTGCATCGGCAGCGAGTTTGGCTTTACGCCACACCAGGGACAGTGGGACTATCGCAGCAAGACAGGCGCGAGAACTGCGCTGCCTCACCCGGCGCTGCGCGGCGCGTTCCAGTTGCACAACGCCAGCGCAGTGCTGGCGGCGCTGGATGCAATCCACGATCGCTTGCCGGTGAGCATGGAAGCGGTGCGCCGTGGATTGACCGAGGTGCAGTTGGCCGGACGTTTTCAGTTTGTGTCGGGCAAGCCGCAGCTAATTCTGGATGTGGCACATAACCCGCATGCTGCACGCGCGCTGGCGCAGAATCTGGCGGCCCTGCCGCCCTGCCCGCATACTTATGCGGTGTTTGCGATGTTGAAAGACAAGGATATGGCGGGCGTGGTGGACGTGCTCAACCCGTACATAGACAGCTGGCTGGTGGCGGGTATAGACGCGCCGCGCGGCGCAAGCAGCGATGAGTTGATCGAGGTGCTGCATCGGTGCAGAGTGAAAGGAAAGGTCGTCGCTTTTCGTGATACCGAGCATGCTATTGTGCATGCCTGTAACGTGGCGAGTGAAAATGATAGAATCCTCGTCTTCGGATCGTTCTATACGGTGGCGGAAGCGATGCGTACAAAAGGGGTGTGTGCAACATGAACAAGCGTTCTGTTTGCAGCCATGAAGGAAGATCGAGCTGTTTGTCCTGTCGAGCAGTCCGACAGGCCGCCGGTCTTATTCTGGCGGATGCAACGATTTATTATATCGGGATCAGCTAATGGCAAAGCCGGCAGAAGAGGAAATTAATATCAAAAGCCGTGCGCGCCGCCGTCTGATCGGTGCGATTGCCCTTGCGCTGGCCGTGGTGGTGATTTTGCCGATGGTGCTGGACAGCGAACCTAAAATCACCGGACAGGATATCGACTTGCGCATCCCGGCACCCGACAAGGTGGGCGAGTTTGTGCCAGGCGAGGCGCTGTCCAAAGTGGTGGATGCCGCTGCCGGGTCCGCTGTCGTTGCCAATCCGGTGTCCGGTGTGGCGCCGGCTGTCAAGCCTGCCGTATCTGAATCCGTGCAGCCGCTCCAGGAACCAGTCAAGGAGCCTGAAGTCAAACAGGCGGAGGCCAAACCTGCGGAAGTCCGGCACGCTGAAGCAAAGCCGGCAGAAGCCAGGCAAGCCGAAGTGAAACCTTCGGAAAAACCGTCAGGAACTTATATCGTTCAGATCGGCGCATTTTCCAGTGGGAAGGCGGCGGAGCAGGAAGCTTCAAGGTTGAAAGCCTGGGGCTTCAAGGCCTATACGGAGCTGATCAGCGGCACGACCCGGGTGCGGTTAGGGCCTTATGCGGATCGCGGCAAGGCGGACGAGGTGCGGCAACTGCTGGAAAAACACGGTCTGCACCCGGTTATTTCGGAAGTTAGATGACGGGTTTCGATTATGCCGTGATCGGCATCATGCTGTTATCGCTGTTGCTGGGCTTGTGGCGCGGCTTCGTGTATGAAGTGTTATCGCTGCTGGGCTGGCCCCTGGCATTCGTGCTGAGTTGGAAATTTGCCGGCAACATCGAACCTCTGCTGCCGGTCAGCGAGGATGCCGTCCGCATAGCCCTGGCTTACACGCTGGTGTTCATCGCCACCCTGATTGTCTGGGGTATGCTGGTCTGGTTGTTCGCAAAGCTGGTCAAGGCGGCCGGTTTGGGGGCGCTGGACAGTTTGCTGGGCGGGTTGTTCGGACTGTTGCGCGGTATAATGATAATACTGATATTGGTGTGGCTGGCCGGAACCTCAAGCATTCCGGAGCAGCCGTTCTGGCGTGATGCAAAGTTCAGCCGGGCTGCGGAAGATGTGGCCTTGCTGGCCAAGACTGGCTTGCCGGACAATATTGCCCGGCGCATTCATTATAAAGAACGTAGTTAATAGTTAGGATAAAACATGTGCGGCATACTCGGAGTGGTTTCGTATACACCAGCCAATCAGCTTCTGTACGACGGTTTGCAGGTCTTGCAGCATAGAGGCCAGGATGCGGCCGGCATTGCGACCATGGATGGCGATACCATACATTTGCACAAGGGCAACGGCCTGGTGCGCGACGTGTTCCGCACCCGCAACATGCGCGCGCTGCAGGGCAATACCGGTATCGCGCATGTGCGTTATCCGACCGCAGGTTCCGCAGTCGATCACAATGAGGCGCAGCCGTTTTATGTGAATTCGCCGTTCGGCATCGTGTTGGGACACAACGGCAATCTCAATAATGCCGAGGAACTCAAGAAACAACTGTTCGTGCAGGATCTGCGTCACGTCAATACCAATTCGGATTCGGAAGTGTTGCTGAACGTGCTGGCGCATGAATTGCAGTCGAAATCGAAAGGTTTGCGACTGGATGCGGCGACCATTTTCGACGCCGTCTCGGGTGTGCATCAGCGTTGTCAGGGCGCCTACGCGGTGGTCGCGATCATTGCGGGTTACGGACTGCTGGCTTTTCGCGATATTCACGGCATCCGTCCGCTGGTCATCGGCGTGAGCGAAACCGAAGGCGGGACGGAATATCTGATCGCCTCCGAGAGCGTCGCACTCGATACGTTGGGGTTTAAATTCATGCGCGATGTCGCTCCCGGCGAGGCCGTGTTTGTGGACTTCGAGGGCAGATTGCACACCCGTCAGTGCAGCAGCAAACCCAGTTTGACGCCTTGTATTTTCGAATATGTGTATTTTTCGCGTCCGGACTCGGTGCTCGACGGCATATCGGTGCACGCATCGCGTCTTTATATGGGCGAGTATCTGGCCGACAAGCTGGCCCGCATCTGGCCGGATGTGAAAATCGATGTGGTGATTCCGATTCCGGATTCCAGTCGCCCCAGCGCGTTGCAGTTGGCCAACCGTCTCAATATTCTGTTCCGCGAGGGGTTTGTAAAAAACCGCTACATCGGACGTACCTTTATCATGCCCGGTCAGGCGATGCGCAAGAAATCGGTGCGCCAGAAATTAAACGCGATCGGTATGGAATTCAAGGGCAAGAATGTGTTGCTGGTAGATGACTCCATCGTGCGCGGCACGACCAGTCGCGAGATCGTGCAAATGGCCAGGGACGCGGGCGCCTTGAAGGTGTATTTTGCTTCCGCAGCCCCTCCGGTGCGTTTCCCCAACGTGTATGGCATCGACATGCCCAGCCGGACTGAGCTGATTGCAACCGGGCGCACGGATGAAGAAATCTGCCGCGAAATCGGTGCGGATGCGCTGATCTATCAGGATCTGGAAGACTTGAAAGCAGCGGTGCGCAAGGCCAATCCGGCTATCCTGGACTTCGAGGCATCCTGTTTTGACGGTAAATACATCACCGGCAACATCACGCCTGCCTATCTTGACAAGATCGAGCGCGGACGGACGGCCGGCAAGGCCAACAAGTCACAGGACGATGACCAGATGGAACTTGAACTGGCGATGAACGCCAGTTCAATGTGATAATCGAGTCCGATCCTGTATTGTTCTTCAGGTGCAGTGTTTCTTATGAAAAATTACCGGGAGGAAAAACTGAACTTGGGGTGTCTGATAGTGTCCAGTTTGCGATTCACAAAACCATACCAATCACCAGAAAGGATATAACATGAATGCATTCATTAAAATTACCTGTTCCGCATCGCTTATTGCTGCAGCGTTGGGCGCATCGCTGAGCATGACTGACGCTGTTGCGGCGACTGCGCCGGAATTGGAGATGGCGGTTCAGGATGGCAAAACGATGTTTACCCATGAAACTTTCGAGGGGAACGGTAAAACCTGCGAGTCCTGCCACGTCGGGGGCGGGGTAGGGGCGGGCAAACTGCCGAACGGCAAGGTTATACCGAGCCTGTCCAATGCGGCGGCGATCTTCCCCCGCTTCAAACCCATGGCAAACAAGGTGGTCACATTGCCGGACCAGATCAGAGGGTGCGTTCAAGGCGGTCTTCAGGGGAAGCCGCCGGCCTACGGCAGCGAACAGTTGAACAGTCTGGTTAGTTACGTGACTTCACTTGCGCAAGGCAAGCCGATCGATATGGGTGGAATGCC
>JAJYYO010000014.1 GCA_021800795.1 Pseudomonadota bacterium
TCATCGCGATGAAAGCGGCACACGTGAGGAATATTTTTATCAGGAGAATGCGCCCGGTGCGCAGCCTGCCCCGGCGCCTGCTGAAACGGGAAAGCCTGCCAACACCATCAAAGATCAGTTACTCTAAAAGCCGCCATGAGCAAACCACATATTCAGAAGCGCGATCTGATGCGCGAACAACTGGCGCACCAGGCGGCCAAACTGATTGCAGAAGCCGGCATTGCGGATTTCGCCTCCGCCAAACGCAAGGCCGCCCGACAACTCGGCGCATCGGACACCCAGCATCTGCCCAGCAACAGGGAAGTTGAGGAAGCGCTGCAAAGTTACCGCTCGCTTTATCAGCACGACAGTCATCCCGACATCCTGTATCAGTTACGCACCGAAGCCCTGGCCTGCATGAATCTGTTCGCCACGTTCAACCCCTACCTTACCGGTTCGGTGTTGAGCGGGGCTGCGGGCGAAAATTCAGACATCAATCTGATGCTGTTTTCAGACGACACGAAAGCCGTATTGCTGTTTTTGCTCAAGAACAAGCTTGATTTCGAGGACGGCGAGTGGCGTGTTCGACTGGGCGGGCGAGAAGAGACTGTTCCCAGTTACACACTGAGCGGTGAATCCGGCACACAAATCCATCTGGTGGTACTGCCGGAAAACGCCCGCCACAGCGGCAGCCGCCACCCTGACACCCATGCGAATATCGCTGCGGTAACTAAAATGATTGAGGAACGAGGATTGAGGATTGAGGATTGAGGATTGAGGATTGAGGATTGAGGATTGAGGATTCAGCGGCGTAGTGTTCATATCTCCTGCCCTGAGCGCAGTATTCATAACTACGGGCAACGCACGGCCTACCCCTTGCGGGTAGACTACTGAATCTTTCAAGCTGTCTCGACCACACACAACTCATGCAGGCGCTGCGGGGACAATTCCAACCCGTTGGGCCAGCATAATGCGCCCGCATCGATAAAAAATCGCTTGAAATATGTTTCAACCTTAAGCGCTTCCAGCAAGCTGCCTTTGCGATCTTTGAAATAAACTGACGCATTAAAGTGTCCTTCGCTGCCATCTGAAAATTGCAGTGCGACGGAAAACTTTCCCTCATAACGTGCGTTAAGTATCTTAATCACGATCTGCTCCTTGAATTCTTTCAAGCGGCTCAAACTGTTGCGCCCGAAGCCAATTGTTTTGCAACTCCTGCTGATGCACCAAACACCACTCCTGCACGATACTCGCCACTTTGCGCGGCAAATCACCTGATTTCACTCTGCCATTAGCGATATCAACCAAGGCTTCAAACCCCTGATATTCGACATGAATATGCGGCGGCGGGTGATCGTCGTGCCACATACGGATGATGATACCGAAAAATATCGAAAGCGTAGGCATGGGTGCAGTTTACATCAGCGATAGTCGAAAGGCGGGAAATTAATTATCCTCCTCGCCGAATCCTCAGTCCTGATTCCTGAATCCTGTTTTTTCAGCCACCTTGCCGCATCCAGCGCAAAATAAGTCAGTATCCCGTCAGCGCCGGCGCGCTTGAAGGCCAGCAAGGACTCCAGCACGCAAGCCTGCTCATTCAGCCAGCCGTTTTGCGCGGCCGCCTTGAGCATGGCGTACTCGCCGCTTACCTGATAGGCAAAGGTAGGCGCCTTGAATTCGTCCTTCACGCGCCGCAAAATGTCCAGATAGGGCATGCCGGGTTTGACCATCACCATGTCCGCACCTTCCTCTAAATCCATGCCGACTTCCCACAGCGCCTCGTCGGAATTGGCCGGATCCATCTGGTAGGTGTATTTATTGCCGGAACCCAGGTTGCCGCTGGAACCGACTGCATCGCGGAACGGGCCGTAGAAGCTGGATGCGTATTTCGCAGAATAGGCCATGATCCGGGTGTGTATGTGCCCGTCCGCATCAAGCGCTGCGCGCACCGCAGCGATGCGCCCGTCCATCATGTCGGAAGGCGCGACGATGTCTGCGCCCGCAACGGCATGAGCCTGCGCCTGGCGTGTCAACACCGCAATGGTCTCGTCATTGAGCACATAACCGGATTCGTCTATCAAGCCGTCCTGCCCGTGACTGGTATAGGGATCCAGCGCGATGTCGGTCATCACGCCAAGCTGGGGGAAATTTCTTTTCAGTTCAGCGATCACGCGCGGCACGAGGCCGTTCGGGTTATAGGCTTCGCACGCATCCAAAGTTTTAAGCGGAGTATCGATTACCGGAAAGATCGCCATCGCCGGAATGCCCAGCTTCACGCAGGCTTCAGCATCGTGCAGCAACAGATCCAGCGTCTTGCGCTGCACCCCCGGCATGGATTTAACGTCTTCGACCTTGTCAGCGCCTTCCAGCACAAAAACCGGATAGATAAAATCTGCCGGGGTAAGCAGGTGCTCGCGCATCATGTCGCGTGAAAAAGCATCGCGACGCATCCGCCGCATGCGTTTGTGGGGATATTGTCCAAGTGTTTGCATATTTTTCCTAAAAAAATTAATTTTCCCTGGAACTATTTAAGAGAACGCTTATCTGATTGCGTGAATGACGATAAATCATTCCACGTTTCTCCTCCCTGAGCGTGTCTTAACCTAGTTAAGATTTTAGCCCCCACATGTTGGGGGCTTTTTTTTGCCCGCTAAACGACCGCTTTTCAGTCTATGACGCCTTCATCCACGTTAGTCTTGCTGTCATCCGCCTTTTAACCATCCGGCAATCACCGCTTCGGCCTCTTCCAAGCCCTGTTTTTTCAGACTTGAGAATAACTGCACGGAACATTGCGGATAGTTTTCGCCAAGATAGGCCTTGACCTTGAGCAGGGTCAGCGTCGATTGCTGGCGACTCAACTTGTCCGATTTGGTCAGCAATATGTGTACCGGTTTGCCGGTAGGCGCAAACCAGTCCAGCATGGTTTCATCCAGTTCCAGCAACGGGCGGCGGATGTCCATAATCACAATCAGTCCGCAAAGTTCCTCGCGCTTTTGCAGGTATGAACTTAATAGTCCTTCCCAATGGCGTTTGGCCTCGGGCGGCACCTTGGCGTAACCATAGCCCGGCAAATCCACGATGTAGTCGTTGTGTCCAAGCGAAAAATAATTCAGATGCTGGGTGCGGCCCGGCGTCTTGCTGGTATAAGCAAGACGCACATGGTTCGCCAGGGTATTGATCGCGCTCGATTTGCCTGCGTTGGATCGCCCGACAAAAGCCACTTCGCGACCGCCGTGCATCGGCAGGTCCTTGATGTGGTTGACAGTGGTATAGAACGTCGCCAGAGAAAAAAGCCCCATTATTTCCAGACCGAGAAAATTGCGTCAGCGTTGGCTATCGTCGCGTCGATGTCAGCTTCGGTGTGCGCTGAAGACACGAATCCCGCCTCGAAGGCGGAAGGCGCCAGATACACGCCCGCGTCCAGCATGGCGTGGAAGAAACGGTTGAAGGCCTCCTTGTCGCAGGCCATCACCTCCGCATAACTGGTTGGCACGTCTTTACTAAAGTACAAACCGAACATGCCGCCCACCGATTGGGCGCAAAATTCAACGCCATGCCGTTTGGCGCTCGCACTCAGGCCTGTCGTCAATTGTGTCGCCAACTGTGCCAGACGCTCATAAAAACCTTCAGCCTGCACCAGCTTCAGGGTTGCCAGACCTG
This sequence comes from Pseudomonadota bacterium, assembly GCA_021800795.1. Lineage (GTDB taxonomy): Bacteria > Pseudomonadota > Gammaproteobacteria > Burkholderiales > Gallionellaceae > Gallionella. The sequence continues at coordinate 3,640 of JAJYYO010000014.1, forward strand.
CCGCCACCGCGAGCGGATTGCCCGACAGGGTTCCTGCCTGATACACCGGGCCCAGCGGCGCCAGACATTGCATGATGTCGCGTCGTCCGCCGAACGCGGCTGCCGGCAAGCCGCCGCCCATCACCTTGCCCAGCGTCACCAGATCGGGTTTGATGCCATAATAACCCTGTGCGCCTTGCAGACCGACGCGGAAACCCGTCATCACTTCGTCCAGAATCAGCACCGCGCCATATTGCGTGCAAAGATTACGCAACGCAGCCAGGAATTCGCGTTCAGGCGCAATCAGATTCATGTTGCCCGCCACAGGCTCGACGATCACGGCGGCAATTTCGCTGCCCATTTCTGCAAACGCGCGCTCAAGTCCGGCAGCATCGTTGTAATCGAGCACCGTGGTCAGCGCTGCAATCTCGGCCGGCACGCCCGATGAGCTTGGCTGACCGAAAGTCAGCGCGCCGGAACCCGCCTTGACCAGCAGCCCATCGGAATGTCCGTGATAACACCCCTCGAACTTGACAATGCGCGAACGGCCGGTGAAACCGCGCGCCAGACGTATCGCCGTCATGGTCGCCTCCGTACCGGAGCTGACCAGTCTCACCATTTCAAGACTCGGCAGCAAACGGCACAGCAAAGTTGCCATTTCCAGCTCGGCGGCGGTCGGCGCACCAAAACCCAGTCCATTGGCTGCCGCCTCCTGCACCGCTCGTACCACGTCCGGATGACAATGACCTGCGATCATCGGCCCCCATGAACCCACGTAATCGATATAGCGCTTGTCGTCCGCATCCCACACGTAAGCGCCCTGGCCGCGCTTGAAAAACAGCGGCGTACCGCCTACCGAACGAAACGCGCGTACCGGCGAATTCACGCCGCCGGGGATCAGCTGTTGCGATGCGTCGAAAAGTTCCTGATTGTGAGAAGTCATGTTGCGTCTTTCTGGCTATGGGTTATACAAATTTGAAAACTGCTTCGCAGCATGCGCGATATCTTCCGCACCGAACAGCGCCGAAATCACTGCCAGCGCGTCTGCCCCCGCATCCAGCAAGGACGCGCCGTTCTCTATCGTGATTCCGCCTATCGCCGCTATCGGCAGAGCGATCTCGCGGCGGGCCTGTCTCAACAAATCCGGCGTTGCCGCCACGGCATCGGGTTTAATGTTCGAGGCAAAAAAAGCGCCGAATGCGACATAGTCAGCGCCCTGAGCTGCCGCCTGATGCGCCAGTACAATGCGATTATAACAAGACACGCCGATTATTTTTTCATTGCCCAGCACGGCTCGCGCTGCAGCCACGCTGCCGTCATCAAAGCCCAGATGCACGCCATCGGCATCCACCTGCGCGGCCAAGGCCGCATCATCGTTGATGATCAGAGGCACAGCGAATTCCTGCGTCAGCCGGCGCAAGGCAATCGCCTGCTCCAGTCGCAAAACGGCATCGCCCGTCTTGTTTCGGTATTGCAGGGTAGTCGCTCCGCCTTGCAACGCCGGCCTCACCTGACGCAGCAACGCCGCCGTATCAGATGCTTCCGGCGTAATCGCGTATAAACCGCTAATCTCAATCCTGCACTTAGTTGAGCGTCTCAGGCTTGTCCTCATCGTCTTCACCGCGCGCCCAGAACAGCCTGTCGGGGATGAACTGCCCCATACCGGGCCTGAAACCCGCATTCAGCGTCTGCCAGGTATACTCCTGCGCCTCCTTGACCGCCTCCGGAACATCCACACCCTGCGCCAGCAAGGCGGCAATGGCTGAAGCCATGGTGCACCCGGAGCCGTGATAAATTCCCGGCAGACGCGCCCAGGCGTCGCTGCGCACCATCCCATGTTCACTGTACAAAGTGTTGATCACCTTGGGCGTCTGTTCGTGCGTGCCGGTGATCAGCACATATTCGCAACCCATTGCCAGTATGCGCCTGGCGCATTCTTCCAGACTGGGATCATCTTCCTCGTCGTCTTCATCGATCGCCAGACGACGCGCCTCTATGCTGTTCGGCGTGACGATGGTCGCCTGCGGAATCAGCAGCTCGCGGATCGCATCCAGCATATCTTCGTCAGCCAGTTCATCGCCGCGTCCCGACGCCAGCACGGTGTCCAGCACAAAAGGAACGTCAGGATAATCCGCCAATATCTCGGCAATCGCCACGATATTTTCCACGCTGCCGAGCATGCCGATCTTGAAAGCCGCCACCGGCACATCTTCGAGCATTGCACGTGCCTGATCCACCACCCATTCCGGCTCCATCGCCAGCACGTCCTCTACCCCGCTGGTATCCTGCACGGTGATCGCCGTGACAACCGACAGCGGATGGCAGCCCATGCTGGCAATGGTCAGCATATCGGCCTGCAAGCCGGCGCCTCCGGAAGGATCGGTGGCGGCGAAACTCATTACTAGCGGGAAAGATTCGGACATGGTGTAGGCGATTATGCGCGTCAGGTCGGCCATTTTACCCTATATGCTTATGATTTCCGAATAACAATTTCAAAGCGGTTTTGACGCCCTGCTCTGCTGCTTGAGTTGCAAGCGCACGCTGCGCCAGCGACTGGACGCGAACCATGATCTGTCCTCGTCGTTCCGAAGTTGATACGCGGATCGCCTTGCCATGGCGTCCGGGGCGGTTTCAAACACAAAAATCAGGCCGGCATTTCCGGCACAGGCTCGTTCCACGGCGCGACCTTCAGCAGCAGCAACATGCCCGGTATCGCCATCAGCGCGCACAGCAGGAAAAAGCCGCTCCAGCCCATCGCTTCGACCAGCCAGCCGGTTGCCGCATTGGCGAAGGTGCGCGGCATCGCCATCAGACTGGTAAACAGCGCGAACTGGGTAGCCGTGTAAGCGGGGTGGGTGGTGCGTGCGATGAAGGCGACGAAGGCTACCGTGCCCAAACCCACACCCAATGCTTCCAGGCCGATCACCAAGCCTAGCTGGGTGCGTTCCAGCACGCCGATCTCGCTGTGATGGCCGATAGCGGCCAGCCAGGCGAAACCGAAGATTGCCAGTATCTGCACCACGCCGAACAGCCACAGCGCGCGGTTGATGCCGATCTTCACCATCCACAAGCCGCCCAGCATGCCGCCGATCACCGCAGGCCACAGACCCGCGTTCTTGGCGATCAGGCCGATGTCGGTTTTGGAAAAGCCCATATCGAGATAAAAAGGCGTGGCAAGCGCCGTGCACAGACTGTCGCCCAGCTTGTAAAAAAGCAGAAAAGCCAGAATCAGCAGCGCGCTGCGCCAACCCTGCCGGTTGATGAATTCTCGAAACGGTTCGACCACGGCCTCGCGCAACGTCTTCGGCGGCACTGCGCGGTGCGGCTCCTTGACCATCAGCGTCATCGCGATGCCGGGCAGCATGAACAGCGAAGTGATGATGAACACCATATCCCATGGCATAAAATCGGCGAGTATCAGCGACAACGAACCCGGCACCAGACCTGCAATACGGTAGGCATTGACATGCACCGCATTGCCCAGGCCCAGCTCGGCATCTTCGAGCAATTCGCGCCGGTAGGCATCGAGCACGATATCCTGCGTTGCGGAGAGCACCGCCAGGAGCGTGGCGCACCACGCAATCGTGGCAAGCTGGGTGACGGGCGAGAAACCGCCCAGCGTGGCGATCACGGCAAGCAATCCTGCCTGCGTCAACACCATCCAGCCGCGCCGCCGTCCCAGCACGGGCAGCGCATAGCGATCAAGCAGCGGCGACCAGATGAATTTCCAGGTGTAGGGAAACTGGATCAGCGCGAACAGGCCGATGGTCTTGAGATCCACATGCTCGCTGCGCAACCAGGCGGGCAGCAGATTGAACAACAGATACAGCGGCAGACCGGATGAAAACCCGGTAAACACGCAGATTGCCATGCGCCGCGAAAACAGTTGTCTGACGACGCTCATACTCCGCGCTGGAAGCGATATACCGCCGTGCTGCCGAGCAGATTGGGCAGCCAACCGACCTCGCGTCCGCCGGTCATCACGCGGCGCGCCGTGACGCTGACGCAGTATGTGCGGCAAAAATTCTCGAAGTCATTCAGCGTGCACAGGTGCACGTTCGGCGTGTCGTACCACTGGTAGGGCAACTCGCGCGATACCGGCATATTGCCCAGCAGCACGTCAAGGCGGCTCCTCCAGTAGCCGAAATTGGGGAAGCTGACAATGCCTTCGCGTCCGACCCGCAGCATCTCCTGTATCAACGGTTCGGTGTGCCGCGTAGCCTGCAAGGTCTGCGAGAGAATGACAAAATCGAACGCGCCGTTCTCGAAATCCGACAGGCCGGCATCCAGATCGTTCTGGATCACATTCACTCCGTTGGCGATACAAGAAACAATGTCAAGATCGCTGATCTCCACACCGTAACCGCGCACCGCCCGCGCCTCCTTGAGATAGCGCAACAGGCTGCCGTCGCCGCAGCCCAGATCCAGCACCGAAGCGCCCCTGGGTATCCAGGCCGCAATGGCCGCAAAATCGGCCCTGTCAGTCGCACTCATGCCGACACCTCGCAACTTACCCGGTCGAGATACGCGCGCACCACGTCGAAATAATGCGGATGTTCCATCAGGAAGGAATCATGCCCGTGCGTGGAAGTAATCTCCGCGTAGCTGACCGGGCGTTTATTGTGCAGCAGCGGACGGATAATCTCACGCGAGCGTTGCGGCGAAAAGCGCCAGTCGGTGGTGAACGAGATCACCAGAAAACCAGCTTTTGCGCGCGCAAAGGCGCGGTTCAGATCGCCGCCGCAATCCTGAGCGGGGTCAAAATAATCCAGCGCCTTGGTCATCAGCAGATAGGTATTGGCATCGAAATAGGCGGCGAACTTGTCGCCCTGATAGCGCAGGTAGGATTCGATCTGAAACTCCACCTCGTAGCCATAATTATATTGTTCGGTGCGCAGCTCACGCCCGAATTTGTCGGCCATCGCATCATCCGACAGGTAGGTGATATGGCCCAGCATGCGCGCCAGCCTGAGCCCTCGCGTCGGCACCACGCCGTGCTGGTAATAATCGCCGCCATGAAAATCCGGATCGGTCAGGATCGCATTGCGCGCCACGTCGTTGAAGGCGATATTCTGCGCGGTGAGGCGCGGCGCACTGGCAATAGACAGCACGTGGCGCACCCGGTCAGGATAGGCCAGCGACCATTGCAAGGCCTGCATGCCGCCCAGGCTGCCGCCGACCACGGCTGCGAAACAGCCTATGCCAAGCCTGTCTGCCAGCCGCGCCTGCGACTCGACCCAGTCCTCCACCGTGATCACCGGGAAACTTGCGCCATAAGGCTTGCCGGTTTCCGGATTGATCGAGGAGGGGCCGGTCGAGCCATGGCAGCCGCCCAGATTGTTCAGGCCAATGACGAAAAATTTATCGGTATCGATCGGTTTGCCGGGGCCTACCATGTTGTCCCACCAGCCGATGTTTTTGGGCTCGTCGGCGTAGAAGCCCGCCACATGATGATGTCCTGACAAGGCGTGGCAGATCAGGATGGCGTTGGACTTGTCGGCATTGAGCGCACCGTATGTCTCATAGAGCAGCTGATAGCCGGACAACACCGCGCCGCTGCGAAACACCAGCGGGGTGTCGAACGATGCGCGTTGCGCGCTCACAATGCCTACAGAAGTGCCCAAAAAAACTCCATAAAAAAACCCGTTCAGCTTGTGCCAAAACGGGTGTCCTCGCTTTAGCTAGAATATTTAACGTGCCCCGCAAGCTGATGTCAAATCGGCACGATGCAGAGTGTGCCCTGTTTTATCCCCGCATGTCAATGTGATGCAACCGCCCACGTGCCAGCCGACTCCTGAAATCCGGTTACACACAAAACCGCGCTGTGATACGATCAAACCGCAAAGCGGCAAGCCATAGAGGAAATATGCACATGAAAATCGGCGTTCCAAAGGAAATCAAGACGAACGAACATCGTGTCGCGCTGATACCGTCAGGCGTAGCATCCTTGAGTGAGGCAGGACATGGCGTACTGGTGGAGCGCGGTGCAGGTCTTGGCAGCGGCTTTACCGATGAACAGTACCGCAGCGCCGGTGCGCAGATTGCGGATGCCGATACGCTCTGGTCCGCCTCCGAACTGATCGTCAAGGTCAAGGAGCCGATACGCGCGGAATGGCCGCGGCTGCGTACCGGACAAGTCCTCTTCACTTATTTTCATTTTGCGGCCGACCGCGAGCTGACTCAGGCGCATCTCGATTCAGGTGCAATTTGCATCGCATATGAGACCGTGGCGCAGCCCTCCGGCGAATTGCCCCTGCTTACGCCCATGTCGGAAGTGGCGGGGCGGATGGCGGTGCAGGAAGGCGCGAAATACCTTGAAAAACAGCATGGCGGACGCGGCGTATTGCTGGGCGGCGTACCCGGCGTGGCGCCCGCACGCGTCGTTGTCATCGGCGGCGGCGTGGTCGGCAGCCATGCGGCGCGTCTGGCAGCAGGCATGGGCGCGCGCGTCACGATTATGGATGTATCGCTCGAACGACTGCGTTGTCTGGATGCAACCCTGCCCGCCAATGTGCAGACGCTGTTCTCCAATCGCCATAACCTGCTGGAACAGTTGCCCGGCGCCGATCTGGTCATCGGCTGCGTGCTGGTTCCGGGCGCTGCGGCCCCCCGACTGATACAACGCGCCGATTTGAAACTGATGCAGCAAGGCGCTGTCATCGTCGATGTTGCGGTGGATCAGGGCGGTTGCATGGAGACCACCCGTCCCACCACGCACGAAAATCCGATCTATGTCGTCGATGGCATCATCCACTATGCGGTCGCCAACATGCCGGGCGGCGTGCCGCGCACCGCCACGCTGGCGCTCACCAACGCCACCTTCCCTTATTTGCTGCAACTGGCCAACAAGGGATGGCAGCAGGCGCTGCGCGACAATCCCGCACTGCGCAGAGGATTGAATATCGCGGCGGGCAAGATCGCCTACCCGGCCGTTGCGGACGCTTTTGATCTTCCCTGTACCGCGCCCGAGCACCTGCTTTAATCACTCACCACGAGCTACAACAGGACAAATTTGTTCTCAAAGAAAAAGCAAGGTGGATAAAGCCGTGTAAGCGGCGCATCCACCCTATTAAATTGGTGGAAACGCTACGCCCTTCGACTCCGCTCAGGACATGCTTTTTCCACCCTACAGTGCTCTTCTGTCCACCCGCCACCAGCTACCAGCTACCAGCTTATGTTTTGTCAGTCGTTCAGTTTATCCAGCAATTCGCGTATCTTCATCGGGTCATCGGTGCGCATGATTTTCTGCGTGAGTTGGCCAATCTCCCGCAGACTGGTGGTCAGAACGCGCTGTTTGATGGTCGGCACCTGCGCCGAGAACATCGAAAACTGACGCAGACCCATGCCCAGGAACAACCGCGTGTAGGCCAGTTCGCCGGCCATTTCGCCGCAGACGGAAATCGGCACCCCCAGTTTATTGGCCGTGCCGATGACATGTGACAACAAGTGCAGCACGGCCGGATGCAGCGGATCATACAAATGCGCCACGTCTTCATCGGTGCGGTCGATCGCCAGCGTATACTGAATCAGATCGTTGGTGCCGATGGACAAAAAGTCCAGTTGCCTGGCGAATACGTTGAGCGATAAAGCGGCGGCGGGAATTTCGATCATGCCGCCTATTTTCACACCCCGGTCATAAGGAATACCCTCAATGTCCAGCTCCTGCCTGGTTGCCGCTATGAACTGCAGAGTCTGGTTGAGTTCCGACACGCAGGACAGCATGGGGATCAGTATCTTCACGTTGCCATAGTGGGTCGCGCGCAACAGCGCGCGCAACTGGGTACGGAATAATTGCGGCTCGGCCAGACACAAACGGATGGCGCGCAATCCCAGCGCCGGATTGCTGGCGACGCGTTCGGCGCCCTTGATCTGTTTGTCCGCACCCAGATCAAAGGTGCGGATCGTGACAGGCTGTCCGTTCATGCCGGAGGCGGCAGCCCGATACGCCTCAAACTGCTCTTCCTCGTTCGGCAACTCATCGCGGTTCAGGAACAGAAACTCGCTGCGAAACAGACCTACGCCGGTCGCGCCATTTTCTCTGGCCTCAATGATATCTTCCGGCTTTTCAATGTTGGCGTGCAATTCGATGACCGCGCCATCCAGCGTATTGGCGCGCGCAGTGCGCAGCCTTTTCAGCTTCTTGCGCTCCAGCTCCCACTCGCTTTGCAGCAGCCTGTATTCTGCCAGGATCGCCTTGTCAGGATTGACGATCAGCACGCCCTGTTCGCCATCCAGAATCAACAGATCATCTTCGCGTATCAACTCGCGTGCATGATGCAAACCGACCACGCAGGGCGTATTCAGGCTGCGCGCCACAATCGCGGTATGCGAGGTGGCGCTGCCGGCATCGGTGATGAAGGCCGCGAATTGCTGCGGCTTGTACTGGATCATATCGGCGGGACTCAAGTCATGCGCCACCAGTATCGTCTCGACATCATGACGCAGATGCGTCGGCTGATGCCCGGGCTGACCGGACAACTGCTTGAGCAGCCGTTCTGCGACCTGCTTCACATCCGCCTGACGCTCGCGCAAGTACGCATCTTCGAACTCGTCGAACTGCGCCGCCAGCGCATCTGTCTGCACCTTGATCGCCCACTCGGCATTGCAATGCTCGCGTTCCACCATCTCGCGCGGCCCGATGCTCAGCAGCGGATCATCCAGTATCATCTGGTGCAATTCGAGGAATGCATCGAACTCGGCCGCCGCGTAACTGGGGCGATTGCTGCGCAAACCGGCAAATTCGCGGCGCGTGGCCTGCAATGCGGCGTCAAAACGCGCGATCTCGTCGACGATAAAAGCTTTAGGCAGCGTGTAATGCTCAACTTCCAGCGAGTTATGCGAAAGCAGATGCGCATGACCGATCGCAATGCCGCTGGAAACCGCGATGCCATGCAGCGTGAAGATCATTCGCCTTCCCCGAAGTAGTCGTTAATCAGCGCAACAATGGCAGTCATGGCTGCCTGCTCATCCACACCTGTCGTTTCAATGGTAATGGTCGACCCCTTGGCGGCGGCCAGCATCATCACACCCATGATGCTTTTGGCATTCACCCGGCGGTTATTGCGCGACAGCAGGACTTCACATTTGAAACTTGAAGCCAGCTGCGTGAGCTTGGCCGATGCACGCGCATGCAGACCAAGCTTATTGATGATGAGTGCGTCTTGCTGCATGCTAATGCTCCATGTGAACGATACATTCGCGGCCGCCCTCGACAGCCATCTGTGCCAGTTCGGCGAGCGTCTTGTTCGATGAACACACCACGCGCAACAACATGGGCAGATTTACACCCGCCACGCCCTCAACACGCTCCGCATGGCAAAGCCTGCGACCTATGTTGCTGGGCGTGGCGCCAAACACATCGGCCAGAATCAACACTCCGCTGCCGCTGTCAAGCTCCTTGATGAGCTCCTCGCCCTCGGCAAGTTTGTGCTGCGGGTCATCTTCGGCCAGCACCGACAACACCTTGAGATTCACGGGTATCTCACCCAGCACATGTTTGACGCAGTCCGCCAGGCTGTTGCCCAGACCGTTGTGCGTTACCAATAATATCCCAACCAATTCAAATTCCCCCTTATTCCACCTGTAACTTTACCGCTTTATCAGTGAATTCCAGCCGTTTCTGCATACCGCTGGTGATATGAATGTCGCCCGCCTCATCCACCAGCATCGCATCCGTCAGGCCCATCCGGGTGGCCGCCGCACGCCAGCCCTGCACACCGGAGATGAACAAGGGCTTGGAAGCCGCATCCGACAACACCCCGGCGTGTATTCCACGCGTCATGATCGTCACAGCCTGCACGCCCTGCATGGGATATCCACTGGCGGGGTCAATCAGGTGGCAATAACGCTTGCCGCCCAACATGAAATAACGCTGGTAGTCGCCTGATGTACCGATGGCTTCGCCGTCATGCAAATCGACAGCGGCCAGCGCACCGGATTTGCGGGGATGCTGTATGCCGACGCGCCACGGGCGTGGGCCGTGTTGCCCAATGGCCAGGATATTACCGCCGATGTTGATCAAGGCATCGTGGATACCTTGCTTCTTCAATATTTCAGCCGCCCGATCCAGCGCATATCCCTTGGCATAGCCGCCCAGATCGATCTGCACGGCTTTGTTGCTGCTGCGCACAAGCACCCCGCCCCCGACAGGCTCAAAGCTGAGATCACCCATCTGCGGATTGGCGCTTACCCACTGCGCAATCAGCTTTTCATCCGGTTGCACCGGCTTGAAATCATCGGCATGGAAACCCCATAGCTGCACCAGTCCACCGACAGCAGGATTGAAAAGCCCCTGCGACTGTTTTGACATTGACGCCGCATCCTGCAACATGGCGGCCAGCTCAGGGGAGACGACCTTGCTCTCACCAAGGGCTATGGCCTTGTTCAAATCGCTCAACTCGGAAGGCTTCCAGGCATGCAGCATGTCATGCAGACGCTGAAATTCCTGCATCACGGCCGCGACAGCCTGCCTTGCATGCGGTTCGGATTCGCCATAAATACTGACTTCCACCAGCGTGCCGAACACGTAGCCCTGCTCCTGATACAGGGAGTCCTTGCCGCAACCCAGAAGACAGAGGACAGAGGACATAACCAGACACTTGGCGACCGTTCTTAGGTCGCTTAGTGGATTGGCTAGTCGTTTCATCAGAAGACAGAAGACAGAGGACAGAAGACGGTACCGCAGCTTCGCCGTTTTTTTATAAGTTTGCCGCGCAGCGGCAGGCAAAATTTTGTCATCTGATGTCTGTCCTCTGTCCTCTGTCCTCTGGTAGCGGCACAGCCGCAGCAAAACCTCTGTCATCTGATACCTGTCATCAGTCATCTGCCGTCTCCAGCTCCACCGAGGCGGCCAGCAACGCCAGACGCGCCACCACGCCGTAGGCATAAAACCGGTTCGGCGTGTCGTCCGGCGCGCTGTCCGGATTCGGCAGCGTGCAGCAGGACTCGAACGCCAGCGGCACGAAGTGCATGCCCGGCGCATTGAGATTCTCGTCCACGCCGCGAGTGGTGTGCACGCGATAAAAACCGCCGACCACGGAATGGTCGATCATGTACACCACCGGTTCGGCTACCGCTTCATTGATGCTCTCGAAGGTATAGACGCCTTCCTGCACCAGCACATCCGAAACTTCGAGGCCCTCTTTCACCACCGCCATCTTGTTGCGCTGGCGACGAGAAAGACCGGTAATCTCGCTGGCATCCTTGACCGTCATGATGCCCATGCCATAAGTCCCCGCATCGGCTTTGACGATAACGAATGGATCGTGCTTTACGCCATATTCGGCATACTTGCTGCGCATCTTTTGCAAAACGTCATCCACCTGGGCGGCCAGACACGCTTCGCCGGTGCGCTCATGAAAATTGACCTGGTTGCATGTCGCAAAATAGGGATTGATCAGCCAGGGATCGATATTTAGCAGCGCGGCAAACTCTCCCGCCACCCGGTCGTAAGCCGTGAAATGCCTGGATTTTCGCCGCGTGTACCAGCCTGCTGAAAGGGGCGGCAGTATCGTCTGCTCGATATTTTTGAGAATATCCGGCACTCCTGCCGACAAATCATTGTTAAGCAACACCACGCAGGGATTAAAACCTGTCCCGGACTCCGATCCGGGATCACCCAGGCCCAGGCGGTTGCCGCGCCGCACCAGCGGCTCCAGCTTCAATTCACCGCCGTTGGGCAACGGTATAGTGGTCGGCATCGTGATCTCCGGCAGCAGGCTGCCCACCCGCACCATCATTCCCGCCTGCTTCAGGATGGTGACGATCTGTGCCACATTTTGCAGATAAAACAGATTGCGCGTGTGATTTTCCGGGATCAGCAGCACCCCGCGCGCATCCGGGCAAATCTTCTCCACCGCACCCTGCATGGCCTGCACGCACAACGGCAGAAAATCCGGATTGAGATTATTGAATCCGCCGGGAAACAGGTTGGTATCCACCGGCGCCAGCTTGAAACCGCAATTGCGCAAATCCACCGAGGCGTATAACGGGGCCGTATGTTCCAGCCATTGCCTGCGAAACCAATGCTCTATGGTCGGCATGGCTGCCAGAAACCGCCGCTCCAGATCGAGCAGCGGGCCGTTGAGTGCGGTAGTAAGATGAGGAACCATGATGTGTCTGATATAACGGATGCAGACATTCTAGCCGATTGGCTGGCCAAACGGCTTATTGTCCGTCTTTTTCGAGTGCAGATGCCTCAGCCTTACTGTTCATGACGATAATACTGATGCGCCGGTTGCGTGCATCAAACTGATCGGCTGGATTAAACAAAATGGAATGGGCAAGACCCACCACCCTCAGGACTTTCCCTTGATCCATTCCGCCCGAAATCAATTCCCGCCGCGATGCGTTCGCTCTGTCGGACGAGAGCTCCCAGTTGCTGTAACCCGCATTGCCGCCCTGATAGGCGACGGCATCGGTGTGCCCCGACAAACCGATCTTGTTGGGCACCTGGTTCAGCGTTTTGCCTATCGAGCGTAATATTTCCACAGCATAGGGTTGCAGGATCGCACTGCCAATTTCAAACATCGGACGGTTTTGCGCATCGACTATCATGATGCGCAGCCCCTCAGTCGTCATGTCGACCTGCAACTGATCCTTGTACCGGCTCAACTTTGGATCGGTTTCGATGAGTTGCTCCAACTGTCCTTTGAGCGACTGTAGTCTTTTTATTTCCTGTAACCGCAACAGTCGTCCGGCATCCTCCATTGTAATGGCGATATTTTTCGTTGGCTGCGCGCCGTATTTAACCTGGCCGGTCGCCATGGTCTTATCATCGCCATAATCGCTCACGATTTGGCTGGAAGCCACGTTTTCAGTCTGTCCGCCTGCAAGCGCGGTCAGCAAGGGGGTCTTGAAATATTTCTCAATCGCCCTTCTGTCCGCAACCGAGACGGCGGAGATCAGCCATAACATCAAAAAAAAGGCCATGAGCGCGGTTACAAAATCGGCATAGGCGATTTTCCACGCGCCGCGCGGCGGCTGACGTATTACACGGCGTATCCGCCGGATGATAATCTTCCGTTTGAATGGCTTGCTTTTTTTGGGCGAGCTGATCATAAAACCTGACTGGCAATCGAATTGTTGCGAGAGTTTCACGTTTAAAATAATACAAAGCCCGGAAACGCCCGAAAACTGGATTACCTGGCGACCCCGCTGGCACTCGACTGCTGTCGTATAGGAATAACCCCTTAGCCCGGTAGCTTTGCGTCCCCGCCTTTCAACGGGTTTGCCCTTGCAGGCGTTGATGTATAAATCAACGTTTGCGATGCAAATGTACCGGAATTGCTGCATACGCGTCAATCGACTTTCCGAACTCGCGCTTAACGTAAAACTCGCGTAGCGATTCGTTCGTTCCCTCTCCTTCCGGGAGAGGGTTTGGGTGAGGGGAACGGGCATGGTAGGTTTCATTATTCGGGGTGCCTGCCTGCCATGACCGTTAGTACACCAGATGCGCTGATGGTAGAATACGCGACTTATTTTGTGAGGCACCCCATGTTATCTACCGCAAACATCACCATGCAATTCGGGGCCAAGCCCCTGTTCGAGAACGTTTCCGTGAAATTCGGCAACGGCAACCGTTACGGCCTGATCGGCGCAAACGGCTGCGGCAAGTCCACCTTCATGAAAATCCTGGGCCGCGATCTGGTGCAGACTTCAGGCGAAGTCATGCTGGACAAATCCGAGCGTCTGGGCAAGTTGCGCCAGGATCAGTTCGCCTATGAAGACAACCGCGTGCTGGATGTGGTGATGATGGGGCATGACGAAATGTGGCAGGTGATGTCGGAGCGCGATGGTATTTACGCCAATCCGGATGCCACCGAAGAAGACTACATGCGCGCCGCCGACCTGGAAGCCGAGTTCGCCGAATACGACGGCTATACGGCCGAGGCGCGCGCCGGCGAGTTGCTGCTGGGCCTGGGGATCGCCATCGAATTGCATCACGGCCCGATGAGCGCAGTCGCACCCGGCTTCAAGCTGCGCGTGCTGCTGGCTCAGGCGCTGTTTTCCGACCCGGACATTCTGCTGCTGGACGAACCCACCAACAACCTGGACATCAACACCATCCGCTGGCTGGAAAACATCCTCAATGCGCGCACCTGCACCATGGTCATCATCTCGCACGACCGCCACTTCCTGAACAGCGTGTGCACCCACATGTCCGACCTGGATTATGGCAAGATCACCACCTATCCCGGCACCTACGACGATTACATGCTGGCCTCCGCCCAGGCGCGCGAGCAGCAATCGGCCGACAACACCAAGGCAAAGGAGAAAGTCGCCGAACTCAAAGCCTTCGTTGCGCGCTTCTCGGCCAATGCCTCCAAGGCCAAGCAGGCCACTTCCCGCGCGCGCCAGATCGACAAGATCAAGATCGAGGACATCAAACCGTCCAGCCGCCAGTACCCGTTCATCCGCTTCGAATATGACGACAGGGAAAAACTGCACCGCACCGCGGTGGAAGTCGAAAATTTGTCCAAGGGTTTCGACCGCGTGTTGTTCTCCAACGTCAATTTCCGCATCGATGCAGGCGAGAAGGTCGCCATCATCGGCCCCAACGGGATCGGCAAGACAACCCTGCTGCGCTGTCTGGCCGCCGACCTGCCCCCTGATTTTGGGGCCATCAAGTGGACGGAGAAGGCAAAAATCGGTTACTACGCGCAGGACAGCACCGCCGAATTCGCTGAAGACCGCATCATGACCGACTGGATGACCTACTGGCGCGGCCCCAATGACGACGACCAGACCGTGCGGGCCACGCTGGGCCGTTTGCTGTTCTCCGGCGATGATGCGCATAAACCGGTCAAAGTGCTGTCCGGCGGTGAAAAGGGACGCCTGCTGTTCGGCAAACTGATGCTGCAGCGCAACAACGTGCTGCTGATGGACGAGCCGACCAACCATATGGACATGGAGTCCATCGAGTCGCTCAATACGGCGCTGCTCGAATACAAGGGCACCGTGGTTTTCGTCAGTCATGACCGCGAATTCGTCTCATCGCTTGCCACGCGCATCATAGAAATTACGGCCAAGGGCGTCACCGATTACCACGGCACGTATGAGGAATATCTGCGCGATCAGGGCATGTCGGTTTAACAAGCCTTAAAATGGCGTCATTCCCGCGCAGGCGGGAATCCAGGCAATTGATTAAGCCCCCCGCGTAGCGGACAAAACATTGGTTGTCGGCTTTGCCGGTTTTTATTTTTTGCTGGATTCCCGCCTGCGCGGGAATGACCGGAGCATGAGTGTGACAAATTTTTCAGGTGTCATTGGCGTTTTCGATTCCGGCGTCGGCGGGCTGTCGGTGCTGCACCACATCCGCCGGCTATTGCCTGATGCGCACCTGATTTATGTCGCAGATTCCGCCCACGTGCCCTACGGCGACAAGTCGGCACATTACATCGAACGGCGCTCGATCGCTCTCAGCCGATTCCTGACAGCACAGGGTGCTCAGGCCATCGTCATCGCCTGCAACACCGCCACTGCGGCGGCCGCCTCCGCGTTACGCCGTGATTTTAATTGCCCCATTATCGGCATGGAGCCCGCCGTCAAGCCCGCCGTAGCCGCCACAAAAAGCGGCGTAATCGGCGTACTGGCGACCATCGGCACGCTGGAAAGCGCGCGCTTTGCCGCCCTGCTGGAACGCTATGCCGGAAACGTACAAATCGTCACTCAGGGTTGCCCGGGCCTGGTCGAGCAGGTTGAACTGGGCGATCTGCAAGGCATCCGCACCCGCGAACTGGTCGAGCGCTATACCGCACCGCTGCTCTCTCGTGGCGCAGACACGCTGATTCTGGGCTGCACCCACTACCCTTTCCTGGCAACGCTGATCCGCGAGGTTGTGGGAGACGACATCACACTGGTGGATACCGGAGAGGCCGTCGCGCGCCATTTGCAGCACCGGCTTCTGACCGAACTGCCCGAACCTGCAACCGGCCCTTCGACAGACTCAGGCGGGTGCTCGACCACAAGGTCGATGGGGCGAACGGATTTTTCGCAATTTTTCACCAGCGGCGACGAAACGCAGGCTACCCGCATCATGTCGATATTGTGGGGAAGTAATATTGAGGCGCTGCAGTTGCCGCCGGAATTTATATAGGGGAAAACGCGATAGCACTTAACATCGGCATGGGGTCCGCCGTTGCGAAAGACCTCGAAGCGCGTCAGGCACAGTCATCAGTGTCGAAAGGAAAGAGCGCACATCTTTGCAAGCTGCACATCGTTATCCGTTAAAATTCCACAATTCTTTCAATCAACAAACGCATGAATCATCACTACACCCTGACCATTTCCTGCCCGGATCGCGTGGGAATCATCGCCGCAGTAGCGGGTTTTATCGCACAGCACGGCGGATTCATCGTCGAGGCGAATTACCACACAGAACAGGATCGCTTCTTCATGCGGCAGGAGATACGCGCCGATTCCCTGCCATTCGATGCGGGTGAGTTTTGCCGCCGTTTCGCGCCGCTGGCGGATAAATTTGCCATGAACTGGCAACTGGCCGATTCCGCACAGAACAAGCGACTGGTGATTCTGGTCAGTCGCCAGGATCATTGCCTGGACGACCTGTTGTACCGCTGGCGCACCAAAGAGTTGCGCGTGGACATTCCCTGCGTGATCTCCAACCACGAGGATTTGCGCAGCTTCGTAGCGTGGCACGGCATCCCGTTCATTCATGTGGATATGCGGGACAAGGCCGCCGCGTTCGAACGCATCGCCGCGCTGTTCGAGCAGTATCGCGGCGACACCATGGTGCTGGCGCGCTTCATGCAGATTCTGCCGCCTGCTCTCTGCCAGCGCTACCCCGGTCGCATCATCAACATTCATCACAGCTTTCTGCCTTCCTTCGTCGGCGCAAAGCCTTATCATCAGGCCTATCTGCGCGGCGTCAAGCTGATAGGCGCAACCTGCCATTTTGTCACCGACGAGCTGGATGCGGGGCCGATCATCGAGCAGGACACGGTGCGCATCGACCACGGCGACACGGTGGACGATCTGGTGCGTTACGGGCGCGACATCGAAAAATCGGTGCTGGCGCGCGGCCTGCGTTATCACGTGGAGAATCGCGTACTGGTGTGCGGCAACAAGACTGTCGTGTTCAAATGAGCTGCCGCAACCATTCTGTATCCAATACGGCTCGCGTCGATAGCCAGGAGCGCGGGTGTTCTGGATATGCAAAACTGTGCATTTCCCGTCCTACGGACTCTTGGCCTTGCGTTATTAAGATATCCTTGGCTCATTCAACCACGACCCGCCCGCCCGATGCCACCGTCCCCGCATTCTTTTAATTCTTCTGAAAGCACCTCGGAACAGCAAACCGATCTGCGTGCTATCGGCCGCCTGTTTCCCTATCTGTGGGAATTTCGCGGACGGGTTTTGCTGTCGCTGGCCCTGTTGCTGGGTGCCAAGCTGGCCTCAGTGAGCGTACCGCTGGTGCTGAAAAAAATCATAGATTCACTGGACAAGTCTCATACCGGCCTGGTCTTGCCACTGACCCTCATCATCGCTTACGGGATACTGCGTTTTTCCAGCACCACCTTTGCCGATCTGCGCGATGTGGTGTTTGCCAAGGTAACCCAGCGAGCCATGCGCCGCGTAAGCATGGCAGTGTTCGAACATTTGCACGCCTTGTCATTGCGCTTTCATCTGGAGCGTCAGACGGGCGGCATCACACGCGACATCGAGCGCGGCTCCAAAGCCATCTCCAGCCTGGTGGGATTTTTGCTGTTCCGCATTACGCCCACCGTGCTGGAAATCCTGATGGTGGCCGTCATTCTGTTCGTCAAGCTGGATTGGGTGTTCGGCATGATTACGCTGTTGACGCTGGCGGCATACATCGGCTTTACGGTCACCATTACCGACTGGCGCACACAGTTTGTGCGCCGCGCCAACACGCTGGACTCGGAGGCCTACGGGCGCGCCATCGACAGCCTGCTCAACTATGAAACGGTAAAATATTTTGGCAACGAGCGATATGAGGCTGCACGCTACGACAAAAGTCTGGCGGAATGGGAGCATGTGGCTTTGCAATCGCAAAGTTCACTCGGGGTTCTGAATGCGGCACAGGCCGGCACGATCGCCATCGGCGTCACACTGATGATCCTGCGCGCGGCGAACGGCGTGGTTGCCGGCACGCTCACCCTGGGCGATCTGGTGATGGTCAACGCGTTCCTGTTGCAAATGTTCCAGCCTCTGGGCTTTCTGGGGGTGATGTACCGCCAGATCAAGCAATCCGTCACCGACGTAGAGCGCATGTTTACCCTGTTGCTGCGCCCGAGGGAAATTGAAGATGCAGCCGATGCAGGCAAATTGTCCGTGCAGGGAGGGGAAGTTACATTCGCACAGGTCAACTTTTCATACAACGCCGATCGTCCTATTCTGCATGATGTGAGCTTCACCATACCGTCCGGTAAAACCGTGGCTGCGGTTGGTACGAGCGGCGCCGGAAAATCGACGCTGGCCCGTTTGCTGTTTCGCTTTTATGATGTAAATAGCGGCAGCATCCGTATCGATGGTCAGGACATACGACGCGTTACTCAGGAAAGTCTGCGAGCGGCCATCGGCGTCGTGCCGCAGGATACGGTGTTATTCAACGACAGCATTTACTACAACATTGCTTATGGCCGCCCCGATGCCACACGCGATGAAGTCGTCGCTGCCGCCCGCGCCGCGCATATTTTGAAATTTATCGAGTCGTTGCCGCAAGGCTGGGATACGGTTGTCGGCGAAAGAGGCCTTAAACTCTCCGGCGGCGAAAAACAGCGCGTCGCCATCGCCCGCACCTTGCTGAAGAATCCGGCCATTCTGATACTCGACGAAGCGACATCCGCACTCGACACCAAAACCGAAAAAGCCATCCAGGCCGAACTGCTGGAAATTGCCAGAAATCGCACCAGCCTCATCATCGCTCACCGTCTGTCCACCGTGGTGGAAGCCGATGAAATACTGGTGATCGACGCAGGAAGCATAATCGAGCGCGGGCGGCATACAGAATTGCTGGCACAAAACGGGGTGTACACACTGATGTGGGCGATGCAGCAGGCGGAAGAAGAATAAGCCGTTAAAAAATTTTCGCGCTAACCTAACGTTTGAGCGGGACTGCCGCGAAGCAGCCCGCGTCAGCCCCTCAACTTTACGTTCGGCGTCAAATTGTATTTTTCACAATCAATGGGGTATCATCTCGCCATGCAAATCACTTCAGGAACCATAGTTGACGGCAAGGTCGTCGTAGAGGGTCTCTCTTTACCAGAGGGAACGCTCGTGACTATCCTCGCCCGTGGTGATGAAGTTGCTGTGCGGCTTCAACCCCAACAGGAAGCCGACCTTCTTGATGCACTTGACGAGGCCGACTGCGAGGAAGGCATCTCTGCCGAGGAGCTATTCATACGGCTCCGCCGTTTTGGCTGATCTTGACTCTCATTGTCCAAATCAAGTCCCGCGCACAGCGGGAAATCGAACAGGCGGCAGAATGGTGGGCAGAAAATCGGCCTGCCGCTCCTGGCGCTGTACGCAAGGACATGGAAGCTGCCTTGGCCTTACTCGTCGAAGAGCCCGGAATAGGCACCAAGATTGAAACGGCGCGCATGGATACAGTTCGCAGGCTGTACCTCACACGTGTTCGATATTTTCTCTACTACCGCGTCCGAGGGAAATTTCTCGAAGTTGTCGCTTTTTGGCATTCTAGCCGTGAATCAGGTCCGCCCATCTGAGAACATTCCGCCGAACCCGGCAGTAGAGCGGACTGCTCGTACAGCGAGATTTTTCAACGCCTGCTACAATTTACGCGTTCGGTATTCCTTACCACGTTTCGTAGTCGGCCAGCCGCTCACTTTTACGTTAGAACTTATGCAACCGGAAAGCACAGTGTTTGAAAACAAGAAAATCGTGGTCGTAGGCGGTAGCTCTGGTATTGGTTATGCAGTGGCGCAAAAAGCCATGAATGCCGGTGCTCAGGTTGTTATCGCCTCCCGCTCCAATGAAAGGCTCAATACCGCAGCAAAACAACTCGGTGAGCGCGTCCAGACGGAAGTGGTTGATGCCTCGGATGAGCAATCCGTCGTAGATTTTTTTCGGCGTGTCGATCACTTCGACCATTTGGCGGTAACAATCAAACCGCAGTTGCCATCTGGACGATTTCTCGAAAACGACGTTGGCGCGGTTATTACCGCCTTTGATGCCAAGTTCTGGGGGCAGTATCGGCTGGCAAAGCATGGCGCACAATATATCCGGCGAGATGGCTCTATCACTTTCACATCAGGCATCGCTTCTCGCCGTGGCTATCTCGGCTACTCGGCAGTCAGCGCCATGAATGCAGCAACGGAGGCGCTTGCCAAAGCAATCGCTATTGAGCTTGCGCCCGTTCGGGTAAACACTGTTTGTCCAGGTTTCGTGGATACCGAGCCACCGACTTCCGGTCGCGCGCAACACGTCAAGGTACTGTCGCCTACTTTGCCCATGAATCGTCTTGGCACCGCAAGTGAAATTGCTGACGCCTACTTGTACCTGTTTGCCAATTCATACTCCACGGGCACGGTGGTTGTGGTCGATGGGGGCGCAATATGCTGAGAGCAGTTCTAACCCTGCGCTCAAGCGGGACTGCGCAAAAGCGCGCAGCCCCTCACTTTTACGTTGGGCATCCACCTGAGGAGTGTGTGGCTTATAAAATGTATATGCAAATAATAATTGACTGACGAAATTAACGCATATACAATTATTTGTATGGAAGCAAAATTGATGTGGGATGAAGTCAAGCGCCGCATGAATATTCGGAAGCATGGTTTAGACTTCGCCGATGCAAGTGAGGTGCTGGATTCGCGTTACCGAATGGATGTTCCTGTAGTGCGCGGCGGAGAAGTCCGTATTCAGTCTGTTTCTTATGCGCTAGGCTTTCTGGCGGTGTTGACGGTAGTTCATACTGGGCGCGATGAAGCAACGCGCGTGATCAGCTTCCGTCCTGCAAGCAATAAAGAACGTGAGGTGTACGATGTCTGGCTCGAAAACGAATACGATGAGTCATAAAGAAGTGCTGGCGGCGGTACGCGCCATTCCGCCGGAAAATGATTTTGTCTGGAACGGCAAAGACGAAGATGATCGTCCAGCCACAGTTGAAGAATTGGATGCGGCGATGGCATCATATCGTGCCAAGCGTGGCCGCCCGGCTGGTTCTGGAACGAAAGAGCAAGTGGCAATCCGCTTGGATCGCGATGTGCTAACAGCCTTTCGCGCCTCGGGTACGGGCTGGCAAACACGCATGAATGCCGCATTGCGCGACTGGCTCAAGACACATTCTCCGGTATAAGTCGGCTGCCCAACCCAGCGCTGAACCGGACTCGCCACATTGGTGTTTGAACTCAACCATGCGCCGATACTGGCGCGCCGGTTAGCTCCACGTTGGACATCGCAAACCCAACGCAGCGGTCGCGCCGCTGTGAGCGTCACTCACTATGATAAACTGTGAACTGTCAGCATCTACCGCATTGGAGGTCAGCGTGAGTACGAACCTGGAAGTTCTGGAAGCCGAAGTCTTGCAGTTACCGCCTGTTGAACGATCACACCTGCTTGAGCGGTTGATCGCTAGCCTTGATTCAGACCCCGAAATCGAGGAAGCTTGGGAGCGAGAGGCGGATCGCAGGGAAGCCGAACTAGAATCCGGTTCGATTTCGGCAGTTTCAGGGCAGGAAGCCATCGCCCGGCTTCGAGCAAGACTTGCGCGATGACCTACTCGCTCCACCCCGGAGCTGAGCATGATATTGCCAACGCTCTGGATTTTTACAAAGAACAAGCTGGCCTTGTGGTAGCTGAGCGTTTTCTCGAAGAATTTGAACGTGTCGCCAAGCTTCTGGTTGAATATCCCGATCTTGGAGCGCCCACGACGAGAGGGCGAAGAACATTCCTACTGAAGGTTTTTCCGTACTCGGTCGTATATCGAAATCTCGAAAGCAGCATTCGAATCCTGATCGTGCGCCATCAGCACAGAAAGCCCGGCTACGCTGGCGGTAGGCGATAAGTGCAATGCCCAACCCGACGTTCAACCCGGACTCCGCAAAAGCGCGGAGCCGGTTAATTTTACGTTCGGCGCTGACTGGCTAAGTTTTCCTGTTATCAGCCCCTTAACTCTTACATCAAGCAATAATTTACTGGAGCAAGCGGCACCAACTCGTGCTTATCCCCTATTGAGTCACGCAGACTGATTTCAATCGAGCGGCAAATCGCATTCAGCGCCAGATCGTTCGGTGAATTGCCGAAAGGTTCTTCGATTTCATCACCCAGCGCATCCAGCCCGAAGAAAGTGTAAGCGACTATGCCCACAACAAAGGGCGTCATGAAGCCTATCGTATCTACAAGACCAAAAGGCAGCAAAAAACAGTACATGTAAGCCGTCCGATGCAGCAGCAGCGTGTAGGAGAAGGGGATGGGGGTGCTTTTAATTCGTTCGCATGAGGCCGCCGCCGAAGTCATTGAACACAGGGTACTGTCGAGAGCAGCCGCAAGGCATCCATCGAGCCGTTTCTCATCCATGCACAGGCGCAGGTCACGGCCCATCTGTTGCATTAGATAATCCGGGATATTGTCTGTTTTGCTTATTTGCTGCCATTCGTTTAGTTCGAGTAGCGGTTTGAGTTCATTTCTGGCATCGGTGTTGCGCAACTGGTGGCGTAGTGCATGAGAGAAGGCAATAGTGCGATAAATCATCCTGACGCGCACATCGTTGAGTCTTGCGCCGTCCGTAAGTTGTTCCGGGTACGCTATGAGGGTCAGACACTGACGCGAGAAATTTCGACTTTGTAAAACGATTTCCCCCCACAGCTTGCGACCTTCGCAGTAACGATCATAGGCTGCGTTATTGCGAAAACCGAGAAAAATTGCTAACGGCAAGCCGATTAGCGTAAACGGAATGGCGGTGAGCGTAATTTTCAGCCTGAAAAGATCGCCGTGATTCAACGTGACCAAAGTGGCAAGGGTGATATTGACTAATAGCACGCCCCAGATTTGATGCAGCACTGAACCGCGAAGAACTAAAAACAACCTCAAACCGGATGGTCTGCCTCGAACTATCATAAATTAACGGCTCTACATGAAGTACAGTGGGTAATCGAATTTCATTCTCCCACAGAGACGCTAAATCATGTTGAGAAAATTTCCGGTATTGCGGCAACTCCTGGCGCGCTTTTTGGCGAAATGCCTTAAGCAACAATCCTCTGCCGGGGCGCGAACAGGGAACATCAACTGTCACCAGTTTACCGCCGGCTGTCTTGATACGCGGCATGCCGCAATGCAAAAACCTTGACACTCAAATGTGCAGTTTCTTATCAATGACGCGTCAGCAGGCGGTGAATTTCCGGCACACACGAACCGCAATTGCTACCCGCCTTCAGGCATTTCCCGACTTCTTCGACGCTCTTCAGACTCTGCGTCTGAATGGCGTCCAGGATGGTTGTTTCGCCCACGCTGAAACAGGCGCACACCACACGTCCGGTATTGGCCCCCCTGGGCGCTCTCGCGGCCAGCAAACCCGTCAGGTCAGCGGACTCAAGCTGCGGCTTGTCAAACAGACTGATGAGCCATTCGCGCTCGGGAAGCCGCTGATCCATTGCGATGAAAAACACCGCTTCCAGGCGTCCGTCTATCAGACAGGCTGCACGGTAACGCCCCATCGCCACATCCAGATACTCGATCCAGTTGCCGTCCTTTTTCACCTCGGCCTCCACCCAGACGCGCCAGTCATCCGGCAAGCTTTCACCGGCAATTTCCTGCCGCCAGCAACCGGCTCCCCTGGAACTCGCGCAATAACTGGTATCCGGCAACGCCAGGCGACTGCGGCTCAAGGCGAACCCCTGCCAGGCGGGGCGATAGGGCTCGATGCGCACCGGCGTATGCTTGAATTCCGGCTGGCCGGAAATCGGGTCGGTGATGGGCGCCACCAGTGCATCCACTATTGCCGACTTGGCAAACGCATCGCTCCAGTGCATGGGTGCAAACAGCGAACCTTGTCGCTGATCGTCGCTTACCTGCACCCGCGCCAGCATGCTGCCGAAACGACTGGTCAGGCGCGCCAGTCCACCGTCCTGAAGTTGACGGGCATCGGATGCATGTACTTGCACGCAAGGCTCAAACTGATGCGCATTCAGGCGGGCTACCAGACCGGTGCGGGTCATGGTATGCCATTGATCGCGGATGCGTCCTGTATTGAGCAGCAGCGGAAAATCGGCATCCACCCGCACAGCAGGCATCCGCGGCGTGACCGCGACCATACGCGCGCGACCGCTCGGCGTATGAAATTGCCCGTCCCCGAACAGACGCAGCGTGCCATTCGGGGCTGCAGCGTTAACCGGCCATTGCACAGGCTTCAGCGCATCGTATTGCGCATCGCTCAGCTGGGCTAATGCGCTGATATCAAACGCACGCGCGCCAACATTCTCAAACCCGGACAGTTGCGCGTGTTCGCGAAATATCTGTGCAGGTTTGCTGTAAGAAAACGCGTTGGCAAAACCCATCCGTTGCGCAACCTGGGTGATGATCCACCAGTCAGCGCGCGCCTCCCCGGAAGGCGGCATGAAGGCGCGCTGGCGCGATATGCATCGCTCGGAATTGGTCACCGTGCCGTCCTTTTCGCCCCAGCCTGCGGCCGGCAGCAGAATGTCGGCGCAAGCCGTGGTATCGGTATGCTGCACGCAATCGGACACCACCACCATTTCACAGGCCTGCAATGCGGCGCGCACCCTGCCGGCATCCGGCAGACTGACCGCCGGATTCGTGCCCATGATCCACACCGCCTTGATTTTTCCAGATTCGACAGCCTGGAACATATCCACGGCCTTAAGGCCCGGCGCTTGTGCCATGCGCTGCGCCCCCCAGAATCTCGATACCAAACCAACGCTCGCAGGATCGGAGAAATCCATGTGTGCCGCCAGTTGATTGGCAAGCCCACCCACCTCACGCCCGCCCATCGCATTGGGCTGGCCGGTCACCGAGAAGGGCCCCATGCCGGGTTTGCCGATACGGCCGGTAGCCAGATGCGCGTTGATGATCGCATTGCCCTTGTCCACGCCGCTTGAGGACTGGTTGATACCCTGTGAAAATATCGTCACCGTGCGCCGGGTGCGCGCAAACAAATGGAAAAATTCAGCCGTTTCGGTCTCGGCAATGCCGCAAAGCTGAGCCACCTTGGGGATGGAGTTCACTTCGCGCGCAGCGGCGAACGCAGCAGCGAACCCTTCCACATGCGCCTCGACAAAGGCAAGATCCAGCGCGTCCTCGCGGCGCAGATGATGCAACAAACCGTTAAACAGATACGCATCGGCGCCGGGCGCAATCGCCAGATGCAAATCTGCGATATCGCAGGTCGCGGTGCGACGCGGATCGATCACCACGATCCGCATCTCGGGACGCGCCCGCTTTGCTGCGGACAGTCGCTGAAACAGCACCGGATGCGCCCATGCAGTGTTGGAACCTGCGATCACAACCAGGTCTGCGATCTCCACGTCTTCATAGCTGACCGGCACTGCATCCGCGCCGAAAGCGCGTTTGTGGGCCGCCACTGCCGAGGACATGCAAAGCCTGGAATTGGTGTCGATATTGGCACTGCCGATAAATCCCTTCATCAGCTTGTTGGCGACGTAATAGTCTTCGGTCAGGATTTGCCCGGACACGTAAAAGGCGACCGCATCGGGTCCGTGTTTTTCGATGATATCCATAAAGCCACGCGCGACGCGATCCAGTGCGGCATCCCAGCAGACGCGCCGACCGTTTACCTGCGGGTAGAGCAATTTGCCCTCATGTCCCAGCGTATCGGCCAGCGCCGAACCCTTGGAACACAGTCGCCCCAAATTCGCCGGATGCAGCTTGTCGCCTGTCAGGCTGATGGTCTCCCCTGCATTCAGTTCGACCCCGCAACCCACCCCGCAATAGGGGCAGGTAGAGAAAATCGAGGACTGAGGATCGAGGACTGAGGATTGAGCATCCAGGATTGAGAATTCAGGGCTGGAGGTATTCACTCGCTCCTCGCTCCTTGTTCCTCATTCCCGACTTCGAGAAACAGCACACCATGCGCCACACGCATTTCATAACGGTGCGCACAACCCACGTCCGGTGCAACAGCCTCCCCTGTTTCCAGCGCAATCACCCAGCTGTGCAGCGGACAGGTCACCCGTTTGCCGTGCACGATGCCTTGCGACAAGGGGCCGCCCTTATGCGGGCAACGGTTATCCAGCGCGAACACCTCATCGTCCACGCTGCGAAACAATGCGATTTCGCCTTTTGATGTCTTAATCACCCGCGAACCTTGTCGCGGAATATCGGAAAGCTGACCAACCTGTATCCAGTTCATTATATTTACCTTTTTTCGTGGCTAATTTGTCGGGTTAAAACCCGACCTACGCGATTGTAGCCAAGGCTGCGTATTCATGTGCGTCTTTACCCATCGCGCGTTCTTTCCACGGATCGTCCTGCGAATAGCGCTGCGACTCCAGGAAGCGCGCATACAACTCGGCGCGTCCGGCCGCATCTTCGACGATATGCCGTTTGACATAGGCCAGACCCACGCGCTCTATCCAGGGTGCGGTGCGGTCCATATATTGCGCTTCTTCACGGTAAAGCTGCATGAATGCCCCGCAATATTCAAGCACTTCAACCTCTGTCTCAACCTTGCACAGAAAATCGGTGACGCGCACCTTGATGCCGCCATTGCCGCCGACATGAATCTCATAACCTGAATCCACGCAGACGATACCGAAATCCTTGATGGTCGCTTCGGCGCAATTGCGCGGACAACCTGAGACCGCAATTTTAAACTTGTGCGGCGTCCATGAACCCCAGGTCATTTTCTCAACCTTGATGCCCAGACCCGTTGAGTCCTGCGTGCCGAAACGGCACCATTCCAGGCCGACGCAGGTTTTAACCGTGCGCAGCGATTTGCCGTAGGCATGACCCGAGACAAACCCGCCGTCAACCAGATCGCTCCACATCCCGGGAAGATTTTCCTTGGTGACGCCATACAAACCGATGCGCTGTCCTCCGGTGATATGAACGGTAGCGACCTCGTATTTTTCGGCAATTTCGGCAATCGTGCGCAATTCCGCCGGCGAAGTGACGCCGCCCCAGATACGCGGAATCACGGAATAAGTGCCGTCTTTCTGGATATTGGCGTGCACCCTTTCGTTGATGAAGCGCGAACGGCTGTCGTCCACATAAACGCCCGGCCAGGCGGTCATCAGATAATAATTGAGCGCGGGGCGGCAAACATGACAGCCATCCTTATTCTTCCAGTCCAGCGCACGCATCAGATCCGGCATGTTTTTCACGCCCAGTTTTTTGATCGCCTCCTGCACATCCTGATGCGCATGATCCGTACAGCCGCACATCGCCTTCTTGCTGGTCTTCGCGGAATAGTCTCCGCCCAGCGTGTTGGCCAGGATGGATTCCACCAGGCCGGTGCACGAACCGCATGATGCCGATGCCTTGGTGTGCGCGCGCACTTCTTCCAGCGTAAACAGTTTTTTCCCGATGATGGCATCCACAATCGCGCCCTTGCAGACGCCGTTACAGCCGCAAATCTCCGCAGTGTCCGGCATGTTCGCCACACTCGACACACCGCCGCGCCCGGCGTCCCCCAGATGCACCTGCCCGAACAGCAGGTGTTCGCGCAAATCGGACACATCGGTTCCGTCGCGCATCAACTGGAAGTACCACGGGCCATCCATGGTCTCGCCATACATCACCGCGCCGCGCAATTTGTTGTCGCGCAACACCAGTTTCTTGTACACACCGCGCGCAGAATCCTGCAACAACAGTTCTTCATCGCCCGGACCCGCGTTAAAATTTCCCGCAGAGAACAGATCGATGCCTGTCACCTTGAGCTTGGTGGAAACGGAAGAACCCTCATAGCGCATCCTGCCGTAACGGGCGAGATGGTTCGCCGCCACCTTGGCCTGCTCGAACAAGGGCGCGACCAGTCCGTAGGTCTGTCCGCGATGCTGCACGCACTCGCCTACCGAATAAATCTTCGGATCGAAGGTCTGCATCGTGTCGCTGACCACGATGCCGCGCTCGCAATGAATGCCGGCAGCCTTGGCAAGGGCGATATTGGGACGGATGCCTGCCGCCATGATCAGCAGGTCGGCCTCGATTTCCTCTCCATCCACAAAGCGCAAACCCGTGACCTTGTCTTCTCCCAGCACCGCTTCGGTCTGGCGTGACATATAAAACTTCAACCCGCGCTTCTCCAGCGCCTCCTTCAACAGTCCGCCGCCCACCTTATCCAGCTGGCGCTCCATCGGCCAGTCGCACAGATGCACCACGGACACTTCCATGCCTTGAATCGAGAGGCCGTTCGCCGCCTCCAGGCCCAGCAACCCGCCGCCGATCACCACGGCGCGTTTGCATGTCTTAGCCGCTGCGAGCATTTTTTCCACATCGTCTATATTGCGATAGGCCAGCACCCCGGGCAAGTTCATCCCCGGTATCGGCAACATGATAGGGTTCGAGCCCGTTGCGATCAACAGACGATCGTAAGGCACGGCCATGCCGTCTTCAGTTTCAACCTGACAACGGAAACGATCTATCTTGCTTACCATTTTGCCGACATGCAACTTGATATGATTTTCCTCGTACCAGCTCCAGTCATTGAGCACGGTATCCTGAAACTTCATTTCGCCTGACAGGACAGGAGAGAGCAGAATCCGGTTGTAATTGGGCTGCGGTTCGGCGCCAAACACCGTGATGTCAAACTCATCCGGCGACATCTTGAGCAACTCTTCCAGAGTGCGTATGCCCGCCATGCCGTTGCCGATTACCACCAGCCTTGTTTTAGTTTTGGCGTAACACCCGCTGACGCGGGTGTTAGCCTGCTCTGAAACTCCGCTTCGCTCCGTTTTCTTTGCATTCATCATTTCATCCTCACAATAAAAAAGGCGTCGCCCGATTTTCGGGTGCGCTGAATAAACACTGCACGGTGTCCTTCAGTACATCCTTAATCAAGTCGACGCCTTTGTCGGTTGTTAAACTTCACCACCCGCCGTTGGGTAAGCCAAGCCTCTCGTGGTTTATAAAGCAACTTATATGCCAGCTCCTGCTGTTATTTTCAGTCAGCCTGCCTGCCACAAGGCAGAAAAAACGACCTTGCATAACAAAATAACACTTATATTTCAAATTGTTATATTCACGCTCCTCGGTCATCCAGGCTGATGGTCTACGCTGAACCCATAGCAAAACCAAAGCGCAATATTCATCAATACGCACTGAACCTGTGCGTTTTTCTCCCGTTTACACACGCAGAGGGCAAAACTGCGCACCACATTGGTCTTTTCCAGTGTTTTTGTGCACCAAAAAAGAAATAGTCGAATCAACCTCGCCGTATCCGCTGCTTCCTGAGCGCACGCCCAAGCCATGCCGGTACTGAAATGCGCCATTTATCGTGAATTGAGTGGCACAGGAATTGCTTGACGTGAAACATCATCAACCTCAGGAGCATTTCACCATGAACAAGAGCAGCTTTCTCAAAGCCGGGCACACCCCCACCCTGCTGTCGGCATTTCTCTACTTCGATCTTGCCTTCATGGTCTGGGTGCTGCTGGGCCCGCTCGGCGTGCAAATTGCCGCCGATCTTCATCTGTCCCCTGCGCAAAAAGGAATGATGGTCGCCACCCCGATTCTCTCCGGCGCGCTGCTGCGGGTCGTCATGGGCCTGCTGGTCGATCAGGTAAAACCGAAACTGGCTGGCGCCGTCGGCCAGTTGATCATCATCGTCACCCTGTTCGTCGCCTGGCGCGTGGGCGTGCATTCTTACGAGCAGGCGCTGATACTCGGCATCTTCCTGGGCGTGGCCGGCGCATCTTTCGCTGCCGCACTGCCGCTGGCCTCGCGCTGGTATCCCGCCGAACATCAGGGTACCGCGATGGGCATTGCGGGCGCCGGCAATTCAGGCACTGCACTTGCGGCGCTTATCGCACCCAGTCTCGCTGTGGCTTACGGCTGGACCAACGTTTTCGGTCTGGCGCTGATTCCGCTGGTTGTCGTCTTCGTCATCTACATGACGCTGGCCAAAAACGCACCCGATTGTCCGCCGGCAAGATCACTGGCTGAATACGTTAACGTTTTAAAGGATAAGGATGCCTGGTGGTTCATGTTTTTCTACTCGGTCACCTTCGGCGGCTTCGTGGGGCTGGCCTCATCGCTGACCATCTATTTCAACACGCAATACGGACTGGATGCCAAGACCGCCGGATTTTTCACCGCCGCGTGCGTCTTCGCAGGTTCCTTGGTGCGTCCCATCGGCGGCAATGTCGCCGACCGCATCGGCGGCGTCAAGTCACTGACCGGCATGTATATGCTAGCAGCCATGTCGCTTGCCACGGTCAGCTTTGCACCTGCCAGCGCATGGAGCGCGCTTGCCATGTTCGTGGTAGCCATGCTCAGCCTGGGAATGGGCAACGGCGCCGTATTTCAGCTTGTGCCACAGCGTTTCCGCAAGGAGATCGGCGTGATGACCGGCATGGTCGGCATGGCAGGCGGCATAGGCGGCTTCTATCTGGCCTCCAGTCTTGGTTACTCCAGACAAGTGACCGGCAGTTATCAGACCGGCTTTATGATCTTCGCCGCGCTCGCGGTGATTGCACTGATCGGACTGACCGGCGTCAAATCGCGCTGGCGTACCACCTGGGGCGCATCGCATCTGACTGCTGCAAAAATCTGATGTGGTATTCTCGCAGCAACTCATGAGCAAAACCTCGTTGCAGATCGATTTGGGCTATACCTCGTTGGCGGGCCTGCGCCCGCGCAACGAGGACTACTGCGCCGGCGTCACACCCGACGGCGAAGCGCTGGAGAACAAGGGCATCCTGATCGCCGTAGCCGATGGCGTGGGCGGACATGCCAACGGCCGCGAGGCTTCGGAATACTGCGTACGCAGCCTGCTTGCCGACTACTACTCAACGCCCGACACCTGGAGCATCCCGCAGTCGCTCGACAAGGTCATCGTCGCACTCAACCGCTGGCTGTATTCACACAGCAGGCGCGCCCGGGAAACCGCCGGCATGGCCACCACGCTCTCCGCTGTGGTACTGCGCGGACGTCGCTATGCCATCGCGCATGTCGGCGACACCCGTGTTTATCTGCTGCGCAACGGTGAGCTGTCGCTGCTCACCAGCGACCATGTGTGGAAACATCCTGAACTCAACAATGTGTTGTCACGTGCGGTCGGTCTTGATGCAAATCTGCCGATAGACTTTACCGATGGAAACCTTGTCGAGGGCGACCTGTTTCTGCTTGCCAGCGACGGCGTCTGGAATGTACTGGGCGATGCACGCCTGATTAAACTGCTCGAAACCCCTGAGAGCGCCGAGGATATTGCCGCGCGCATCACGCTGGCGGCTCTTGAAGCGGGTAGCGACGATAACTGCACCGCACTGGTGGCCAGAATCACCCAGTTGCCCGCCGACAGCCTGCGGGACAATGTCGCGAGCATAGGCGCGCTGCCGCTGCCGCAGCGTCTGAAACCGGGGCAAAGCATAGACGGCCTGGAAGTACTCGAAGTGATTCATGACTCGCGCATCACCGTGCTCTACCGCGTGAAAGATCCCAGGAACGGCCAGAATTACGCACTGAAAACCTTGCATAGCGACGCCGATGCAGCGGATACCGCCGCCATCGCCTACGAGGAATGGCTGGCGCGCCGCGTTTCCAGCGCACATTTTCCGCAGGTGCTGGACTGGCCGCAACGTTCCCGTCTCTACTATCTGTCAACCTGGCACGAAGGAGCGACGCTGGCGCGCCACCTTGAAATGGGAAGGCGCTTCACCACGGTCGAGGGTACTGATCTTGCCACACGCATACTCAAGGCGGTAGCGACGCTGCATCGGCTGGGCATCATTCATCGCGACATCAAGCCGGACAATCTGCATCTCGGCGCCGACGGTCGCCTGCGTGTGCTGGATCTGGGCGTTGCCGCTTCCGACGGCCTGGATGCCGAAGAAACTTTCAATGAAATAAACAATCCGGGCACGCCTTCCTACATGGCGCCCGAACTCTTCAACGGCACGCCGGCCAATGAATCCAGCGATCTGTATTCGGTCGGCGTCACGTTATACCATCTGCTGACACGCAAATACCCCTATGGCGAAATTGAGCCGTTTCAAACGCCTCGTTTTGGCGATCCCATTCCGCCCACGCGCTACCGACCTGACATACCGGAATGGCTGGAATCCGTCATACTCAAGGGGGTCGCCCGTAAACCCGCCGATCGTTTTGAGGCAGCCGAGGAGTTCCTGCTGGCACTGGAGCAGGGCGCTCAGCGTCCGCTGCGCGTTGCCCGCCGCACACCCTTGCTCAAACGAGACCCGCTTCTGAGTATCAAACTGCTGGCAGCGGCCTCACTGGTGCTCAACGCCCTGCTGCTTTTTCTGCTGCTGGCAAAATGACAGGATTGCGATGAGATATCCCGGGTTCCTGTAAGACGGATTCATCTTTTCAGTTCTAGTTTTTAACATCGGTTGTCTGAAACTGATTGACCAGCAAGCGCAACTTTTGTGCGCCCTCCCGGCTGCTTGCGATTACAAAATTCAATTCACCCAGCGATTCGCTCATTAAATCGGCCGCTTTAGCCACTCCCTGTACTTTACTGCCGCTGCCGGACGAGCTTTGAGCGATCTGCGCAATCGTGGCGAACATGCGTTCAACGATCTCGGAAGAGCCGGAATTATCGGCGGCGGAGCTTTCAGCCAATCGCAGCCCCTCCTCCATTCCAGAAGCCCCCAGCTCCATGATGGAAACAGCATCACGGGCTTTATCCTGCACGGCAGAAATCATCTGATTGATTTCATTCGTTGCTTTGGTGGTGCGTTCAGCCAGTTTACGCACTTCATCCGCCACCACTGAAAACCCTCGTCCGAATTCGCCTGCCCGCGCAGCTTCGATTGCCGCATTCAGCGCCAGCAAGTTGGTTTGGTCAGCGATACCCTTGATCACCTGTGCTATCTCGCCGATTTTTTCGGTGCTTTCACCCAGGGAGCGAATAGTCGATGAGGACGCCTGTATTGATTCGCGGATAGTCCGGGTGCGCTCCTGCACCATACAGATTTGTACACGTGCTCTATCAGTCGCTTGTTGCATCGCCGTGCGCATTTCGTTGGTGGTCAGGATCGCCTGATTGATATCGCTCATCTGATTTTTCAGTGCCTGCAAAATATCCTGTACCGCGACGAGCACCTCATTGGTTGCCTCCGTCGCCTGCCTGTTGCGCACGTCCATGTGCGTCTGATTGCTCACCATCCCATCTATTCCATGCCGGACATTACTGACAGTACGGTCGATATTGTCGATCAGACTGTTTATCCATTGCGCCAGCACGCCGGCTTCGTCGCGACTGGCATCCTGACGATCCAGCCGTTGAGAGAGATTGCCATGCCCTTCCGCGACATTCCGGATCACCGAGACCATGCCGCGCAGGCGCAAACTGATCGGCTTGGTTACATAGCGATACAGTGCAAAACCTCCCGTTAAAAACAGCGTGCAACACAACCCCGCCATGGTCAACGCATCAGGCTTAAGTATCACGGCAACGCCGGCACTGATTGCCGCCATGGCGACAACCATGGAAAGATAGACTGACATCATCCCGAAATTGAGGGTGCGGAAGCGATACACCTCTTCCAGATCTGCCTCGCACATCATGCCCCATATATCAGCGGAACCGGGCAGGGAAAATGTGACGCCCCGGCCTATCACCGGAATATGGCGGTAATCGGAATACCCCGGATACGTAACGAAGGTATTCTGGCCGCACCGGATCGTCTCGCGTACACCGGGGTGCAACTGTTTCGTTGCCGGATCATTGAAAATCAACTCAAATTCGGTATGATTTCTGACGGATACGCTGCCAAAATCGGTGCGCACGCCCTGCTTCAGGTTGTCACCCATGCTGAATGTTGCATCTTCAAACCGTGAACGCGACAACGCCGTGCCGGGTTGTATAGATTTATCGAACTCCGGCTTCACCATGAACAGATAGTTATCCCCTGACTCGTGGAAAATATGTCCTGCCTCGCGTTGAATCAAATCCCCCAGCACATCGTTCGGCACACGTCCGCAAACCGCGCCCAGCGATACGCCGTCCTTATGCAGCGGAAGATAGAACATCAGCGTCACCGCATCATGAAACCGCGAACTGGAAGCCCCGATAGTCAGCGTTGTCGCATCGACATATGGACCATGCAGAAATCTATCCGACAGGCCGCTGGCTACCGCCTTGGCATTGAGATCCTTTTGCCCGACCCTGCCCCGGAAAGTTGAATACAGCGTCTCACCCTTGGTATTGATCACGAACAACTCCGAAAAATCGGCCTCCAGGCGTAAATTTTCCGCGAGTATTTCTGCGTCAAACCTGGGCCAGTCGTGCGCTATTTGCGAGGCCATGCCGGATAGCGTCGACCATTGCTGTTCAGTCCATTCGTTCAGGATACGCACCCGCGTACTGGCGATAGATTCGAATATTTCCTCGATAATGGGATAACGCCATTTATTCAGATAGCAAGCCCAGCCCATCGCCAAACGACCTGTTTTCCCCAGGTAAGACAGCCAGGCCATTTCGTTATTAGTCAGATTCATTTGTCGGCTTTTCAACATAGTAGTATTCTGTTTGTAGATAAAGCAACAATTAAGCAAAATCAATACCACATAAATAATATATTTATAATCATCTAGTTATATTAGAATAGACAACAATATGCACCGTAGTGGTGCATGACGTCCGACACCTGTGAGTTCAATGCACGAATTTGAGGGCGGTAAACACTACACCCGGTTGAGATCAGCGATAAAAGCAAAAACCAGGGTTATTGCCTGAATGCCATGAGGAATTTAACCGCACGAGCGGTGCCGCTCGACAGGACGACACGGCATTATGAGTCTGCCAAGTACGCTTTCGGTGTGAGAACCTGGATGTCTCCATAGGGATTCACGCCCTGATCCCGAAAGACGCTGCATATTTTCCCGGCTCCGTGCCATCCCACACGGCGCCATCCATCAACGTCGAACTGCGCATCACATCCCGAGGCACTGCCACGTTGAGCCGTGAGGCCGCCTGCCGGTACAACTCGATTTGATTGATCTGCCTGGCGATACCCAGATAGTCCGGATCTTCCTTGAGCAAGCCCCAGCGCCTGAACTGGGTGAGAAACCACATGCCGTCTGAAATATAGGGAAAACACACTTTCCCGTCGTTAAAAAACTTCATGTAATTCGGGTCTTGCCATTTCCTGCCCAGACCATCTTCATAGTTGCCCAGGAAGCGCCCTTCTATCACTTCG
Source organism: Pseudomonadota bacterium (assembly GCA_021800795.1). GTDB lineage: Bacteria > Pseudomonadota > Gammaproteobacteria > Burkholderiales > Gallionellaceae > Gallionella. Next base: position 38,913 of record JAJYYO010000014.1, read on the forward strand.
ACCGGTGCATCGACATAAGATTTGCTTGAGATGATTTCGGCCACCTTTGCACGGTTAGTCCGGGCGTCGATATATTTGGCCGCATCCAGCATGGCCATGACAAGCGCCCGCGCGGTATTGGGATTTTCCATGACGAATTCTGCGGTGGCACCCAATACTTTCTCGGGATGATCAGGCCATACCTCCTGAGACGAAGCAACCGAATAACTTACCTTATCGTAGATGCCGCGCGCGTTCCATGGCTCACCCACGCAGAAACCATCCATACTGCCGAGACGCGCATTCGCCACCATCTGGGGCGGCGGAACAGTGATGGTCCTGATTTCTGAAATCGGGTTTATTCCATAATTAGCCAGCCAGTAATACAGCCACATGGCATGCGTGCCGGTCGGAAAAGTGTGTGCAAAGGTATATACCCTTGACTCTGCCTTGATCAGCCTGGCCAGCGAAGCGCCGTCAGTCACGCCCTTGTCTTTGAGCTGATTGGCAAGAGAAATGCCTTGTCCGTTGTTGTTGATGGTCATCAGCACCGCCATCTCTTTCTGGAGCCCGCCGATGCCCAGATGCACTCCGTATACCAGACCATAAAGAATCTGTGCGGCATGCAGTTCGCCCGAAACCAGCTTGTCGCGAATTGCCGCCCATGATGGCTGTTTGGACAGCACGATCTTGATGCCATATTTTTCATCGAACTTCATCACCGAGGCGATGACTAGCGATGCGCAATCGGTCAGAGGAATGAAGCCCACCTTGACCTCTTTGAGTTCGGGCACATCGGTGCCGCCAAGACTCCCGGCGCTGTCAACCATGCTCACACTCCGCCGGCAAGCCGGCCGGGTGTTCGCGCAGATTCTGTTGGTCAGGCAACAGCATGCGCGAATAAGTCGGGATAATATCGAGAATCTTGTTTTCAACTGCCGCATTTTTTGCAGAGCCGAGCTGCACGAGAGGCGGAATCGCTTCGCGGCTGATGCTCTGACACTCGATGAAACCTGCCAATATGTCGGTGCTATGCATGTTTAAGCTTCTCCGGTAAGTTAATTGGACACTCGCAATAGAACAGTCCGACCGCGTTTATACTCAGCAACGCTGCTGCCTGAAATCCGCTCGTCGCAGGTCAACCAGCCCCCTATTTCTGTGAGGCGCGCGACGTTGTTTGGCTACCTGTGCATAAATCCTGAGCCAGGCATTAATTTATTACAAGCAATAACAATGCCATTGTCGCATGATGAGTATTTTATTATTTATCAATTTGTTATGAAAACCTTATGCCTTTAAATCCCTATAAAGCGCACCAAAAAACCGTATATCGCATATTCTTCGCCTCATCCTCGTGCGCAGGACGGCATTGCGTCCGACCTATACGGCGTACTTAGCGTAAGAATCGGCAGGCACACGTCGCCCACCCCGGCGGCCGCAATTACGACACCTTCCCGGTCAATGCCAACGAAGCCGAGGCGCGCCGCGCGTTTCTGGAATCACGGCCATACCCCTGGGCCTGTGCATGTACGGCGGGAAGGACGCAATCCCGATTACCCGCTGACACTGGATTTGCGACGTAGCCCGAAACCGATCATGGAGGGGGCGCCAAGCGAATTGATGCAGCAACAGCAATAGGATAGACGCGGCGCTGCGAGGGAATTGTCAAACAGCAAGCTTTGAACCAGGCATGGAAATCCATAGGCTCCAGTTTATGCAAGTAACCCACCACCATGCGTGCCGGGATGCACAGGCCGCGGCATAGCGCGATGCCCAGATGCGCCAGTTCACGGCACACCCCTTCACGCTGCACGTTAATCTCAATCGCTGACAGTTGATAGTAGCTGAAGCATTCCGCTGCGCGGGCGCAGCATGAGTATAAAAGGCGTTGCGATGCTCACGTCAAAGGTAATAGTGCATCCGGTACGGAGCCACATCGCGGTTTTCCTTTTGATTTATCTATTTTCAGCATGGGCGGCAGCAGCGAGTGCCGCGCACTGCTTGCATGAATAAGACTGTCCGCTAGAAACGTCCGTTCACCCGGTAAAAATAATTGCTCAGCTCCTCGGTTTCCGCGCTTTTATGCCGCGCCAGCCCGTGCACATAGCGCACCAGACTGCGCATCACATAATACACGATGGAATGGTGCGTACCCAGCAGTAACTCCAGCCTGGCGCGCTCCAAAAGCAGCACCGTACTATCCTCCTTAACCTCGATAGTGGCATCGATCTTCATCAAGTTGCTGCCGACGAAACTGATCACTCTGGCCATATCCCCGGGGTCTTTCAGGTGCATGACCATAGGTTCCTCGTCCACTATGGAGCTCACCTCCAGCTTGCCCTCGACCAGTATCAGCAGCGCATCCTCCAGCTTACGGCTGCCCGGTTTGACAATAAATTTGCCCGCCTTGTAAGATTGAACCGTGAGCAGGCCTGTCAGAATTTCAATTTCAGACTCGCGCAATTCCGACACCAGCGTACTTCGATAAAGCGCTTTCATGATGTTTTCATCGGTAATCATTTTGTCATCCTTCCATATATTCAAGCTAACAGAAACAGGTCAGAACATTTTCATTGGCTGACAGGCTTAATGCCGCGCAGCGGATTGATCCATGTCATTTTCATGCGCTCAGTTCCTTTGCAAGAATGATCGCCTCGGCAATCTCCGCCATGCGCCAGCCCTTGCTCATCGCCATGCCGCGCATCCGCTTATAGGCGTCCGCTTCGCTGTAACCGTGATCCGCCATCAGAATTCCCTTGGCCTTATCCACCAGTTTTCGTTCGACCAACTGGCTCTTCGCTACCTTCAATTCGTCGCGCAAACGCTTGTGTTCGGCAAATCGGGCGGCAGCCACCTGGATGATACCGCTCAGATCTTCGCTCTTAACCGCGTACGACACATAAGCGCTGACCCCGGCGCGCATCGCCTCCTGAATGCTGCGCTGATCCTTCCGCGCACCCAGCACAACCACGGGTTTTTCCAGCGTTGTTGACATCAGGCTGATCTGTTCCAGCGTATCCCGTCCGGGCGCATCCGCATCGACGATAATCACATCGGCCAAGGCAGCCTGGATCGAATTCTCATCCACCTGTTCCCAGGCCAGCACACCAACCACGTCGTATTCGGCCAATTCAAGACTGGCTTTCAACCACGCGGCCCGATCTCGCATGTCATCGATAATCAGTATTCTTTTCAACGTATCTCCTGGTAGTCAGGATACAACCTAGCAATTAACGAGCCAGGATCAATCCATTGAATCGGCAGATATTTTATAAAAGCATGGCGAATTTCCGCACAGGAACCGTGCCCCCATGCACTTAGTTGGTGCAAAGAATCGACACTAGTAACGCCTCGACCGCCGGCATCCCGTCACCCCCTCGGGTGATGCTTTAAATGCAGTTGTTTGAGTCGCTCCCGTGCGACATGGGTATATATCTGCGTGGTGGAAATATCCGCATGCCCCAGCAGCATCTGCACCACGCGCAAGTCGGCGCCGTGATTGAGCAGGTGTGTGGCAAAGGCATGCCGCAGGGTATGCGGCGAGAGCGGTTTGTTCAAGCCGCCATGCCTTGCGTGCTTCTTGATCAGATACCAGAACATCTGGCGGGTCATACCGCAGCCATGGGCGGTAACGAACAAGTCGTCGCTGACCTGGCTGCCCAACAGCGCGGCCCGCCCCTGTTCGGAATAGCGCTTCAGCCAGTCCAGCGCCTCTTCACCCATCGGCACCAGACGCTCCTTGTTGCCCTTGCCCATGACCCGCACGATACCCATATCCATACTCACCTGACTGACACGCAAAGCGACCAGTTCGGAGACCCGCAAACCTGTCGCATACAGCACTTCGAACATGGTGCGGTCGCGCAAACCCAATGGTATTTCAACATCGGGGGCCGCCAGAAGCTGCTCCACATCCTGTTCGCTCAGCGTCTTGGGAAGGCGCAGCGCGAGCTTGGGCGGATCGATTTGCAGCGTGGGGTCGGTAGCGATCCTGCCTTGCCGCAGCAGATAGCGGAACAACCGTTTGAGACTGGAGAGATTGCGTCCCGATGAACTGGATTTGGCTTTTTGTGCTACGAACAGATCGGCGAGATAGGCCTGTATGTCTGCATGCGTGGTTTGAACAAGCGTCAGACCGCGCTGACTTTCCAGCCAAGCTGCATATTTGTCCAGATCGCGCCGGTAGCTCTCCAGCGTGTTGCGCGAAAGTCCGTCTTCCAGCCACAGGGAGTCGCAGAATTCGTCAAGCAGTTCGTTCATGAGCCAGCAGCCAGCGTTTGATGTCCAGCGGCGCGCCGCTGCCGTGCTTCATAAATCCGCCCAGACCCGATTTGCTCACCACCCGGTGGCAGGGGATGACAATCGGAATCGGATTGGCGCCGCACGCCTGGCCGACCGCCTGCGCACAGGAATGCAGTTCGACGGCAATCTCGCCATAGGTTCGCGTCTGTCCTGCTGGAATGGCCAGCATCGCCTGCCATACCTTTTTCTGGTGCGGCGTTGCAGGGGTCGTAAAATTCGCGCAGCGATTCATTTGCCCCCTCTCTCGCTTGCGGGAGAGGGTTGAGGAGAGGGAGAGCGTAGCGAGGGTTCCGGGCTTGCCCGTTAGTTTCAGCGGAATAGAAAACGGCGCATCCGGATTTTCAAAGTAGTTCAGCAATTGCCGGCAAACATTCTCCGCAAAAGCGCTATCCGGGTTTTGCGATATTTCGCCAGCATTCAGAAAGTCGATGCCGAGCAGCGCCTGCTCATCGCAGCGTATGCCGAGCATGCCAAAAGGTGCGGATAGTTTCGCCTGATAGATCATCGCGCGATGATACACGCAAAAACGGGAGGCAGAGCCTCCCGTTTTCCGGAACACGCAGGTAGCTTACGCTGCTGCTGTTTTGGCCTTGCGCGCGGGCAACTTTTCCTTGATACGTGCGGACTTGCCGGAACGATCGCGCAGATAGTACAGCTTGGCGCGGCGCACGGAACCGCGACGCTTCACTTCGATTTCCGCGATCACGGGCGAGTAAGTCTGGAATGTACGTTCCACACCTTCACCGGCGGAAATCTTGCGCACGATAAAGCCGGAATTCAAACCGCGATTGCGCTTGGCAATCACCACACCTTCAAACGCCTGAACGCGCTTGCGATCACCCTCAACCACGTTTACGCTGACCACGACGGTGTCGCCGGGCGCGAAATCGGGAATGACTTTACCCAGACGGTTTATTTCTTCCTGTTCCAATTGTTCGATCAAATTCACTTTACTGCTCCTTATTATTCGAATCCTGTTCCTTCTGAAACATAGCCAGAAGCCCGGATTCCTCTTTTGTCAAAACACGCCCTGCCAGTAAATCCGGACGGCGTGTCCACGTCCTGCCCAACGACTGGGAAAGCCGCCAGCGCTGTATCTCCGCATGATTGCCGGACAACAGAACCGGGGGCACGGCTTCACCATTAAACACTTCCGGGCGGGTGTAGTGCGGACAATCCAGCAGGCCCTGCACGAACGAATCCTGCTCTGCCGAATCGGCATCGCCCAGCACACCGGGCAATTGCCGAACCAGCGCATCCATCAGCACCATCGCCGCCAACTCGCCACCGGACAATACATAATCGCCGATGGAGATTTCCATATCGACCATCTGACGAATCAGACGCTCATCGATTCCTTCATAACGACCGGTCAGCAGAATCAGCCCGTCGGCTTTCTGCGCCACCAGTTCCTTGACCAGACCATGCGTGAGCAGGCGGCCTTGCGGGGACAAATACACCACCCGGCTGATTTTCACTCCGCTGGTCAACTGACGCTCGCGCGCCGCATTGATTGCCGCCGCCAGCGGTTCCGCCAGCATCACCATCCCGGGTCCGCCGCCGTAGGGCCTGTCATCTACCGTGCGGTGATTATCCGTGGTGAAATCGCGCGGATTCCAAGTCTTCAAGACATAGCTTCCCTGTTCGGCCGCGCGGCGCGTGATGCCATATTGCGTCAGCGCATCGAACATCTGCGGAAACAAGGTTATTACATCGAAGATCACAAATCCGCCGACCAGGTAACGTGCATCGTTTTAGCTGTCAAATCAATCGGCCCGATGACGCTGTTCAGAAAGGGGATCAGGATATCAGGACCTGAGCCTCTCACGATCAGCACATCGTTTGCGCCGGTCTCCAGCAACTCGGCTACCATGCCCAGCGTCTCGCCTACCTGGTTGATGACGGTAAGTCCGATCAAATCCGCCCAGTAATATTCGCCCTCATCCTGCTCCGGCAGACTGCTGCGCGGCACCGCGATCAGCAGACCCTTCAGCTTCTCGGCAGCATTGCGGTCCGGGCAATCGGGTAATTGCGCAGCCAGCGTCTTGTCATGCGCTTCACACTGGGTAACGGTCACTTCCCGCCACGGGCCATTCTCATGACCCAGGTACCAGGTCTTGTAATCCAGCAGGCTATCGACGTACTCGCTGAACGGCTGGATTTTCACCCAGCCGCGTATACCGAATGCCGATGCCACGCGCCCCATGATGACCATGGGTTCAGGTTGCTTAGGCTGCAGCGACTGCACCCGCTGCACCGGCACGTTTAACCAGCTTCGCTACGGCATCGCTCAACTGCGCGCCTTTGCTCTGCCAAAAAGCCACGCGCGCCAGATCCAGACGCAAGGCTTCCTGCTTCTCATTGGCGATCGAATTGAAAAAACCGACGCGCTCGATGAAACGGCCATCGCGACGATTGCGCGAATCTGCTACAACCACGTTGTAAAATGGGCGATTCTTGGAACCGCCACGGGAAAGACGAATGATGACCATAAAAAACCTATCTAAATTATCAGCTTAAAAAACTTGGGGGCAGAGCTTAAACGAGAGGCGACTCCCGTACTGCCCTGGATTTACACTTCGTTGGTCGCGCAAACCCACGAAAGGGCGAGCATTCTACGACACAAGCCTTACCGATAGCAAGTACCTTGATAATCAAAGGAATTAACACAAGGCCTGCATAACGGGATCGCAGCGCCTCGCAATACACAAAAGTCATGCGGGAAAACCGGGCTGCCGGCGGATTCTCCCGCCATGCCCGTTACCGTGAAAGTCGCGAAGCGATTCGTTTGTTCGGCTTCGCCCCCCTCGCTGCGCTCTCCCCTCCGGGATAACCAGCCACTTGCCAGCTTGCTGGCTTAGTGGATTGGCTAGTCGTTTCACCAGAGGGTTTGGGTAAGGGAATCGACCGGCGCAAGCACTTTTATGCTCAGGGGTGGAGCTTGCGCCATGTCGGTTAGGGAACCGCTGATTTATTCGTCTTCCCCGCAAAAGCGGGGAACCAGCGCCTTGTGTAACTGGGTTCCCGCCTACGCGGGAACGACAAAACCGAATAAATCAGCGGTTCCTTAGCGGTGCAACAACTGTTCCAGCACAAACTTGCTGCCGAGATATGCCAGCAGCAGGAGTGCGAAGCCGCTTACTGTCCAGCGCACCGCTGTTTTTCCCCGCCAGCCATAGAAGTGATGCCCGCACAACAGTACTGCAAATACCACCCACGAAAAAAAGCCGAACAGCACTTTGTGATTGAGTTGTCCAACCTTGCCGAAAATTTCTTCGGAAAAAAATACACCCGAAACCAGCGTCAGCGTCAGCAACACAAAACCGATGCCTATCATGCGAAACAACAGGCTTTCCATCGTCAGCAGGGGCGGCAGACTGCGCAGCACACGCGGCAAATTCGCCTGATGCAAATATTTTTCTACCAGCGAAATCAGCACCGCATGCAGCATGGCGATGGTAAACAGGCTATAGGCCAGCATCGCAACGGCAATGTGCACCTTGAAAGCCGGCATATCCGTATGCGTCAACTGATGATCGTTCGTGAACACCAGCGGCGGCAGCAGCGTGATGGCAGCCAGGGGCAGCACCAGCGCCTGCAAACCGCCTATCGGATAGAAAAAGCGCGCAACCCAGTACACCAGCAGGGTCAGCCAGGCGATCAGCGACAGCGCATTGAACACGCCCAGATCGATGCCGCCGCTGGAGAAGATCCACTGCCAGAGCAGATAACCATGCAATGCAATCGGAATCAGCGATAAATGTCCGATCACACCGCGGCAGCGCTCATCGCAGGAGCCTGTCGCATACGCGCGCCAGAAATAGACGGCCAGCAGCGCATATGCGACAAAAGCAACGATAGTTGGGAGAAGATTAGGCATTTTTCGTCAGGATGTTTTAGACTTCGCAGATTCTACATCATTTGCTTGATTACCCATAAGGACGGATATGCTGGACAATCTGACGCAACGCCTCTCCGGTGTCATTAAAAACCTGCGCGGACAGGCACGCCTCACCGAGAGCAACATTCAGGACGCACTGCGCGAAGTACGCATGGCGCTGCTGGAAGCCGACGTGGCGCTGCCTGTGGTCAAGGAACTTGCATCCCAGGTCAAGCAGGCCGCCCTGGGACAGGAAGTCATCGGCAACATCAACCCCGGTCAGGCCTTCATCGGCGTGGTGCATCGCGAACTCACCCGCGTGATGGGCGAGCACAACGACGCGCTCAACCTGGCCACCACCCCGCCCGCCGTGATTCTGATGGCAGGCTTGCAGGGTGCAGGGAAAACCACTACCTGCGGCAAGCTCGCCAAACTGCTGCGCGACCAGCAGAAGAAAAAAATACTGCTGGTCAGCTGCGACATATACCGCCCGGCGGCAATCGAGCAGTTGCGCACGCTGGCGCTGCAACTGGAAATCGATTTCTTCTCCTCAGACATCACGCAACGCCCGCAGGACATCGCGCTTGCCGCGCTGGACTTTGCACGCAAACATCATCACGACGTGCTGATTGTGGACACCGCAGGGCGCCTCGCGATCGATGCTGCGATGATGGCTGAAATCCAGCAACTGCATGCCAGTCTCGATCCGATCGAGACGCTGTTCGTGGTGGATGCAATGACAGGCCAGGATGCGGTGAATACCGCGAAAGCGTTTGGCGAAGCCTTGCCGCTCAGCGGCATCATCCTCACCAAAATGGACGGTGACGCACGCGGCGGCGCGGCACTTTCGGTACGCCATGTCACAGGCAAACCGATCAAATTCATCGGCATCAGCGAAAAACCCAACGGGCTGGAAGCCTTTCATCCCGAACGGATGGCATCCCGCATCCTGGGAATGGGGGACGTGCTGTCGTTGCTGGAAGAAGCGCAACGCGGCGTGGATCACAAGGAGGCCGAGAAACTTGCCAAGAAAATGCAGACCGGCAAGGGTTTCGATTTGAACGATTTCAAGATGCAGATGGTGCAGATGCGCAAGATGGGCGGCATGTCCGCCCTGATGGACAAGCTCCCTGCCCAGCTCTCCCAGGCTGCCGCCGACTCCAAGGTAGATGACAAGGCCATCAACCGGCTGGAAGGCATCATCAACTCGATGACCCCGCTTGAACGCAGCAAGCCTGAGCTCATCAAGGCTTCACGCAAGAAGCGTATCGCGGATGGCGCAGGGGTCAAGGTGATGCACGTCAACCAGCTGCTCAACCAGTTTGAACAAACGCAAAAAATGATGAAAATGTTCACCAAAGGCGGCGGCATGGCTAAAATGATGCGCAGCATGGCCGGCAAACTGCCCGGAATGCGGTAAAAACAGGATTGAGGATTGAGGATTCAGCACTGACAACTAACGACTAACGACTAACAACTAACGACTAACGACTGAATTTATGATTAAAGCGATTATTTTTGACGTGGACGGCACCCTTGCCGATACCGAAGACGGACACCGCCAGTCTTTCAACAAGGCTTTTGCAGACAGCGGCCTGGCCTGGAGCTGGGATGTCGCCCTTTACGACAAGCTGCTCAAGGTAACCGGCGGCAAGGAGCGCATCAAGTATTTTGTGAATGATTTCCTGACGGATTTTGCCAAACCGGCCGATTTCGACGACTTTGTTAAAAATCTTCATGCGTTAAAAACCCGCTATTACACCGCCATGATAGGCGAAGGTAACGTACCGTTGCGACCCGGCATCAAACAACTGATAAATGACGCGCATGCTGCGGGCATTTCGCTGGCCATCGCCACCACCACCACGCCTGAGAACGTCTCGGCCCTGCTGGAAGTGGGTCTGGGCAAAAACTGGGCTGACTATTTTGCTGCCAACGGCTGCGGCGACATCGTGCCGCACAAGAAACCTGCGCCGGATATTTATTTCTGGGTGCTGGAAAAATTGGGTTTAGAGGGCAGCGACTGCATCGCACTGGAAGATTCTCAAAACGGCTTGCGTTCCAGCCTTGCGGCCGGAATCAAAACTTATGTCACCACCAACCACTACACCCGCAAACAAGATTTCGAAGGTGCTGCGGCGGTATTTGATGACCTGAGCGACCTTGGCAATTTTTACCGGACGGTCGGATTGACGCTTCCTTAACCGGCATGACAGGCAGCCACTCCGAATAATCCAATGCTTTTCGCAGAGTTATTGTCCTTGGGCAATAACTCGCAAACTTGCCATGCCTGTTAGCCGGATCGTTAAACACTACGAGGTCTCACGGACTATCATTTACAATGGTGCACCCCGCTGTGCCATGTCAGTCACTGAACCTCAGCTGGACACGAGCGGGAATAAATCACACATGCAAGATGCCCCATGAATGCAGTAGAAATCGAAGAGGCCATATCGGACCTGGCACTTCAACCCTTCGACGCGGCTGAGTTCCCGTTCGCGTTCCTGGCCGCGTTCGGCAATAAGGACACGGCGCTCAAGCGCCTGCGTACCGGCAACAACAATGCGTCCGATGTGCCGGGTGGCGTGCTTCAGCGCAACAACATCCACATCGCCGTGAGCGAGGCTGGCGCCGTGGGCGAAACCCTCAAGGCGTTGCGCGCCAGTCCCGCCACTACAAAAGCCAAGGCCAAGTTCATCCTGGCAACAGATGGGCAGACTTTGGAGGCCGAAGATTTTGCCGGTATTGAGACTATCGCCTGCGCCTATACGGACTTTCCCAACCATTTCGGCTTCTTCCTGCCGCTGGCAGGCATCTCCACTGTCAAGGAGATCAGGGACAACCCCGTCGACGTGCGCGCCACCGCGCGGCTGAACAAGCTCTATGTCGAACTGTTGCGCGAGAATCCGGACTGGGCCAAGGAGGAGCGCCGACACGACATGAATCACTTCATGGCGCGGCTTGTGTTCTGCTTCTTTGCTGAAGACACCGACATCTTCAATGGCGATGGCCTGTTCACCCACACCATTGAGCAGATGAGTGAGCGCGACGGCGCCAATACTCATGAAGTGATGGAAACTATCTTCCGCGCCATGAACATCAAGATTGTTGAGCGCGACTATGCCGAGCCCCGTTTGCCGAACTGGGCCAATGGCTTCCCCTATGTCAATGGCGGCCTGTTTGCAGGCAGCACCGAAGTGCCGCGCTTTACGCGCATGGCGCGTACCTACCTGATACACGCCGGCAATTTGAACTGGCAACAAATTAACCCCGACATATTCGGCAGCATGATCCAGGCCGTGGCCGATGACGAAGAGCGCGGCGCATTGGGCATGCACTACACCAGCGTACCCAACATTTTGAAGGTATTGAACCCGTTGTTTCTGGACGACCTGCGCGCAGCTTTGAATGATGCGGGCGACAACAAGATCAAGTTGCTGAACCTTCGCCGCCGCATGGCGCGCATTCGCGTGTTTGATCCTGCCTGCGGCTCCGGCAATTTTCTGGTGATCGCCTACAAGCAGATGCGCGAGATCGAGGCGGAAATCAACAGCCGCCGGGAAGAGCGGCATCTGCGCAGCGAAATTCCGCTGACCAACTTTCGGGGCATCGAGTTGCGCGATTTTCCGGCAGAGATTGCGCGCCTGGCGCTGATCATTGCCGAGTTTCAGTGCGATGTGCTGTATCGCGGGCAGAAGGACGCGCTGGCGGAGTTTCTGCCACTGGATGCACAGAACTGGATCGTTTGCGGCAATGCCTTGCGGCTGGATTGGTTGAGCATCTGCCCGCCCACGGGCACGGGCGTAAAGGTTCTCGGTGATGACTTGTTCAATACGCCGTTGGATCAGACGGAAATCGACTTCGTAAACGAAGGCGGTGAGACCTATATTTGCGGCAATCCTCCATATCTGGGCAGCACATGGCAAAGCGCCGAGCAAAAAGACGATCTCAAGGCAATTTTCGATTACCGTTGCAGTACGTGGAAGTCGCTGGACTATGTGGCAGGCTGGTTCATGAAGGCCGCCGATTACGGCACCAAGACCAATGCGACCGCTGCCTTCGTATCTACCAACTCAATTTGCCAGGGCCAGCAAGTGCCTATTCTCTGGCCGCTGATATTCAATACCGGTAACAAGATCTCGTTTGCACACACTTCATTCAAATGGGCAAATCTCGCTAGCCACAACGCGGGTGTGACCGTGGTGATTGTTGGCATTGCCACTGAAGCGGGGAAGGCTCGCCGGATACTTTCAGTTGCAGATGATGGCACGGCGCTTGAAAAACAGGTCGATTTCATCAACGCTTACCTGGTATCAGGTGCTAATGTGATGGTGGATAAAGCAGCCCGTCCTTTAAGTGGACAAGCAGAAATGATTTTCGGGAACAAGCCTGTTGATGGCGGCCATTTGCTGCTCTCCGGCGATGAAGTTGCCGCCCTTGGCCTGACACCAGCGCAGCGTGCCCGTTTCATTCGTCGCATGTACGGTTCGGCAGAGTTTATTCGTGGCCTAGAACGTTATTGTCTGTGGATTGAAGATGCTCATCATGAAGAAGCGATGAGCATTGCACCGATACGCCAGCGTGTTGAAAGCGTGCGAGAAATGAGGCTGGCAAGTCCTAAATCTGCAACGGTTGAAACTGCTGATGTACCTCACAAGTTTGGTGAGGTTCGTCAAACAGGCAAAGAGATGGTGATTATCGTTCCAAGCGTATCTTCAGAAGCCCGCAATTATTTGCCGGTCGGCTATTCGCCTCAAGGGACGATTGTCAGTAATGCTGCTTTCGCCCTCTACGACGCGCCACTCTGGAACATGGCACTTATCGCCTCGCGTCTGCATCTGGTCTGGATTGGTACTGTCTGCGGCAAGCTGAAAACGGATTTTCGCTACTCCAACACCCTCGGCTGGAACACCTTCCCCGTCCCTCTGCTCACCGAACAAAACAAGATCGACCTGACCGCCTGCGCCGAGAATATTCTGCTGGCGCGCAAAGCCCATTTTCCCGCCACCATCGCCGACCTGTACGACCCGGACAACATGCCGGAGAATCTGCGCCATGCCCACGAACGCAACGACGAAGTGCTGGAGCGCATCTACATCGGCCGCCGCTTCAGGAACGACACCGAGCGGCTGGAAAAACTGTTCGAGCTTTATACGAAGATGACTGCGGCGGCAACAAAGCCGAAGCGCGGCAAGTAGGATGCTGCGGCATCTTGCTTGACGAACTCACCTCAATAAGTATAATTGAAAATATACTTGCCTGAGTCAGAAGGAGCTGTTGCCATGTCACAAATCACGCTATATCTGGACGATGCCACGCAGGCACTGGTGGAGCAGGCAGCCCAAGCCAATGGATTATCGAAAAGCCGCTGGGTGTCGGAAATCATCCGCAAATACGCAGCCCATGAATGGCCTCAGGATTGCCTGGCGTTGGCGGGGCGTTTTGCCGATTTCCCACTGCGCGAAGAAAACGCGGCCGCGCTGCCAGCCGATGTGCCGCGCGTGGGTTTTTGATTGCCTGTCATGCTGATTCTCGACAGCAACACCATCAGCTACTATTTTCGCGGCGACCCGCAGGTCGTGCCGCGCCTGCAAGCCCTGCGACCCGCCGATCTGGGCGTGCCTGCCATTGTCGAATATGAGCTGCGTTATGGTCTGCTGCGCTTGCCACAGGATGCGGCGACCCCTCGTCTGGCGGCGTTGGCGCAATTGCTGCGACCGATGCATATTTTGCCGTTTGACAGCGAATGTGCCTTTCATGCCTCCCGCATTCGCGTCGAACTTGAGGCCGTAGGCACGCCCATCGGCCCGCATGACACCTTGATAGCCGCCACGGCATTGCGTCATCAGGCCACGCTGGTGACGCGCAATGTGCGCGAATTTTCCCGTGTACAGGGCTTGCAGTGGCTGAACTGGCACGAAGTTCTATGAGCGTCCGGCAGTGCGCCAGTGCGTGGCCCGATGCCGGAATTGTCCAACAGTCTGTTGGACAATTGCTTCAGCCCATTGGCGTTGACCGATTGGGAATTGTGCAAGAGGTGCTTGCACAATTGGCTTGGCATCACAAGTCTGCCCGGCATCGAGCAGATTGAGCGCGAATTGGCTGGTGACGATATATTTACGGAGGACGATACGCAGTGATTAACCCAACCAATCCCACCAACGCTTACACCGTGCCGTCGGTGTCCATCACCACGGCGCGCACAGGCGCTTCCAGCCGTGCCAATGCGCTGGGGATGCGCGCCATGCAGGAACGCGCCTATGCCAAGCGCGGTGAGCAGTATCTGCTGATCAAATCGCCACCGGCATCGGGTAAATCCCGCGCGCTGATGTTCATCGCGCTGGACAAACTGGGCAATCAGGGCTTGCAGCAGGCCATCATCGTGGTTCCGGAGCGTTCCATTGGCGGCAGCTTTGCCGATGAACCTCTGAGCCAGTATGGCTTCTATTGGGATTGGCAGGTCGCCCCGCAATGGAATCTGTGCAACGCCCCTGGCGTGGACGAGATGCGCGTGGCCAAGTCCAAGGTGGATGCAGTGCGCAAATTTTTGGAAAGTACCGACAAGATGATGGTCTGCACCCATGCCACCTTCCGCTTCGCGGTGGAAGAGCTGGGTGTCCAAGCATTCGATAATCGCCTGATTGCCATTGACGAGTTCCATCACGTCTCCAGCAACCCGGACAATAAGTTGGGCAGTCAGTTGGGTGCATTCATTGCTCGCGACAAGGTGCATCTGGTGGCGATGACCGGCTCCTACTTCAGGGGCGATAGCGAGGCGGTGTTGGGGCCGGTAGATGAGGCCAAATTTGAGACGATCACTTACACCTACTACGAGCAACTTAACGGCTACCAATGGCTAAAATCGCTCGACATCGGATACTTCTTCTACACTGGCGCTTACGTTGATGCTGTCACCAAGGTGTTGGACCCGGCTTTGAAAACCATCGTCCATATTCCCAATGTGAATGCCCGCGAAAGCCTCAAGGACAAGGAACGCGAGGTAAATGAAATCATGCACGGCCTGGGTGAATGGACGGGCATTGACACGGTCACTGGCTTCCATCTGGTGCAGACCCGTGCAGGCCGTACCCTGAAAGTGGCGGACCTTGTGGATGACAGTGATCCGGCCCGCCGTTCTCGCGTGCTCACTGCATTGAAAGATCCTGCGCAGAAAAACAACCGCGACCACGTGGATGTCATCATTGCGTTGGGCATGGCAAAAGAAGGTTTCGACTGGATCTGGTGCGAACATGCGCTGACCATCGGTTACCGCAGCAGCCTGACTGAGATTGTGCAGATCATCGGCAGAGCAACCCGTGATGCCATTGGTAAGGAACGGTCGCGCTTCACCAATCTGATCGCCGAACCCGCAGCCGAACAGGCTACTGTTGCCGAGGCGGTAAACGACATGCTCAAGGCCATTTCTGCCAGTTTGCTGATGGAACAGGTGCTGGCTCCGCGCTATGAATTTACGCCCAAAAACGCTGGCCCATTGGGCGGCTTTGATTACGGCGAGGAAGGCTACAAGGATGGCGGTCACAACATCGGGGTGAACAAGGATACCGGTCAGATTCACGTCGAGATCAACGGGCTGACAACACCGCAAAGCCCTGAAGCTACGCGCATCTGTAAGGAGGATTTGAATGAGGTTGTCACCAGCTTCTTGCAGGACAAGATCGCGCTGGAGCGCGGCCTGTTCGACAAGGAAAATACGCTGCCCGAAGAGCTGACCCAGTTGCGCATGGGCAAGATCGTGCGCGAGCGTTACCCGGAATTGAGCGATACTGACCAGGAGGCCATTCGACAGCACGCTATTGCCGCTATGAATATTACCCAGCAAGCCAAGTTGGCGTTGGCTCAGGCCGATGCCAACGGCGACACGGCGCAAGGCAGCACGGCATTACTGGATGGGGTGCGCAAGTTCGTCAATGTGCGCGACCTGGACATAGACCTGATCGACCGCATCAACCCCTTCGATGCTGCCTATGCGGTGTTGGCGAAAGCGATGGATGAGAAATCGCTGCGCCAGGTGCAGGCCAGCATTGCTGCGAAGAAGGTGAGCATTCCCGAAGACGAAGCCCGTGAGCTGGCAAAGCGCGCCTTGCAGTTCAAGAACGAACGCGGCCGCCTGCCGGACATCAACTCCGCCGACGCATGGGAAAAGCGTATGGCTGAAGGCGTGGCTGCGCTGGCACGTTACCGTGCGCAGGCCAAGGCGGCACAGGCGCAGGGAGAGCCCGGCAATGGCTGAAATGAACGATGACGAACTGCTTGATGCGCTGGGTGTAGAAGTCGCCCCGCTCAAGGTCTCTAGTCGAACACCGCGCGAGGAACGCATCATTGCGGGCTTTGAGGATATTCTGCGATTTCATCAGGCGCATGGTCGCGCCCCGCTGCATGGCGAGGGCCGTGACATCTTCGAGCGCCTGTATGCCGTGCGCTTGGATCAACTACGCAAGTTGCCTGAAGCGCAAACCCTGCTTGCTGAGATGGATGGTCCCGGCTTGTTGGCGGGTAGCGCAACGGCGCCCGTGGATGAACTGGACCAGGATGCCTTGCTGGCTCAACTGGGTATTGGCGATGAATCCCCCGCTCAAAGCGACATCACCGTGCTGCGCCATGTGCGACCCTACGTCGAAATCAAGGCGGCTGAAGAAGTCGCCAGCCGCACGCCCTGCGCGGATTTCGACCGTTTCAAGCCTTTGTTCGAGGAAGCTGGAATTGGTCTCAAGACTGGCGCCTGGATGACCAGGCCATTCGTCAAGAATGCCAGTATTGAGTTGGGAGATTTTTTCATCATAGGCGGCCAGATAGCTTACGTGGCCGAAATGCACGAGGGTGCCAAGACTAAAGATGGACGCGACAACCCGCGACTGCGAGTCATTTTTGATAACCATACCGAGAGCAACCTGTTACTGCGTTCACTTTCACGTTCGCTCTATCCAGACGGGAACACGCCCGTGGGTCGCCGCCTTATCAGAAAGGACGATGGTCCGCTGTTTAGCAGTGCGGCGGAGCCTGACGATATCGAAGCTGGAACCATCTACGTATTGCGCAGCCTGTCCAGCCATCCATTCGTCATTGAGCACCGCGAGTTGATCCACAAGATCGGCGTTACCGGCGGCAAGGTCGAGACCCGCATCGCAAATGCGGCAAAAGATGCCACATACTTATTGGCTGACGTGGAAATTGTCGCCACCTACAAGCTTCATAACTTGAACCGCATCAGGCTGGAAAACATTTTCCACCGCCTGTTCGGCGCAGCACAGCTTGATCTGACCATCGAAGACCGCTTCGGACATCCGGTGAAACCCAGGGAATGGTTCCTGGTGCCGCTCCATGTTATTGACGAAGCTGTTGAGCGCATTCGGGATGGGTCGATTACCGAAGTGGTCTATGACCCGAAAACGGCTCAGTTGGAAAGAATGAAGTTCAATCCCCCTGTTTCCGGCAAATAACGCCCCATAAGCCGCAAGCCAGTTATTCAGCTCCGCCATATTCGTATAAAATCCGCGCATGAGAATTCTTGAATACATCGGTCTCGATACATCGTCTGTCAAGACCGCTTACCGCAAAGTCACCGAGGCTGTTGCGCGTGGCGATTTTCGCGCGGCGCAGGTCAAGAAACTGGTCAGCCTCAGTCACGGCAAATATTACCGGGCGAAACTGGATGATGCGGATCGCCTGCTGTTTACGCTGGTGCGGCATGGCGAGGAGGTGTGCGCACTGATGCTGGAAGTCATTGCCAATCACGACTATGGCAAATCGCGCTTTTTGCGCGGCGCTGCCATAGATGAGACGAAAATTCCCGACATCGACGTGGCCGAAGCAACGGATGAAGCGCAAACCGTACGCTATTTGAACCCGCAGCATACTGCTATCCACCTGCTCGACAAGCCCATCTCCTTCGATGAGACGCAGCAAGCCATTTATCTCCAGCCGGCGCCCATGATTATCATCGGCAGCGCAGGAAGCGGCAAGACCGCGCTAACTCTTGAAAAGCTCAAACACGCCGAAGGTGAAGTGCTCTATGTCACGCATTCCGCCTACCTGGCCCAGAATGCACGCGGACTGTACTACGCCAACGGCTTTGAACATGCAGGTCAGGAAGCTAACTTTTTATCATTCCGCGAATTTATCGAATCAATTCATGTACCTGTTGGGCGAGAGGCCAGTTGGCGCGACTTCTCCGGCTGGTTTACGCGAATCAAGGCGGCCTTCAAGGATATCGACGCGCATCAGGCGTTCGAGGAAATTCGCGGTGTGATTGCCGCCGGTGCACAGGGCGTGCTCACTCGCGATGAATATCGCGCGCTCGGTGTGCGCCAGTCCATTTTTGCGGTTGATCAGCGCGACAAACTGTATGACCTGTTCGAGAAATACCGTTCATGGCTTGCCGACGCCAAACTCTACGATCTGAATCTGGTCGCCGGGGAATGGCAGCCACTCGCCGCGCCCCGTTATGATTTTGTGGTGGTCGACGAGGTGCAGGATCTCACGACTGTCCAGTTGTCACTCATACTCAAAACACTCAAGAAGGCAGGCCATTTTTTACTGTGCGGCGACTCGAATCAGATCGTCCACCCCAATTTTTTTTCATGGGGACAAGTAAAGAGCCTGTTCTGGCGCGATCCTCTACTTGCGGAACGACAGGAACTCAGGGTGCTGAGCGCCAATTTCCGCAACGGACTGGAAGCCACGCGCACGGCCAACCAGTTGCTCAAGATCAAGCAGCAGCGCTTTGGCTCGATTGACCGGGAAAGCAATTATCTGGTGCAGGCGGTAGGCGGTGAAGCGGGGCAGGTTGCGCTGATGGCCGACAAGGAGGCTGTCCTGCGCGAGCTGGATCAGAAAGTCAGGCTTTCCACCCAGTTTGCCGTGCTGGTCATGCGCGATGAAGACAAGGTACAAGCGCGCAAGCATTTCGCGACCCCGTTGTTATTCTCGATACACGAAGCCAAGGGACTGGAATACGAAAATATCATTCTTTACCGGTTTGTGTCTGATCATCGTGCCGAGTTCAATGAAATCGTTGATGGGGTGAGCAAGAGCAGTCTTGCCGCTGAAACGCTGGATTATCGTCGCGCCCGCGACAAGACTGACAAATCGCTGGAAGTGTACAAGTTTTTCGTCAACGCCCTGTACGTCGCGCTGACGCGGGCGATCAAAAACCTCTTTATCCTCGAATCGGATACCGCGCATCAACTATTTGGTCTGCTCGATCTAGCTGTTGCCGGGCAGGTGAGAGTCGAGGCGCAGCAGTCCAGCAAGGAAGACTGGCAAAGGGAAGCGCGCAAACTTGAGCTGCAAGGAAAGCAGGAGCAGGCGGAAGCGATTCGTCGCAATATTCTCAAGCAGACTACGCCACCCTGGCCGGTATTTGACGAGCCGTGGCTCAAAGCATCGCTCATCAAGGTGTTCCGTGAACAGGCGCCGGGCAGCAAACCGAAACAGCAGCTTCTGGAATACGCCACCTATCATGACGAACCCGTGCTCGCCGAATGGCTGGTTCGAGAAACAAAATACGATGCGGCGAAATTGTTTGAAAAGCAGCGTCCAACCTTGAGCCGCAAGAGTTACATGCCTTATTTTGCGCACAATTTCAAGGAGATACTGCGCCAGTGTGACCTGTACGGCGTTGAACACCGATTGCCGATGAACCAGACGCCCCTGATGGCGGCGGCTGTTGCAGGCAATATTCCGCTGGTTGAAGCATTGCTCGAACGCGGCGCGGATCGTGAGAATACTGACCAGTACGGTTATAACGCACTGCATCGGGCGATGAGCATTGCCTTTCACGATCAAAAATTTGCCAGCGGGCCATTTTCCACTCTCTATGAACTCCTGGCTCCGCCGAGCGTGGACGTCAATACGGGCGAGCGACTGGTGCGTATCGACCGGCATCTGTCCGAATATTTTCTGTTTCAGACGCTCTGGGTGCTGTTCAAGTCTCGCTTCACCCACCCGATACGCAACCTTGACGCTGCTTTTGAAACGCGAGCCATACTGGACGCCTGGCAATACCTGCCCGCCAACGTTGTATACCCGGAGCGCAACAAACGCGCGCATCTGTCGGCGCTGTTGTCGCGCAACGAAGTTGAACGCGACTACGCATATAACCGCGCGCTGTTCAAACGCGTCAGGCAAGGCTGGTACCAATTAAACCCGAAATTACTGGTGCGTCAACGCAACGGCAATGAAGAAGCCTGGCAGCCCATTTACGCGGCGCTGAATCTGCCGCTGATCAACGAGTTTACCCGTTTTTATATGTTTGAATACCTGTCTGACTGGGATCAGACCGGGAAATATTGCGAGATGGCGAATATGCCACAACCAGCCGTTCCGATCGCTGCAGAACGGGAGATGGCGCGACGCGAGGCCGCCGGAATAGAACGCATCAGACTGGAAGCTGAAGAGCGCGCCGCACGTGAAGAATGGGAAAAAGTCAAAAAATCCCGTGAAGCCAAACGGCAACAAAAACTTTCTGAAAAGCCAAAACGGGATACCCCGGAAGCTAGACGCCTCGAAATCGAACGCAAAGAGATCGAGGACCGACAAAAGTTGCTTTTCGATTCCTCACAAGAATAAGTCATTGTTTGCATCCGACATAGTATGTTTTCATTGAGGGCACACGGGACAAAAAATACGCCGCCACCCAATTAATGACGCATTCGGTTTAGAATGCCACATATTTACATTAGAACTCTCAAGGAAAACCATGTACCAGATCGCCCCCAGCATACTCTCCGCCAACTTTGCCCGCCTGGGCGAGGAAGTCGATAACGTTTTAGCCTCCGGCGCGGACATCGTGCACTTCGACGTGATGGATAACCATTACGTGCCGAATCTGACCATAGGCCCGCTGGTCTGCGAAGCCTTGCGCAAGCACGGCGTCACCGCTCCGATCGATGTACACCTGATGGTCAAACCTGTGGATCGCATCATTCCCGATTTTGCCAAAGCGGGAGCGACTTACATCACCTTCCACCCGGAAGCCTCCGAGCACGTTGACCGCACTATCGGTCTGATCAAGGAATGCGGTTGCAAGGCGGGTCTGGTGTTCAATCCGGCCACACCGCTGGATGTTCTCGAATACATGCTGCCCAAGCTGGATATGGTGTTGTTGATGTCGGTCAACCCCGGCTTCGGCGGCCAGAAGTTCATTCCCTACGTGCTGGACAAGGCACGCAAGGTACGTCAGATGATAGACGCCGGCGGCTACACTTGCCGCCTGGAAATCGACGGCGGCGTGGGCCCCGCCAATATCCGCGAAGTGGCCGCCGCCGGTGTGGACACGTTTGTTGCGGGTTCGGCGATCTTCAACGCGCGCCAGGAAACAGACGCAAACAAGTATGACACCGTACTCGCCGCGCTGCGCGCCGAACTGGCCAAGGTCTGAGTATGTTCCGCCCCGTGATGCTGTCACTGCTGATTGCCCTGGCAGGCTGCGACCGCATCACCGGCGCGGCTGATCAAAAAGTTTCCGATGCGGAAGCGATAGGCTACGCCTGCCGTGTTTCGTTTAAAAAACCCGAAGATTGCATGAAGGAAAACGACGCCCAGAGCACCACCTCGGTACTGGCCGGCTGGAGGGCTGCCGACAAGGATATCCAGGACAAAAAACTGGATCCCAGCATGGGTACCGCTGTACTCGCAGCATCCGCGAGCGCGGCAACAGACGTGACAACATCCGCAGTCCCGAACGAGCCATCGTCGGAAAAAGCGTCGGCGCCCGAAAAAAAGCCCGGCAAATCTCATTAAAGGAACCCCATGCCTCAAAAAATCAAGCGTTACACCACACCCGTCAGCGTCAAAGCCATCGTGATCGATCTCGACGGCACGCTGCTTAACACCGCCCCTGAACTCTGTGAAGCGGCCAACCGCATGCTGCGCGAGATGGACTATGCGCCCGTCTCGCAGGAACTGCTGGCAAGCTACATCGGCAATGGCATCAGTTGGCTGGTGAAACGCGCACTGACCGGCGACATGCACGCAACGCCTGACGCAGCGTTATACGATCACGCCTTGCCCATTTTCGAAAAGCATTACACCGAACTGCTGCTGCAGAGTCGTGTGTTCGACGGCGTGATCGAGGGCCTGGATGCCATGAAGGCAGCCGGTTTCCGCCTGGGCTGCATCACCAACAAGGTGGAACGCTACACCACACCGCTCCTGCAAGGCACCGGCCTTGCCAGGTATTTCGAGATCGTGCTGGCAGGCGACACTTTGCCTGAAAAGAAGCCGCACCCGATGCCTCTGCTGCATGCCGCGAAATTTTTCGGCGTAACCATCGAACAACTGCTGCTGATCGGCGATTCGCTCAATGACACCCTGGCCGCAAGAGCCGCCGAATGTCCGGTATTCTGCGTACCTTATGGCTACAACCACGGCGAACCGGTAGAAACACTGGATCTGGACGCCGTCATTCCCAATCTGGCAGCTGCCCTGCCATTGATAAAACAGGATTGAGGATCGAGGATGGTGGATTCAGCAAAATCAATATTATTATTTTCTGGCCTGACTTCTGAAGTCTGTCCTCTGTCCTCTGCCTTCTGATACGCATGCCGCACCCGATTACAGAACAGGAATTCGACGCCCTGGCATTACAGGGATATAACCGCATCCCGCTGGTCGCGCAGACCTTCGCCGATCTCGATACGCCGTTGTCGCTGTATCTCAAGCTGGCCAACCGGCCGTTTTCCTATCTGCTCGAATCCGTTCAGGGCGGCGAGCGTTTCGGGCGTTATTCCTTCATCGGCCTGCCCGCCGATACCCGCATCACGGTGCGCGGCAAGCAGGTTACGCTGACGCACAAGGACACAGATACAACCCGCACCGTCGATAATCCGCTGGACTTCATCAGCGCATACCAGGCGCGTTTTAAAGCGGCACCCTTGTCAGGCCTGCCGCGGTATACCGGGGGGCTTGCCGGGTACTTCGGCTACGAAACCATACGCTACATCGAACCTCGTTTGGCCAAGGTTCACAAACCCGACGCCATCGGCACACCTGACATCCTGCTGATGCTCACCGAGCAACTGGCGGTGGTGGATAATCTGACAGGCAAACTGACCTTCATCGTATATGCCGATCCGGGCGCGGATGATGCCTACAAGCTTGCGCGCGAACGGTTGCGTGAACTGGTCGGCATGCTGCGTCGACCCGTCGAGATTCCGTTTGAATTGCCCGCGCTGCGCACTGATGCAAAATCCGAATTCGGCGAGGCGGCTTTCAAGGCAGCGGTAGAGAAGGCCAAACAATACATTTTCGACGGCGACATCATGCAGGTGGTGCTGTCGCAGCGCATGACGCAACCCTTCCCCGCCTCGCCCCTCTCACTGTACCGCGCCCTGCGCAGCATCAACCCGTCTCCTTACATGTTCTATTACGACATGGGCGATCATCATGTGGTCGGCTCTTCGCCGGAGATCCTGGTGCGTCTGGAAGGCGACACCGTGACGGTGCGCCCGATCGCCGGAACAAGGCCGCGCGGCAAATCGCCGCAACAGGACGCCGAACTCGCGCAGGAACTGCTGGCAGACCCGAAAGAGCTGGCCGAACACCTGATGCTGATCGATCTGGGACGCAACGACATCGGCCGCGTGGCACAGAACGGCACGGTCAAACTCACCGAAAAAATGATCGTTGAACGTTATTCGCATGTCATGCACATCGTCTCGAACGTGGACGCCAAGCTCAAGCCGGGGCTCTCTGCGATGGACGTGCTCAAAGCCACTTTTCCGGCCGGCACGGTATCGGGTGCTGCAAAGGTGCGTGCAATGGAAATCATCGACGAGCTGGAACCTTCCAAACGCGGAATTTACGCAGGCGCGGTCGGCTATCTGGGTTTCAACGGCGACATGGATGTCGCGATCGCCTTGCGCACCGCCGTGGTAAAGGATCAGACGCTGTATGTACAGGCGGGTGCGGGCATCGTCGCCGACTCGGTGCCTGACAGCGAATGGCAGGAGACGCAAAACAAGGCGCGCGCGGTGCTTCGCGCCGCCGAAATGGTGCTGGACGGGCTGGACGAACAGGCACATCGCTAACGGAATATCTTGATTGGCCGCACATAAACATGGCAGATCACGAAAGTTGTCGCTTATTTTCAAATACTGCCACATAACGATTTTCAAAACGGCACGTTCGGTGCAAGGTATGATTAGCCAATATTGAATTGATAATGGAGCATCCTGATGAAACTAGACCGCGCCATTCAGCAACACTTGGAAAAGCTTCCTCTCTCGCTACAGAGCGAGGTTTTGGATTACATTCTTTATCTGGAACAAAAAACGAAAAAACAATCCGCCAGCGACAGCGAACGCCGGAAGCATCTGGCAATCGCACTGCAAAAGGTGGCTGCCATGAATCCTTACGCCGAAATTGACCCGACCGCATGGTTGCAGGAACAGAGAACTGATCGCGCCTTGCCAGGACGGGATTAGCCATCATGCTGGCCGACAGCAACATCCTGATTTACGCCACAAAGCCGGAACACGCGGCGCTTCGCCAGTGGCTGATTGATACCCTGCCCAAAGTATCTGTCATCAGCAAAGTGGAGATTCTCGGCTACCACAAGCTACATGCCGCCGAAAAAGTTGCACTGACAAAATTGCTGAGCTGTTTGGAACTGATTTATCTGACACCTTCAAGCTATGGAACCGCTGATTTATTCGTCTTCCCCGCAAAAGCGGGGAACCAGCGCCTTTATTTAACTGGGTTTCCGCCTACGCGGGAACGACAAAACCGAATAAATCAGCGATTCCCTATGAAATCGCCATCCAATTACGCCAGCAACGCAAACTCACGCTTGGCGACGCCCTCATTGCAGCCACCTGCCTTGAACGGGGATATGCACTGGCGACCCGCAACACGCCGGACTTCACCTGGATTGACGAATTGAAAGTAGTCGATCCGCTGGAAAATCATTGAAATTAAACGAATTATATTCAGGCGCGCATATGCTCGTTGGCAGCAAACGTAGCGCATGCCGCCTATGTTGAACCCGCCCTGCAAAAAATAAAATATGTTACGTTTAACCGAAATAAAACTGCCCATCGGGCACACCGAAGAAGACATCAGGACGGCCATCCTCAAACGGCTCAATCTGCCTGAGGATGAGTTGCTCGGCTACGTCATTTTCAAACGCGGAACCGATGCGCGCAAAGCCCACGCCATCCTGTTCACCTACACGCTGGACGTTGAGGTGCAGGATGAGACGGCCGTTCTTGCACGATTCAGCAACGACCAGCATGTTCGCGTAACGCCCGACACCCGCTATCACTTCGCAGTTCATGCCCCGCAGAATTTATCGTCCAGGCCTGTCGTCATCGGCATGGGGCCGGCCGGCTTGTTCGCCGGACTGCTGCTGGCTCAGATGGGTTTTAAACCGCTGATCCTGGAGCGCGGCAAGGCGGTGCGCGAGCGCACCAAAGATACTTTCGGGCTGTGGCGGCAGGGCGTGCTCAACCCGGAATCCAATGTGCAGTTCGGCGAAGGCGGCGCAGGTACCTTCTCGGACGGCAAGCTGTACAGCCAGATCAAAGACCCGCGCTATCTGGGCTGCAAGGTGCTGAATGAATTCGTCAAGGCCGGTGCGCCGCCCGAAATCCTGTATGAGAGCCACCCGCATATCGGCACGTTCCGTTTAGTGGGAATGGTCGAAAAAATGCGCGAAACCATCCAGTCTCTGGGCGGCGAAATCCGCTTCGAGAGCCGTGTCGATGACATCGAAATCGAGCATGGCCCCGGCAGGCAGCAAGTGCGCGGCGTGATGCTGGCCAGCGGTGAGCGCATCGCTACGAACCATCTGGTGCTGGCGGTCGGACACAGCGCACGCGACACCTTCGAGATGATCCACAAGCGCGGCATTTACATCGAAGCCAAACCGTTTTCCATCGGCTTTCGCATCGAACATCCGCAATCGTTGATCGACGTCGCCCGCTACGGCAAGAACGCGGGCAATGAACTGCTCGGGGCCGCGGATTACAGGCTGGTGCATCACGCCGGCAACGGGCGCACCGTGTACAGCTTCTGCATGTGTCCGGGCGGCACGGTGGTCGCCGCCACGTCAGAGCCGGGGCGCGTGGTGACAAACGGCATGAGCCAGTATTCGCGCAACGAGCGCAATGCCAATGCGGGCATCGTGGTAGGCATTACGCCGGAGGCGGATTTCCCCGGCGATGCGCTGGCCGGGGTTGCGTTTCAGCGGCGCTGGGAATCGCAGGCTTTCAAGCTGGGCGGCGGCACCTATCAGGCGCCCGGCCAGCTGCTCGGCGATTTTCTGGCAGGCAGGCCCTCGACCAGGCTGGGCTCGGTGCAACCTTCCTACACCCCCGGCGTACACCTGACCGATCTGTCCACCGCGCTGCCCGACTATGCGATTGCTGCGATCAGGGAGGCGCTGCCCGCCTTTGCCAAACAGATCAAAGGATTCGATCTGCCCGATGCGGTGCTGACCGGCGTAGAAACGCGCACATCCTCTCCGATACGCATCAAGCGCAATGCGCATGACTTGCAAAGCATCAACACGCGCGGCCTGTATCCGGCAGGCGAAGGGGCGGGCTATGCCGGTGGAATTTTATCGGCAGCAGTCGACGGCATTGAAATCGCCGAAGCGGTGGCGCTGAGCATATTATCGGCGGCCAACTCTGCATCGGGCTGACACGATGGATGATTTAAGCGCCGTAGAGCTTAATACGCCCCCTGACGACTTCCTGTCCGACGAACCGGAAGGCGCTGCATTTCACAAGGCGTTTCAGGCTTCAAATATTGCCGGTTTTGACTGTCGCTATCTGGCGATCGAAAGACAAGGGCGGCGTCTGGCTATTGTCCCTTATTTTATGGGCACCTTCAGTCCTGGTACGCTATTGCCGGATGGACTGCTGAAGAAATGCATCAACTGGATCAGGTTCGAATATGTATGCGTCGGCCACCCCTCGACAGATTTCGGCATGATAGACGGAGAAATTTCAGGCGAAATCCTAAATCTGGTCAACACAACGCTGGGTAAAAAAACCGCACTGCTGGCCTACAAGGGTTTCAGGAGAAACCTGCCTCTGCAAGGTTTCATCAGGGCGCGCGGCCTGCCCGTGCCGGTACTGACAATCGAAGGCGATTACTATTCAGGACTGGACGCCCGGCGGCGCAACGATTTCAGACACAAGCTGGAAAAAGCGCAAGCATTGAGGGTTGAGGAACATGCCGACCTGCCGGAACATCTTGTTCCGCAGGTGTTTCAACTCTACATGAACACATACAACCATGCACCGCTGAAATTCGAACAACTCACTTTGGCCTATTTTCAATACACCGCCGCCATCAGCAAATTTCTGCTGTTCTTCGATGCCGGCACACTGATCGGTTTTGCCCAGATCATCGGCAAGAACAAAAAAGCGTGTTTCACCTATGTCGGCATGGATTACCTGCACAATCGCCAATACGGGCTGTATTACGTGATCTGCCTGAAGTGCATCGAAGCCTGTCTGAAGAACGGTTACCGGCAACTGGAATTAGGCGTGACTTCATATCATTTCAAGCATTTGCTGGGCGCTCAAATGGTTGAAACCAGCCTCTATTACCGCCACAGCAACGCGCTTGTCAACTGGATGATGGGTAAACTGAAGTTTTTGATCGAACCCGGCAAACAGGACTTACAGTAATTTTTGCTGCGCCAGTGGCTTGCATGAACTCATGATACGCGTCCGCCGACTCAATTTTAAATGCAAGGGGCTGAGGACGCCCTGCACTAGCGGAGCATACATGCAGGCCGACGAGGTGTCACGGCGCCGAAAGCGTTTACCGCGACCCCGCTGAAAGCGGCTTCTTGCAGCAAAGCGGAAGTACAGCTTAATTGCTGGTGAACAGTTGCTTCAGCATCCACAAGGAAAACAGAACGGCCCCGATTGCGGTACCCACTGCACAGATTGTCGCGAGCATTGCCATTTTTTCCTCCCAGATAATCAGGTGAGACACAAAAACCGATCAAGCGACGTGCATCCTAGCACAATTTGTTATCGCTGCCGGTGACGTTTCAGTGAAATTTTGGCGTTTGCCCGCTAGCCCATCAGCGGGCGCCCCTATCCGGCTCCCGGTTCGATCGGCAACTGAGCGTTGACGTACCGATACGGCGTGTGTTTCCATACCGACAGAGTCGCATGGGGTACGATGAACCAAAACAGCTTAACCTGTCTGAAAATATGGAGCCACAAAACAGCGCATGACTGAATTCAGCATCATCGCGGTATTTTTTGCAGGCTTGCTGGGCGGCGTACATTGCCTCGGCATGTGCGGCAGTATTGTCGGCATCCTCACCGCGCAATTACCGAAAGACGGTGCACGCTGGCCATTCCACCTGGCTTACAACAGCGGACGCATCGCCAGCTATACGCTGGCAGGCGCGCTGGCAGGCAGCATCGGGCAGGCCGGTTTTTTATTGCGCGACGTAGCGCCGGTTCAGTATTTGCTGTTTGCGCTGTCCAGCCTGATGCTGATCGCATTAGGCTTGTATCTGGCCGGGATATGGAACATGGTACGGCGCATCGAGCAAGTGGGCCGCCTGTTGTGGCAACGCATCCAGCCGCTGACCCGCCCCCTGCTGCCGGTGACCACGCCGACACGCGCCCTGCTGCTCGGCGCACTATGGGGCTGGTTGCCTTGCGGGCTGGTGTACAGCGTGCTGGTGACCGCGCTGGCCAGCGGTCACGCGCGTAGCGGCGCACTGATCATGCTGGCATTCGGACTGGGTACCTTGCCCAATCTGCTGGTCATCGGCCTGTTCTGGGAGCGTTGCCGTCGTTGGGTGCAATCTCCCGGAGTCCGCTTGTTTGCCGGCCTGATCGTGACGGCATTCGGTATATACGGGCTGACCAAGGTAGGCTATGTGTTCGCCGTACACGGCTGGGCTGGCAGCTGTCATGTGGATGCCTGACGCCTCGCTTTGCAAATGATCTTCACGGTTTGGGCTACTCCTTGCCGCCTCATTGACCACAGACCGATCATATAAGCAAACTCTGATTTTCTTGCTTGACAAAGCATACCTGCACAAATAAGATGTATTTGAAATATGCTATTCAATAACATGCAGTCAGATTCAGGCAATGCAGTTAGGGCTGCATTTGAGTGCTGGCACACATCGATTGATATGGTTTTCTGTTTTTTAATCAGCAATATACCCGAGTAATTTAAGCAGGCTTAAATATATTGATTTGCTTGCGTGTCGGTGTACCATGGCGCTTCGTTTGTAAGTCATGCGTAAGAAAATGCGTCATTCGTTTGATTGGAGTGGACGTCGCACCGTTTAATGCTATAGCTATAAAGGGGGAAGACTGTGGAAGCAACTCAAGCGATACCTGTTAAATACGATATGGATGTGGTCAGGTGGTTTACCATCGCGGCCGTTGTCTACCTGGTCGTCGGCACGTTGTTGGGTGTGTATATTGCATCCGAACTGGCCTGGCCGTTCATGAATTTCGATATCCCTTACATCACCTTTGGGCGTCTGCGACCGCTGCATACCAATGCGGTGATTTTTGCATTTGGTGGCTGCACTCTGATGGCGACCGGCTACTACATCGTGCAGCGCACCGGAGGAGCCAAGCTGTGGAGCAACAGCCTTGCGTGGTTTACCTTCTGGGGCTGGAACCTGATCATCGTGCTGGCCGTGATCACCTTGCCGCTGGGCATGACCCAGGGCAAGGAATACGCAGAGCTGGAATGGCCGATCGACATTATGATCGCCGTGGTATGGCTGGCATTCGGTTTGAATTACATCATGACAGTCGCGATACGCAAGAGTTCGCACATCTACGTATCGAACTGGTTCTTCATGAGCATGATCATCATGATCACTTACCTGCATGTGGTGAACAGCCTGGCAATCCCGGTCAGCCTGACCAAGTCCTATTCCATCTACTCGGGCGTACAGGATGCCATGATTCAATGGTGGTGGGGTCACAACGCAGTGGGCTTCTACCTGACCGCCGGATTTCTGGGCATCATGTACTACTTCGTGCCCAAGCAGGCCAATCGCCCGGTGTATTCCTACCGCCTTTCCGTGTTGCACTTCTGGGCGCTGACCTTCGGTTACGTCTGGCTGGGCGCGCACCATCTGCAATACACCGCATTGCCTGACTGGGCGGGCTCGCTGGGCGCCGCAATTTCGCTGGCAATGATCATCCCGTCCTGGGGCGGCGCGATGAATGGCATGATGACCCTGTCCGGCGCCTGGGATAGGCTGCGCACCGACTACATCCTGCGCTTCCTGGTGGTGTCTCTGGCGTTCTATGCGATGTCCACCTTCGAAGGCCCGGTGATGTCCATCAAGACCGTCAATGCGCTGTCACATTACACCGACTGGACCATCGGTCACGTGCATTCCGGCGCATTGGGCTGGGTAGCGATGGTGTCCGTTGGCGCGATATACCACATGGTGAAGAAGCTGTGGCGCACCGAAATGTACTCCGACAGCCTGGTGAATGTGCACTTCTGGATGGCGACGATAGGCGCCGTGATCTACGTGGTGGCAATGTGGGTGTCCGGCATCATGCAGGGTCTGATGTGGCGCGATTATGACGAATATGGCGCGCTGAGCTACACCTTTGTGGAGTCCGTGTCCGCCATGCACCCGTACTACGCGATGCGCGTCGTCGGCGGCGTCATCTACAACCTGGGCGCATGGATCAT
Organism: Pseudomonadota bacterium; assembly: GCA_021800795.1. Lineage (GTDB taxonomy): Bacteria > Pseudomonadota > Gammaproteobacteria > Burkholderiales > Gallionellaceae > Gallionella. The sequence goes on from JAJYYO010000014.1 coordinate 69,757, forward strand.
GTTGTATAACGTGGTGATGACGGTGCGCCAGGCAAGTGCTGCGCATAGCACCAAAGCCGTTCCTGCCAGCGCATAAGGAGCAAGACATGTCCAATCACGACAAAATTTATTCGACCCAATTTCAGGATAAGCTCGAACGCAGCACCGTCCTGTTGTTTATCGTTGTTGCGCTTGCGGTGTCGGTGGCAGGCATCGTGGAAATCGTGCCGCTGTTCTATCTGGACAGCACCATGACTCACCTGTCGCCCAACGTCAAAGAGTCGCAGAAGAACGCAGGGGATACCGCTCCCATCGTGTGGAATCGCAAACCGGGTGAATCTCTGGATGACTGGAAACCGGGCGACGGCGTGCGACCCTACAAACCGCTGGAACTGGCCGGACGTGAGGTTTACATCCGCGAAGGCTGTTACCTGTGCCACTCGCAGATGATACGTCCGTTCCGCGACGAGAAGGATCGTTACGGCCATTACTCGGTGTCTTCGGAATCCATGTACGACCATCCGTTCCAGTGGGGTTCCAAGCGCACCGGGCCCGATCTGGCGCGTGTGGGCGGCAAGTATTCGGATGAATGGCATCGCCGCCATCTGAGATACCCTCGCGATGTCGTGCCTGAATCCGTGATGCCCAACTTCTTCTGGCTGGAAAACAACAAGGTGGATCCGGCCAACGTGACCAAAACCATGGAAGTGATGCGCAAGATGCCTTTCTATCCCGCGCCCTATACCGACGCCGACATCGCCGGGGCGAATAGCGCCGTGGCCGGCAAGACCGAACTGGACGCCGTCATTGCTTACCTGCAGGGCCTCGGCAACCAGATCAAGTTTACCGAAGGCGTGAATTACCGTGATTAAGCTGATGGGCTACCTGGGCATGGATGTGGCATCCATGACAAGGGATGACTGGCTGGGGGTGTTTTTTGCCGTATTTGTGTTCGTCGCCATGGTCTACGTTTATTTCATGGTGTTCCGTCCTGCAAACAAAGACAAGTTTGAGTCATGGCGCGGCATGGCGCTGGAAGACGAAGAACTTATCAATTCGGGAGATAAAAAATGAGTGAAGATCAAAACCCGTCTGGTGACGGGAAGGGGCAAACACGCGCACAACATAAGCGTAACGCCGAGAGCGGCAACCCCTATCAAAGCTCCGACGGGGGTGTAACGACTACCGGACACCTGTGGGACGACGATCTGGCTGACTTTACCAACCCGCCGCCCAAGTGGTGGATGCTGGGCCTGGCAGTCAGCGCGATCTGGGTGGTGGTGTATTGGTTGTATTATCCGTCCGTTCCCATTCCAACTTCCAACACCTTCTTCAAGGGGATTGGGGGGTGGACCGCGATCAGGGAAATGGATGCCGACAAGAGTGAAGTAGACGCGGTGCGCGGCAAGTACGAAACCAGGCTCAAAACTTTGGCCCCGGCGGCTATCCTTGCCGACAGCGACCTGACCGAGTATGTAAAACGCTCCGGCAAGGTGCTGTTTGGCGACAACTGCGCCCCCTGCCATGGCACCAACGGCGTCGGCACCAAAGACAAGGAGGGGCTGTTCGCGCCCGTTCTGAACGACGACGACTGGTTGTACGGCGGCACGATAGGCGACATTTACACCAGTATCAGCGGCGGGCGGCAGGGCATGATGACCGCGCATCAAGACAGCTTGTCCGCACAGCAGATCGACGATGTGGCCAAGTATGTCAAGGCGATGAGCGACGAGGGCAAGGACAAGGCCGATACGGATGCTGCGGTTGCCGCCGGCAAGAAAGTCTTCGCGGAAAGCGACTGCACCTCCTGTCACGGCGCAGACGCCAGGGGTATGCAGGCGATGGGCTCGGCCAACCTGACAGACAAGATATGGCGCTTTGACGGCTCGCTGGAAGGAATAAAACACACGATTGCTTATGGTGTGGATTCAGGCGATCCCAAGACACGCGTCGCGATCATGCCCAGCTTCAAGGAAGCCGGCAAGCTGAGCGATACCGACATCAAGAAGCTGGCGGTTTACGTGTACAAGTTTGGCGGCGGACAGGCTGAAGCACCCGTCGCGGTTGAACCGGCAGCGTCCGCTGTACCTGCACAGTAATTCTGTCCGGCTGCACGGGGTGAACCGTGCAGTGCTTAATTCTTACAAAGGGCGCTACAGCCGCTTCGTCAGATAAACTGGCAGGGTGATTAAGCCATGAGCCAAGGCATGCAAAAACAGACCGAACAGGAAGATGCAGGCAGCGTAAGCGCTATCTATCAGGAGTTTGAGACCTGGAGCGTCAATCTGGGCGACAAGACCATCCATGCCAAACGCATGCCGGGATTTTTCCGTTCGATAAAATACAAGACAGGATCGCTCTGGCTGCTGTTCTTTCTTGGCCCTTATGCCCGCTGGAACGGCAAGCAGGCCGTCCTGTTCGACATCGACAACCGTCAGTTTCACTTTTTCAATCTGACCGTGCTGCCCCAGGACATCTGGATGCTGTCGCTGCTGCTGCTGGTCATGGCGATGACTCTGTTTGCCGTAACTTCCGTCGCCTCCCGTGTGTTTTGCGGTTATTTCTGCTTTCAGACGGTGTGGACGGATGTGTTTACCTGGATTGAAGAAAAAATCGAGGGCAATCCCACACAGCGGCGCAAACTGGACAACGCTCCCTGGAATGTCAAAAAGTTCCGCCTTAAAATAATCAAGCATTCGATCTGGCTGGTGATCGCGGCTTTGACCGGCATCAGTTTCTCGATCTGGTTCGTCGATGCCTTCGACTATTGGCGCAGCCTGCTGACTTTCCGCTTGCCGATGGTAGGCTGGGTCACACTGACCATGTTCATTGCAGGCACCTATCTGCTGGCCGGTCTCCTGCGTGAGCAGACCTGTTTCTGGCTGTGCCCCTATGCGCGCATCCAGGCGGTGATGACGGACAGCCAGACCATCATGCCCACCTATGACGCCAGGCGCGGCGAACCGCGCGGCAAACTACAGCGAAATGCCGAGGCCGGCACGCAGGGCGACTGCATCGACTGCTTTCAGTGCGTGCAGGTTTGTCCTACCGGGGTGGATATTCGCGAAGGTCAGCAGCTGGGCTGTATCACCTGCGGGCTCTGTCTGGATGCCTGCGATTCCATCATGGACAAGGTGGGGCGTCCGCGCGGATTGATCCGCTACGCCTCGCTGGATGAGATCGAAGGCAAGCCGGTAAAAAAACTTTACCAGCACACGCGCACCTGGATTTACATCGGCATCATACTCGTCGCGCTGGGCGGCATCGTATACGGATTGACCCATCTGGGCGCGATGACTCTCAGGGTAATCCCGGAACGTCAGCCCTTGTTTGTCCGCATGAGCGACGGCGCCATCCAGAACAAATACGAATTCAAGGTGGTCAACAAGACCGACAGGGATCTGCATGTCAATGTAAGCGCCGAGGGCGGCGTGACAGGGCAAATCATTCTCGGCGCCGAGCAGCCGCTGCTGACGCATCACGGTCGCGGCACTTCATTTACCATCTTCGTCAGGGCGCCCGGAGAAAACATTAAACAGGAAGTCACACCGATAGAATTCCGCATACAAAGTACGGAAGATCCATCCGTCGGCGCCGAATACGACTCAAAGTTCAACGCCCCCAAACCCTGAACCAGTCTCAATCAAGGAGCAACAAATGCTTTCGCAAAAAAACAAGGATGGCTTGCGCAACCCCTGGTTCCTCGGCATGCTGGGCGTGGTTGCCACGGCAGTACTGGTCAATTCAGTGCTGGTCTGGTACGCCTTGCATGGCCGCTCTTCTCTGGTGGATCACGAGTACAGCACCAAGGATCGCAAGTCCGATACGGAAACCCTGGGCGACATCCAGGCGCACAACGCGCTGGCGTGGCAAGTCACCGTCAAGCCGCCGAAAATTGTGGTGCTCGCCACGCCCGCCGCCTATGAAATCGATGTCGCGGATCGTCAGGATATGCCGGTCAGCGGTGAAATGGAAGTGGTGGCGTATCGTCCTTCCGACGCCGAAAAGGATTTTTCCGTCCCCTTCAGCGAGGTCGCTTCGGGCAAATATCAGGGCTATATCGACTTCCCGCTCAAGGGCTACTGGGAGTTGCGCATACGCGTCAAACGCGGTAATGACATGTTCGAAACGGAGAGCAGCAAATTCCTGGTTGCGGAAAAACAGTAAACCAACGATACGATTCCAAGGTTCCATTTGACGGGTGCGTTGTGATTTTGCGAACCGCCTTCAAAATATATTGCCGGACATTTTAAATTGTAGTAATGTTGCTACAAATATAAGGGGGCAATATGACGATCACCACGCTATCGAGCAGAGAGTTCAATCAGGATGCCAGCAAAGCCAAGAAGATTGCCAAACTTGGCCCCGTCTTTATTACGGATCGGGGGCGGCCGGCCCATGTTCTGCTGACCATTGAAGAGTACCAGAAAATTACTGGCGCTCAACCGAACATCGTCGAATTACTGGCCGCACCTGGTATCGCGGATATTGATTTTGAGCCTGCCCGTTTGATCAATAAACTTTATCGGCCTGCTGAATTATCCTGATGTATTTGCTCGATACCAATGTCGTTTCCGAACTGCGCAAAGCCAAAGCCGGCAAGGCTGATAAAAACGTCAAGGCCTGGGCGGAAACCGTTTTGGCAACAAGCCTGTTTTTGTCGTGCATCACTATTCTGGAATTGGAGACAGGCATACTCCTGGTCGAGCGGCGCGACCCCGCTCAGGGAGCGCTACTCCGTACATGGCTGGATGGTCACGTTTTGCCGGCATTTTCCGGTCGTATACTCTCGATTGATGTTGCTGTTGCGCAAAGATGTGCGAAGCTGCATGTGCCGGATCCACGCTCTGATCGAGACGCACTGATTGCGGCAACAGCCCTGGTTCATGGCATGACGGTTGTCACGCGAAACGTTGCTGATTTCGAACCGACTGGCGTAGGTATATTGAACCCATGGTAAGAACATCGTTCTCCATTTGCAACTTATACAAATTCATGCCGGATTTTCTCTTGCCGCAAAGTAACCTTCGGGTTACTATCCAACATGGCCATCAAGATTGAAGAATACGTAACCCGCGAACTGAAGAACTACTACAGTGAATGGTTCAACGGTTTGCCCATCGAGTACGCCGCCAAGGTGGCTGCTGCCCGTGCGCGCATGATGGCTGGCAGCCTGGGGAACGTAAAGCCCATTGATGGAACGCTCAAGGAATATCGAAATTGATTGTGGGCCGGGAATTCGGATCTACCTCATCCATGACGGAGATGTATTCATTGTGCTGCTTGGCGGCGGTACAAAGAGCAGCCAGGCTGCCGATATCCGGCAGGCGAAAAAACTGCGCGATGAGTATGATATCCGTAAGGCCATGTTAAGAAAAAGTCACAAAGGATAAATGATGGGACAGCTCACTGTAGATTCCAGTAAAACATTACAGGCCAGAATCAAGGCAGATCCGGCATTTGCCGAAGCCTTGCTGAGAGAGGCAACAGACATGTTCCTCAATGGGGAGGCGGAAGCATCCCGCTTATTGTTGCGCGATGTGGTGAATGCAACCGTGGGTTTTGAGCAAATCGCTGCGGCAACCAACCGCCCGAGCAAGAGCGTGCATCGCATGCTGTCCGCTCGCGGGAATCCCACCATGGAAAGCCTGTCAGCGGTTTTTTCAGCAATCAGGAAGGTTCTTAACGTATCTTTCGAGACGCATACTGTGCATCAGGCTTGATGGGGGCAACCGTTGAAGCAGCGGGTCGTTGGCTGATTGGGAGCTGGCCGTTAACGGTCAACTCCTTTTGCAATCGACCCGTTGCGTTAACGTGAAACTCGCGAAAGCGCTCGTTTGTCCGGCTTCGCCCCCCTCGCTGCGCTCTCCCCTTCGGGATAACCAGCGACTTGCACGCTTGCGGGCTTAGTCGATTGGCTAGTTGTTTCACCAGAGGGTTTGGGTGAGGGGAACGGGCATGGAAGTTTGCGAGTTATTGCCCACTGGACAATATCCCTGCGTGATTCATTTTCAATATTCGGGGTGGCTGCTGCCATGCCCGTTAGGAGGGATGATGGAATCTGTTACCCGTGTTGTGCCGCGAAATGATTTTTTTCTGGAGTTGTGGTTCGATACCGGAGATCACCGCTTGTTTGATGCGCGCCCCTATTTGAACAGGGGGTATTTACCCGCCTGCAGGATATTGCTTTGTTCAAGCAGGCCTTCGTCGCTCTGGATAGCTGGCCCGGCGATCTGGATATTGCCCCCGAAACACTCTATGACCGCTCAGTGCCGCTCACAAAATAGCATGGCGTGTGATCAGCACGTTATACCTGACGTATTTTTGCTGCGTCGGTAAGCGTCCGGCCGACTCACATTGATTGTGTAAGCGAAAGCTAAGAGCATAGTGTCCACCAATTCTTAGTGGATACTTTATGAACTCATCAGCATCAACAATACCCAGCCGCCGTCGGCGGCAAC
>JAJYYO010000063.1 GCA_021800795.1 Pseudomonadota bacterium
CCGGTTCAGGGCGCCCGTCACCAGTTTGCGGCGCGTGCAATGGGATTCGATGCGGGTGAATTTTTTCGTCATCGCCACACCCGACTTGCTGAAGAATTATCCGGCCAGCTATCTCGGTAGTTTTTATCTGCCGCCTGATAAAGTTCGCGCAGGCGATGAGCTGGTGCGCGAATTTCCCAACCTGCTGGTCATCGATACGGGGGCGGTGATAGAGCAGGTGCGCGGCATCATAGATCAGATATCGCAAACCGTCAGTGTGGTGTTTGTTTTCACCCTGCTGTGCGGGGTGGTGGTGCTGTATGCGGCGCTGCTGGCAACGCAGGACGAGCGCGTGCAGGAGGCCGCGATTCTGCGCACGCTGGGTGCGGGCAGCGGCTATCTGCGCCGCCTGCATTTGGGCGAGTTTGCCGTGACAGGATTGTTTGCAGGACTGTTCGCTGCGGCCGCTGCGGCGTTGCTGGGATGGCTGCTGGCGCGCCATGTGCTGGAGATTCCCTATCGCCCGGACAGCCTGGTTTGGTTGTATGGTGTGCTGGGCGGGATGGCGCTGGTGATGCTGGCAGGCTGGTTAAATACGCGCAGATTAGGCAGGATGTCGCCTATGAGCATCTTGCGTGGCGAATAATAGATTGATTCGGATGGGGATTTTTTCAATTTGCGGATGTAGTTGGGAATTTGCGGCAACTTTGATACAATCCTATCCGCTTTTTAAACTTACAACAGGGTGGAGTCTCAAATGTCTATTGAACAACGTGTAAAAAAGATCGTATCGGAACAACTTGGTGTAAACGAGACCGAGGTGAAGAACGAATCTTCATTCGTTAATGATTTGGGTGCTGATTCCCTCGATACGGTTGAGCTGGTGATGGCGCTGGAAGAAGAATTCGAATGCGAAATTCCCGATGAAGATGCAGAAACGATCACCACCGTACAGCAAGCCATCGATTACGTGCTGGCGCATCAGAAGTAATTTGTATCAGTTTCCCCGGCGGAGTTAATTTGTCTAAACGTAGAGTCGTTGTAACCGGGCTGGGGATTGTCTCCCCGGTCGGTATCGGAATACCTGTTGCCTGGGCAAATATCGTCGCGGGCAAGTCCGGGATCGTCAAAATATCGCAATTCGATGCAAGCCAGTTTGCCAGCCAGATCGCCGGTGAAGTGAGGGATTTTGATGTCACCCAGTACCTGCCTGCCAAGGATGCCCGCCGTATGGGGCGGTTTATCCATTTCGGGCTGGTGGCGGGCATGGAAGCGTTTGCCGATGCAGGTCTTATCGTTACCGAGCAGAATGCCGAGCGCATCGGTGTGAATATCGGTTCCGGCATCGGCGGTCTGCCGTCGATCGAGGAAACGCACAACGATTATCTGGCTGCGGGGCCGCGCAAGATTTCGCCTTTCTTCATTCCTGGCACCATCATCAACATGATTTCCGGCAACCTGTCCGTGATGTACGGACTCAAGGGGCCGAATCTGTCCATGGTTTCCGCCTGCACCACCGGTACGCACTGCATCGGCGAGTCGGCACGCATGATCGAATACGGTGATGCGGACGTGATGATCGCCGGCGGTTCGGAAGCGACCCTGTGTCCGCTGGCAGTCGGCGGATTCGCTTCGGCGCGCGCGCTCAGCACACGCAACGATGATCCGGCGACAGCCAGTCGTCCGTGGGACAAGGACAGGGATGGTTTCATCATCAGCGAAGGCGCAGGTGTGCTGGTGCTGGAAGAATATGAACATGCGAAGGCGCGCGGTGCGAAAATTTACGCTGAAGTGACCGGTTATGGCATGAGCGGCGACGCCTACCATATCACCTCGCCGAACAGCGACGGCCCGAAGCGCAGCATGCTGAACGCGCTGAAAAATGCAGGATTTAATCCTTCTGACGTGCAGTACGTCAACGCGCATGGCACATCGACCCCGCTGGGCGATAAGAACGAGACCGATGCGATCAAGCTGGCCTTCGGCGATCACGCCAGAAAGCTGGTGGTAAATTCGACCAAGTCGATGACCGGTCATCTGTTGGGCGGGGCGGGCGGCGTCGAGTCGATTTTTTCGGTGCTGGCCATCCATCATCAGATTTCGCCGCCGACCATCAACATCTTCGAGCAGGATCCGGAGTGCGATCTGGACTATTGCGCGAATACGGCTCGCGACATGAAAATCAACGTGGCGATGAACAACAACTTCGGTTTCGGCGGCACCAACGGTACGCTGGTGTTCAGCAAGGTCTGATTTTTTTTCAAATAACCAGTTCAAAGAATGCTGATCAACGGCGCACAGGGCAATTTGATCAGCATCCGCGATCGCGGCCTGCTCTACGGTGACGGGGTGTTCCGCACACTGCTTGTCGTTCATGGCAGGCCACAACACTGGCCGCTGCACTATCAGAAAATCCTGCATGACTGCACAGCGCTGGGTATCGTTTGTCCGGACGAGAACCTCCTGTCTGCCGAACTGACAGGTCTGGCGCTTGAGCATCCCGATGCCGTATTCAAGCTGATCGTCACCCGTGGACAGTCTAACGGGCATGGCAAAGGAGCTACTCTTGATGATGAAGCTCGCCAAGCCCGTTTCCCTCACCCACACCCTCTCCCGGAGGGAGAGGGGACAAATGAACGCTCACGCGAGTTTCACATTAAGCGCGGTTACTCGCCGCTCGCCTGCACGACAGCGACGCATTTATGGGATGTTGCTCCTCTGCCGGTCTATCCGGACCAGGGCGTGACGCTGGGCCTGTGCGCATTGCGCCTGGGTCATCAGCCGCGTCTGGCCGGCATCAAACATCTGAATCGACTGGAAAATGTGCTGGCAGCGGCGGAATGTACCGATTTTGCAGAGGGACTGCTGCTCGATGCTGACGGCCTGGTCATCGAAGGTGTGCGCAGCAATGTGTTCCTGGTATCTGGAGGGCGGCTGATCACGCCGGATTTGTCGCGTTGCGGCGTGGCAGGCGTTGAGCGAGATCGCGTGATCGCCTGCGCCGGAAAGATGGGGATTGCGGTCGACATGCGCGATGTTGAACTGGATGAATTGCGCGCGGCGGACGAACTGTTTTTGACCAACAGCGTATTCGGTTTGTGGTCGGTCGCTCAGTTTGAAGAACGACGCTGGACGGATTTCAGCTTTGCCGTGCGGATACGTGCGGCCCTTGCAGGAGAGGTTGACTGATCATGGGTAAACTGAAGGCGTTGTTGCTGATTTTGATGTTGCTGTCCGGCAGCGCGGCTTATTACGCCTACAGCCCGCTGACGCCGGCAACGCTGCCGCTGGATTTTTCGCTGAATCAGGGCAGCAGCCTCACCACGGTAGCACGGCAGTTCGAGCAGGCGGGCCTGCTGGATAACCCCAGATTATTCGTCGTTTTTGCGCGCTTGCTGGGGCGCGCCGGAAAAATCAAGGCGGGTGTCTACCAGCTGGATCATGCAGTCTCCAGAATGGAGTTGCTGGACATGATCACCCAGGGAAATGCAGGCAAAAGCCAGGTCACGATCATCGAGGGTTGGAGTTTCAGGCAGTTGCGCAGCGCGCTCAACGCCAGTCCGAACATCCGGCATGACACGCTGAGCATGTCTGACGGTGAAATCATGCAGCGTATCGGTGCGCCAGAATCGAATCCGGAAGGGCTTTTCTCACCTGATACCTATTATGTCGCTGCCGGCAGCAGCGATGTGGAGTTTCTGAAGTTCGCCTATCGGACCATGCAGCAGCGTTTGCAACAGGCCTGGCTGGCGCGCAGCCCCGATCTGCCGCTGCTATCGCCTTATCAGGCGCTGATTCTGGCGTCCATCGTGGAAAAGGAAACCGGCACAGCCGCAGATAGGGCGATGATCGCCGGTGTGTTCGTCAACCGTTTGCGCCGTCACATGATGCTGCAAACCGACCCGACGGTGATTTATGGCCTGGGGGAGAAATTCGACGGCGATCTGCGCCGCCAGGATTTGACCCGCGATACTCCTTATAATACTTACACACGCACCGGATTGCCGCCCACACCGATCGCCATGCCGGGACGGGAATCGCTGTATGCAGCGCTGCATCCGGCCAGCACCGATGCATTGTATTTCGTTGCGCGCGGCGATGGCAGCTCAAAATTTTCCAGCAATCTGACCGAGCATAACCGGGCGGTCAATCAGTTCCAGAAGTAGGAAAAACAGTCTGCAAGCTATTAACTGTAATCAAAATGCGAGGAGTGCGCACTGTCAGTTTTTAAGAATCGACTTTGATGCCGGGGCAGGTTATGCAGTTCACGACATGTCGTATTGTTGTTGATTTTGAATTGCAATGCAATCATTCTTCTGTTAGATTGCAATCATTGATTGCAATTCGGGAGTGTAATGTGGCGACCAATTTAGTTGTTCGAAATGTTGAGGAAGAGGTTGCGCTTGCATTGAAGCAACTGGCCGCATCGCACGGCAGAAGCGCTGAAGCCGAACACCGTGAAATTTTGCGTATGGTTTTGCAGCGACCCA
>JAJYYO010000041.1 GCA_021800795.1 Pseudomonadota bacterium
ACTTTGAGCCAAGAGAGAATGATAATTTTCAAATGGAACCGGATTAAGACGCGTCGTTTAGGCGACGCGTATCAGGACTTTTAGTCCGTATTTCAAACCCACCGGCTTTAGCCGGTGGTTGTTTAGTAGGTTACGATTCGCGATCAATCGTACCTGACAGACATAGTTAGTGAATAGCGATGTAGGTTAGCCTTTATCGATGTTAATTAGCGTTTATCGATGGAATTAACACCAACCCCTGCCAGATGCGCCTGTTCGTCGGCGTAATAGCTGCTGCGTACCATGGGGCCGCAGGCGGCATGGGAAAAACCCATTGCACGCGCCTCGCGCTCGAACATCGCGAAGGTTTCCAGCGGCACATAGCGCAGTACCGGCAGATGTCCGTCCGAGGGTTGCAGATACTGGCCCAAGGTCAGCATCTCCACGCCGTGCGCACGCAGATCCCTCATCACTTCCAGCACTTCCTCGTCTGTCTCGCCCAGACCCAGCATTACGCCGGATTTGGTCGGAATGCCGGGGAAGCGCGTTTTGAAATCCTGAAGCAGCTTCAACGAATGCGCATAATCCGCACCCGGGCGCGCCAGTTTATACAGGCGCGGCACGGTTTCCAGATTGTGATTGAGCACATCGGGCAAGCTGCCGGCCAGCGCGTCCAGCGCCTCATCAAGGCGTCCCCTGAAATCCGGGATCAGGATTTCCAGGCGTGTGGCGGGAGAACTTGAACGGATCGCCGTCAGGCAGTCGGTGAAGTGCTGAGCGCCGCCGTCGCGCAGATCGTCGCGATCCACGCTGGTGATGACCACGTATTTGAGTTTAAGCAGGCCGATGGAGCGTGCAAGGTTGGCGGGTTCATCGGCATCTGGCGGCTGCGGTTTGCCGTGCGCGACGTCGCAGAACGGGCAACGCCTCGTGCAGACATCGCCCAGGATCATGAAGGTGGCGGTGCCTTTGCTGAAACATTCGCCGATGTTCGGGCAGGAAGCTTCCTCGCATACCGTGACCAGATTGTGTTCGCGCAACAGGCGTTTTACGTCGTGGTAGCCGGCGCCTGAACCTGTTTTGACGCGTATCCATTCAGGCTTGCGCAGGCGTTGCTGCAAGGGCACGATTTTGATCGGGTTGCGCGCCGTCTTGGCCGCGCCGGTTTGTCTGCTGTTGCTCATGGTGTCGGGTTTCTATGTTTGCACAAACGCGCGTTGCGAGGAAATTGCGTTTGGATGCGGGGATGAAGGTCGGAAATGATCAGTTGGGCTTGCCGGTAGCGACCGGGGCGGGTTTGGATGGACGCACGATAAAGGGTGTGCCGGTTTGTTCAGCCAGCAAACGCGCTTTTTCAGACGCGCGCAGCAATGCCGCAAGCGTTTTCTGCAAGTCGGGATCTTTCAGGCGGGAAACAGGTGATGTCATATTTTTTCTCCTTCTTCCAGTAAAACGGGTGGTATGCCGGAATTATCATATAGTTGCCAGCTGTTCACCAGCAGTTTGTAGCGGTCAAAGTTTTTGATCCCGCCGGAAAATCGACGGAGTATGGTGGCTTCCGGGATGTTGTGGCCGCCCTGCACGACGCGTGCCGCTACCCGTTGTACGGCCATATCCGCATTCGGCAAGGACAGGAAGATCAGCTTTACTGCGTAGCCGGTTGATTGCCATGCCGGGATCATTTGCGCATACGTCAGGCCGGAGAGTGTCGTTTCAAAGGCAAAACTCTCACTGCGTCGTACATGGTCTGCTATCGTTTTCAGCATGATTCTGCCCGCCTTGAAAGCGGCTAGTTCCGGTGCGAAGGGCGACAGCCCGGCTGCAATTAAATCGGCATTGACGAAGTTGGGACAGTTCGCCTCGTTGGGCAGAAATTCGCGCGCAAAAGTCGTCTTGCCTGCGCCGTTTGGCCCTGCGATGATGACGATGCGACGGCCCCGTTCAAGGCTGCTCATGATTTTTTTGATCGTGTTGCTGTAAGCCGTGTATCAGGTTTTGCGTCAGTTCCGCCTGCAACTCGTTAAGGCCGGCGGTGATGCCCAGTTCCACGCATTGCGTGACGCGCAGTCCGGCATAGCCGCAGGGGTTGATGAGGCTGAAGGGCGCGAGGTTCATGTCCACGTTGAGCGCCAGTCCGTGATAGCAGCAGCCGTGCTTGATTTTCAGGCCCAGCGAGGCGATCTTTGCATCATTGACATAGACGCCGGGGGCATCGACACGGCCATGTGCTGCCACGCCGTACTCGCCCAGCAAGTCGATCACCGCCTGCTCCATCAGATTCACCAGTTCGCGCACGTTAAGTTTCCAGCGGCGCAGATCGAGCAGCAGGTAGGCGACGATCTGACCGGGGCCGTGATAGGTGATCTGCCCGCCGCGATCTATCTTGACCACCGGGATGTCGGACGGCATCAGCAGATGTTCGGGCAGTCCCGCCAGCCCCTGAGTATAGGTGGGCGGGTGCTGCACCAGCCAGATTTCATCGCGCGTGTCGGCAGTGCGCTCAGCAGTGAATCGCTTCATTGCCTCCCAGGTAGGTTGATATTCGACCAGCCCCAGAGTGTGAATAACAGGATGCAGAATGCAGGATTGAGGATTGAGGATTGAGGATTGAGGGTGTATGTGGGGGGATTGAGGACGTGATTGTTCATCGCTCATTGGTGCATTGTGCTGCGTCGCTCGATCCTCGATCCTCAATCCTCGCTCCTCGCTCCTCATTCCTCGCTCCTCACAAGACCATCTTGACCAGCGGATGGTCGCACAGTTCCTGATAAACCGCATCGAGCTGTTTTCGCGAGGTGGCGCGTATGGTACAGGTCAGACTGATGTACTTGGCGGTTTTACTGGCGCGCATCTCCATGCTGGCGGCGACAAAATCCGGGTCGTGTCTGGTGACGACTTCCAGCACGCATTGCGCAAAGTCGGGGTGCTGTGATCCGAAAATCTTGAGCGGAAAATCGGAAGGGTATTCGACCAGACTCTGGCTCTCGGGAATAACAGGCGGATTGTTCATTTTGCTCGCATCACGTCACGTTTAAATTCTTGATATAAGGAATAAATTTTATTGAACATCGGCCCGGGACGAGCGGTGCCTACCGGCTTTCCGTCGAGATGAGTGATGGGCAATACTTCTTTTGTGCTTGAGGTGAGCAGCAGTTCGTCGGCGTCGAACACTTCCGCGACCGTGATTTTGCGCACTTCATGCGGAATGTGGTTGGCGGCAGCAATTTCCAGTATCACGTCATAGGTGATGCCGGGCAACATCAGATTGTCTTTGGGCGGCGCCAGCAGCGTGCCGTTTTTGACCACAAAGATGTTGCTCGCCGCGCCCTCGGTCAAAAAATCATTGTCGCGGATCAGGATGGTTTCCGCGCATCCGGCATCCACTGCCGTCTGGCGCAGCAGCACGTTGGGCAGCAGCGAAATGGCCTTGATGTCGCAGCGCAGCCAGCGGTTGTCCTGTGCCGTGACCGCACCCACGCCCGGGCTTAGCTGCGCAGGCGTGGACAGCGGATTGCTCATCACGAACACAGTGGGCGGCACGGGCGGATTGGGGAAGGCGTGATCGCGACGGGCTACCCCCCGTGTGATGTGCAGATAAAGATACTGGTCATCTGTCTCGTTGCGTGCGATAAGCTCGTCGATGATTTGCGTCCATTCGGCAACACTGTGCGGGTTGGCAAGCCGGATGCCGTCCAGACTGTGTTGCAGGCGTTGCAAATGTTCGCCAAGACGGAATGCGCGGCGCGAGTACACCGGGATGACTTCGTACACCCCGTCACCGAAGATGAAGCCGCGATCCAGTACGGAAATTTTGGCTTCTTCCAGCGGCATGTACTGCCCGTTCAGATAAATCGTCAGCGTGCTCATAAGGGGCTGTATTTCTGCACCAGCAACCGTATGCTGTCCCAGCCGCGCGAAAATACGTTGGCAAGCCGCACGCTGTCCAGCGCGATTAACGGAAATTCCGCATAGGGTTTGCCCGCCAGTGTGAGCTTGAGGACACCTAGTTGCTGTCCTGAGGTGATCGGCGCGATGATGGGCTGATGCGTTTCCAGGGTGGCTTTGAGTTGCGCAAACTGCCCCTTGGGTATGGTCAGGAACAGATCCTGTCGGAAGCCCAGATCGAGGTGGCTTTCCGTGCCTTTCCAGACGCGCACCCGGGTAACAGGCTGACTGTTTTGATACAGACGCACGGCATCGAAAGACTGGAAGCCATAGTTGAGCAGTTTCTGGCTGTCTGAGGCGCGCCCGCTGTCGGAGTCGGCGCCCAGCACCACCGAGATCAGACGGCGCTTGTCGCGCTTGGCGGAGCCCACCAGACAGAATCCGGCGGTATCGGTGTGTCCGGTTTTCAGTCCGTCGGCGTAAGGGTCCAGCCATAACAGGCGATTGCGATTGGCCTGCGTGACATTGTTGAAGGTGTAATCGCGCAGACCGAACAGCGGATAGTGTTCGGGAAAGTCGCGCACCACGGCTGCCGCCAGTATCGCCAGATCGTAGGCGCTGCTGTAATGCTGCGCATCGGGCATGCCGACCGGATTGGTAAAATGGGTGTTCTTCATGCCCAAACGAAGGGCTTCCTTGTTCATCATTGCGACGAAGTCGGCTTCCGTGCCGCCGATTTTGGCGGCCAGCGTGTTCGCCGCATCGTTGCCGGATTGCACAATCAGACCATGCAGCAGTTCGTCAACGGTGACCGTTTGTCCGGGTTTTAGCAGCATGCGCGATTCGCCTCCGCTGTTGCGAGTCGCATCGAGCGGCACGGTGAGGCTTTGATCCAGCTTGATCGCGCCCTGTCTGATCGCTGAAAACGCAAGGTAAGCCGTCATCAGCTTGGTTAGCGAGGCAGGTTCCATACGCGCGCTGCTGTTCTGATCCAGCAGCACCTGATTGCTGGTAAAGTCATACAGCAGGTAGGATTTTGCTCCCAGAACAGGCGCTTCGGGCAGTTGCAAGGGCAGCGCAAAGCCGGCTGACGAGAGCAGCAGGCCGATACATAACAGGAAGGCTTTCATGATTGTGCAGGTTGTAACGGTGCGCAATTATAGTCTTGCGCGGCTGTTGGTGATAGTCAGGATTCGTAGGTCGGGTTATAACCCGACATATCAGCCTTAAAAAATGTCGGCTATCTGTGCGGCCTGAATGGCCAGTTCATTGATGGTGTCGCGCAATTCTTCCGCCTTGCCCGGATCTATGCCCAAGGCATGCCATTCCTGATCGCTTATGTCCGTGCCGCAGTATTCGGTGACGCCAAAATTGGGTAATAATTTTTCAGTCAGGTTGACCATGCGCGCCAGGGGATTATGGGTTGAGATTTCATCCAGGCAGGGTGCGTGGTGGCAGCCCAACACGGCAACGATTTCCTCAGGAAGATTCCATTGTCTTGCCAGTTGTGCGCCGATTTGGCAATGCGAAACGCCAAGAACCTCCATCTCGATTTTCGTTACCGGGCGTCTGGGTTGCAGCCGGAGTTGACGATGCAGTTCGTTGCTCGATGCATTATCGATATGGTGTATGACCATATAGCCTATGTCATGCAGTAATCCGGCCAGATATACATGATCCTGTTGAGGCTGCATCTGCTTTGGCATGGAGAGTGACAGGGTGTGCATGGCGATGGCGATTGACAGGCTATGCAGCCACAAGTCCTGTGGCGAGAAATGCAGGGAGGAGGGGATATTGGTAAAATTCGACATCGCCGCAATGCCGAGCGATACCGCCTTGACGCGGGTCACGCCGAGCAGTAATGCCGCATCAGCCACGTTGCTGATTTTGCGGGAAGCGCTCATCGCGGGCGAGTTGGCCAGACCGATCAGCCTGGCTGAGATTTGCGGGTCCTGTCCGATCAATTTCAGCAGCTCGACTTCGCCTTCGTCTGTGCTCAGATCCAGCGCCATCAGTTTCAAGGCGATAGCCGGCATGGCAGGAAGTGAGTCCAGGCTGGCAAGGGCCTGTGTGAGCCTGAATCGGATTTGTTCGTTGGTCATGTCGTGTTTTTCTGGGTGCTGAGAAGCTGCAAATTCTGAGTGTTGTGAGGGATTCATAGTGCGCAAATCGTTTCGGCAAACCGCCTCAGGTACGTAGTATACGAGATTCGCTAAAACGTTGTGTTCACTTTCCCGGGCGGCGGCTTGTTCAGTTTGCGTTGCAGGGTGCGGCGGTGCATGTTGAGCGCGCGTGCGGTGGCCGAAATGTTGTGGTCATGTTCACGCATCACGCGCTGGATATGTTCCCACTCCAGGTTTTCGATATTGGTGGGTTGCGTGGTAAGCGGCACATTGCCGTCCGCCTGATGGCTGAAAGCCGCGACGATTTCATCCGCATTGGCGGGCTTTGCCAGATACTGTGTCGCACCCAGTTTGATGGCCTCCACGGCGGTGCTGATGCTGGCGTAACCGGTCAGAACGACGATGCGGGTGTTCGGGTCGAGTTCGTGCAGCGCCTTGACCAGCACCAGCCCGGGCGCGCCTTTCATTTTCATATCCACCACGGCATATTCCGGCGGATTGTCGACAGCCAGCGGCAGCGCTTCTTCCACGCTGTGCGCGATGCTCACGCAAAAGCCGCGTCTTGTCAGCGCGGTGCTGAGTACCCGGCAAAAGGTGGCGTCGTCATCCACCAGCAGCAAGCTGGCCGATTCTTCAACGGCTTGTTTCATGTCGAATTCCCTTCGATATTTCCGGCGAGCGGCAGGGTGAGTTCGGTGGTGGCGCCGCCGCCCTCCCTGTTATACAGGCGCACCGTGCCCTTCATGCGTTCGATCGTCGCGTTGGCGAGGAACAAACCCACTCCGTGACCTTCTTTCTTGGTGGTAAAGAAGGCCGAGCCGGCCTTGCGCGCGACTTCCTCGCTCAGCCCTGTGCCGTAATCGCGTATCTCCACAATGAAGTGGGCATCGTCGCAGCGGGCGTTGATTTCGATCCCTTGCGGGCTGGCGTCGGCCGCGTTGTTGAGCAGATTCATCAGTGCGGCACGCAAAGTGACATCCACGCTGATGGCAGGCATAGGCTCGTTCCTGCTGTAGCGGTAGTGCGCTGTGGGTCGCAGCAACTGCCATTCGTTCAGCACTTCCTCTATCAGTTCATCGGCAGCCTGTAGTGTGCTGGTGCCGCTGCCCTGTGCATTCAGCATGATCTTGTCGAGAATGCGGCGGCATGCGCGCAGCTGTTCATCGAGCAGGGTCAGGCTGTCGCGCAGTTGTGCGTCGTCAGTATCGTGCAGCAGTTCGCCGATCACCACCGCCATGGTGGACAGCGGGGTGCCGAGTTCATGAGCCGCACCCGCAGCCTGCGTGCCGAGCGCTACGATGCGTTCGTTGCGCAATATTTCTTCGCGAACCTGTACCAGCAGCGCATCCCGGCTGCGTACCGCCTGGGCCATTTTCACCACAAAATACGCCACCACCACCGCGCTGATGACAAAGCCTAACCACATGCCGACGACATGGATGTTGAAGGCGTTGTCCATATCCATTTCCATGTCCGTGTGAGGCAGCGGGATGTGATAGATCATCAGCCCGCTGTAGCTGGCCGTGGTGAGCGCTGCGATGCCCCAGGTGTAACGGGCAGGCAGGATGGTGGCGGCAATCACCAGCGGCAGAAGGTAGAGGGATATAAATGGATTGGTCGAGCCGCCCGCGTAGTACAGCAGCAGGCTGAGCTCGGAAACATCGATGCTCAGCTGCGCAAACAATTCAAGGTTGCTGACAGGTTTGCTGTTGGTCAGGCGCAGAAAAGTGAAAAAATTGATTGCAGCGAGCGAGGCGATACCCGCTATCATCGGCAGCCATTGCATATCCAGCTGAAGTATCTTCCACACGGCCAGCAGGGTGAAGGCCTGTGCTGCGACCGCCAGACTGCGCAAATTGACCAGACGGCGCAATTGGGCATGACCGGGCAGGGAAGAGAATATGTTCATGGCGCAATTGTAATCGGAGTGAGGGGTGGCCGGGTGCGGCATCTTGACGCAGCCATCAGCGCGTCCGCAGCAGGTATAATTCGCGCATTTTAATCTTCAGGGGGAATTAAAGAATGAATATTCTGGTCAGGCTGTGCACGCTATTGGGTGCGATGTTGCTGAGCGCCTGCGTTTATGCGGGCGATATTCAGGTCGAAGGCGCCTGGGCGCGTGCTACTGCGCCCGGGCAGAGTACCGGAATGGTGGATCTTGCCATTACCAGCCTCAAAGGCGCCAAGCTGGTCGGTTTTTCCAGTCCCGCCTGCAAGAGTGCACAGATGCACAGCATGAGCCATGACAACGGCATGATGGAGATGCGCGAAGTGCAGGCGATTGAACTGCCGGCCGGTAAAAGGATTGTTTTGGGCAATGCCGGTTATCATCTGATGCTGATCGATCTGCTGGCGCCCCTCAAGGCGGGCGACAGCGTGCCGTTGACGCTCAATATCAGGGTGGGAGGCAAGGAGGAGAAGGTTGCGATTGTCGCCGAAGTGAAGCCGCTGACTGCACCGATGGATGAGCACATGCAGCATATGCATCATTAACTGCTCATTGGCCAAACTTTGAAAGCTCGTCATGCCGGATTCGATCCGGCATCCAGCGGTTTGAATTAACCGGATTCCCGCATCGCGGGACAAATTGATCGCGCCAGCAAATCCGCGAAGTGGTCAGGCACCGACGAACCGGCAATGGGCGGATTTTTCAGGCGTTCGTCGTCCATGACAAAGCCCTTGACGATGTACTCCTTGAGTTGCCCGGTCGCCCAGATGCGGAAGCGGGTAGCGATCAGACTTTTCACGCGATAGCCGACTGAAATCACCATATCCAGATTAAAGCTATCCAGCTCGCGTTGTACTTGTCGATTGCCCTCTTGGCGAACCCACAAGCTTTTCTTGTGAGTTGCCTCATCCACCAACTCACCCTCGGCATAGATGTTCTGAATATGCAGGCTAATATTTTGCTGTGTGGTTTGAAACAGCTCCGCCATCTGCTGCTGCGTCAGCCACAAGGTCTCGTTTTCAAGACGGGTTTCCAGCCGTATCGTGCCGTCGTCGCTTTGGTAAAAAATGATCTCGCCGGTCATGAATTTGCCTCAATGTACGCCATGCCCGCAGCTTCATCCTGCTCGATGGCGATCTCCACGGCGCGCCTGGCAACGTCCAGCAGGGCATTTGCTTTGCGGCGGGCGGCGTGTGCGGATTGAACGGATTGAACAATTTCAGATTCAACTTGCGTGGACACGGGATGAAATGGCAACACCAACAAGTCGGTTTCCGAAATGGCCGGGTACAGGCTGGCACTGGTGTGCAAGTCCATCAGTTCGCATATCGGCGGCAGGCGTAGATAGGTCATCAAAAGCTCAGCGGATGCGTCGAGAGGTTGCAACACCACGAAACCGGAAGAGCAGACAAAGCCGTCCTGCTCCGGCGTAACGAGGGCAGAAAGCCGACGGATAGGGCGCACGCTTGAAGTCAGAACATCGCCCTTTCTCACATATGAAGTGGCGCGACTGGGAGCTTCATTTTGTCGCACCCGTTCAGCCACGACCGTTCCATCGGCGCGAATGTTACCAATTTCGATGTAATCAAACTCCCCTTCTTTGCCGGGGGTAAAGCGTTCGTGCCGTGCTGGTGCAACAGCACCGATAGTCAACCCAGCCTCGCCCAATTTTTGCAGCAGCTGCTCCACGCGCGGGGCGAAATACTCCGCATCCAAGCGGCCTGCCTTGAAGGCAGCAGTGGAAGTGCTAGTGTAGGTTAGTGGTTCTGGGGGCTGCCAGTTTTTCAAGCCAAGATCGCATAATAGATTTTGTTCGGCTTGGTTGAGTTGTTTTTCAGCTTCGCGGCGCTTAGACAGAGCGGCTTGTACTGTTGAGGTAATTGCTATTTGAAAATCAGATGAAAGTATTGGGATGCTAATTTCCCGCACTTTTTGCAATGACAAGCCCTGTTGCACCATGCCTGAGGCATGGCGAGCAATATGATCTTGCCCGAAACGAGAATTCAAATAAACCACTACGAATTCTGGCAAAAGTGTTTTTTTATCAGACCATGAAATACGCGCCACATCTTGATCAATATTGGCTGGCAGGACTTCATTAGTTACCAATGCGCACATCCCCACAGATCCGCGAGTAGAAAGGATGACATCTCCCGCTGCAAGCGAAGAGCGCTTGTTGTTGGCATCAACCCAATCGGCAATGTGATCGGCTCCTTTACGGTCAGAAAACCAGTCCTTAGCATTTTTTGCAGTTAACATAACGATAGGAGAGTCATCATCCACAACATGGTAACCATGCGGCCCATCTGTCACATTGGCAAA
Source organism: Pseudomonadota bacterium (assembly GCA_021800795.1). Lineage (GTDB taxonomy): Bacteria > Pseudomonadota > Gammaproteobacteria > Burkholderiales > Gallionellaceae > Gallionella. The sequence continues at coordinate 10,258 of JAJYYO010000041.1, forward strand.
TTCGCTAATAGTTAATTTAGGCCACCGTACAAGTGCTGAATCTTCCTTCAGATAACGTTGCCGAAAAAACTCAGCCTCGTAACGTATTTCGACGTTAAGCTGACTTCGTCTAATTTCTGAAACTTCCAGCCCTTCCAACAATGCCCGGTAACGGGCGTCATTGAAAGGGCCTAGTGAAAAAAACTTAGCTGCTCCTTCTTGGCAAACTCGATAAAGGCTTCGGCGATGCCGTCCGGCGTGCGTTTGCCGTCTTTCAGCTCGTGGCTGAACAGGTCGTGCTTCACCACCAGATGCTCGTGTTCATCCAGTACAAATTCGTTGAGGTCTTGCGGCGTGACGTTGTAATGATCGACGACGGGCTGAGCTACAAGATGCTGCGCACTCTCCGATTCGTCGTCATTCCCGCGCAGGCGGGAATCCAGATAATTAACAACGTTCTCGCGTAGCGAGACTGCATTTTGATTTTGTCCGCTTTGCGGGCTTTTTTGCATTGCTGGATTCCGGCCTGCGCCGGAATGACGGGAGTTTTCCCATTGCTGCAAGTCCTTGCGTTTTACAAATATTTTGTCGCCGCTGTTGTCTTTGCTCGGCTCTTTCATGGTGGCGAAAAAAATCGGGTAGTCGTCCACTTTGGGGCACAGTTTGTCATCCCACTTTTGCACGAACAGCACGCTGGTCTTGGTGCCGGTGTGCGGCTTGAACACGTTGCCGTGCAAACCCACTACGGCGAGGATGCGACAATGGGCGGCCAAATATTCGCGGATGTCTTTGTCGCTGGAGTTGTTGAAGCGCCCCTGCGGCAACACAATCGCCATGCGCCCGCCGGGCTTGATGAAATTCAGGTTGCGCTCGATAAACAGAATGTCGCGGCCTACGGTATTTTGCGGCTTGATCTTTACCTTGCGGTAGGTGCCGTCGGCCATTTTGTAAATAGTGTCGTGGCTGGCGTGCAGGCATTCGGCAAAGGTTGGAGGACGTTGTGTCGCGTCCACAATATTCTTGTCGTTTTCATCAACATTGTTTACCTTGTCGAGGCTGACGGTGCGCGCCAGTTCGTATTTGGAAAGAATGCGCGTTTCCTTGATGTCGCCCGCGAAGGGCGGATTCGCCATCAGGATGTCAAAACTGAAATCACGGTTTTGATCTTTGGTGGTGCGCAAGTCACTGAATTTAAACCAGCCACGAGAATATGTTCTTAGCCAATCCTCATCTTTGGATTTTTCGTCCCAGCGTTCGTAATCCAGGGTATTGAGGTGCAACACGTTGGTTTGACCATCGCCCGCAATCAGATTCAGGGTGCGGCCTACGCGCACCGCCTTCTCGTCAAAGTCGATGGCGAATACTTTGTCCTGAACATAGTCGGTTTCGCGCGGTGTGCGTTGCTCTGTCGTGAAGTGATCGCTGATCGGCAATCCAAGTTCGCGCCGTATTTGATGCCAAACATGAAAGATGCTGTGTACTGGGAAGCCGCAACTGCCCGCTGCGGTGTCGATCATCGTTTCGTGCTCTTGGGGATTGAGCATTTTGACGCACATGTCGATCACATAGCGCGGCGTGAAGTATTGGCCCTTCTCGCCCTTGCTGCTTTTGTTGATGAGATATTCGAACGCCTCATCCACCACGTCCAGATTGGAGTTGAACAGCTTCACGCCTTCCAGCGACGAGACGCACACGGCTAGGTGGCTGGGCGTGAGATCAATTTTTGCACCTTCGGGAAAAACGCCCGTCCACTTGGCACGCGCCTTGTCGAACAGGGCTTGAATTTTGGCTTTGAGTTCGGTTTCGGTGTCGCCGTAGTTTTTGAAAATCAGGTGGCGTTTCTTGTCGCGACCGCTTTCCATTTCGTCATACAGCTTGGTGAACACCAGCTTGAACAATTCCTCGAATACGTCCACGCCCGCATTGGCTAAAACTTCGTCTTCCATTTCCAGAATCAAATCCTTGAGCGATTTCTTTTGGTTGACGAGCTTGTCCATCTTGACCAAATCGTCTATCGTCCAGCGCGCGGTCAGGATGTCGGAAAGTTTTTCATGCGCCGAAGGGATGGCGGGGATGTCTTCAAAGTAGTTCGGGTCTTTGCGGTGATAGAACGAAATGCTGTCGCCGTTGCTCCACACGCCCATCGGTGCGCCCGTGGCGTTGCAATAAGATTTGAGTTGCTCCTTGCCGTCCTTGAGCTTGGGCTTTTTCAGTTCAACCAAAATGTAGGGATCGGTGCTGCGCTTGGCATCAAACACGCAAATGTCGGCGCGTTTTTTTTCACGGCCAAAAGTCACGCCGTATTCCAGCTCCATGCGGCTCACGGGGTAACCCAAATCGTCCCTGAGCACCATGACATACAATTGGCGCACGGCTTCCTCAGGCGTGAGTTTGATCGGTTTGCCGCGCACCAGACAGGTGACATAAGGCACAGGATTCTTGCCAGTGTCCTTCATCGTAATGCCGGCTTCCAGTGCTTGAATTTGAGCTGGTTTGAATTGCGTGAGCTTGTACGCAGAATCGCGCAACAGGTCGGATAATTTGATTGGTTGTGACATGCTTTTCCCTGGGTACATCCTGAATCCGCGCAAGTGTATAGCATGCCAGCCAGTCGTGGAACAAGCACGCAAAATCATTATGGTCAGAGTTGACATTGTTCGGTGCGCTGCCGGGCTGCCACCGGAAAATAATTTTCTACACCCTTTTTCTGGCACGGTGGATTTTCTTCTGGTGTAAAATTCCCGCCAACTTTTAAAAGGAAAAAATATGTCGCTGCCCACCGCTTCCGCCGAACTCAAGGCGCTCGTGCTCTCCGAAGCGCTGCCTTACATCCAGCGCTTTTTTGACAAGACCATCGTGATCAAATACGGCGGCAACGCGATGACCGATCCTGCGTTGCAGGAGAGTTTTGCACGCGATGTGGTATTGCTGAAGCTGGTCGGTATGAACCCGGTGGTGGTGCACGGCGGCGGTCCGCAAATCAACGAACTGCTCAAGCGGGTAGGCAAGCAGGGCGAGTTCATTCAGGGCATGCGCGTCACCGATGAAGAAACCATGGATGTGGTCGAAATGGTGCTGGGCAAGGTCAACAAGGACATCGTCAACCTGATCAATCGCCATGGCGGCAAGGCGGTCGGTCTGACGGGGCAGGACGGATCGTTTATCCGGGCCAAAAAGCTGTTGCTGGAAAGCGATGCAGTTCCCGGCGAGATGGTGGATATCGGTCTGGTCGGCGACATCAACCAGATCGATCCATCCATCATCACCTTTCTGGACTCCGGCGATTTCATCCCGGTCATCGCGCCGATCGGTGTAGGACCTGACGGTGAAACTTTAAATATTAACGCCGACGTGGTTTCCGGTAAGCTGGCCGAAGTGCTGGGAGCCGAAAAGCTGGTGCTGCTCACCAATACGCCGGGCGTGCTGGACAAAAGTGGCAAACTGCTGACCGGATTGACGCCTGCGCAAATCGACGCACTGGTGGCCGATGGCACGCTGTCCGGCGGCATGTTGCCCAAGATCAGCTCGGCACTGGATGCGGCGCGCGGCGGCGTGCGTTCGGTGCACATCATCGACGGACGTGTCCAGCACGCGCTGCTGCTGGAGATTCTCACCGATGAGGGTGTGGGTACGCTGATCAAGAGTAAGTAGTGGCATCCCCGCTGTGGATTTTTGATCTGGACAACACGCTGCACGACGCGAGTCCGCACATTTTCCCGCACATCAATCAAAGCATGACGGCTTATTTGCAGGAACATCTGCAGCTTGAGGAGAGCAAGGCGAACGCGCTGCGCCAGTATTACTGGCATCGTTATGGCGCGACCCTGAGCGGTCTGATGCGGCACCACGGTACGGACCCTGCGCATTTTTTGCATCATACGCACCAGTTTCCCGAACTGGACAAAATGGTGTTGTACGCACCCCGCTTGCGCCATGTGTTGCGTGCGCTGCCGGGAAAAAAAGTCGTCTTTTCAAACGCGCCGCAGCATTATGCGCACGCCGTGTTAAAGTTGCTGCGGGTGGCGGATTTATTCGATGATGTGGTTGCGGTGGAACAGACGAGATATCGTCCCAAACCGGATTGTTACGGTTTCAGGCATGTGATGCGGCGTCATCGGGTTCGCGCTGGTCAATGCGTGATGGTCGAAGACAGCCTGGAAAATCTGCTGACGGCGAAACAGCTGGGGATGCGTACGGTCTGGGTGAATGCGGGCAGCAGGTATCCGGCCTGCGTGGATTTAAAGATACGCGATGTGATGCAATTGCCTCGGGCGCTCAATAACTATAAGGTGGCGACATGATTTTAATACTGAGCAGCAACGTTTCCGAAAAACCCCAGGAATACCGGCAGTTGCTGGCACACCTGGCAGCGATGTCGGGAATACAGACACGCGTGCATGTTGAACGCGGCAACCAACAGACGGTGACAGAGATCTATCTGATCGGCAATACCAAGCTGCTGGACATCGCGGATATGCAGGGGCTGCCTTGCGTCGAGCGCGTGGTGCGGGTATCCGAGGAATATCGCATCCTCGGGCGTCACAAGGACGATCAGCGTCCTACCCATTTTGACTATAACGGCGTGCGTTTCGGGCAGGATACCCTGAACGTGTTTGCCGGTCTGTGCGCGGTGGACAACCGCGAGCACGTCGAGATCATGCTTCGGGCGCTCAAAGACAACGGTCAGGTGTGCACCCGCATGGGCGCCTACAAGCCGCGCACCAGTCCTTATGCGTTCCAGGGGCACGGCAAGAACTGTCTGCCCTACGTGTTTGAGCTGGCGGGCAAGTACGGCATCAAGGTGATGGCGATGGAAATCACCCACGAATCGCACCTCGATGAAATCAACGAGGCGCTGCACCAGACCGGGGAGGCGACCGGCGTGATGCTGCAAATCGGCACGCGCAACACGCAAAATTTCGAGTTGCTGAAAATCGTCGGACGCCAGACCAGGATGCCGGTGCTGCTCAAGCGCGGTTTTGGCATCACGCTGGACGAATCGCTGAATGCGGCGGAATATCTGGCCTCCGAAGGCAATCGCAATGTGGTGTTCTGCCTGCGCGGCATGAAGACCAACATGGCCGATCCGCATCGAAATTTTGTCGACTTTGCCCATGTGCCGGTGGTGAAGCGTTTGACGCGCATGCCGGTGTGTGTGGACCCCTCGCATTCGGTGGGCTCGCGCGCGGCCTCTCCCGACGGCATCATGGACATGATGCATGTGACGGCGCAGGGTGTGCTGTCCGGCGCCAACATGGTGCTGGTGGATTTTCATCCGGTCCCGCCCAAGGCGCTGGTGGACGGGCCTCAGGCTATGCTATTGAAAGAATTGTCTTATTTCCTGGAGGATGTGCAGATCGCACGCGAAGCTTATTTAAAGCGGGTGGAGCTCAGGCAGCGTCAGGAATAGCGGCTGATAGGCGCCGGCTTAAACCGTATATTCCGTATAATCAGTTAAAATTCGTTTAACTGCGCCGAATCGGTGATGATTTTCCGCATTCTGTTGACTGTGGCTGACTTGCGCAATATGATGGCGCCGTTACAGGTTTGTTTTGACTATTCATCCGGGAGATTGCAATCATGGTAGAAGAAGCGAAAACCGTCAAAAAAACGGTTGCGAGCAAGGCAGCAAAATCGACAGTGAAGCCGGCAGAGGCTGCAGTATGGCCTTTCCCGGAAGTAGAAAAAGCGCCAAAAGCGGCGGCGAAGAAGCCTGCCGCAGCGAAACCGGCGGCCAAAGCCGTTGCTGAGAAAAAGCCGGCAGCCAAAGCGGTCGCGGAGAAAAAACCTGCCGCAGCGAAAGCAGTTGCACAAAAGAAACCCGCAGCAGCCAAAGCCGCCGCCAAGCCGGCTGAAAAGAAGACTGCGCAGCCATCGGCTCAGGAACGCTACCGCATGGTGGAGACAGCCGCTTACTATATCGCCGAGCGTTCCGGTTTTCAGGGTTGCACCACCGATCACTGGGCAGCCGCCGAAATCGAGATAGCAGCCAAGCTGGCCAGTTAAGCGATAAAAAACCCGCTTCGGCGGGTTTTTTATCGGATTACGGTTCCGGGGTGATGGTCATGACTTCCGATCCCTTGTCGTATTTCTGCAAGAAACTGCTGATGGTTTCAAAGGTTGCCGTTACCGGTGCGCCGGGCTGATCCGATGTGGAAATTTCAGAACTGAACATCGAGCCTAAGGCCAGTTTGAACGGATTGACGTTGACCGGTTGCGCCTTGAAATAGGCGATTTCGTTCGCCTTGATGCGCTTGATGTCGCCGGTCTGGTAGATCGCCGCACCGATCACATCCAGCGTATGCTCGGTGCAGTTCTGCCGTCCCAGCGTGTACGGGTTGGCAATCAGCGAATAGTGCGGATCGTGCAGCGCGGCATAGGTCGGCGAATTGATCACATCCAGCAGACGTTGCTGCAATTTGGGCGAAGGGATGATGATTCCGGCTTCAAGCACCGAGACGCCTGCAAAGAAATCCACCGGAAAGTCCTGCACCAGATCGCTCACGTCCGGGTGTTTGTCCTCCTGATACAGGTTGTACATGGCATAGCCGGGAATCTGTCTGCCATCCGCGGTGGTGATCTGCGAATACACGGCAAAAGCCACATGCGTGTAGTGCATCCCCTCAGGCAGTTCCGAGGCGGGACGACCCATGCGCGCCACGATGGCGACATGCGCGCCTTTGGCGGCCAGCGTTTTTTCCACCTGCTTGGCAAACTGGATGACCTGTTCGGGTTTGAAGTGAATTTCTTCGGATGCGCCACTGCTGCCGCTGCCCATGCCGGCATACACGGATGAAGAGGCTGTCAGGAAAGCGGCAAGCAGGATCGTGCTGAGTAGGCTGTTTTTCATAAAATTTCCTTTTTAGATGCCCTTGTCCGATTTTGCCGGGGCAGGCTTGTCATTTTTCAGGGCTTCGTCAGGCGGCATCACGGTGATGGTCTCGTCGGTGATATCCAGCGGGGTGCCGATGGGGGCGGTCGCGGCCTTTGCCGAGCCGTGTGCGGCCTGTGCGGAGAGTGCGCCCGCTGTGCCGCTCACGACCCCGCCGATGGCAAGCGGGATCGCCGAGACCCCTGATGTCACCTGACCTGAGGCCGCGATCGAATGGCCTGCGCTGGCGCTGGCATGGGAGCCGGACTGTACGGCATTGGTAACGGCCTGTCCTGAATGAGTCTGGTCTTCGGCGAAGACTGCCTGTGATGCGACCAGCAGGGAGAAGAATAACCAGCTATTCGTTTTCATGTTGTCTCCTTTTGTAGTAAATCCCAACTTGCAAGGCGAGTTTACAGTGATCTCCCTCACCTCTATCCTCTCCCGGTGGGAGAGGAAACAAACGAACGCTTGCGCGTGTTTGATGTTAATGCTCGGGCGTGATGATAAACATGTCCGAGCTTTTTTCATACTTTTTCAGATCATTTTCTATCCTTTCGAAGACGGCGGCAAGCGGCGTGCCGGGCTGAGTTGATCGTGCCGACACGCGCCAGAACGGCACACCGCGGCCAGGGTTTTCTCCTGCTGTGTGGAAAAGCGGGTGAGCTGTCCGGCGGCGGCAAGCGGAGCAGGCGAACATGTGCTATCTTCACTCATTCTTTAACTCTGTTGACTTTTGCTGATGTCATGAGCCTGTCTGCCTTGATCGCCGCGCTGCTGCTGGAGCAGCTCAAACCGCTCTGGTCGCATAAATTTTTGCATGGTTGGTCGTCCGCTTACGTCGATTATTTTCAGCACCATTTTAATTCGGGCGATTACCGCCACGGCAGGACGGCCTGGTGGTTGGCTGTATTGCCCATGGTCGCCGGTGGTGTGCTGGTGTTCTGGGGATTGTATTATCTGCATCCGGTTTTTGCCTGGGTGTTCAATGTGGTGGTGTTGTACCTGTGCATGGGTTTTCGCCGGTTCAGCCAGAGTTATAAAGATATTCAACAGGCATTGCGCGGCAAGCGCCTGGATGAAGCCCGTGTATTGTTATCCGATTTACGCTGCAGGACATCAGATGGTTTGAGCGCCGAGGAAATTGCGCGCGTCGCCATCGAAACATCGTTGGTCGCCGCTCTTCATCATTTTTTTGGCGTGATAGTGTGGTTTGTGGCGTTCAGCATGCTGGGGTTGGGAGGGGCCGCCGGGGCGTTGCTTTATTGTATCGGTCGTGCGATGGGCGCGCATGATGAATCCAACGGTCATGGCAAATATGCAGCCCCTAACGATCATGACCGTTTCCCTCTCCCCAACCCTGATGGAACAACTAGCCATTCGACTAAGCTGCCAACAGACGGCAGCCAAGTCGCTGGTTATCTCCCGCAAGCGAGCGAGGGAGCAAACGAATCGCTGCGCAAACCTTGCGTTGATGCTGAAGAATCGAGTGGAGCAGGCAGTTTTGCCCGCGAAATGCATATCAGATTGGAGTGGTTGCCGATCCGCCTGACGGCTGCAACTTTCGCCATCGTCGGCAATTTCGAGGATACGGTCTACTGCTGGCGCTCTCAGGCACCCCTCTGGCCGGATAGCGAAACAGGTGTCCTGTTGGCCGGTGCTGCCGGGGCATCGGGCGTGCGTCTGGGCTTGCCCATCCCGCAAGACGGCAGGTTGCTGGACAGGGTGGAATTAGGCGTCGGTGACAAGAACGGTGACGCGGCCCTGTATTGTGCGAGTCGGCTGGTGTGGCGCTCATCGGTATTCATG